>NZ_JBHVXJ010000004.1:194928-507588 GCF_042881845.1 Streptomyces sp. NPDC058257
TATCACCTGGGCCCCCCCCCCCCGTCCGCCCGGCCCCCCCCGCCCCCCCCGCCCGCCGCCCCGCCCGCCGGGCCCACCCCCCGGCCGCCCCCCCCCCCGGGGGGGGGGGGCGGCCTCCCTGGTTCCCACGATTCCCGTGGCCCTCACGAGTGGACCTTCGCCCGAGAGCTCCTTGAACAGGGCCTGCGGGCCCCGACCACCAGCGGCGACGTGCGCATCTGGCCCTGTGGGCGGGTCCAGACGGTCATGGAGTTCCACTCGGCGCAGGGGGTGGCGGTCGTGCAGTTCGACGCTCCGGCGCTGGTCCGCTTTCTGCGCCGCACGTACGCGGCCACTCCCGTCCCCCACTGACGACCCAGAGGACGCAGACGGCACAGACGGCACAGAGCGGGGGCGGCGACGAGCGGGGGCGGCGACGAGCGCGTTCCCTCCTGCGCTCGTCGCCGCCCCCGCTCCCGAGACTCCGCTCCCGAGACCTCTCAGACCCCTACCGGCTCCCGGTCGGCGTCCGAACCCCGGCCCGCGTCCTTCTCGGCGTCCGTGCGCAGTCCGTCGCCCTCGACGTCCACGTTCGGCAGTGCGCGGTCCAGCCACTTCGGCAGCCACCACGCCTTCTTGCCGAGCAGCGCGAGCACGGCCGGGACCAGCGCCATGCGCACGATGAACGCGTCGAAGAAGACGGCGATCGCGAGGCCGAAGCCGATCATCTTCACCATCTGCTCGCTGGATCCGATGAACCCGGCGAACACCGCCATCATGATCACGGCAGCCGCCGAGACCACCCGCGCCCCGTGCCTGAAGCCGGTCACGATCGCCTGTCCGGGCCGCTCCCCGTGGACGTACGCCTCGCGCATGCGGGTCACGAGGAAGACCTCGTAGTCCATCGCGAGGCCGAAGACGACGCCCACCATGAAGATCGGCATCATGCTCATGATCGGGCCGGTCTGCTCGACGCCGAAGAGCGAGCCGAGCCAACCCCACTGGAAGACCGCGACGACAGCGCCGAGGGCCGCCAGGACCGAGAGCAGGAAGCCGAGCGCCGCCTTGAGCGGGACCAGGATCGAGCGGAAGACGACGATCAGGAGGAGGAAGGCGAGTCCGACGACGAGTGCCAGGTAGGGCAGCAGGGCGTCGTTCAGCTTCTGGGAGACATCGATGTTCATGGCCGTCGAGCCGGTGACCATGACGCTCGCACCGGTGTCGGACTTGATGTCGGCGCCCGCGCCACGGATCGCGTGCACGAGGTTCTCGGTCTCGATGCCGCTGGGCTTGGAGGACGGGACGACGCTGATGATCGCCGTGTCGCCCGCCTTGTTGATCATCGGCGGGGCGACCGAGAGGACGTCGTCGAGCCCGGAGATCGTCTTGGTGATCTCACCGGCCGCGGCCTTCGGGTCGGCGGACCCCTTGAGGTCGGCGACCGTCATCAGCGGGCCGTTGAAGCCGGGGCCGAATCCGTCGGAGACCAGGTCGTACGCCTTGCGCTGGGTCGTGGACGTCGGCTGCGCGCCGTCGTCCGGGAGGCCCAGTTCGAGGGAGGAGACGGGCAGCGCGGCGGCGCCGAGGCCGATGACACCGACGAGCAGGACGGTGAGCGGACGGCGCACGACGAAGCGTGCCCAGCGGGTGCCGAGGTTGTCCTTCTTCGCCCCGGCCTTCTCCGCAGCACCCTCGGCGGCACCGTCGGCTGCCGCCGCCTTCTTCTTGCCCCCGCCGAGCACCTTGCTCTTCTCGCCCATCGGCTTGACCTTCTTGCCGGCGTAACCGAGCAGCGCCGGGATGAGGGTGAGCGCGATGAGTACGGCGATGACGACCGTGCCGGCCGCCGCGAAGCCCATCTTGGTGAGCATCGGGATGTTCACCACGGCCAGGCCGACCAGCGCGATGACGACGGTGAGCCCGGCGAAGACCACGGCCGATCCGGCCGTCCCCACCGCTCGGCCCGCCGCGTCCTCGCGGTCGCGTCCGTCGGAGAGTTCGCCGCGGTAGCGGGAGACGATGAAGAGCGCGTAGTCGATGCCGACCGCGAGGCCGATCATCATGGCGAGCGTCGAAGTCGTCGTCCCCAGGTCGAGCGCGCTGGCGAGCGCGGTGATCGAGGAGACACCGATGCCCACTCCGATCAGCGCGGTGAGCAGCGGAAGACCCGCCGCGATCAGCGAACCGAAGGTGATGATGAGCACGACGGCCGCGATCGCGATGCCGATGACCTCGGTGGCCCCGGTCTCCGGCATGGCCTGCAGCGCGTCGCCGCCGACCTCGACCGTGAGCCCGGATTCGCGCGCCTGGTCGGTCGTCTTCTCAAGCGCGTCACGGCTGTCCTCGGTCAGCTCCATCGAGGTGACCTTGTACGAGACCGACGCGTACGCCGTGGAGCCGTCCTTGCTGACCGTCTTGGCCTGGAAGGGGCTGTCCGCCCGCGCCACCTCGTCCGAACCGGACTTGAGGGCGGCGACGGTCTTCTGGATCTGGGCCTTGTTGTCCGGATCGGTGACCTTCTCGCCGTCCGGTGCCTTGAAGACGACCTTGGCGCTCGCACCGTCGGCACTGGCTTCGGGCACACGGTCTTCGAGCAGGTCGAAGGCCTTCTGGGCCTCCGTCCCCGGAATGGAGAAGGAACTGGAGGCGGCGGTGGGCGCGGACGCGGCGCCGACTCCGGCGAGCGTCAGGAGCGCCACCCATATCAGGGCGACGAAGTGCCGCCGCCTGAAGGCGAGTCGGCCCAGCTTGTAGAGGAAAGTGGCCACGAGGGCGTACTCCCGGTCAGGTCGTGGTGGCTACGGGGCAGGGGGGACCAGCCCGACGGCGTAGGGGAAACCGCCCATGCCCTCAAGGCAATGGGGAGGTCGCGTCAGGTGGAACGTACGTACTGGGGAGGGGAGTCGGTCAGACGCCGAGAGCGGGGAGAATCACGGCGTCGATGTAGGAACGGAGGAACTCGCGGTCGACCGTGCGGTCCTCGATGAGGTCACGGGCGACGAAGCCGCCGATCATCATGTGGATGACGAAGCCGAGCGCCGGGTTGTCCGGGGACACTTCGCCGCGCTCCACGGCTCTGCGCAGCAGGGTGTTCAGGCCGGTGATCTCCGGCTCGATGAGCACCTGCCGCAGCGCGTGGTGGAGTTCGGGATTTCCGTGGATGACGTGGAACAGGCTCCGCATCAGCGCGGCGTCCTGCTCCATCTGACAGTCGTCCGACCGGTGCACGGATTCCATCAGGTCGCCACGGAGGGACCCGGTGTCGATGTCCGCGATGGACACCGGCTTGTTGTGCCGCAGTGCCCTGGCGATCAGCTCGGGCTTGCTCCCCCACTGGCGGTAGAGGGTGGCCTTGCTGGATTTCGTGCGGGCCGCGATGGCGTCCATCGTGAGCGCCTCGTAACCCATCTCGCGGAGCAGATCGAGCACGGCCGCGTAGATCTCGGCCTCGCGCTCGGGCGTGATCCGGCTGCGCCGCACCGTTGCCGCCTCAGCCATGACCCCTCCGCTCCTCGTCGAGTCTGCGTCGAGTCCCTGTCGGACCCTTGTCGAAACTGTTTCGTACGCCATGACTCTACTCGGCCCCTTAACGAAACGAAACCGTTTCGTACGTGTGCTGCGTCACGCGCCATGTTCGCGCCTGTCCGACCGCATGTACGAGTTGCCGGGCCCCGCACACCGGAAAAGCATGGTGAAGTGACCGACGCGCGCGATGAAGCCCACGCTGAACTTGCCGACCACGCCTACCTGCGATTTCCGCACCTCAGCGGCGACCGTCTCTGTTTCGCGGCCGAGGACGATCTCTGGGTGGCCCCGCTGAGCCCGGACTCGGAGCCCGCGGGCCGGGCCTGGCGGGTGACCGTCGACCGGACCAAGGTGAGCCACCCGCGCTTCTCGCCGGACGGCCGCCACATCGCGTACACGACATGGCGAAGCCTCGATCCGGAGATCCATCTCGCCCCGGTGGACGGCGGCCCGGCCCGGCGCCTCACCTACTGGGGGAGTACGGACACCCGGGTCTGCGGCTGGTCCCCGGACGGCGACATCCTCGCCGTCTCCTCGCACGGCCAGCCCTTCTCGTACTACTGCTGGGCCTACAGCGTGCCGACCGACGGATCACCCGGCGGCAAGCTGCCCTGGGGCCCTGTGTACGACATCGCGGTCAACGACATCGAGGGCGAACGCAAGACGCTCCTCCTGACCGGGAAGCCGCCCCACGAGCCCGCCGCCTGGAAGCGCTACCGGGGCGGCGCTAAGGGTCGCCTGTGGCTGCACGGCGACCAGCTCGTGCCCGACCTCGACGGACATCTGGACACCCCGATGTTCGTGGACGGCAGGATCGCCTTCCTCTCCGACCACGAGGGCGTCGGCAACCTCTACTCCTGCCTGCCGGACGGCTCCGACCTGCGGCGGCACACCGATCACGACACGTTCTACGCGCGGCACGCGTCCAGCGACGGCGCCCGCGTCGTCTACCAGTGCGCGGGCGACGTCTGGCTGGTGGACGACCTGTCCGCCGACTCCGTGCCGCGCCGCCTCGACGTACGCCTCGGCGGGCCGCGCGCCGGCCGGCGGATCTATCAGGTGCCGGCCGCGCAGCACGTCGACTCGCTCTCCGTGGACACGACGGGCCGGGCCAGCGCCGTCGTCGTACGGGGCAGCCTGTACTGGCTCACACACCGGGACGGTCCCGCCCGCACCATCACGGACACCCCGGGCGTGCGCGTCCGGCTCCCGGAGATGCTCGGCAAGGGCGGGCAGGTCGCCTACGTCACCGACGCGGAGGGCGAGGACGCCGTAGAGATCGCCTATCTGCCGCGCGCGAGCGGCACGCGCCTGCCGCGCAGGCTCGCGCAGGGGAAGCTCGGCCGGGTCCTCGAACTGCTCTCCGACCCCGAGGGCGAACGGCTCGCGATCGCGTCGAACGACGGCAGGCTCCTCCTGGTCGACGCCACGGAGGAGTCCGACGGCGAGGTGACGGAGCTGATCCGCTCCCTCAACGGCCCGGTGCGTGACCTGGCGTTCTCCCCGGACGGGGCCTGGCTGACGTGGTCGCACCCCGGCATCGGACGCTCCCTGCGCCACATCAAGATGGCCCGTATCGAAGGTCCTGGCTGCCGCATCATCGTCGACGTCACCAACGGCCGCTTCGAGGACGAGAACCCGGTCTTCACCCGCGACGGCCGCTATCTGGCCTTCCTGTCCTGGCGCGGCTTCGACCCGGTCTACGACGTGCACACCGGCGATCTGTCCTTCCCGCTCGGCTGCCGCCCCTACCTCGTCCCCCTGTCCTCGGCGACCCCCTCGCCCTTCGCCCTCTCCCCCGACGGCCGCCCGGCCGCGGGCGGCCTCGACCCGGCCGACGGCAGGCCGCAGGACGGCGCCGTCATCGTGGAGGTGGAGGGCCTGGAGAGCAGGGTGACGCCGTTCCCGGTGTCGGCGTCGAAGTACTCGGCGCTCCACCCCGTCAGCGGCGGCGGCCTTGTCTGGCTGCGCTGGCCGATCTCGGGCGCGCTCGGCGAGACGTTCGCCAATCCGGCGGACACCTCGGGGCGCCCGACCCTGGAGTACTTCAACATCACCAAGGGCAAGAAGTCCGCCCTGGTCGACCATCTCGACTGGTTCGCGCTCAGCGGTGACGGCTCACGGCTCGTGGTGGTCGACGACAGCGAACTGAGCGCGATCCCTTCGACGGAGGTCGGCGACATCGACACGACCGTCTGGATCGACCTGCGCCGCATCATGCACGAGGTCGACCCGGCGGCCGAGTGGCGCCAGTCCTTTGACGAGGCGGGCCGCCTCATCCGCGCCTACTTCTGGGAGCCGCACATGTGCGGCATCGACTGGCCCGCGGTCCTGAACCAGTACCGGCCCCTTGTGGAACGGGTCGCCTCCCCCGACGAGTTCGCGGACCTGCTCCGCGAGGTCCTCGGCGAGCTGGGCACTTCCCATGCGTACGTCTCCGCCGCCCGCCGCAACGAAGGGCCGCCGCACTATCAGCGGGCGATGGGCCTCCTGGGCGCCAACCTGGTCTGTCGTGACGGCAGTTGGGTGATCAAACGGATCCTGCCCGGCGATTCCTCCGACTCCAAGGCGCGTTCGCCGCTCGCGGGCGCCGGCATCCGCGAGGGCGCGGTCCTCACGCACATCGACGGCCGCCCGGTGGACCCGCTGACGGGCCCCTTCCCCCTGCTCGCGGCGGCGGGCGGCACGACGGTCGAGCTGACGTTCGAGGCGGCGGAGACGGAGGGCAGGCCGAGGAGGGTGGCGATCGTCCCGCTCATCAACGAACGCCCCCTGCGCTACCAGGACTGGGTGGCCAAACGACGTGAGGTCGTACGGGAGTTGAGCGAGGGGAAGTGCGGCTACCTGCACATCCCCGACATGGGCGGATCGGGCTGGGCGCAGTTCAACCGCGACCTGCGCCTGGAGGTCGCGCGTCCCGCCCTGATCGTCGACGTGCGCGGCAACGCGGGCGGCCACATCAGTGAGCTGGTGGTCGAGAAGCTGACGCGGAAGATCCTGGGCTGGGACCTGACACGGAACGCCCAGCCGGTCTCGTACGCGTCGAACGCACCGCGCGGGCCCGTGGTGGCCCTGGCCGACGAGGCGACGTCGTCGGACGGCGACATGATCACCGCGGCCTTCAAGCTGCTCGGCCTCGGCCCCGTGGTGGGCCTGCGCACGTGGGGCGGAGTGGTGGGGATGACCGGGCGGCACACCCTCGGGGACGGGACGGTCATCACGGTGCCGATGAACGCGGGGTGGTTCGACGAGTACGGCTGGTCCGTGGAGAACCACGGCGTGTCCCCGGACCTGGAGGTGCTCCGCACGCCCCTGGACTGGGCGGAGGGGCGGCACGCCCAGCTCGACGACGCGGTGCGGGTGGCGCTCGACCTGCTGAAAGACCGGCCGGCGGCGACACCGCCGGGGCTCGGGGACGTACCGGACCGGCGGCGTCCGAAGCTTCCGCCGCGGGGCGAGTAGCGGGGCTCTTCACGGGGCTTCCCGGCGGGCCTCTCGGGGGCCTTCCCGGCGGCCTCTCGGGGGCCTTCTCGGCGGCCTCTCGGGGGCCTTCTCGCGGCCCGTCACTGCCCGTTAATGATCGAAATGCGAGGTAGGTCCCCCCATGTAAGTCTGGTCGAGGCCCCTCCAACCTCACCCTCTAGGAGTGAACAAGCATGGGCATCAAGGACCAGTTCCAGGACAAGTCCGGCGAGCTGCAGGACCGCGCCAAGAAGGCCATGGGCGACAAGAAGGACGAGGCGGGCGAGCGCGCCTCGCAGGGCCGCGACGACGCGCAGGAGCGCGGCCAGCAGGCCCCTGACCAGGCCAGGGACGCCGCGCAGGAGCAGCAGGACAAGTTCAACCAGGACTACGACGCCTGACGCTGCGCCGAGCTGGACCAGATGAGGCCCACCCGGGACGCCGGGCGGGCCTCATCGCCGTGCGGGGCCGGGTCAGCCGGTCAGCCGGTCAGCCGGTCAGCCCTTGGAGCCAACTACCGCCCACTGCGCACCTGCTCATCGGCGGAGCCCCCCGCCCCCACGAGCCCCGTGGAGACCGACCCGAGGCGGGGTTCGAACCGCCGCATCTCGCGCTGGCCGACCGAGCCGATGACCCCCGGCAGGTATCCCCGGATGCCCTGCATGCCCCGCAGCCACCACTGCGCGTACACATGGCTGGAGCGACGCTCGATACCGGCGACGATCCGGTCGACGGCCGGGCCCAGCGGGTACGTCTTGTTGGACGGCCACGGCAGGCGCTGCCGCAACTCCCGCATCACGTCGTCCTGATCGGCCCCCCGCACCATGTCCGTGTCCGTCCAGGACAGGTAGCCGACGCCGACCTTCACACCCTTGTAGCCGACCTCGGCCCGCAGACAGTGCGCGTACGCCTCGACGCCCGACTTCGACGCGCAGTACGCCGTCATCATCGGCGCCGGCGTGATCGCGGCCAGCGAGGCTATCTGGAGCAGATAGCCCCTGCTCTCCATCAGGACCGGCAGGAACGCCCGCCCCGTCACCGCGCTGCCGATGAGGTTGACCTCGATCACCCGGCGCCACGCCTCGGGGTCGGACTCGACGAACGGACCCCCGTTGGCGACACCCGCGTTGGCGACGACGATGTCGACCTTCCCGAACCGCTCCTTGACCTCCTGGGCGACCCGGGCCATCGCGACATGGTCCGTCACGTCCGCGTGCCAGGCCTCGGCCTCGGTGTGCAGCCGCCCCGCCACCTGCTTCAGCTCGTCCGGCTCAAGGCCGACGAGCGCGATCTTCGCACCCCGCGCCGACAGCTTCCGCGCGAGCAACTCCCCCACGCCCCGCGCCGCCCCGGTGACGACCGCGACCTGGCCCTCCAGGCTGACCTTGCTCATGCGCTGCTCCCCTCAAGCCCTTCAAGCCCGTGCACCTGCTGACCGTCCACCCGTACGTACCTCTTCGCCAGCTCCCTGATCCTGCCCGTGACCGCCTCCGGCGCCTCGACCGGCGTCATGTGGCCGAGCCCCGGCAGCTCGGTGAGACCGAGGGAGTCCGGCAGCATCCCGGCGATGCGCCGGGCGTGCGTGACGGGCGTCATCCGGTCGGCCGTGCCCGCGATGACCGCGGTCGGCACGTTCAACTCCAGTACACCCGCGTCGAGTTCGAGCTCGTCGAGCACGTGGGACCAGCGGTAGCGCACCACCCTGGGGCACCCGTGCACTATGTGCGCGCACACGTCGACCCGGTCGGGGGCCGAACCCGGCCCCATCGTCGCGTACTTGAGGATCTTGCGGGCCATCGGCGTCACAGGCCCCAGCGGGGCCTTCGCGCCGAGGACCGACCGCGTGATCCGCGTCCGCAGCCGCCCGGCCCGCACCGGCACCACGAGCGACTCGGCGACAAGGCGCGAACTCCCCGTGCTGCACAGCAGAACCGCCGCCGCGTGCTCCAGGAAGACGGGCCGCGTACTCGCGGCCATGATCGTCATGCCGCCCATCGAGTGCCCGGCGAGCACAGCCCGCTCCCCCGGTTCGAGGGTCGCCGCGAGCACCGCCTCCAGGTCGTCGGCGAGAGCGGTGGTGCTGTAGCCCTCGACGCCGTCCGGCGCGACACTGCGCCCGTGCCCCCGCTGGTCGTACGCGATGACCCGGTGATCGACGGCCAGGTCACGTATCTGCGCCGCCCAGAAGGCGGTCGAGCACGTCCACCCGTGCGCGAGCACCACCGCGGGCGCGTCCTGGGGCCCGTGCACCTCCGCGTGCAGCCGCGCGCCGTCCGCCGACACGACGGTCAGCTCCCGCGCCGCGGCAGGCGGCGCGAAGGGCCCGCTCGTCACATGCGTCAGCCTGCTCATGCCCCTGCCTCAGCCTTCTTCGCCGTACGCGACGTGCTCTTCCCCGCGTTGGCGGGCTTCGCCGCCGCGCTGACCTTCGGCGGCCGCACCACCTCGTACTCGGCGAGATCCACCCGCCGCGTGGCGTTGCGGAACTCCGTCGTCGTGCCCGGCCAGATCGTCGTGTTCACGCCGTTCTCGTCGAGGTACCAGCTGTTGCAGCCGCCGGTGTTCCACACGGTGCGCTTCATGCGCTCCTGGACCTTGTCGTTCCAGGCGTTCACGGCGCTCGTCCGCACGGCAAGCGCGGCCCGGCCGCCGAGTACGTCCAACTGTCTTACGTAGTCGGCGAGATAGTTCAACTGAGCCTCGATCATCAGGATCATCGAGGAGTTGCCGAGCCCGGTGTTCGGGCCGATGACCGTCATGAAGTTGGGGAAGCCCGCAGCGGTCGCGCCGCGCAGGGACTTCATCCCGTCCTTCCAGGTCTCCATCATCGTCACGCCGTCGGCACCCACCACGCGGTTGGCGATCGGCATGTCCGTCACATGGAACCCCGTACCGAAGATGATCGCGTCGACCTCGGTCTCGGTGCCGTCCGCGGCGACGACGGTGTTGCCGCGGACCTCGCTGAGCCCGCTGGCGACGACGTCCACATTGGGCTGCGCGAGAGCCGGGTAATAGGTGTTGGAGAGCAGGATCCGCTTGCAGCCGATGCGGTACGACGGCGTCAGCTTGGCCCTCAGCGCCGGGTCCTTGACGGCGCGCGCGATGTTGCGCTTGCCGATCTGCTCGACCGCGCCGAGCTCGTTCGGCCGCTTGGTGAACGCCTGGACCTGCAACTCCCTTATGCCCCACAGGATTCCGCGCCGGGCCTGCGTGGTGAACGGCAGCTGGCGGTGCAGCCAGCGCTCGGCCTTGCTGATGGCGCGGTCCATGCGCGGAAGGACCCACGGCGGGGTGCGCTGGAAGAGAGTGAGCCTGCCGACCTCGCGCTGGATGGCGGGCACGATCTGGATGGCGGAGGCCCCGGTGCCGATCATCGCGACGCGCTTGCCGCGCAGGTCGTAGTCGTGGTCCCAGCGCGCGGAGTGGAAGACCTCGCCCTCGAAGGTGTCGAGGCCGGGGATGTCCGGCAGCTTGGGGTCGGAGAGCGGCCCGGTGGCGGAGACGACGATGTCGGCGATGAGAGTGCCCTTGCTGGTCTCGACCTCCCACCACAGCTTCTCCGCGTCCCAGCGCACGAGCTCCACCTCGGTATCGAGGCGGATGTGCGAGCGGAGCCGGAAGGTGTCAGCGACCTGCTCCAGGTACGCGTGGATCTTCTCCTGGCCGGAGAAGGTGCGCGGCCAGTCGGGGTTGGGCGCGAAGGAGAACGAGTACAGATGCGAGGGCACGTCACACGCGCAGCCCGGATAGCTGTTGTCCCGCCAGGTACCGCCCACCGCACCGGCCCGCTCAAGGACGACGAAGTCGGTAATGCCTTCCCGGCGCAGCCGGACCGCGGCACCGAGCCCACCGAACCCGGACCCGATCACAGCTACCCGCACATGCTCGCGCTCCTGCCCCTGCCCCTGCTCCTGCTCCCTCTCCCGCTCCTGCCCCTGCTGGCGCCCGTCCTCATCCTCGGCCATGCCGCCGCCTCCCGAACTGCCTCACGACTCTGCCAGTGACCACTGGCGCAATTGGGAGAGTAGAACAGCTGCGTACTGATGGGTAGGGGTCTGGCGCACCGAGTTACCGCCGGTAGAACCCGCGCACGGCGCTCCCGACGCGGCAGCACATAGGCTGCTGCCGTGGCAGATACACGCGAGTACCGCATGGAGGAGCTGGCCAAGGCGGCCGGCATCACGGTGCGCACCGTGCGCTTCTACCGTGAGCGCGGCCTGATCCCGCCGCCCCGCCGCGAGGGCCGCATCGCCTGGTACGACGACCACCACCTGGCCAGACTGCGGACGATCGCCGCCCTCCTGGAGCGCGGCCACACCCTGAGCGGCATCGCGGAACTGGCGGAGGCCTTCGAGAACGGCCGCGACGTCGGCGAACTCCTGGGCATCGGCGAACCCACCGAGGAGACCCCGGTCCGCCTCACCCCCGAGGAACTGGCCGACCACTTCGCGGGCGAGGTCACCCCCGAGAACCTCGCCGCGGCCCTGGACCTCGGCTACCTCGGCACGGACGGCGACGAAATCGTCCACGTGAGCCGTCGCCTCCTGGACGTCTCATCGGCACTGGTCCGCGAGGGCATCCCACTGGCGGCGGTCCTGGAGGCGGGCCAGCGCGTACGCGAACACGCGGACGCGCTGGCGGAGTTGTTCATCACGATAATCCGCACCCACACCCCGCCCGAAGCAGACGACGTAAGCATCGAGCGCCTGCGCCCCCTGGCGAAGAGCGTGGTGGAAGCGGAACTGTCGATGGCACTGGACCGCCGCTTGGCTTCGGAGAAGCCGGAAGAGTAGTGCCGACCGGCCGGGCGCTCGGGATCTTCAGCCTGTCCGGCGCTTGAGGACGAACGCGGGATTATCAGCCCGTCCGACGCCTGAGGACGAACGCGGGATTATCAGCCCGTCCGACGCCTGAGGACGAACGCGGGGTTATCAGCCCGTCCGGCGTTTGAGGACGAACTCGGCGAAGCCGGTGATGACGGTACGCCCAAGGCCCTCGCGCCGAGCGAGTTTTCGGGAAGGGGCGGGGTTGGGGATGAAACCGCCGGAGGCAAAACCAGCCCCCCTGCCCCCCCTGCCCCCTGCCGCCCCCCCCCTACCGAGGCAGGAACCACCGAGCCTTATAAATCCCGCCCCCCACCAGCTCATACGCCCCCCGCGGCCGATGCACACTCACCTTCCGCGTCCACCACGTCTCCTCAAGCCCACCCTCCGGCACGGTGGTGACAACCTGCCCCGTCCGCGGATCATCACCAACAGCCTTCACCGACTTCCGGACGATCTCCTCACGCCCAGCGAAGTCCTGCACAAAGGCCCCGCTCCCGATGTCGTACTGAAAGACAGACGCGTTGGTCGTCACCCAGAGCCGCCCGGAACCCCCCGACCGGCCCGACCACCCCGACCGCCCCGACGCCCCCGACGCCCCCGACCGTCCAGCCACAGGGAAAAGGTCATGACCCCCCGGCGTCTTACCCGGCGTCCCGACAGGAAGCCCCACCGAGGAAAGCTGCCGAAGCGAGGGCCGAGCCCGCGACCCGCCCACCTCGTACGTGACCAACTCATCGTCACCGATGGCCCACAGCACCTCACGCGCACCGTCCCAGTGCAGCCCGTGCGCCCCCTTGAGCTCCACCTCGGCATACCGCGAGGCCCGCGGCCCCTGTGAGGCCGCGTAAAGCCTGACCACCGCCCCCGTACTGCACGCCACGGCGACGTTGCCGTCAGGCAGGATCTCCGCGCTGTGCGGATTGAAGAGGTCGTCGCCGGGACCGATCGCCGCGCCCCAGTAGCGCTTGCCCGAGGGGTAGTGGACAACGGCGACGAAGCCGAAGGACGCGGTCGTCAGAACGTACGTATGCCCCTGGTGCCTGCGCACCTTGGACTCGCTCGGATACACCCAGCTGTACTCCGGATCAAGGTCCTCGTACCCCGCGTGCCTCATCGGCGAGAACTCCCACCGCACGACGGACGAATCGGCCTCCTCGTCCCAGACCCTGCGCCGCGGATCGAGCACGAGAATCCGCTGGGTCGCCTGCTCCGTGAGAATCACGGGCGGCGTATGCCGCGGCACCCCACCCGAGGCACCGCCCCCGCCCCCGGCCCCGGCGGGAGACGCGGCGGCCAACGGCAGCCCCGCCCCGAGCCCGACGCCCAGGGCCCCGAGCAACACACTCCGACGAGACGACTTCGACAACGACATCCCGGACATGAAGTCTCCCCCACACGCGGCCACACACGGCGGACAGTTGAGTCATTGTCAGGTACGTGCCCGCAACAAGCCATGCCGCCGCGCGGCGTCACATGTCGTAGACCACCGTGACGGGCGCATGGTCCGACCACCGCTCCTCATGACTGGCCGCCCGCTCCACGAACCCCTTGACCGCGCGCTCCGCGAGCCCCGGCGTCGCCACGTGGTAGTCGATGCGCCAGCCTGCGTCATTGTCGAAAGCGCGCCCCCGGTAGGACCACCACGAGTAGGGCCCCTCGACGTCGGGATGCAGCGCGCGCACCACGTCGACGTACCCGGCACCCCCGTCGTCGGCGTCCCCCTCGAAGACCTCGCTGAGCCAGGCACGCTCCTCGGGCAGGAAGCCCGAGTTCTTCTTGTTGCCCTTCCAGTTCTTGAGGTCGGCCTCCTGGTGCGCGATGTTCCAGTCACCGCAGACCACGACCTGGCGCCCCTCGGCGGCGGCGCGCTGCTTGAGCCCCTTCAGGTAGGTGAGGAACTCCCCCATGAAGCGGATCTTCTCGTCCTGCCGCTCCGTGCCGACCTCGCCGGAGGGCAGATAGAGGCTCGCGACCGTGACGCCGGGCAGATCGGCCTCGACGTAGCGCCCGCTGCCGTCGAACTCCTGCGACCCGAACCCGACCCGCACCCGGTCCGGCTCACGGCGCGTATAGAGGGAGACACCCGCGCGCCCCTTGGCGGCGGCCGGCGCGTGCGTGACGTGCCAGCCCTCGGGCTCCCGCACCTCCTCGGGCAACTGCTGCGGCTCGGCCCGTACCTCCTGGAGGCAGAGCACGTCGGCCGATGTCTCGGCGAGGAACTCCACGAAGCCCTTCTTGGCGGCGGCGCGCAGCCCATTCACATTCACACTGGTCACGGTGAGCATCCCGGAACGATACCGGCACACTTGATGAATGACCTCACCCCACCGCATAGAAGTACGATGGTTCGCATGAGTATCCAGTCACCGCCGCAGCGGCCCTCCGTCGAGCTGCGCCCCACCCCTTTCGACCACCCCGACGCGGTCGAGCTCAACGACCGCGTGCAGCTCGAGTACGCGCAGCGGTACGGCGATGAGGGCGACGTCACCCCTCTCGACCCGGCCATGTTCGCCGCACCGCTCGGGCTGTACCTCCTCGCCTACGACGAGAACGGCACCCCGCTGGCCACCGGCGGCTGGCGCGGCCACGAGGAGAACGACGAGGGGTACGCGGACGGCGACGCCGAGATCAAGCGCATGTACGTCACCCCGGAGGCCCGTGGCCTCGGCCTGGCCCGCCGCATCCTGGCGACCCTGGAGGACGACGCGAGGAGCGCGGGCCGTACGCGCATGGTCCTGGAGACAGGCACGAAGCAGCCTGAGGCCATAGCCCTGTACACCTCGGCCGGCTACACCCCGGCCCCCGCCAAGTTCGGCCACTACCGCTTCGAGGACCTGAGCCGCTGCTTCGCGAAGCGGCTGTAGCTCCCCCACGCTTCAAATCTGGGGCACAGCAAAGATCCCGCCCAGTTCGATGAACTGGACGGGATCTCATGTGCAGTGGACCTGTGGGGATTTGAACCCCAGACCCCCTCGATGCGAACGAGGTGCGCTACCAGACTGCGCCACAGGCCCTTGCAACGAGTGAAACTCTAGCATCCCGATCCGGGTGCTCGGAAATCCGTTCCTGGCTGGTCACCCGGCCGGTGACCCGGCCGCTGACCTGCCCGCCGACCTGCCCGCCGACCTGGCCGCCGACCTGACTGGTCAGCCTCACTCGTTGGCGGCCCGCGGCCGCTCCCCTTCGTCGTACTGATCGAAGAGCGGCGTACGTCCGCGCTCGCGCGCCCGGCGGGCGGAAGCGGCCCGCCGTGCGTCACTGCGGCCGTCGACTCCGTCCACACCGTCGGCACCTTCCGCGCCATCGGCGTACTCGGCGTACTCCGCGCCCTCGCCGTACCCACTGCCGTCCGCCTCGCCCTCCGCCTCGTCGGCGGCGGGCTCCACGGAGCTCGACCGCGCCGAGCTCCAGGCGTCGGGCGCGCCCAAGTCGACGTCACCGGTGGCCCGCGGGGCGACCGGCGCGGTCACGTACGTCGGCAGGGGCACCGGCACCGGGTCCCAGCTGTCGCCGTGCCCGGGTCGGCGCTGCCGCTCGCGCTGCTGGTCCACCCACTCGGCGTGGTCGGTCTGCTCGACCAGGGCGCGGCGGTCGGCGGCGAGCGCCGAGAGACCGGTCTCCGTATCGGGCGCCGGTCCTTCCTCCGCGTCGTCGACAACGGCTTCCGCGCCGCCCGACGCGCGCCTGCGCGGCTGGCGTTCCCGCAGCCGCTGCGCCGCGACCTCGGCCCTGCGCCGGTCCATGGTGTAGGTGAAGCGGCGTCGCTCCTGGCCTCGCAGGTACACGATGTACGCGCTCAGGAGCGCGGCCGGTGCGGCGGGCGCCCAGAGGAACGCGAGCCCGCCCACCGCGGCGACGACCGCGCCGAGCGAGAAGGCGACGAACAGCATCACCGTCGTACGCCGACGGCGCGCGAGCACCTTCGAGCGCCGTGCGCGCGCGGCGGCTTCCGCCGATGCGGCCCGCTGGGCGGGCGACTGCTGAGGCCGTGCGCCGGTCGGCGCCGGGGTCGGGGTCGGGGTCGGCGCCGGGGTATTCACCTGCGCCCGTACAGAGGGCTTGGCCGGGGACTTCGCCGCGGGCTGCGCCTGGGACCGCCGCGAAGGCTGCTGGGTCTGGGCCCGCGCCGGCGGTCTGGCCGAGGGCTGCTGTGCCTGGGGTTTGACCGGCGCCTGGGGTTTGACCGGCACCTTGCCCTGCGGCTCGGACCGCTCTTCCTGTCCGCCCTGGCCGCCGTGTCCGCCCTGGCCGCCCGGTCGATCCTGTCGATGCGGGGGCGCGACGAAGGCCCGGACGTCCACCGAGCCGGTGGCGTTGTCCGGTTCGCGCGACTCCTCCTCTTCAGGCGAGCGCGCTTGCAGGTCCTTGGCGTATCGGCGCTCCATCGCCGCCCGTCCGGACAGGAGCCGGATGGCGGTGCTGAAGCGTTCCGTCGGACGGGCTTCATTGAGCTCGTCCTGCCTACGGAGCCACATCGGCACCAAGTAGGCGGCCCAGGCCCCGACGATGACTGCGTAGATGAGGCCGCTGCTGCTCACGCCTCACACGGTAGAGGGGTTTGCTTGAGGCCATCTGCCAATTGAGCCGGTGTGTCGCACGATCTGCCTGATATCTCGAACTTTTTTTGTGACTGATGCGATCAACAGGTCACCGGGAGCGTGAAATTAATGCTCTAGAGGGACCAAGTCGGGTCTCAGACGGTCGATCACCGATTAATTTCAAACACTTATTCTATTTACGCGGTCTTCCGGGGTCGTGCCTGGTGCCAGCGCCGGAGCAACCCTTCCGGTGCCTCTTCCGCGGTGAGCGCGAAGACAAGATGGTCGCGCCAGGCGCCATCGATGTGGAGATATCGTGGACGAAGCCCCTCCTCGCGGAATCCGAGTTTCTCCACGACCCTGCGGCTCGGCCCGTTCTCCGGGCGAATACAGACCTCGATACGGTGCAGCCCGACCGATCGGAAGCAATGGTCGACCGCGAGAGCGACGGCGGTCGGCATCACGCCGCGGCCCGCGACCGACTGGTCCACCCAGTAGCCGACATGGCCCGAGCACATCGATCCCCAGGTGATCCCGGCGACCGTCAACTGCCCGACAAGCCGCCCCTGATACTCGATCACGAACGGCAGCATGCGCCCGGCGTGCGCCTCGGCGCGCAGGTGCCTGACCATCTGACGGTAGGTCGGGCGGTGCACGATCGGGCCGCTGGGCGTGGGCGGCGGGATCGTCGCCTCCCAGGGGCGCAGCCAGTCCCGGTTGCGCCGGTTGACCTCACGCCATGGCCTCTGGTCGCGCATCTTTATCGGGCGGAGGGCAACATCGCCGTCCGTCAGCTCGACCGGCCAGGAAGGGCTGTTCAGCTCGCACCACCAGGCGGTACCTCCCAGGCCTTTCGGGCACTGGGGGAGGGTCTGGGATGGTCGCCGCCCCTGAGCTGCTCGATGGCGTGCGTGAGGAGGGGTTCCAGGACTGCGATCCCGTCCCGTACGCCACCCGTGGAGCCCGGCAGGTTGACGATGAGCGTGCGTCCCGCCACTCCGGCGAGACCGCGGGACAGCGCGGCCGTGGGCACCTTCTGCCTGCCGTACGCGCGAATCGCCTCCGGGATGCCCGGCACTTCGTGGTCGATGACGGCGCGGGTGGCTTCGGGGGTGCGGTCGGTGGGCGAGATGCCGGTGCCGCCTGTGGTGAGGATCACGTCGTATCCGGCGTCGGCTCCGGCGCGCAGGGCCTGCTCGACGGGTTCGCCGTCGGGGACGACCTGGGGGCCTTCGACCTGGAAGCCGAGCGCGGAAAGGGCGTCGGCGATGATCGGCCCGCCCCGGTCGGCGTAGACGCCTGCGGAGGCGCGGTTGGAGGCGGTGACGACGAGCGCGCGGTAGGCCGTCATGCGCCGGCTCCTTCGCGGCTCCAGTGCCCGGACTTACCGCCCGACTTCTCCTCGACGCGTACGTCCGTGATGACCGCGCCCTTGTCGACGGCCTTGACCATGTCGATCACCGTGAGGGCGGCCACGGTCACCGCGGTGAGGGCCTCCATCTCGACGCCCGTACGGTCCGTCGTCTTCACCGTGGCGAGGATCTCGACGGCGTCGTCCGCCACGGAGAGGTCGAGTTTCACTCCGGAGACGGCCAGCGGATGGCAGAGCGGGATCAGGTCGGGCGTGCGCTTGGCGCCCATGATGCCCGCGATCCGCGCGGTGGCGAGGGCGTCGCCCTTGGGGACGCCCTCGCCACGCAGCAGCTCGATCACGCGGGGCGAGACCAGGACGCGGCCGCTGGCACGGGCGACGCGCGCGGTCACGTCCTTCGCGGACACGTCGACCATGCGGGCGGCGCCCGCCTCATCGATGTGCGTCAGACTCTGGTGCTCAGAGGGTCCGGGGGTCTCCCCCCGGGAAATCGCGGTCATGTGCTGTGGCGCTCCCGGTCCGGGCCTCCCGCGGTGCGGCGCAAGGGGGCCTATGTGCGCGACACCGTACCGCGCGGGCGCCCCTCTCAGCCGAGCAGGACCACTTCGACGTCGGCGCCCGGCTCCACCGATGTGGTGTCCTCCGGGACGACGATCAGCGCGTCCGCGTGTGCGAGGGCCGCCACGAGGTGGGAGCCCGCGCCGCCCACGGGCCGCACGCTGCCCGCGTCGGCGTCGTACTGCCCCCGCAGGAACTGCCGCTTCCCACCGGGCGAGGTCAGCGTCTTGTCGGCGCTGAGCACCGCACGCGCCGTGGGCCGGTGGACGTCCGGGAGGCCCATCAGGGCGCGCACGGCGGGGCGTACGAAGAGCTCGAAGGAGACGTACGACGACACCGGGTTGCCCGGCAGGGCAAGCAGCGGGGTGTGGTCGGGGCCGATGGAGCCGAAGCCCTGCGGTTTGCCCGGCTGCATGGCGAGCTTGCGGAACTCGATGCCGCTGCCCGCCTCGACCCCGTCGTCTGCGTATCCCACGGATGAGAGGGCTTCCTTCACGACGTCGTACGCGCCGACGCTGACGCCGCCCGTGGTGACGATGAGGTCGGCGCGGATCAGCTGGTCCTCGATGGTGGAGCGCAGTGTCTCGGCGTCGTCGGCGACCGCGCCCACGCGGTAGGCGATCGCTCCGGCATCGCGGGCCGCGGCGGTGAGGGCGAAGCTGTTGGAGTCGAAGATCTGGCCCTTGGCCAACTCCTCGCCGGGCTGGATCAGTTCGCTGCCGGTGGACATGACGACCACGCGGGGGCGCGGGCGCACCTTGACCGTGCCACGGCCGATCGCGGCGAGCAGGCCGATCTGCGGGGCGCCGAGGACCGTGCCCGCGGTCAGCGCGCGGTCGCCTGCCTGGACGTCGCTGCCACGCGCGCGCACGTGTGCGCGTGCCTCGGCGGGGCGGTACACGCGGACCTCTCCAAAGGCTCCGTCAGGGGCCGCGCTGTGCGCGCGCATCCCGGAGACGGGGCCTTCGCCGAGGCCTCCGTCGGTCCACTCCACGGGCACGACGGCCTCGGCACCGGGCGGCAGCGGGGCGCCGGTCATGATGCGTGCGGCCTGGCCCGCGCCGACTTCTGGCTGCTCACCCTGGCCGGCGGCGACGTCGCCGATGACCGTCAGGACGGCGGGGAACTCCTCGCTCGCGCCCGCGATGTCGGCGACCCGGACCGCGTACCCGTCCATGGAGCTGTTGTCGAAGGGCGGCAGCGAGACGGGCACCGTGACGTCTTCGACGAGGACGCATCCCTGGGCGTCGAGGAGTTGGAGCTCGATGGGCTCCAGGGGGCGGACGGATCCGAGGATGTCGTCCAGGTGCTCACTCACCGACCAGACGTGGTCCTGGCCGGTGGCTTCGGTCGTCGCGCTGCTGGTCAAAGTGCTACATCTCCTCGGACACGTAACTGCGGAGCCAGGCCTGGAAGTCCGGGCCCAGGTCTTCACGTTCGCACGCGAGTCTGACAATGGCACGCAGATAGTCGCCACGGTCACCGGTGTCATAGCGGCGGCCCTTGAAGACGACGCCGTGCACGGGGCCGCCCACCTTCTCGTCGGCGGCGAGCTGCTGGAGGGCGTCGGTGAGCTGGATCTCGCCGCCGCGGCCCGGCTCGGTCTTGCGCAGTATGTCGAAGACGTGGGGGTCCAGGACGTAGCGGCCGATGATCGCGTAGTTGCTGGGGGCGTCCGCCGCGTCGGGCTTCTCGACCAGGCCGGTCACCTTGACGACGTCGCCCTCGTCCGTGGCGTCCACGGCCGCGCAGCCGTAGAGGTGGATCTGCTCGGGGGCCACCTCCATGAGGGCGATGACGCTGCCGCCGTGCCGCTCCTGGACCTCGACCATGCGGGCGAGCAGCGGGTCGCGCGGGTCGATCAGGTCGTCGCCGAGGAGCACCGCGAACGGTTCGTTGCCGACGTGCGGTGCGGCGCACAGGACGGCGTGACCGAGTCCCTTGGGGTCGCCCTGGCGTACGTAGTGCATGGTCGCGAGGTCGCTGGACTCCTGGACCTTCGCGAGTCTCGCCTCGTCGCCCTTCTTGAGAAGGGCCGACTCCAGTTCGTAGTTGCGGTCGAAGTGGTCCTCCAGGGGGCGCTTGTTGCGACCCGTGATCATGAGGACGTCATCGAGGCCGGCGGAGGCGGCCTCCTCGACCACGTACTGGATCGCCGGCTTGTCGACGACCGGCAGCATCTCCTTCGGAGTGGCCTTGGTGGCCGGCAGGAACCGGGTGCCCAGACCTGCCGCGGGGATGACAGCCTTGCTGATCCTTGGGGGGTGAGACTCAGTCATGTCCGTAACCATAACCGGTGAGTATGTGCGAAATCTGTGGGTGAGAACATTTTGTTCTCATATGAGCGCACCTGGAAGGATCTGTGAGCGCATCATGGAAGAAACCGGCTCGGACCAGCCAACCAAGCGCACGTTGCGCGGAGAATTCCTCGCGGTGAGGCGCCGGTTGACTAGGGATGACGCGCAGAAGGCCGCCGCGGTTCTCGCCGAGCGCGCGCTGGAGCTGCCGGAGCTCGCCGGGGCGCGCACGGTCGCGGCGTACGTCTCCGTGGGGAGCGAACCGGGGACCCACGCGCTCCTTGACGCCCTCCACGCGCGCGGGACGCGGGTTCTGCTGCCGGTGCTCCTCGCGGACAACGACCTGGACTGGGCCGCCTATGAGGGCGGCGCCTCGCTGGCCCCCGTGCAACACCCGGGAAAGATCGAGCTCTTGGAGCCCTCGGGGGCGCGGCTCGGGCCCGACGCCGTCCTGGCGGCGGACGCGGTGCTGCTGCCCGGCCTGGCCGTGGACGAGCGCGGGATGCGGCTCGGGCGCGGCGGCGGGTCGTACGACAGGGTGCTCGACCGGCTCGGGCGCGCCGGGGCCGATCCCGCCCTGGTGGTGCTCCTGTACGACACGGAGGTCGTCGCCCGCGTCCCCCAGGAGGCGCACGACAAGCCGGTGCACGCCGTCGTCACCCCGTCGGGAGTACGCCGCTTCCGCTGAGCGGCCGCCGCTGCGTCCTGTGACGCCGAAAGGGCCCTCCACGCGCGCGTGGAGGGCCCTTTCACTGATCCGTACGGCTGCTCAGGGGCGCAGCACCAGAGTGTCGTTCGTACTGCCCTTCACGGCCTTCTCGGAGAAGGACCACGGCAGCAGCTCGCCCTTGACCCACTTGCTGGTCTGGTCGGTGTAGTGCGCGCTGTAGGCGTGCCCCGAAGCGCCGGTGAGGTTGATCCACTTGGACTTGTCGAGGTCGTCGAGGTTCACCACCATGCGCATCGACGGCACCCACTGCACTCCGTAGCCGCCCGCCGCGTTCCAGCCGGTGGCGTTGACCGCCGCCTCGCCGCCGCCCAGCTTGAACGGGCCGCGGTTGAGCATGAACTGGAGCCAGCCGGGACCTTCGACGCCCAGGGTCTGATTCTTCAGGGTCAGCCGGTGCAGGCGGCCCCAGCTCCAGGTGTCGACGTCCTTGCCGAGCTTGGCCGTCAGGTCCCAGCGCGCGTCCTCAAGGGCCCGGCCGAACAGCTGGTCGCGGGTCTTGGTCGCGGCGTCCGTGCGGGTCTTCGGCGACTTCCACCAGTCGTTGTCCTCGTCGTCGAGGATCGACCGGATCACTTCGTAGTAGCGGTCGCCGCCATCGGGCTGCGCGGATTCCGCGTCACGCTGGCCGCACTCGCGCACCGGCTCGGCCTCGTCGGCGGGGCCCGTGTTCCCTGCGGGGTCGACGTTCAGGCACTGGCCCTTGACCCGCAGCTCCTTGGGCAGCTTGTTGCCGATGGTGAGCTTGAGGATGTTGCGCCAGACCGAATTGAAGTACGCGGCGGCAGCCGAATCGGGGTCCTGGGTGTAGTCCCAGCCCTCCAGGAGCTTCTGCGCCTCACGGACGTAGCTGTCCTTGACGTCGATCTTCAACAGCTTGGGCACCAGCACCTTGGCGATCTCGCTGCTGTTGTCCATCTGCATCGTGCGCATGTCCTCGGTGGAGACCTTCCCACCGTTCTTGATCTTCGACTGGATCAGGTCGGTGATGCGCTGGCTGCGCGCCCCGTAGCCCCAGTCCGACGTGAGCTTGTACGGGTAGTCCTTGCCGATGACGGCCTGGTTGGCGGTCACGATGTAGCCGCGCTTCGGGTCGTACTCGTAGGGCAGCGCGGTCTGCGGGATGTAGCCGGTCCAGCGGTAGTCGGAGTCCCAGCCGGGCGCGGGCAGTGCGCCGTCGCCCTTGCCGCGTACCGGGATCTTGCCCGGTGCCTGGTAGCCGATGTGACCCTTGGTGTCCGCGTAGATCAGGTTCTGCGAGGGCACTTCAAAAGAAGCGGCCGCCTTGCGGAACTGCGTGAAGTCCTTCGCCTTGTTGAGCTCGAAGACGGCGTCCATCGACCTGCCCGGCTTCAGGGCGGTCCAGCGCAGCGAGACTCCGTAGCCGTCGCCCCGGTCGGGGGCGGCGCTGTCGACCGTGGCCTTCTTGCCGACCTTCCGCAGTTCGTCGTCGCGGTCGGACAGCAGTGGTCCGTTGCCGGTCTCCCGAACGGTGATCTTCTTGGATTTGCCACCCGCGACCTTGATCGTCTCCACGCGGGACTTGAAGGGCAGCACCTTGTCGTCGTACTCGTAGCCGTCGCCCGCGAACTTCTCCAGGTAGAGGTCGGTGACGTCGGCGCCGAGATTCGTCATGCCCCAGGCGATGTCCTGGTTGTGGCCGATGACCACGCCGGGCATCCCGGCGAAGGTGTAGCCGGAGACGTCGTACTGGCAGTCCTTGGAGACCGACCGGCAGTGCAGGCCCATCTGGTACCAGGTGGAGGGCAGCTGCGGCGACAGGTGCGGGTCATTGGCGAGCAGGGGTTTCCCGGTGATCGTGTGGTCGCCGGCGACCACCCAGGAATTGGAGCCGATGCCGTTGCCGTTCGGCCCGAGGCCCGCGTCAGGGACGCTGTCCAGGATGTCGGAGAGGCCCGACAGCTGGGACTGCAGTCCGTCGGGGGCCTGGGCGTTGCCCGCGAGGCCCGTGCCCGCCGCGCCGCCGGTCTGTGACTGGGACTGACCGCCCGCGCTGCCCTTGCCCTCGTACTCCTTGGTGACGCTGTTGTAGGCGCCCTCCTGGACGATGGGCTTGTTCCGGTCGTACGGGTACTCCGGGTACAGGTCCTTGATCTGGGACGGGCCTAGGCGGCTGGTCATCAAGGAGCGGTCGATCTCGTCCTGCATGTTGCCGCGCAGGTCCCAGGCCATGGCCTTGAGCCACGCCACGGAGTCGACGGGGGTCCACTTCTGGGGCGCGTAGTCGTTGGTGAAGCCGAGGGCGGCGTACTCCAGGGAGATGTCCTTGCCGCTCTTGTCCTTCAAGTAGGCGTTGACTCCCTTGGAGTACGCCTGGAGGTACTTCTTCGTCTCCGGCGAGAGCTTGGAGTCGTACTCCTTCTGCGCCACACGGTGCCACCCGAGTGTCCGCAGGAATTCATCGGTCTTTACCTGACTCTTTCCAAACATCTCGGAGAGCCGACCGGAGGTCGTGTGACGGCGGACGTCCATCTCCCAGAAGCGGTCCTGCGCCTGCACGAAGCCCTGCGCCATGAACAGGTCGGCGTCGGACTCGGCGTAGATCTGCGGGATGCCGTTGCCGTCGCGCTTCACGTCGACGGGACCGGAGAGGCCGTCGAGTTTGATCGTCCCCTTCGTCTGCGGGAAGGAGGCGCGCACCGTGTCGACGCTCCAATAGGCGCCGTAACCGATGCCCGCCACGATGGCCAGGACCAGGACGATCACGATGAGGCGGGCTCGGCGCCCCTTCTTCTTGCCGGACTTATGACCGGAAGAGGCGGTGGTATTCGACGGCATCGCTGTCCTTGCTGTCCTTACGCGAGCGGCAGGGCTGGCTGGGCGGTGGTGGGAGCGCTGGAGCAACCATAGGCGCAGGGCACCGCGGCCCCGGACGCGGAGTCAGGAACCTACATCGCGACTTATCGTATGGACGTTCGAAGGCGTCAAGAAAGCGTTAACAATTAGGTAAGGTAACGAAGTACTTGGCTCACACGGAGGAAGGAACGGCCCCTGACTGTCCACCACCTCAACCAGCTTCTGCTCGTCTGCTCGCTCGTCCTGCTCGTCGCGGTCGCGGCGGTCCGCATCTCGTCGCGCAGCGGGCTCCCCAGCCTGCTTCTCTACCTCGGCATCGGCATCGCCATGGGCCAGGACGGCCTCGGCAACGTCACGTTCAACAACGCCGAGATGACGCAGGTCATCGGGTATGCGGCGCTCGTCGTGATCCTGGCCGAAGGCGGCCTCGGCACGAAGTGGAAAGAGATCAAACCCGCCCTGCCCGCAGCCGCCGTCCTGTCGCTCGCCGGCATCGCGGTAAGCGTCGGCGTGACGGCCGCCGGTGCCCATTACCTGGTCGGCCTCGAGTGGCGGCAGGCGCTCATCATCGGCGCGGTGGTCTCCTCCACGGACGCGGCCGCGGTCTTCTCCGTGCTGCGGAAGGTGCCGCTGCCTGCGCGCGTGACGGGCATCCTGGAAGCGGAATCGGGGTTCAACGACGCCCCTGTGGTGATCCTGGTCGTGGCCTTCTCCACGGCGGGACCCGTGGAGCACTGGTACGTCCTCATCGCCGAGATCGCCCTCGAGCTGGCGATCGGTGCCGCGATCGGCATCGCGGTGGGCTGGCTCGGCGCCTACGGCCTGCGGCACGTGGCGCTGCCCGCGTCCGGCCTCTACCCCATCGCCGTGATGGCCATCGCGGTCGCCGCCTACGCGGCCGGAGCCATGGCGCACGGCAGTGGATTCCTCGCCGTCTACCTCGCCTCGATGGCCCTCGGCAACGCGAGGCTGCCGCACTGGCCCGCCACCCGGGGCTTCGCCGAAGGGCTCGGCTGGATCGCGCAGATCGGCATGTTCGTCCTGCTCGGCCTCCTGGTCACCCCGCACGACCTGCTCGACGACACCTGGCCCGCGATCATCATCGGCTTGATCCTGACCATGGTGGCCAGACCCCTGGGGGTCATCGCGAGCCTCCTGCCGTTCCGCATGCCCTGGCAGGAGAAGGCCCTGATGTCCTGGGCAGGGCTTCGCGGAGCCGTGCCCATCATCCTCGCCACGATCCCGATGGTGAACGGCGTCGACGACAGCCAGCGGATCTTCAACATCGTCTTCGTCCTGGTCGTCGTCTACACCCTCATCCAGGGTCCTACGCTGCCGTGGCTGGCCAAGATGCTGCGCCTGGGCGACTCTTCGGGCGCCGCCGACCTGGGCGTCGAGTCGGCGCCTCTGGAGCGGCTCCGCGGACATCTGCTCTCGGTGGCGATCCCCAAGGGGTCGCGGATGCACGGCGTCGAGGTGGGCGAGCTGCGGATGCCCGCGGGGGCCGCGGTCACGCTCGTCGTTCGCAACGGCGAATCGTTCGTCCCGCAGCCCACGACCGTGCTCCAGCGCGGCGACGAGCTCCTGGTGGTCGCGACCGACCCGGTGCGGGACGCCGCGGAACGGCGGCTGCGAGCGGTCGGACAGGGCGGAAAGCTGGCCGGATGGCTGGGAACCACTGGTCACGAGACCAAAGAGCGGGGCAATCGCAGGTGACGGGCGCCTCAATCTCCGTATTCACAGGTCTCAGTGACCACATTCCCTGTACGCTGAATACACACTTCTTCTGTACTGACTGATCGAACCAACTCTGTCTGAAGCAGAGCTGGCGCCGACCGTATGGCGGCCGCGTGTCCTCGCAGTGGGCAACCGGCATCTACCGCAGTTCCGCGCAAGAGGACAGCTCTCGGCGCCGTCGCCCTGAAAAGGGGGCCGCGCTACCAGGCGGCAGAAAGGCACGGGCCGTGGCATCCACGGTCACCTCCCGCCCGGGATACGGACAGCTGCTGCGCACCCGCGGCGCCTGGACGTTTCTCCTGCCCGGCTTCGCGGCGCGACAGCCCTTCGCGATGCTGACCATCTCCATCGTCCTGCTGGTGCAGCACACCACCGGCTCGTACGGCGTCGCGGGCGCCGTATCGGCCGTCACCGGCGTCTCCATGGCCGTGTTCGCCCCCTTCGGCGGCAAGCTCGCCGACCGGTTCGGCCAGCGGGCCGTCCTGGTGCCGGGTGTGCTCGTGCACACGGTGTCGGTGCTCTCCCTGACGGTGCTCGCGCTCTCGGACGCGCCCTTGTGGGCGCTCTTCGTGGCGGCGGTGCCCACCGGCGCCTCACAGCCGCAGATCAGCCCCATGGTGCGGGCCCGCTGGGGCGTCAAGCTCCAGGACTCCCCGCTGGCGGGCACGGCGGCCGCCTTCGAGTCGGTCACGGACGAGCTGACGTTCGTCCTCGGCCCGCTCTTCGCGACGGCGCTGTGCACGACCATCGACCCGGCGGCCGGTCTCTTCACAGAGGCCGGACTCACCCTGGTGGGCGGCCTGCTGTTCGCCGCGCAGAAGAGCACCCAGCCCGAGCCCGCCTCCCGCGACGAGCACGCGCGCGTGGAGCACGTTTCCGCACTGCGGATCCCCGGTGTGCGGGTGCTGATCGCGACCTTCCTCGGCATCGGCGCCGTCTTCGGCGGCATGCAGGTCTCGCTGGCCGCCTTCACCGAGTCCATCGGCGAACCCGGCCTGAACGGCGTCCTGTACGGCACGTTCGCGGCGGGCAACATGCTCTCCGGTCTCATCTGCGGCGCCGTCGTCTGGAAGATCGCCCCGCAACGGCGTCTCCTCGTCGGATACTCGGCGCTGACCCTGATGGCTTCCGGCCTTCTGGTCGCGCACTCCGCGGTACTGCTCGCCGGGCTCGGTCTCCTGGTCGGCGTCTGCATCGCGCCCGCGCTGATCACCGGCTACACGCTGGTGGACCGTCTCGTGGACCCGACCGGCAGGACCGAGGCGTTCACCTGGCTCACCGGCGCCGTCGCGCTCGGCCAGGCTGCCGCCGTCACGGTCGCCGGACAGTTGGAGGACCGCTTCTGGGACGGCGCCGGATTCCTGGTGCCGCTGGGCGGTACGGCGCTGGCCCTGCTGGTGCTCGTGACCCTGCGCTCGCGGCTCGTGCCGCGGTCCGCCGGGCGCACCGTGGCACGTGGCGTGGGTCACCGCGAGCCGGTCACAGTGGACTGATCTCGCGGAATAAGTCACTATGGACCGTCGTTAGCACTCAACGAGTGAGAGTGCCAGGAGGAAGCAAGTGCCGACGTACCAGTACCAGTGCACCGAATGTGGCGAGGGCCTCGAGGCGGTGCAGAAGTTCACCGATGACGCCTTGACCGTGTGCCCCAGCTGCGACGGACGCCTCAAGAAGGTGTTCTCTGCGGTCGGCATCGTCTTCAAGGGATCCGGCTTCTACCGCAACGACAGCCGCAGCTCGTCGTCGAGCAGCACGCCGGCCTCGGCCTCCGCGTCGAAGTCCTCGGACTCCAAGTCGTCAGACTCCAAGTCCTCGGATTCCAAGTCCTCCGCGAGCGCGTCGTCGTCCTCCTCATCGGGCTCCTCGGACTCGAAGTCCTCCGGCTCGTCGGGCTCGTCCTCGGGTTCGTCCAGCTCTTCGAGCTCGTCGGCCGCCTAGGGCAGACCGCCCCGCGCATCTCTTTCCTCCAGGCCCCCGCCGTCCTGCGACGGCGGGGACTTCGGCGTTCTCGGGCCCGGCTACTGTGCTGGACATGGTGAATACGGCGAACGCGAGTACGGGCGACGCGATGCGGGCCGAGATCGGTGTCATCGGCGGATCCGGCTTCTACTCCTTCCTCGACAACGTGACCGAACTCCAGGTCGACACTCCCTACGGAGCGCCGAGCGACTCCCTCTTCATCGGTGATATCGCCGGGCGGCGGGTCGCGTTCCTGCCCCGGCACGGCCGCGGACACCATCTGCCGCCGCATCGCATCAACTACCGCGCCAACCTCTGGGCGTTGCGCTCCGTGGGCGTACGGCAGGTGCTCGGCCCGTGTGCGGTGGGCGGGCTGCGGCCCCAGTTCGGGCCCGGGACGCTGCTGGTGCCCGATCAGCTCGTGGACCGCACCAAGACACGTACGCCGACGTACTTCGACGGGGTTCCGCTGCCGGACGGGAGCGTGCCGAATGTCGTGCACGTGTCGCTGGCCGATCCGTACTGCCCCGTGGGTCGCGGCGTCGCGCTGAAGGCGGCGCGCGGGCGGGAGTGGGAGCCGGTGGACGGCGGGACGCTGGTCGTGATCGAGGGACCGCGGTTCTCGACCCGGGCCGAATCGCTCTGGCACGCGGCGCAGGGCTGGTCGGTGGTGGGCATGACCGGACATCCCGAGGCCGTTCTCGCCCGTGAACTGGAGCTCTGCTACACGTCGTTGACGCTGGTCACGGACCTGGACGCGGGTGCGGAGAGCGGCGAGGGCGTCTCGCACGAAGAGGTGCTCCAGGTCTTCGCGGCCAATGTGGACCGGCTACGGACGGTGCTGTTCGACGCGGTGGCGGGGCTGCCTGCTAAGAGCGGGCGGGACTGTGCGTGTGCGGGGGCGTTGGGTGGGATGGAGCCGGGGATTCGCTTGCCGTGAGGGGTTCGGAACGGATGTGAGGCCGGAAGGCATGTGAGATCGGAAGGCACGTGAGACCCGAAGGCGTGTGAGGCCGGACGGCATGTGAGGCCGGAACTTCCCCTTCGGGTGAGGGAGTTGTCCACAACCGGGGAGTAGTACACGGGGCTCAGCGGGATTCGGCGCGGGCCTGCATCGTGAGAGCGGAAGGCAAGATCCTCAGCTCTCTCGACTCTCCGCAGGCGGTGGCCGTCGTGGCGCATGTTTCCTCAGACATCTCTTCCCCTCCCCCTCCCCCGCTGTGTCCCGTGCCGCACTTCGCCCCCGTGCGCGTCCGCGGTGGCGGAGAAGCGCGGCACCGGCTGCGCAGGCTGCTGCGGCACAGACGGCGGGCGATGGCCGTGGGGCTCGCGGTGACCGCGGCCGCGCTCGTGGCAGCAGGACCGCGGGACGCGCAGCGGGTGCGGGATTCCGAACGGGTGGGGCCGCGTGAGCATCCGGCCGCCGCTGCCGCGCCCACGCGGGAGCACGAACGCACCGGCTCCCGGAACCTGGTGACGGCGCCGGTGCGGATCGCCGACGCGGAGACGGTGCGTCTGCTGCACCGTGGCGACCGGGTCGATGTCGTCGGCGCCGATGGCTCGACGTCACGGGTGATGGCTGCCGGCGCCATGGTCGCCGAGGTGCCCGAGCCCCTGGAGGGCACGTCCGCGGGCGCCGCCGAGGTAGGGGCGTTGGTCGTGCTCTCCGTGCCTCGGTCGACGGCGGCACGGCTCGCCGGAGCCGGCGGCAGCATGCGGCTGGCGGTGACACTGTGCTGATTCACAACATGTGCAACTGCACTGACATCCTGTCAAGTCACTCATTCGTGGGACCCAATTGGACAGTGCTGCCAGGCCCTGACGTAGGTTGCGAAGCTGTCTGTTTCACGACCTGCACTTGCAACGAAAGGCCTCGTGGTGAGCGAGAAGAACGGACCGGGTCTCTGGGAGGGCTTCAAAGCCTTCCTGATGCGCGGCAATGTCGTCGACCTGGCGGTCGCGGTGGTCATCGGAGCCGCGTTCACGAACATCGTGAACTCCGTGGTGAAGGGTGTCATCAACCCGCTGGTCGGTGCCTTCGGGACGAAGGACCTCGACCACTACAGCTCGTGCCTGCAAGGTCCGTGTGTGACGAACGCCGACGGCACGGTCGAGAGCGGCATCCCGATCATGTGGGGCACGGTCCTCAGCTCGACCCTCAGCTTCCTCATCACCGCGGCCGTCGTCTACTTCCTGATGGTGCTGCCCATGGCCAAGTACCTGGCGAGGCAGGCCGCACGGAAGGCCGAGAAGGAGGGCACGCAGGAGGTCATCGAGATCTCGGAGCTGGAGGTCCTCAAGGAGATCCGCGACGCCCTGGTCGCACAGCGGGGCACGGGGTCGGGCCCGGAGTCAGGCACAGGAGCAGGCCCGGGTTCGGGTTCGACGCCGAGCGGCCAGTAGCTCGGGCTCAGAGGTGGTGGGGCGGCTTCTCGTCGAGGAAGCGGGCCAGGTCGGCGGCGCTGTCGCCGCCCGCAGGCCGTTCGCCCCACCCGCGGTCCGTGTCGTCCGAAGACTGCTGCGACAGCGGGTCGTCGAAGACCAAGGCGCTCTTCGGCTTCTTCGGCGCCGCGGAGCCCTTCGGGGTCTCCGGTTCCTCCGGGTCGTGCGGTTCGGGGGCGGGGGCGGTGCTCATGTCTCCAGGGTACGTCCGTGGGACGCGGCCCCTCCCCCGCTCAGCTCGGCGCCTCCGCGCCCTTGCGGGCGTAGAACCACCAGCAGACGACGAGGCATGTCGCGTAGAAGCCGATGAACAGCCAGAGTGCGCTGGTGACGGCCATGCTCGCGAACATCGCCGGGATGAAGAAGAAGCCGTAGGCGGCGATCGCCGCGGAGAAGCCGGTGACCGCGCCCGCCTCCATCTCGGACTGCTTGAGCGCGGCCTGCTCCGCCTGGGGGCCCTTGCCCTCCACCTGCTTGAGATGCTGGTCCCGGAAGATCACCGGGATCTGCCGGAACGTCGAGCCGTTGCCGACCCCGGAGAAGGCGAAGGCGCAGAGGAAGCCGATGTAGAAGGCCCAGAAGCTGCCCTTGTCGCCACCGGACGGCAGAGCGTTGATCACGACGACCAGCGAGACGGCCATGCCCACGAAGGACACCATGGTGACCCGGGCCCCGCCGATCTTGTCCGAGAGCCAGCCGCCCGCCCAGCGGGTGAGGGCGCCGATGAAGGGGCCGACCCAGGCGTACGTGGTCGCCTGGTAGCCGGATGCGGCGAAGTTGTTCTTGATGAGCAGCGGCAGTCCCGCGGCGAACCCGATGAACGACCCGAACGTGCCGACGTAGAGCCACGTCATCAGCCAGTTGTGCTTGCGCTTGAAGATGATCTTCTGCTGGCTGAACGGGGCGGCGGCGACCTTGAGGTCGTTCATCAGGAACCAGGAGAGCAGCGCCACGATCACCAGGAGCGGCACCCAGAGGAAGGCGCCGTTCTGCAGCCAGACGTCCTGGTTCTTGACCGTGTCGCGCTGGGAGCCGCCGGCCGGGGCGCCGAGCACGGCAGCCGTGACGACCAGCGGGGCGACGAGCTGGACGACGGAGACGCCGAGGTTGCCGAGACCGCCGTTGAGCCCGTTGGCGCTGCCCTTCTCCCTCTTGGGGAAGAAGAAGCCGATGTTGGCCATGGACGAGGAGAAGTTGGCGCCGCCGATGCCACAGACGGCGGCGATCAGGGCGAGCTCCCAGTAGGGCGTTCCGGTGTCCTGGAGCGCGAAGCCGAGCCAGAGCATCGGCGCGATCAGGATGATCGTGGAGAGCGCGGTGAACTTCCGCTCGCCGAAGATCGGCCCGATGAAGGTGTAGAGGATCCGGAAGGTGCCGCCGGTGAGGCCGGGGATGGCCGTCAGCCAGAACAGCTGCGAGGTGGAGAGGCCGAATCCGACGTCGTTGAGGCGGACGGCGGTGACCGACCACACCTGCCAGACGACGAAGCCGAGCATCAACGCCGGGATCGACACCCACAGGTTGCGGACCGCGACCTTGTGGCCGATGGGCCGCCAGAACTCGTCGTCCTCGGGGCGCCAGTCCTCGATGGTGGATCCGGGACGGTAGGTGTCGCCCGTCCGCCTGTGGCTGGTGGGAGCGCTCATGAGGCAACCGTAGGTAGGGCGCATCGGGAGCGCTCGGCCGCTGAGCCGTTCGGGTGGTGCCGGGCCCTGCGTCCGTGGTCGCTTTCAGACCGCTTGGAGGCCCTGAGCTGCGAAGATCTCCCTGGCGGCGGCCACCTGGCCAGGCGTGGGCGAAGGGGTGTCGCGCAGGGTGAAGTCCTTGCCCAGAGCCTCCCATTTCGCCTCCCCCAGCTTGTGGAAGGGCAGCACGTCGACGCGCGAGACGTTGCCGAGCGAGGCAGCGAAGCGGGCGACGCCCTCGATGTTCTGGGGGTCGTCGGTCAGGCCGGGCACGAGGACGAACCGCACCCAGACATCCTTGCCGAGGTCGGCGAGGCGGTGGGCGAAGTCGAGGGTGGGCCGCAGCGGGCGTCCGGTGACCTTCTTGTACGTCTCGCGGTCCCAGGACTTGATGTCGAGGAGCACGAGGTCGGCGTCCCGGAGCAGGGCGTCGGTGGCGCGCACGCCGAGGAAGCCGGAGGTGTCGAGGGCGGTGTGCAGGCCCAGTTCGTGCTTGAGGCGGTTCAGGAGTTCACCGGTGAAGACCGGCTGGAGGAGGGGTTCGCCGCCGCTGACGGTGGCTCCGCCGCCCGCCGCCGAGATGAACGTGGTGTATTTGGCGGCCTCCGCGATCACGTCGTCGGCGGTGGTCCGCTTGCCGTCACGCATCCGCCAGGTGTCGGGGTTGTGGCAGTACAGGCAGGTCAGCGGGCAGCCCGAGAGGAATGTGACGAAGCGGCTGCCGGGGCCGTCGACGCCGGTGGACAGGTCCCAGGAGTGGATGGAGCCCGTGACGGGGCGCCGGGTGACCGCGGCGGCCGGGGTCGCCGAGGTCGCCGGGGTCGCCGGGGTCGCCGGGGTCGCCGTGTCGAGCAGAGCAGTCATGGCAGAGCTCCAGGTGGCTCAGAGGGAGCCGTGGAAGGTGCGGTTGATGACGTCGAGCTGCTGGTCGCGGGTCAGGCGGATGAAGTTGACCGCGTAGCCGGAGACCCGGATGGTCAGCTGCGGATAGTTCTCCGGGTGCTCCATGGCGTCCTGAAGGGTCGCCTTGTCGAGCACGTTGACGTTCATGTGGAAGCCGTCGCTGGCCATGAAGCCGTCGAGGACTCCGGCGAGGTTGTGGATCCGCTCTCCGGGCGTGCGGCCCAGGGCGTCCGGCGTGATGGTGTTGGTGAGCGAGATGCCGTCCTCGGCGTCGTCGTAGTCGAGCTTGGCGACCGAGAGCGCGGAGGCGATGTAGCCGTGCTCGTCACGGCCGTTCATCGGGTTGGCGCCGGGGGCGAACGGCTCGCCCGCGCGGCGGCCGTCGGGGGTGTTGCCGGTCTTCTTGCCGTAGACGACGTTCGATGTGATCGTCAGGACGGACTGGGTGTGCAGCGCGTTCCGGTAGGTCGGGTGCTGCCGGATCTTGCCCATGAAGTCGGAGACGATCCGCTTGGCGATGGCGTCGGCCCGCTCGTCGTTGTTGCCGTAGGCGGGGTAGTCGCCCTCGATCTCGTAGTCGACGGCGAGGCCGGTCTCGTCGCGGATGACCTTGACCTTGGCGTGCTTGACGGCGGAGAGCGAGTCGGCGGCGACCGAGAGGCCCGCGATGCCGCACGCCATCGTGCGCAGGATCTCCTGGTCGTGCAGCGCCATCTCGACGCGCTCGTAGGCGTACTTGTCGTGCATGTAGTGAATGACGTTCAGCGCGTGGACGTATGTCTTGGCGAGCCAGCCGAGCATCGCGTCGTAGCGTTCGACGACGGTGTCGTAGTCCAGGTACTCGCCCTCGACGGGCTCGAAGCCCTCGACGACACGCTTGCCGGTCTTCTCGTCGCGGCCGCCGTTGATCGCGTAGAGCAGGGCCTTGGCGACGTTGACGCGGGCGCCGAAGAACTGCATCTGCTTGCCGACGGCCATCGCGGAGACACAGCAGGCGATCGCGGTGTCGTCGCCGTACTTGGGACGCATCAGGTCGTCGGACTCGAACTGGATGGCCGAGGTGTCGATGGCGACCTTGGCTGCGAAGTCCTTGAAGCCCCTGGGCAGTTCCCGCGACCAGAAGACCGTGAGGTTCGGCTCGGGGGCCGGGCCCAGGTTGTAGAGGGTCTGCAGGGCGCGGAACGTGGTGCGGGAGACCAGCGGGCGGCCGTCCTCGCCGATGCCGGCCATCGACCAGGTGACCCAGGTCGGGTCGCCGGAGTAGAGCTCGTTGTACTCGGGGGTGCGCAGGAAGCGGACGATGCGGAGCTTGATGACGAAGTCGTCGATGAACTCCTGCGCCTCGGCCTCGGTGATGCGGCCGGACTCGATGTCGCGCTGGAGATAGATGTCGAGGAAGTTGTCGATGCGGCCGATCGACATGGCCGCGCCGTTCTGCTCCTTCACGGCGGCCAGGTAGGCGAAGTACAGCCACTGGACGGCCTCGCGGCCGGTGGTGGCGGGGGCGGAGATGTCGTAGCCGTACGACATCGCCATGGCCTTCAGTTCGCCCAGGGCCTTGATCTGTTCGGAGGTCTCCTCGCGGGCGCGGATGACGTCCTCGGTGGCCCACTCCTCGCCGAGCAGGGCTTTGTCGGCCTCCTTCGCCGCGATGAGGCGGTCGACTCCGTAGAGCGCGACGCGTCGGTAGTCGCCGATGATGCGGCCCCGGCCGTAGGCGTCCGGGAGACCGGTGATGATGCCGGAGGAGCGGCAGGCGCGGATCTCGGGCGTGTAGGCGTCGAAGACACCTTCGTTGTGGGTCTTGCGGAGGTGCGTGTAGACCTCTTTGACCTCGGGGTCGGCGTCGTAGCCGTAGGCGTTGAGTGCGCCTTCGACCATCCGCCAGCCGCCGTTGGGCATGATGGCGCGCTTGAGCGGGGCGTCGGTCTGGAGGCCGACGATCAGGTCGTGGGCGGCGTCGATGTAGCCGGGCCTGAAGGCGTCGATGCGGGACGGGGTCTTCACGTCCACGTCGTAGACGCCGCGTTCGTTCTCCGCGGGGAACATCGAGAGGAGCTTCTGCCAGACCTGGGCGGTGCGTTCGGTCGCGCCGGTCAGGAAGGAGTCGTCGCCCTCGTAGGGGGTGTAGTTCTGCTGCACGAAGTCGCGGACGTCGATGGCGTCCCGCCACAGGCCGCCCTTGAAGCCGTCCCATGCCTGACCGTGCGCTGTCGTTTCCGCGGGAGTGGCAGTCATCGCCGGCACCTTCCGAGTCGCCTTTTCGCTATGCGTCCATTGCACTCCGGTTTGATCGATCAGGGGCCTCGCAATGGTCCCCACTTCAGAGCCCAAGGTCCCCTCTCTCCGCCTCTACGACCAGACACATCCACCCTGACCTGGCGTTTCTCTCGGGACTTTGGACCCAAGTTCGCTTGTGAATGCATTCACAAGAATTTCCCGGATCTCCCGTGGTACCGGGCAAGGGCATACGAATGGGCCGGGTGCTCCCACACCCGGCCCACTCCGCCCACGCCGCTCAGAGACGGGGCCTCAGCTCGGCGACTGCGCGCCCTTGCGGGCATAGAACCACCAGCAGACCGCGATACAGCTGGCGTAGAAGGCCACGAAGCCCCACATCGCGCTGGTCACGGCGAAGTTGGCGAACATCGCCGGGATGAAGAAGAAGCCGTACGCGGCGATGGCGGAGGTGAAGCCGGTGACGGCACCCGCCTCCATCTCGGACTGCTTCAGCGCCTTCGCGTACGCGGGGGTGCCCTCCGTCAGGCCCTTCAGGTGCTGGTCGCGGAAGATCACCGGGATCTGGCGGAACGTAGAGCCGTTGCCGATACCCGAGAAGAAGAACGCGCACAGGAAGCAGGCGAAGAAGCCCCAGAAGCTGCCGTCGTCGCCGCCGGAGGGCAGGAAGCTGATGACGCCGATGATCGAGAGCGCCATGCCGGCGAACGAGATGATGGTGACCTTCGCGCCGCCGATCTTGTCGGCGATCCAGCCGCCGGCCCAGCGGGCGAGCGCGCCCACGGCCGGACCCATCCAGGCGTACGTCGCCGCCGAGTAGGCCGCGTCGATCGGCGTGAACGTCGTCTTGATGAGCATCGGCAGCGCTGCCGCGAACCCGATGAAGGAACCGAACGTGCCGACGTAGAGCCAGGTCATCAGCCAGTTGTGCTTGCGCTTGAAGATGATCTTCTGCTGACTGAACGGGGTCGACGCGACCTTCAGGTCGTTCTGGCCGAACCACGCGACGACGGCCAGGATCACCAGGACCGGTACCCACAGGAACGCGGCGTTCTGCAGCCACACGGGCGTGCCGTCGGCCTTGTGCTGGGCCGAGCCGACCGCGAGGACCGAGCTGGTGATGACGATCGGGGTGACCAGCTGGACGACGGAGACACCGAGGTTGCCGAGGCCGCCGTTGATGCCGGTGGCGTTGCCCTTGTCGCGCTTGGGGAAGAAGAAGCCGATGTTGGCGAGGGACGAGGCGAAGTTGGCGCCGCCGACGCCGCAGAGGGCCGCGATGGCGACCATCACGCCGTACGAGGTGTTCGGGTCCTGGACCGCGATGCCGAGCCAGATCAGCGGGACGACCAGGACGATCGTGGAGAGCGCGGTGAAGCGGCGCTGGCCGATCATCGGGCCGAGGAAGGTGTAGAAGACGCGCGCCGTGCCGCCGGTGATGCCGGGGACGGCCGTCAGCCAGAACAGCTGCGAGGTGGAGAAGCCGAAGCCGACGTCCGTGAGGTTGGTCGCCGTGACCGACCACACCTGCCAGACGACGAACGCGACCAGGAGCGCGGGGACGGCGATCCACAGGTTGCGGGCGGCGACCTTCTTCCCGATGGACTTCCAGAAGAGTTCGTTCTCCGGCTCCCAGTCGGTGACGGTCTTGCCTGGGCGGTACTGCGCCAGGTCGTACGTCGTGGCCGCTGGTGCGGTCGGCGCTTCTTGGGCGGCAGGCGATGTCATGTTGGTTCCCAGTTCGCTACGGGTCCCGACCTTGCTCCGGGGCCTGACGATTCCACGCTCCCGCGTGCGCCCCTTCAGAGGCAGAGGCGTAGGACATCCGCAGGTCGGCCCAAAGACACCAAGTTCAGGGGGCCTTCGGACCTCGTAAGCCGCCGCGGTGCGCGAGCGGGCCCCGGACGCCCGCCATGCCCCGGGCGCCCGCCACGCCCGCCACGCCCGCCACGCCCGCCACGCCCCGCCACGCCCGCCACGCCCCGGCCGAGTGTCACGCCCCGGCCGAGTGTCACCGCCGACCCGCTGGGCGCCGCCGACCCGCTGGGTGCCGCAGCCCCGCTGGGTGCCGCAGCCCGAAGCAGCGGGAACTACCCGCTGTGCCGACCCCATGACGTCCACGCCGCCTCCCGAGCCGACACCGGCCCCACCGCGCCTCGCCCAGCAACTCGTTCTGCCCCTCAGCGCGGTGGCGACGCTCGCGAGTACGTTCTCGGGCAGCTGGGCCGTCCTGGTCGCGGGGCTCGTGGCGATGGCCACCGTCGCGACCGGCACGACGCTCACCAGCCATATGGCCCGCGAGGAGGCTGCCGGGCAACTCCCGCTAACTCCCCCGCGTGATACGCAAGTCGGCATGGACTCCTCCCGCTCCCTCGCCTCGCTCACCTCTCTCGCCTCCCTCGCCTCCCTCACCGACGTCCCTGGCCTCCGCGTGGGCCACGCGACCCGTACCGCCCCGGCGCACGAAGGCCATCTCACCGGCACCACCGTCGTGCTCGCCCCGGCGGGCGGCGCCGTCGCGGCCGTGGATGTGCGCGGCGGCGGCCCCGGCACCCGCGAGACGGACGCCCTGGACCCGCGCAACCTGGTGCAGCGCGTCGAAGCCATCGTGCTCACCGGCGGCAGCGCGTACGGCCTGGACTCCGCGAGCGGCGTGATGGCGTGGCTCGAGGAGCAGGGCCGCGGCGTGCGGGTCGGCCCCGATCCCTCCCACGTCGTCCCCGTGGTCCCGGCCGCCTGCGTCTTCGACCTCGGCCGCGGCGGCGACTTCACGGCGCGCCCCGACGCCACGACGGGCCGCGCCGCCGTGGAGGCCGCCGCGGGCACCGAGCCGTTCACCCCGGTCGAGGAGGGGAACGTGGGCGCGGGCACCGGCGCGGTGGTCGGCAAGGTCAAGGGCGGCATCGGCAGCGCGAGCGTCAGGCTGGAATCGGGGGTCACGGTCGCCGCGCTGGTCGTGGCGAACGCGGCGGGCTCGGGGGTCGATCCGGAGACGGGCGCGTTGTACGGGCGGTACTTCGAGGGACGGCGGGTGGACTACCCCGCTCCGGAGGCCCACGACGAGGCCACGCGACGCCTCGCCGAAGCAGCCGCGTCCGCCGCGTCCGCCGCGTCGAGCTCCGGCTCCAGCTCCAGCCCCGACTCCGACTCCGGCTCCGGCTCCGGCTCCGAGAGTGGGCCTCCTACGCTGAACACCACCCTCGCCGTGGTCGCCACGGACGCCGAACTCACCAAAGCGCAGGCGCAGAAGCTCGCCGGAACGTCGCACGACGGTATGGCGCGGGCGGTTCGCCCCGTCCATCTCCTCAACGACGGGGACACCGTCTTCGCCCTCGCGACCGGCGAGCGCCCCCTGCCGGGAGCCCCGCAGAACCCGCTCGCCCTGAACGAGATCCTCGCGGCGGGCGCGGACATGGTGACGGCGGCGATCGTCCGGGCGCTCCTGGCGGCGGAGTCCGTGGAGACACCGGGCGGCAACTTCCCCTCGTACCGCGACCTCTACGACGTCCAGGACCGCCACGGCAAGCAGGCTCAGTAGGGCTCTCAGGTATCCCAAAGCGCTACCTAAGGGAATTCCCAGGAAGTACAGCTACAAATAGCAACAGACCACGGCGAGTTGGGCGACTGGTGGCCATACCGCTGTGCCCGCCCTCACACCAAGCGGAGGGAACCTTTCCGCCCGCTCGCCGCTCTTATCACCTACTGGATCAGAACGCGCACTTCGCATATAGATGGAGCACCCGTGACAACGTCGCACATAGCCAAGCCCCGGCGGCGCACCCTTCTGGCGGCCACCGCGCTTGCCGCCGTGGGCGCACTCTCCCTTACGGCCTGCGGCGGCGACGCGGACGCCGGTGGTGACGGCAAGGACGGCAAGTCCAAGTCCCAGGGCGCCGACATCACCATCTCGGCGAAGGACGGCTCGACCGGCGCCTCCATCAACGCCACCGGGGTCAAGGTCGAGGGCGGCAAGCTGACCGGGGTGAAGATGACCCTGGTCTCCACCGGCGCGGCGGTCGACGGCACGCTCTCCGGCGACGGCTCGAGCTGGAAGCCCAAGGCCCAGCTCGAACGCGGGATGAAGTACAAGATCTCGGCCGACGCGAAGGACACCGAGGGCAAGGAAGCGACCGAGAACTCGATCTTCACCACCGTCTCGAAGGACAACAGCTTCATCGGGAGTTACACCCCCGACGGCGGCGCGAAGGTCGGCGTCGGTATGCCGGTCTCCTTCAACTTCGACAAGGCGATCACCGAGAAGCAGTCCGTCCAGTCGCACATCACGGTCACCTCCGACAGCGGCCAGAAGATCGTGGGCCACTGGTTCGGCAACCAGCGTCTCGACTTCAGGCCCGAGGAGTACTGGAAGGCCGGTTCCAAGGTCACGATGAAGATCGCCCTGGAGGGCGTGAAGGGCGCGGACGGCGCCACCGGCGTGCAGAACAAGACCGTCAGCTTCACCGTCGGCCGCGCGCAGGTCTCCACGGTCGACGTGAACGCCAAGAAGATGACGGTCGAGCGGGACGGCAAGGTCATCAAGACCATCCCGATCTCCGCGGGCAGCCCCTCGAACCCGACGTACAACGGGAAGATGGTGATCGCCGAGAAGTTCACCCAGACCCGTATGAACGGCGACACGGTCGGCTTCGGTGGTGAGTACGACATCAAGGACGTCCCGCACGCGATGCGCCTGTCGTCGTCCGGCACCTTCATCCACGGCAACTACTGGGGCTCGCCCTCGATCTTCGGCAGCTCCAACACCAGCCACGGCTGCGTCGGCCTGCAGGACGCACAGGGCGCGGGCGACTCCAGCACACCGGGCGCGTGGTTCTACGACAACTCCCTCATCGGTGACATCGTGACGGTCAAGGGCTCCCCGGACGAGACCGTCGCCCCGGACAACGGCCTCAACGGATGGAACATGTCCTGGAGCGAGTGGACGGCGGGCAGCGCCGGCTGATTTTTCCAGCCGCCGGGTCCAGCCCTCTCACCAGGCCCAACACCGCGAGCCGCACGGGAACTTGCCGTGCGGCTCGTGCGTTTTCCGGTTCCCGGGCATGATGTGCGACTCAGGGGCTACGGTATGCACTCACAAGGTGACATGTAGCAACGCCGGGAGAAACCTTGAGCGTTCCGTATGAGTACGAGACGGCGTGCGAGCCACAGTCGGCCGAGCAGAAGCCTCCGCACTCTCCGCAGGAGCATCTCGAGCGGCTTCTTCGCCGCGCCCTGAACTCCTTCGACCTGCCGGACGACACAGTAGGACGCCTGGAATCGGCCCTCGCGTACGACAGTTCGCTGCACTCCGCGCATCACAGCGCGGGCCTGCACCGCGAGACGTACCGACACACGTGGCTGCTCGCCGACGCCGGCGCGCTCACCCTCTGGGAGCTCGTGCACAACACAGGCCCCGGCAGCCACGCCCAGCACGAGCTGTACGCGGACGAGGACGAGGCCGGTATCGCCACCGCGCGCCTGCCGCTCCCGCCCGACACCCCCGTCGGCGTCTGCGAGCAGCCGGTCGTGCTCCAGCTCCCGGTCGCCGACGAGCCCCGGCACATGTACGTCCCCGATGACTCCGCCGACCACGCGCGCAGGCTGCTGCGCCGCGCGGAGAACTCGGTGGTCGAGGGGCGGCCCGGTGAGGACATCGGGCGGTTACTGCGCTCGGCGTTCGCGCACCAGATCACCCAGGCCTTCGGCCGCCCCTGCCTCGCGGGCGAGGCACGTCTCTGCTTCTCGCTCTACGAACACGCGTTCCTGCTCTTCGACGGCAGCGAGCTCAGCCTCTGGGAAGTCGAGCACACGGTCACGCCCGACAAGCGGCACCGGTGCGAGGTGTACGTCTCCGAGGAAGTGGCCCGCGCGGCGATGGACCAGCGCGCGCGGAGCATTCCGCAGCAGCGTACGAAGTAGCCCGGGACCGTCCGTCGACTACGACCTGCCGTCACCTACGACCGTCCGTCGACTACGACCTGCCGTCGCCGAACTGCCGCACGAGAACGGCGAAGGCGGCCCGCTCCGCCGCCGTCAGCTCGACCGTCTCCGCGCGCGGAGGGCCCGTCTGTGCGGGCAGCGCACGCAGCGCCTGGGACTGACGCCAGACGTCCACGTCGACTCGGTCGCGACGCAGCACCCGCACCAGGCCCACGGCCCAGACTGCGGTCGCCACGGCCAGTACGGCCACGCCTGCCTGCTGGAGGATCGAGACATTCTGGAGCATGCCGCACAGTAGACAACACGATCCGGGGCTTACGACAGGGGGGTTGTAGGACTTACGTCCCGAAGTGACGCATGTCGCACAACCCCCCTCATAGGGGCTGAACAGTCAGAGCTCAGACAGAAGCTCAGATAAGAGCTGAGTCAGCAGCTCAGACAGCCGCCGGTACGCGCTCCTCCGTCACCGCTTCCTCAGCCTTGGCTCCGCTCTCCGAAGGGGCCTGCTTCCGGGCGCCCTTGAGCAGGATGACCGACACGGTCGAGACGCCGACACCGGCGAGGATCGCCACGAGGTAGAGCAGCGGCTGCCCGATGAGCGGAACCACGAAGATGCCGCCGTGCGGGGCCCGCAGCGTGCAGCCGAAGGCCATCGACAGAGCGCCGGTGACGGCGCCGCCTGCCATCGACGCGGGGATCACCCGCAGCGGGTCGGCCGCGGCGAACGGGATCGCGCCCTCCGTGATGAAGGAGGCGCCGAGGAACCAGGCGGCCTTGCCGTTCTCGCGCTCGGTCTTGGTGAAGAGCCGGCCGCGGACCGTGGTGGCGAGAGCCATCGCGAGCGGCGGGACCATGCCGGCCGCCATCACGGCGGCCATGACCTTGAGGCTGCCCTCGGTCGGGTTGGCGAGGCCGCCGACGGCGAAGGCGTACGCGACCTTGTTCAGCGGACCGCCGAGGTCGAAGCACATCATCAGGCCGAGAATGACGCCCAGGATGATGGCGTTGGCGCCGGAGAGGCCCTCCAGCCAGTCCGTGAGCGCGCTCTGCAGCGAGGCGATGGGCTTTCCGATGACGAGGAACATCAGGAAGCCGACGACCGCCGACGAGATCAGCGGGATCACCACCACGGGCATGATGCCGCGAAGGACGGTGGGGATCTTCACGCGCTGGATGCCCATGACGACCGCGCCCGCGATCAGGCCCGCCGCGAGACCGCCGAGGAAGCCCGCGTTGATGGTGACGGCCACAGAACCGCCGACGAATCCGGGGACGAGTCCTGGCCGGTCGGCCATTCCGTACGCGATGTAGCCCGCGAGGACCGGCACCAGGAAGGCGAAGGCGAGCCCGCCGATCTGGAAGAGGAGCGCGGCCCAGCTGGTGGTGTCCGTCCACACGAAGTGCTCGGCGACGGACGGCGCCTTGTCGATCTTCCAGCCGCCGATGGCGAAGCCGAGCGCGATGAGGAGGCCGCCCGCCGCGACGAAGGGGACCATGTAACTGACGCCGGACATGAGCCACTTGCGCAGTTTGGTGCCGTAGCCGTCGCCGCTGTCACCGGCGTTGTCGACGGGGCTCGGGCCGACGTCCGCGGTGGCCTCGCCACGGGCCGCCTTCGCCCTGACCTCAGCGATGAGCTCGGCGGGCCTGCTGATGCCCGCCTTCACGCCGACGTCGACGGTGGGCTTACCGGCGAAACGGTCCTTCTCCCGTACGGGGACGTCGTGCGCGAAGATGACCGCGTCCGCGGCGGCCAGGACCGCCGGGTCGAGGCGGGTGAAGCCCGCGGAGCCCTGGGTCTCCACCGTGATTTCCACGCCTGCCTCGCGGGCCGCGCTCTCCAGGGACTCGGCCGCCATGTACGTGTGGGCGATGCCCGTCGGGCAGGAGGTTACCGCCACGATGCGGAACGGCTCCGCCGAGGGCGGGTCGTCTTCCGGCTGCGGCCCGGTGGGTTCTTCCGCCGCGCTGCCCGCGGCTGCTTCCCCACCCGTCCGCCCATTACCTCCAGTGATCAGAGCCGCCGCCGACTCCGCGTCGGTCGCGGACCGCAGCGCGCTCGTGAACTCCTCGTCCATCAACTGCCGTGCGAGGGACGACAGGATCGTCAGGTGTGCGTCGTCGGCACCGGCCGGAGCGGCGATCAGGAAGATCAGGTCGGCGGGACCGTCCGGCGCCCCGAAGTCGATACCGTCGGCCGAGCGGCCGAAGGCGAGGGTCGGCTCGGTGACATGGGCGCTACGGCAGTGCGGGATGCCGATGCCGCCGTCGAGCCCGGTCGGCATCTGCGCCTCGCGGGCCGCCACGTCGGCGAGGAATCCGTCCAGGTCGGTCACCCGGCCCAGGGACACCATGCGCTCGGCGAGGGCACGGGCCGCCGCTTCCTTGGTTCCGGCGGACCGGTCGATTTCGAGGTCGACCAGTTCCGCGGTGATCATCTCGCTCATCGCGGGCTCCTTCGCACGCGTATCGCCCGGAGGGCGGGGGTGGGGACGGGGGTGGAGATGGGGGTGGGGACGGGGGTGGGGACGGGGGTGGGGACGGGGGTGGGGACGGGGGGTGAGCTGAAATCCTTGTGGGGGCTGTGGGGGCTGTGGGGGCTGCGGGGGCTGCGGGGGCTGTAGGGGTGGGGAGTCATGACACCGGCTCCGTCAGTACGCGGTCCAAGGGGACCTCCGACGTGACCGTGACCGCGTCGGGCGCGAGGTCGGACGGGGTCGGCATCGCGCTGCCGGGGAGTTGCACCGCTGCCGCGCCGTGCGCCACCGCCGAGGCGAGGGCCGTGGGTCCTGTGCCGCCCGCGATGAGGAAACCGGCCAGGGAGGAGTCACCGGCGCCCACGTTGCTGCGTACGGCGTCGACCGGGGCGCTGGCGAAGTACCTGCCCGAGTCGTCCACCAGGAGCTGGCCGTCCGCGCCGAGGCTTGCGAGCACTGCCCGCGCGCCCAACTCCCGCAGTTCCTCAGCCGCCTTGACCGCGTCGCCGACCGTCGCCAGGGGGCGGCCCACCGCTTCGGCGAGCTCCTCCGCGTTCGGCTTGACGACGTCGGGCCGCTCGGCGAGCGCCGCGAGCAGCGCCGGACCCGAGGTGTCCAGGGCGATACGGGCGCCCGCGGCGTGCGCGCGGGCCACGAGATCCGCGTACCAGGAAGGGGCGAGCCCGCGCGGAAGGCTGCCGCAGCAGGCGATCCAGTCGGCGCCCGCGGATCGCTCCCGCACAGCGGAGAGCAGCAGCTCGGCCTCGACCGACGTCAGTTCGGGCCCCGTCGCGTTGATCTTGGTGAGGGTGCCGTCCGGTTCAGCCACCGCAATGTTCGAGCGGGTCTGGCCCGCGACCCACACCGGCGCGACCTTGATGCCCTGCTCGTCCAGGAGCTGGTCGACGAGGGCGCCGGGCGCGCCGCCGAGCGGCAGGACGGCGAGCGTCTCCGCGCCCGCGGCTGCGACCGCCCTCGATACGTTGACGCCCTTGCCGCCCGGGTCCATCCGATCGCCGGTGGCCCGTATGACCTCGCCGCGGTCCAGCGAGGGGACCTCGTAGGTGCGGTCGAGGGAGGGGTTGGGGGTGACGGTGAGGATCATGCGCGTACGTACCGTTTCGTTGCCGACCTGCGTGTGGCTGTTGCCGTTGTTGTTGCCGTTGCCGTCCACGTTCTCGTTCTCGTCCGTGCCGCTCACGCCCGGATCACCTCCGTGCCGCCGGCCTCGATCGCCGCGGCGTCCTCGGGGCTGAGCCCGCTGTCGGTGATCAGCAGGTCGACATCATCGAGACCGCCGAAGCGCGCGAAGTGCTCCTGCCCGTGCTTGGCGGAGTCCGCGAGGAGCACCACGCGGCGGGCCGCGCCGATCGCCGCGCGTTTGACGGCCGCTTCGGCGAGGTCGGGGGTGGTCAGTCCCGCTTCGGCGGAGAAGCCGTTCGCGGCGACGAAGAGGACGTCCGCGCGGATCTCTCCGTACGCCCGCAGTGCCCACGCGTCGACGGCCGCGCGCGTACGGCTTCGGACGCGGCCCCCGATGAGGTGGAGCTGGATGCCGGGGTGGTCGGCGAGGCGGGCGGCGGTGGGGAGGCCGTGGGTGACGACGGTGAAGGTCGCTTCCAGCGGGAGGGAGGCGGCGAGGCGGGCGACCGTCGAGCCCGCGTCGAGGATGACGCTGCCTTCGGTCGGCAGCTCGGCGAGGGCTGCGTGCGCGATGCGGTCCTTCTCGTCGGCCGCCGTTCCCTCCCGCTCCGCGAGGTCGGGCTCGAAGTCGAGGCGTCCGGCCGGTATGGCGCCGCCGTGCACTCGGCGTACGAGGCCCGCGCGGTCCAGGGCCTTGAGGTCACGCCGGATGGTCTCGGCGGTGACCTTGAACTCCTCGGCCAGCGACAGCACGTCGACTCGTCCGCCGTCGCGCGCGAGCCGCAGGATCTCCTGCTGGCGCTCCGGTGCGTACATGTCCGTTTGCCTCCGCCTGATGCCCGAGCCTGTGGATTGCCTCCGAGACTACGGCCGGATTTCCGCAAAGTAAACACGTTCGGACCCACGGCGGACACAAACGGACTTTCGTCCTGGGGCTCCGCACACCCGCCACGCACCCGCAGTCCGCATCACCCGCCTGCCTGCCCGCCTGCCCGCCTGCCCGCCTGCCCGCCTGCGCAGCGAACCAGCACCGCGTCTCACCGCACTCCCCTACGGCCAGCGAAAGCCCTCCAGGGCCTCGATGCAGCGTTCCGCCAAGGCCGCAGGCCCACCCGCGCCCCCGGCCGGGGCGTCGCTCAACGCCCACGTCTCCACCGCCACCCGCACCGCCGCACTGGCGACTCCCGCCACGAGCCGCAGCTCAAGCGAAGGCACCTGCGCCCCCTTCTGCACCTCCACCTCCACCTGTTCCTGTGCCTGTGCCTGCCCCTGTGCCCGCGCCCCGCGCCCCTCCCGCTCGGCCAGCACAGAGATCAGCGTCTCCTCGGAGGCGTGGCAGGCATCCGACCACACCGCGCGGAGAGCAGCGCTCTCCCTCGTCATCCGCAGCAGCGCCCGCACCCACTCCAGCGCTTCCGCGTCCCCGATGGCGACCCCCGGCGCGGCATCGCTGTCAGGGACCAGCGCCCGCGCCGCCGCATACCGCAGCGCGTCCCGCACGGAGAGGCCCGCGGGCGCGCCCCGCACCGCCGCGGCCCACTGCTGCGCACCGGCGGCGAAGAGCGGGGCGACCGCCTCCTCCTTAGTGGCGAAGTAGCGATAGAAGGTGCGGGGCGCGACGCCCGCCGCGCGGGCGATGTCCTCGGCGCGGGTGGCCCGCAGCCCGTCCTCGACGAAGAGCGCGGCCGCGGTACGGGCGATGTCCAGGCGCGTCTCCGCCTTGCGGCGCTCATTGAGCGAGCCGAGCGAGCCGAGCGAATCGGGCGAGTTGGGTGAACTTGCGGGCATGCGAGGCAGGTTATGCCAGCAGACGGGCAGGAGGACCACGCAGGTCTAGGCACATTCTGCCTGTGTGACAGAATCTGCCACCAATCAATGCGGTGAGATCAAGTACGTCCAAGAAGGTGGCAAGCCCGGTGCGTCGTCGACAGTTCCTGACCAACTCGGCCGGTCTCACCGGCGCCTCCGCCCTCGGCCTCGGGCTCGGTCTCGGCGCCTGTTCGTCCGGCGGCGACACCACCACCCTCAAACTCCTCGTCGCGAGCTACGACAAAAGCGTCGGCTCCTCCATCGGCGACCAGTGGGACGGCCTGGTCGCCGCCTTCGAGAAGGCGCACCCCACCGTCAAGATCGCCCTGGAACGCGTCCCCTTCGACAAGCTCGACCGGACCCTCGCCCGCCGGGTGAAGGACGGCGACGCCCCTGACATCGCCCAGTCGAACGTCTTCGCCCCCTACGCCGAGGACGACCAGCTCTACGGCGCGTCCGATCTCTTCGACATCCGCACCGAGGCCGACTTCACCCGCTCGTACGCCGAGGCGGGCTCGGTCAAGCACGTCCAGTACGGCATCCCCTTCCTCGCGAGCACTCCGCGCCTCTTCTACAACACGGCCCTCTTCAAGCAGGCTGGCATCAGCGGCGCCCCCACCTCCTGGGACGAGCTGCGGTCGGCGGCGCAGGCGTTGAAGGGGATCGGGGTGAAGACGCCGTACGGGCTGCAGCTGGGTCCCGAGGCCGCCGAGGACGAGACCCTGTCCTGGATGCTCGCGGACGAAGGCGGCTACGCGGCCCTGGCCACCGGCTACGACTTCCACACCGCGAGCAACGTCCGGACGATGACCTGGCTACGGGACGAACTCGTGGCGAAGGGGCTCGCGGGCGCCGACCCGGCGGGGCTCGACAGGACGGCCGCGTACGAGCAGTTCCTGCGCGGCGGCATCGGGATGCTGATCGCGCACCCGGTGCTCATGGGCGCCGCCGACAAGGTCAAGTTCCCTTACGCGCACGCCGCGTTCCCCACCCGCCGAGGCGGGGCGGCGGCGCCGGTGGGCCTGAGCGACTGGCTCATGGCGTTCAAGCAGAACGGCCACAGCGACGCGTGCGGCAAGTTCCTCAGCCATCTCTACGGCCGCAAGTCGGCGAAGGCGTACGGCGGCGGCCAGGCCGCGCTCCCGGTGACCAGCTCCGCTTCGTCGGCGCTGCGCGCGGACGCGGCCCAGCGTCCGCTGTGGAAGTTCATCGACCAGATGCCGCAGGCCCAGTTCCAGCCGGTAGGCCTGCGCTCGTGGCCGACGGTCCGGGCGACCATCCGCAAGGAGATCGGGGCCGCCGTCACCAAGGGCGGCGACCCCGGTGCCGTACTCAAGTCCCTCGACGCGAAAGCGGCCCGGGCGGAGCTCTAGGCTCCACCCGGGCCGCGCCCGCCCTCATCTCTCCAGAGGTCAGGTGAGTTGAGGTGAGGTCAGTTGAGGTGAGGTCAGTTGAGGTGAGGTGAGGTCAGGTCAGGTCAGGTCAGGTCAGGTCAGGTCAGGTCAGGTCAGGTGGTCAACGCGGGTTCCCGCGCGGGGAGTTCCCCGGGCGGCGACTCGGTGTGCGCGTCCTCGCCACCGCCCTCGCCACCGCCCTCGCCGCCGCCCTCGACGTGCTGGCGCGGCTTGCCCGGCAGGGCGAACATCAGCAGGAAGATGACGACGAGCACGCCGACGACCCACCACAGCGAGTTCTGGAACGCGCCCACGATCTCCATGGGCACCTCACTGCGCGCGACCTTCTCGTCGATCGCGCCGAAGAACACCACGGAGACCAGGCCGAGTCCGAGCGCCGTGCCCATCTGCTGCACGGTGTTCAGGAGACCGGACGCGGAGCCCGAGTGCTCACGCGGCACGTCGGAGAGGATGGCGTCCGTCAGGGGCGCGACGATGAACCCCATACCGGCGCCCATCACGACCAGCGGCAGCGCCATCTGCCAGGACGCGATGTCCTTGCCGTACCGGTCGGCCTCCCAGATGTAGAGCAGCACCCCGGTGGCCATGATGAGCGCGCCGCCCTGTAGCACCTTGCGCCCGAAGCGCGGCACGAGCGTCTGCACGGACATACCGGCCGCCGCCGATACCGCGATCGAGAACGGCACCCCGGTCGTGCCCGCACGCAGCGCGCTCCAGCCGAGCCCCTCCTGCATGTACAGGGTCCAGACCAGGAAGAAGATGCCCATCGAGACGCCGAACACGGTCTGCACCGCGATGCCCGCCGCGAAGCTCTTCACCTTGAACAGGGACAGCTCCACCAGCGGCGAACCGTCCTTGGCCGCCTTCGCCTTCTCGTACGCGATGAGCGCGCCGAAGACGACGAGTCCGCCCGCCATCATGACGTAGCCCCACAGCGGCCAGTCCAACTCCTGCCCACGGGTGAGCGGGTAGAGCACCATCAGCAGGCCGAGCGTGACGAGGACGACGCCGACGAGGTCGAGCTTGAGGGCCTTCGGCGCCTTGGACTCACTGATGAACTTGCGCCCCAGGATCAGCCCCGCGATACCGACGGGCAGGTTGATCAGGAAGATCGGCCGCCATTCGAGACCGAAGATGTTCCACTGGGTGAGCAGCGCGCCGAGCAGCGGTCCCGAGACGGCGCCGAGCCCCACGATCATCCCGAAGAGCCCGAAGACCTTGCCCCGCTCGTGCGCGGGGAAGGTGGCGTGCACGATCGACAGGACCTGCGGCACCATCATCGCGGCCATGCCGCCCTGCAGAATCCTCGACGCGACAAGCATCTCCGGGTTGGCGGCGAACCCGCAGAGCGCGGAGGCGAGCGTGAAGCCGCCGATCCCTATGAGGAACATCCGCTTGCGCCCGTGGATGTCGCCGAGCCGCCCGCCGGTGATCAGTCCGGCCGCGAACGCGAGCGCGTAACCCGCGGTGATCCACTGGATCTGGCTGTACGAGGCGCCGGCGTCCTGCTGGATGGACGGGATCGCGATGTTGACGATGGTGACGTCGACGAGGTCCATGAAGGCCGCCGTCATCACGATGGCGAGGGCGAACCAGCGGCGCCGGTCGGTGGCGGCGTCCGCCGCCGTTCCGGTCGGTGCTGTGGCAGGGCTGCTGTAAGTCATGCGAGGAGACTAGAAGCCATATAGGCCAGATCGTGGCCTATATGCGCGGCATCCTGGACGACATGACTTCGACTTCGGGCACGGCTTCGGGCACGGCTTCGGGCACGACACCGGGCACAGCTTCGGGCACGACCCCGAGCGCGGCTTCCGGCACGGCTTCGGGCACGGCTTCCGGCACGACCCCGGGCGAGGCTTCGGAAAGGTCCGGCGGCGGTACGGACACCCCTGGGCGGCTGCTGCAACTCCTGTCCCTCCTCCAGACGCCGCGCGACTGGCCGGGCGGGGAGTTGTCCGACCGGCTCGGTGTCAGCCGCCGTACCGTGCGGCGCGACATCGACCGGCTGCGTGACCTCGGCTATCCGGTGCAGGCGAGTCAGGGGGCGACGGGTGGCTACCGCCTGGTCGCGGGGAAGGCGATGCCGCCGCTCGTCCTGGACGACGAGGAGGCGGTGGCGATCGCCGTGGGTCTGCGGGCGGGGGCGGGGCACGCGGTGGAGGGGGTGGAGGAGGCGTCGGTCCGGGCCCTGGCGAAGCTGGAGCAGGTGCTGCCCTCGCGGCTACGGCATCGCGTCCAGGCGCTCCAGATCGCCACGACGCCGCTGACCAGCGGTGACGGCGCCAGTATCGCGCCCGAGACGCTCACGGTCATGGCGTCCGCGGCGGCGGGTCAGGAGCGGCTGCGCTTCGCGTACCGCTCCGGCGACGGTACGGAGTCCCGGCGTCTGACGGAGCCGCACCGTCTGGTGTCGACGGGGCGGCGCTGGTATCTGGTCGCGTACGACATCGACCGCGACGACTGGCGCACGTTCCGGGTGGACCGGGTGTCGTCCCCCTTCGCCACCGGCGCCCGCTTCGTGCCGCGCGAGCTGCCCACGGGGGATGCCGCGGAGTACATCCGCCGGTCCATGTGGCGGGGGCAGTCCTCGTACGCGATCGACGTGACGTTCGCTGCCTCGGCGGAGGCCGTCGCGGCCAAGCTTCCGGCGGCGCTCGGCAGGCCGGAGGCCCTGACGGACTCCACGTGTCGCCTCCGCTCGACGGTGACGGACGCCGTCGACTGGCTGGCCGTCCGCCTGGCCATGACCGGATGCGATTTCGTGGCCCACGAGCCGCCCGAGCTTGTGGCGTCCCTCCATGACCTGGGCTCCCGCTTGACGCGGGCGTCGTCCGCCGAAAGTCCGTAGGCCGGGGGCTGGGGGCCGGGGGCTGAGGGCCGGAGGCCGGGGGCCGTAGGCCGTCACCGTCGAGCGAAGGCGAGTGGGGATCCTGGCCCGCGGATCCTGGCCCGCGGATCCTGGCCCGCGCTCCGCGCGAAGCGCGGTAAGCCCTCACCCATACGCGGCCACAAGGTCGAAGAAAATGAGCCCCGGTGCCGGGGGGGGGATGGCACCGGGGCTCGGTCAGAGGGCGGTTTCGTCGGCCGCTCAGGCCTATGCCGCCGCGTCGAACCCCGTGTCCCGAGCCATCTTCTTCAGCTCGAGCAACGCGTGCTTCTCGATCTGACGGATCCGCTCCCGCGTGAGCCCATGCTGCTTGCCGACCTCCGTGAGGGTCCGCTCGCGGCCGTCCTCGATGCCGTACCGCATCTTGATGATGGAGGCCGTGCGCTGGTCGAGGCGGCCTATCAGGTCGTCCAGTTCCTCGCTGCGCAGCAGGGTCAGGACGGACTGCTCGGGCGAGACCGCGGAGGTGTCCTCCAGCAGGTCACCGAACTGCGTGTCCCCGCTGTCGTCCACACCCATGTTCAGCGAGACGGGGTCACGCGCCCAGTCCAGGACGTCCGTCACACGCGCCGACGTGGTGTCGAGCTCCGCGGCGACCTCTTCCGGATCCGGGTCGCGCCCGTTCTTGCGGTTGAACTCGCGCATGACCCGGCGGATCCGGCCCAGCTCCTCCACCAGGTGGACGGGGAGACGGATGGTGCGCGACTGGTCGGCTATGGAGCGCGTGATGGCCTGGCGGATCCACCACGTGGCGTACGTGGAGAACTTGAAACCCTTGGCGTAGTCGAACTTCTCGACCGCGCGCACCAGGCCCGCGTTCCCCTCCTGGATCAGGTCGAGGAGGGGCAGGCCACTCCTCGGGTAGCGGCGGGCCACAGCGACGACGAGCCGCAGGTTCGACCGGATGAAGACATCCTTCGCCCGCTCACCGTCGGCGACCAGTGCCTCCAGTTCCTCGCGGGACGCGGAAGCGCCGGGGACGGAGTCCTCGATGTCGCCGTCGATTATCTTCCGGGCGTACACACCGGCCTCGATGATCTGGGACAGCTCGACTTCCTTGGCGGCGTCGAGGAGCGGCGTACGCGCGATCTCGTCGAGGTACATGCCGACCAGGTCGCGGTCGGCGATCTCCCCGCCTACGGCGCGAACACTGCGTGCCGCGTCGGTCTCGCCGGTGGAGGCGGACTTACGACGGGCGACGGCACGGGTTGCCATGCGTGCTCCCTTGCGTGTGGAGGTCCTGGTCGGCCCTTTTCACGGGCCTCTGTGGTGGAAACCACACCCTCGCGGGTGCCCTGCTTCCGATGGAAACAACGACTGGAATCCGGACAGAATTCCCAAGCCGCGCACCTATTTTCCTGACGTTGCAGTACCCTGTGCCGCCACAGAGGGGGGTCAGATGCCGTCCGAACGTACAGAGGTGCAGGTCAGGCCGGGCACGGAGGCCGATCTCTGGGCTCTGACCGATATCTACAACCACTACGTACGTGAGACGGCGATCACGTTCGACACAGCCGCCTTCCTGCCGGAAGAACGCCGCCCTTGGCTGCTCTCCCATCCTGTAGACGGCCCCCACCGCCTATTGGTTGCCCAGGAGCGGGATTCCGGCCCGAGCCCCGGACCGAGTCGTCCCAGACCGAGTCCTGGCCTGAGTAGCCCCGGACCGAGTAGGCCCGGACTGAGTAGCCCCGGACCGAGTCCCGGCCTGATCCTCGGATACGCCACCAGTAGTCCTTTCCGAACGAAGCCCGCGTACGCCACCTCGGTGGAAGTCAGCGTCTACTGCGCACCGGATGCCGCGGGCCGTGGCATCGGCACCTTGCTCTACAAGACGCTCTTCGAGGCCCTGGAGGGTGAGGACCTGCACCGCGCCTACGCCGGGATCGCCCAGCCGAACGACGCGTCGGGCCGCCTCCACGAACGCTTCGGCTTCCGGCACGTCGGCACGTACCGCGAGGTCGGCCGGAAGTTCGGCCGCTACTGGGACGTCGCCTGGTACGAGCGTCCCCTCGGCCCTCAGCCACCAAGCGGGACCTAGGTCCCGCGGGCGCCGTCCTAGGTCCTGACCTAGTCCGCAAGGCCGTTACGCCCCGCCCGCGCCCCGTCTACCGTCCCCCCATGGACGCCACAGCCGACACCGCGGCCGACACCACCGGCACCCTCGACGAGGCCCTGCAGCGCCTGCACTCCTCTGGCCCCGAGCGGCTCGGGCGGCTCACCAACCACGCGCCGATGGCCGTCGAGGCGCTCGCCGCGCACGGCCTGACCGGCGGGATCCACCGCTGGCTTGAGCTGTACGCGCCGAGGCTGGAGGAGTACCCGAGCGCGGTCGAGTCAATCACCGGCGACAACTGGCGCGCCGCTCTCGGTGATCCGCGCCGCGCGGCGGACTGGATCGCGTACTTCGAAAGAGAGATCGGAGAGAGCGCGGAGAGCGGCGGACGTCCGTGGCGTGACGTCCTCGCCGCGTGGTGGCCCCGCCTGCTGCCCGGCATGTACGGCGGTTCCACGCACCCGGTGATCCGGGTGGGCCACGCGGTACGCACCCTCCTGAGCGGGGAGGAGACCCAGCCCCGCCGCACCGAACTCGCCCACGGCCTCGGCTACTGGGCCGCCCGCCACCACCCCACCACCGGCATCGCACTCCTGCCGTGCGGCACGAGCGGCACGAGCGGCACGAGCGGCACGAGCGGCTCGAGCGGCATGAACGGCATGAACGGCATGAACGGCACGAGCGGCACAGGCAACACAGGTAGCACGAGCAACACGGGCAGCACCGGCACCGCAGCCGCCGCCGCCCTCGACACCGTCGAGCCGATCCCCGACAGGGACAGCGGCAGCTTCCCCGACAGGCTCGGCCGGGTCGCGGGCCTCCCCGCGTGGGCGGCCGACGTGACCGACCCTGACGAGGCGCACCGCAGGCTCACCGAGCTGGTGCGCGCGGCCACCCACCGGTACGCCACCCACGGCCACGGCGAGGAGACCATGCTGGTGCACGCGTCGACCGCGCCCAACGCCGTTCTGCGCGCCATGCCGGCGCTGCCCCGCACCCTGTGGGCGCCGAGCCTGCACGCGGCCTGGACGGCGTCGGCCGCCGTGACCTCGATGTACGCCCCTGCCGCCCCGGCCACGTACACCGCGCCCGGCACCTTCACCCCCGAGGAGGTCTTCGAGCGGGCCCTCGCGCACGGCGACGAGCACGTCATCAAGTTCGCCGACACGGCGCTCGACGTGGGCGACGAGCGGGCCCTCGCGGCGGCCCTGCGCGCGATCGAGATCAGCGAGCCGCTGACCTAGCGCGCACGCACCCGGCGCACAGGGTCAGCCGAACTGCACCGACCTCTTCGCGAGACCCATCCAGAACCCGTCGATCACACTCCGGTGCCGCTGCCCTCCCAGATCCCCCGCGGCCTCGGCAGCCCCCAGCGTCACGAACAAGGGCGCGAAGTGCTCCGTACGCGGATGCGCGAGCTCGCCCGCCGGAGACTTGTGCCGGAAGTCGAGGAGCCCGTCCACATCGCCCGCGTCGAGCGCCTCGTGCCCCCACGCGTCGAACTCCACCGACCACGACGGCGTACCGCCCTGCCTCAGCGCCGCCAGATTGTGCGTGAAGAAGCCGCTGCCGACGATCAGCACGCCCTCGTCCCGCAGCGGCGCCAGCTTGCGGCCGATGTCCATCAGGCGCCGCGGGTCGAGGGTCGGCAGGGAGATCTGGAGAACGGGGATGTCCGCGCCTGGATACATCTCGACGAGAGGGACGTACGCTCCGTGGTCGAGCCCGCGATCCGGGATGTCCTGCACCGGCGTACCGGCCCCGCGCAGCAGTTTGCGTACGGAATCAGCCAGTTGAGGGGCGCCGGGAGCTGCGTAGGTCACTTGGTAGTAGTGCTCGGGGAAGCCCCAGAAGTCGTAGACAAGCGGCGCTGTCTCCGTCGCGCCGAGCGCGAGCGGGGCCTCCTCCCAGTGGGCGGAGACCATGAGGATGGCCTTGGGACGCGGCAGCTCCGCGGACCAGGCACGGAGCTGGTCCGGCCAGAGCTCGTCGTCGGCGAGCGGTGGTGCGCCGTGGCTGAGGTACAGGGCGGGCATGCGCTCCTGGGTTGCGGTCATGGCGGCTCCTCCGAGGACCGAGAACATGCGAAGAACGTGCGGGGACGTGCGAGGACGTGCGAGGACGTGCGAGGAACGATTTACTTTAACTCTCAAGCTTTCCTTCGGGACGACCCTACTCCGACATTGTTTAAGTTTCAAGAAAGGGTTGCGTACAGTGGAGTACATGGACACGGCACCCACTTCTTCCCCCGACGTCCCCGACGTCCCCGAAGGGGAACCGCGCTGGCTCAACGACGAGGAACAGCGCACCTGGCTCGCGTACTTGCAGGCCACCACGCTTCTGGAGGATCACCTCGATCGCCAGTTGCAACGCGACGCGGGTATGCCGCACATCTACTACGGACTCCTGGTCCAGCTCTCCGTCGCCCCGCGGCGGCGGCTGCGCATGACGGAACTCGCCAGGAACTCCAAGATCACCCGGTCCCGCCTCTCGCACGCCATCGCGCGCCTGGAGAAGAACGGGTGGGTGCGCCGCGAGGACTGCCCCTCCGACAAGCGCGGCCAGTTCGCGATCCTCACCGAGGACGGGTACGACGTCCTGCGCCGGACCGCGCCGGGCCATGTCACCGCCGTACGCCAGGCGCTCTTCGACCGGCTCACCCCGGAACAGCAGAAGTCCCTCGGCGAGATCATGATGATCGTCGCCGAGGGACTTCAGCCCAAGGAGGCGGGGGCGGACCTGCCCTGGCTCCGCTGAGCCTCCCGGTCAGAGGGCGCTGAGCCTCCCATCCAGAAAGGCGCTGAGCCCCCCTGTCGGAAAGCGCTGAGCCCCCTTGTCAGAGGGCGCCGAGCCTCCCTGTCGGAAAGCGGGGGTCAGTGCGCGACCACCGGGATCCGCACCTCGTCCTCCACCACACCGTCGGTGTCACCCGAGGCGGCGGGAGCGCCGCCCTGGGCACCGGTGTTGATGAGCGTGAAGGCGATCGCGGATGCGGCCACCAGGATGCCGACAGCCCACCAGATCGCGCTGGTGTAGCCCTCGACCATGGCCTCTGCCTGGAGCAGCTTCTGCGCGGCCGGAGTCGTCGCGCCCGCCGCGTGCGAAGTGATGTACGCGGTGGTGGCGGAGGCGGCGATGGTGTTCAGGAGAGCCGTGCCGATGGCGCCGCCGACCTGCTGCGAGGTGTTGACCATCGCGGAGGCGACACCGGAGTCACGCGCCTCGACACCGTGCGTGGCGAGCGACATGGCGGGCATGAACGCCGTACCCATACCGAGGCCGAGCAGCAGCTGTCCGGGCAGGATCACACCGGCGTACGAGGTGTTGACCTCCAGCTGCGTCAGGAACAGCATGCCGCCGGCGGCGAGCAGGAAGCCGGGGCCCATGAGCAGCCGCGGCGGGACGCGGGTCATCAGACGGGCGCCGATCTGCGTGGAGCCCGTGATCATGCCGACGATCATCGGCAGGAACGCGAAGCCGGTCTTGACCGGCGAGAAGCCCTGGACGATCTGCAGGTAGTACGTGAGGAACAGGAACAGACCGAACATCGCGATGATCGCGAGGCCGAGCGACATGTAGACGCCGCCACGGTTGCGCTCGGTCAGGACGCGCAGCGGCAGCAGCGGCGACTTGACCTTGGACTCCGTGAGGACGAACGCGGCGAGCAGGACGGCCGAAGCGACGAACATGCCGATGGTCATGGAGTCCGACCAGCCCTCGGACTCGGCACGCGTGAAGCCGTAGACCAGGGCGACAAGACCGAGGGTGGACAGGACCACGCCCGGGATGTCGAGCGGCGAGCGGTTGCGGCCACCGGCCGGCTCACGGATGACGAAGTACGCGCCCAGTGCGGCGACGGCGGCGAAGGGGATGTTCACGAAGAACGTCCAGCGCCAGTTCAGGTACTCGGTGAGGAAGCCGCCGAGGATGAGGCCGACGGCGCCACCGCCACCGGCGATCGCACCGTAGATGCCGAACGCCTTGGCGCGCTCCTTGGCATCGGTGAACATCACGGCGAGCAGCGAGAGGGCGGCGGGCGCGAGCAGCGCGCCGAACACACCCTGCAGGGCGCGGGCGCCCAGCATCATGGCCTCGCCGTTCGCGGCGCCGCCGAGCGCGGAGGCAGCGGCGAAACCGATCAGGCCGGTCACGAAGGTGCGCTTGCGGCCCCAGAGGTCGGATATGCGACCGCCGAAGAGCAGCAGACCACCGAAGGCAAGGGCGTAGGCCGTGATGACCCACTGACGGTTGCCGTCCGAGATGCCCAGGTCCTGCTGGGCGGAGGGCAGCGCGATGTTCACGATGGTCGCGTCGAGCACGACCATCAGCTGCGCGAGCGCGATGAAGATCAGCGCTTTCCAGCGCCTGGGATCTGTTTCTGACATGGGAGTAGCCACCTAGCGGTACGAGTGGTGAACAAGTGACGGAAAAGCGACGCATGCCGCGCCCGGCGGCTGCGTACTGCGAAGTCGAGCGAGAGAGTCGAGCGAAAGAACGAGGTCAGGAAGCGAGGTCAGGAAGCGAGGCCGGGAAGCGAGGCCAGGTCAGGAAGGACTCAGCACTCGCGAAGGCCCTCCAAGGTCGCCGCCTCACCGGGCAGCTCGGAGCGGGCCGGCGCCATCAGGCCGTCGAGGAACAGCTGTAGATGCCGGTGGACGAAGCGGTCCATGTTCAGGCACGCCGTGCCGGGCAGCGGCCTGGTGAGCTGGGAGAGAGCGACCATCAGGTCCCCGACGGCGATGTCGGTGCGCAGCTGCCCGGCCGCGCGCGCCCTGTGCATGAGCGCGCCGATCACGGCTTCGAGCCGCTCACGGGCGTCGACCAGATCCGGGTGATCAGGGTCGAAGGCCGCCTGGAGGACCGGGCACAGGGCACCGATGCGCTCGTCGGCGGAGGCATGTACGAACCGGCGCAGGGCGTCGAACGCGACGCTCGCGTCGGCGTCGGCCGCCGCGATCGCCTCCTCGGCGTGTGCCGAGACGCGGTCGGTGACGAGCAGGACGACCTGGTGGACCAGTTCGGAACGGTCGGAGAAGTGCCGGTAGACCGTGGCGTTGCCGACGCCCGCCCGGCGCGCGACCTCGTCGAGCGGCACATCGGAGCCGAACTCGACGAACATCTCGCGTGCGGCGGCGACGATCCGCTCCCGGTTGCGCAGGGCGTCGGCCCGCGGGCGGGGCGTGCGGCGCTGCTCAGCGGTTGCGGTCTCCACGGCGGCTCTCCTCAAGTCTGTGATCGAAGTCCGTGATCGAAGTCTGATCGAGCTCTGCGATCGAAGTCGGTGATCGAAGTCTGTGATCGAGCCTCCAGGACGGTGCACGGTGCGCGGTGCACCGTGCGCGGCGCCGGAGCCTCTGTTGCGCGATGCGGGGAATCACTCCCCGTTTCGCTCGGACTCAGGTCTAAACGGGGAAGGACTCCCCGGATATTTCCCATCGCCCGACTTTCTTCCCGTGACCCGCGTCACACCTCCGTGCGCGAAAAACCCACGATCGGTCGCACCCAGCGAGCGCCCGCGCACCCACCGGCACAGGGTGATCGAAAGGGTGCAGCCAGGACCGGCGGCTGCCGCGAGGGGAAGGCCCATGGATGCAGCAGCCGACCTGGAGGCAGATACGCGGAGCCCGACGTGGCGCGGCACTGGCCACCTGCGCCGTCCTTGCCCTCACGGTCACCACATCGGCGAGCACCGGCCGCCTGATGGAGGAGTCCCCCACGGCGGCGGGCCCCGTGTCCCTGGCCCGCGCGACGACACTCAGCCCGTGCATGATCAGCGGCACGATGGGCGTCCAGATGTCGGAGGGCGTACCCACGTCTTCCGGCTACTCCCGCTCCACGGGCACCGTCCGGGCCCTGAACCTCATGGTCGACTTCTCCGACGCCCCCGGTAAGGGCAGCGCGCTCGACCGCCTCGCGGAGTTCTTCCCGCAGACGTCGGACTGGTTCCGCACCAGCTCCTACGGACGTCTCGACTACCGCCCCGATTCGCCGATCTCCGACTGGCTGCGGATGCCCAAGAGCTTCAAGGAGTACGGGATAGAGCGCGGCGCCCCCTTCGACCCGGGCTACCGCGAGCTGGTCCGGGACATAGTGGCCGCGGCGGACCCGGACGTGGACTTCCGGGAGTACGACCTGGTGAACATCCTCATCACGCCGAACGCGGGCCCTTCCGCGCTCGACACGGTCCTGTCGGTGACCTTCGCGGGCAACACCGAGGCGCCCGTCGCGGACGGCGTCCCGGTCTCCAACGCGTCCTTCGTCTACAGCCGCCAGGACGACGGCTCGGGAAACTACGGCGAGACGGGCTACCGCGTGCTCCCGCACGAGAACGGCCACGTCTTCGGCCTGCCCGACCTCTACACGCAGGACGGCGGCGGCGCGGTCGGCCACTGGGACATCATGAGCGAGGACTGGGGCGCCAACAACGACCTGCTCGCCTGGCACAAGTGGAAGCTCGGCTGGCTCGACGACGACCAGATCAGCTGCGCGTCGAACGCGGGCACCACCGAGCACACGCTGAGCCCGCTGGCGACGAACGGCGGCACCAAGCTCGCCTTCGTGCCGCTGAGCACGACCAAGGGGTACGCCGTCGAGGTGCGCACCCGCGGCGGCAACGACGACGCGATCTGCAAGCCCGGCGTCCTGATCTACCGGGTGGACGCCGAGGTCGACACGGGCCGGGGCCCGATCAGCGTCTCCGACTCCACGAAGGACAGCGGCGGCTGCACGCGCCAGCCGAACGTCCACGCGGAACTCTCCGACGCGACCTACGAGCCCGGACAGACCTTCACGGACAAGAAGACGGGCGTACGCATCACGGTGTCGGACATCGACGCGGAGGGCCGGTACCGGGTGCACGTCACGCGCCCATAGCGGAGGGCCGGTACTACCGGGTGCACGTCACGCGCCCATAGCGGAGAGCCGGCACCGGGTGCACGTATGCGCCCATAAAGGCATCCTCAGCCGCCGTTGACCTTGGCGCAGCCGGCGCCGGGAACGGTCTGCTGCACCTGCCGCAGGAAGGCGGCGTTGTCCGAGGTCTTGCGGAGTCGATCGAGGATCGCCTCCAGGTTGCTCTGCGCGTCCCTGCCGTGCAGGGCGCGCCGCAGTCCGCGTACGGCGGTCAACTCATCGGCGGGCACCAGGAGTTCATCACGGCGCGTGCCGGACGGGGTGACGTCGACGGCGGGGAAGACGCGGCGCTCGGCCATGCCGCGGTCGAGGCGGAGCTCCATGTTGCCGGTGCCCTTGAGCTCTTCGAAGTAGTAGTCGTCGGCGCGCGATCCGGTCTCCACGAGCACGGTGGCGAGCATGGTCAGGGACCCGCCCTCCTCCGCGAGCCGCGCGGCACCGAAGAGGCGCTTGGGGCCCTGGATGGCGGCGGCGTCAACACCTCCGGAGAGGGTGCGGCCACCGCTGGACGCCGCGTTGTTGTACGCGCGGCAGAGCCGGGTGAGGGAGTCGAAGAGCATGACGACATCCCTGCCCTCCTCGGTGAGCCGCTTGGCGCGCTCGACGGCGAGTTCGGCGAGGGCGATGTGCTGCTTGGCGGGCCGGTCGAAGGTCGAGGCGAGCACTTCGCCGCGTACGGACCGCTTCATGTCCGTGACCTCTTCGGGCCGTTCGTCGAGCAGCACCACCATGAGGTGCGCCTCGGGGTGGTTCGCGCTGACGGCAGCGGCGATCTGCTGGAGCAGTACGGTCTTGCCGGTGCGCGGCGGCGCGACGATGAGGCCGCGCTGGCCCTTGCCGACAGGGGCGACGAGATCGATGAGCCGGGTCGCGACACTGCCGCCGCCCTCGCCCGGCGTTTCGAGCCTCAGCCGCTCGCGGGGGTGCAGCGGGGTGAGGTCACCGAACCGCGCGCGCCTGCGCAGGGCTTCGGCGGAGTGCCCGTTGACCCGGTCGACGTCGGTGAGGGTGCGGGCCTTGCCGCAGGCTCCCTCGACCAGGTCTCCGGCACGCAGGCCGAGTCGGCGGATGAGCGCGGAGGGGACGGTCACGTCGTTCGGGGTGGCAAGGCGATCGCCGGTACGGAGATGGCCGTTGGCGTTGTGACTCACGTCGAGGATGCCGGAGACGGCTACGACGGGGGTCGCGGCGGGGGTGGTTGAGGTGGGGGTCGTTGAGGTGGGGGTGGTCTTGTTCTGGGTGAGGGTTGCGGTACTCATGGTGGGGTCCTTTCGCGGACATGCGAATGAGGGGCCCGGCGGAACGGTGGGTTCACGTCCCGTACGACGGGCGGAGAAACGAACTGCAGCGAGAGCTTCGAGAAATACGGAAGCTTCGGAACTGCGGGAGCCTCGAAGAGGCGGAAGAAGAGAAGATCTGCACCGGCGCCGCAGAAGGCGGCGTACACACGTGCTGCTTGCAAGGTAGCACATGCCTTGAGCCGTCGAGCGTGACCTGAGTCACCACGGCCTTGCCCGGCCCACCCCGGATCGCCGCACCCGCCCACATGCTCCGCTCCCCCGTTGTGTGGGTCCCACACATGGGACCCCCGTCCGGCGCGCCCTTACGTTTCCGGCCATGACGAGCCCCACTCCACGCGGTGACGCCCCCGCAGGATCCGTAGGACACGTAGGACCCGCAGGACCCGCAGGATCCGCTGGACCCGCAGGATCCGCTGGACCCGCACGACCCGCACGACCCGCAGGGCGAAGGAATCCCTCCACGTCCATGTGAACACGGTGGTCCAACGCCTGGACAGGATCGGCCACTTGCTCGGCGCCGACTGGCAGACCCCGGAGCGTTCCCTGGAGATCCAGCTCGCCCTGCGCCTGCACGTCTGCACGCCTGCACGCCTGCACCTGGACGCCGGTACCGCGTCACCCTGATCCTCCGCGGCTCCCTCTCCTGTTCCTGTCCGGGCGGGGGGCGGTCCGGGCGGCGGACGGTATGAGGAGGGTGGCGATGAGCCCGAGTACGACGAACCCCGCGGCGACATAGCCGCCCAGGGCGACCCCGTCGTTCAGATCGACGCGGACCTCACGGAACGGGACCTCGCGGAACAGAACCTCGCGGAACGGGACAGGGCCGCCGGGTCGGGCTGACCCGGCAACCATTCCTCGCCCCGGTGACGACTGCCCTGCGCAACGCGGACGTAGACGCACACCCACTATCGCCAGGGCGGATGAGGCAATGAGAGCGATCAACGATGAGCGCGGGGCGCGGCACCGCAGGCGTCGGCTGAACCTGACGATCGGCATCCCGGTGGCCCTGACGGCTGCGGCGGGGCTGACGTACGGCACGGCCTTCGGGATCTTCGGCGAGGGCGCGCGGCCACTGGCCGCGGCGGCGAGTTCCGCAGGGGCTTCCGCCGCCGACGTCACCGACGTCACCGATGTCGCGGACGGCTTCGCGTCGGTCAACGCCCTGGGTCAGAACGGGACGTACGGCGGACGCGACGGAAAGACAGTCACCGTCAGAACGCTCGCGGACCTGGAGAAATACGCGACGGCTTCCGACCCGTACGTGATCGTCGTAGCCGCGACGATCACGATGGACCCCAAGGGCAAGGAGATCAAGGTCGCGTCGGACAAGACGATCGTGGGTTCCGGCACCTCGGGCCAGATCGTCGGAGGCGGCTTCTTCCTGGGCCAGGGCGTGCACAACGTGATCATCCGGAACCTCACGATCCGGGACTCGTACGCGGGCACGTGGAACGACAAGGAGCACGACTTCGACGCCGTACAGATGGACGGCGCGCACCACGTGTGGATCGACCACAACGATCTGCGGCACATGGCGGACGGCCTGATAGACAGCCGAAAGGACACCACCTACCTGACGGTGTCCTGGAACAAACTGAGCGACAACAACAAGACCTTCGGCATCGGCTGGACCGAGAACACCACGGCCGACATCACGATCCACCACAACTGGTTCCGCGAGACGGAACAGCGCAACCCGTCCACGGACAACGTGGCCCACGCGCACCTCTACAACAACTACCTCCAGGACGTGGCAGGAACGGACATCACGTCCTCGTACGGAAACTACTCGCGCGGCAACACGAAGATGGTCCTGGAGAACAGCTACTTCGAGGGGCTCAAGAACCCGGTCACCAAGGACAGTTCGGCCTCGATCGTGCAGCGCGGGAATGTCTTCGTCGGGACGAGCGGACGCAACGAGAGCGGCGGCACGGCGTTCGACCCGAAGAGCTTCTACGACTACACGCTGGACAAGGGGTCGGACGTCCCGTCGAAGGTGAAGTCGGGCGCGGGCCCGCGCCCGAGCACCGCCACCACCGCCACTGCCTCTGCCACCACCACCGCCACCCTCACGGTGGCGAAGGACGGCAGCGGCCAGTACAAGACGGTGCAGGCGGCGGTCAATGCCGTACCCGCGAACAACTCCTCGCGGGTGATTGTCTCCATCGCGCCGGGGACGTACCGCGAGACGGTGAAGATCCCGTCCAACAAGCCGCACGTCACGCTCCAGGGCTCTGGGAGCAGCCGCAAGGACACGGTCATCGTGTACGACAACGCGGCGGGCACCCCCAAGCCGGACGGCTCCGGCACCTACGGCACATCGGGCAGCGCGACCGTCGCCGCCGAGGCCGACGACTTCCAGGCCCGCAACCTGACCCTCTCCAACGACTTCGACGAGAAGGCCAACCAGAACCTCGCAGGTCACCAGGCGGTGGCCCTGCGCACGGCAGCCGACAAGGCGTTCCTGGACAGCGTGATCGTCGAGGGCGACCAGGACACGCTCCTCCTGGACACGGCGGCGAAGGACAAACCGGGCCGGGCGTACATCAAGAATTCCAACGTCGTAGGCAACACGGACTTCGTCTTCGGCCGGGCGACAGCAGTGGTGGACCAGTCGGTGATCACCCTCAAGAAGCGCTGGGACGGCACCTCGCAGGGCTACGTCACCGCGCCGAGCACGGCGGCCGACCGCAAGGGCTTCTTGATCACGAACACCACGGTGAACGGCGACGTCTCGGCACGCAGCTTCTACCTGGGCCGCAACTGGCACGCGGGCGGCGACGCGGCGCTTGACCCGCAGACGACGGTGCGCGACTCGACCCTGAGCGCCGCCGTCAAGACGACCCCGTGGGTGGACATGGGCGGCTTCCCCTGGAAGGACGACCGTTTCGCGGAGTACAAGAACACGGGCGCGGGCTCGGGCACGGCGAGCGCCGACCGCCCGCAATTGACGGACGCGCAGGCAGCGAACCAGGAGATCGGCGACTGGCTGGGAAATTGGACCCCGGGTTCCTGAGGAGCAGTACAAGGAATTCGAGAGTTCACATAGCCCACAGAGTTCACAGAATCCACAGAGTCCACGGGGAATGAATTTGCATTCCCTCAAAGAGTGTGGGCACGGCGACGCCACAGAACACAGAGGCACGCACGACCCCCGCCGCCGTGTCCACACTCGCACGAAAAAAGCAAGCGGGAACAGGGAAGTTGCGTCAGGTCGCGTGTTCACACGGACCGCCCCTTTGGCCAGCCGGGCAGACGCGATAATGACCACACGGGGAAATGCATTCGGCGCACGCAGGTGGACGGAATTCGGCTGCTAGGGTTTGGCCTTCGTCACGGGCAGGGAGTTTCTCGCCGTACCGGCGCTCCGGCTCGTATTGCAAGCGGTCACATCACTTCACGCTCACGGCCAAGGCCACAGCCATGGCCACAGCGGCCCACGCCTCCACACATTCCTGGAGCCCTACGCTCATGTCTGCCGACAGCGCCACGACGTCGCCCCTCCCACCACCGCCGAACACCTCCGAAGCGGCCTCCGGAACCTCTACCGGGACCTCTACCGGGACCTCTCCCGGAACCTCCGCCAAGGGCCGCCACCTCGGCCTGGCCCTGTTCGTGATCGCCGCCGCCCAGCTGATGGTGGTCCTCGACGCGACGATCACGAACATCGCCCTGCCCAGCATCCAGACGGACTTGGGCGTCACCGACGCGAATCTGGCCTGGATCGTCAATTCCTACGCCCTGGCCTTCGGCGGACTGCTCCTGCTGGGCGGCAGGGCGGGAGACCTGTTCGGCCGCCGCCGGATGTTCCAGGTGGGCATCGCGGTCTTCACCCTCGCATCCCTCCTGGGCGGCCTGGCTCCCAACGAGGCGCTGCTGATCGGCGCGAGGATCCTCCAAGGAGTGGGCGCGGCACTGGCAGCCCCCAGCGCACTGGCCTTGATCACCACCACGTTCCCAGCCGGTAAGCCGCGCAACACGGCGATGGGCGTGTACGCGGCGATGGGCGGGGTCGGCGCGACGGTGGGCCTGCTGCTCGGCGGCGTACTCACCGACGTACTGGACTGGCGGTGGGTGTTCTTCGTGAACATCCCGATCGGCCTGGCCGTCCTCGCCGGAACCCGCACGCTGGTGGAGGCGGAGCGCCACCGGGGCCGCCTGGACATCCCGGGGGCGATCACCGGGACCGGCGGCTTGATCGCGTTGGTGTACGGGATCACGCGGGGCGGCGAACACGGCTGGACGAACGCCCTGACGCTGACGTCATTCGCCACAGCGGCGGTGTTTCTGCTGGCCTTCCTGCTCCTACAGTCCCGTACGACACACCCGATGATGCCGCTGCGACTGTTCAAGGACCGCAACAGGTGGGGCAGTTACGCGACGATGCTGTTCATCGGGGCGGGCATGTTCGCCACGTTCTACTTCCTGACGCTCTACATGCAGCTGATCCAGGGCTACAGCCCGGTGCGGACGGGCTTCGCGTACCTCCCCTTCAGCTTCGGCATGGCGGCGGCGGCAGGTATCAGCTCCAAGCTGATCGCAAAGGTGCCCCCTCGCCTCCTGGCGGGCCCGGGCCTGCTGGTGGCAACGGCGGGAATGCTCTGGTTCGCAACGCTCACCCCGACCTCCTCCTACGCCACGCACCTCATGCCGGCGATGTTCGTCACGGGCCTGGGCCTGGGGATGAGCTTCGTCCCGATGACTCTGGGCGCGGTGAGCGGAGTGGCCCACGAGGACACGGGAATCGCCTCGGCGCTCCTGAACACGGCACAGCAGATCGGCGGCGCGCTGGGCCTCGCGGTCCTGTCGACGGTCTCCACCTCAACGGCGAACGCGAAGCTCCCGGAGGCGGCCTCAGCCCTGTACCGCGCCCTGTCCACGAAGGACTTCCCCCTGATGTCCCGGGCGGGCGAGGCGGTGACGCACGGCTACACGATGGCGTTCATAGCGGCGGCGTGCATGTTCCTGGCGGGCTTGGCGGTAACGGCACTGGCGATCACCGCGGGCAAGCAGGAACACACGGAGTCCACACCCCCGCCCCACATCGGCTGACGCCACCCCCGGCCAGGCGGCACCGCCCCACCCCCATCCGCTACCCTGTCTGAAACCGCCATCCGTGGCGGCATCAGTCAGCCCCGCCTTCGTAGCTCAGGGGATAGAGCACCGCTCTCCTAAAGCGGGTGTCGCAGGTTCGAATCCTGCCGGGGGCACAGCGAAAAGGCCCCGGACCAATCTTGGTCCGGGGCCTTTGACATCTACTTTTGACATCGACGCGGGCGGTCACTGACGACCGAGGCCCTACTCGGCCGCAGTGATAAGCCTTGTGAAGCTGACCGGCCTACACCGCTTTCCATGCTCGTAGGCCCCGTCGCGGTCTGCTGGAAACTCCGTTCCTGGATACGGACGGTCCCCGGTGATCCGCCGCGGTTGGACGGCTGACTGGCGGGGAGCCACGGGGAAGGTCGCAGGGCGATCCGTCAGCATCGGGCGTCGGCGTGTCCCTCCCGCAGGTCCGGTGCCCAACTAGCCCTGGATCGCCTCAGTTTCCCAAGGCCGGGCGCCAGACGCGTCGGCGCAGTGGAAGCAAGCCGTAGGGTTCCGTCCATGGTGACTGCGACCGTCCGCGAGTGGAACGACGAGGAAGGGTGGGGTGTTCTCGACTCCCCCGAGACTCCCGGCGGCTGCTTCGGCCATTACTCCGACATCCAGGCGACCGGCTTCCGCACGCTGTCGGCCGGACAGCAGGTCGACCTCGCCTGGGAAGCCCCCGGCTTCAAGCAGGACGGGTACGACTACCGCGCGGTGAGCATCGCGCCTCGGGCTGCCTGACCTTCACGGCTGACACGTCACACCCCACGTCGGCACTCGCCCACGAGCCCGGTCTCGCAGGCGACGATCCCGAGCTGGGACGGTCGCGCGCACGCGGCCTGGTGAGGCTTGGGAGGCCTGGGAGGCCGGGGTATGACACCGCCGGGGCCGCCTGGACAGGTGGGCCCGCGCATGGGCGCAGCCTGGTGGTGGCAGACCCAGGATGAGCTGGCACTGCCCGGCTCCGAACGGGTTGGGCAGACTGATCCGCATGACCCACAACAGCACGTACATGAAGGCAGTCACCATCCCCTCGTTCGGCACCGCCGACGTCCTGCGCCTCGACGAGGTGAAGATCCCCGAGCCCGGTCCGGGCCAGGTCTCCATCGATGTGGCGTACGCGGGCGCCAACTTCGCCGAGGTCCTTTACCGCCAGGGCGTGGTGGACGTGCCGCTTCCCTTCGTGCCGGGCATCGAGGTCTCCGGCCGGATCCGGGCGCTCGGCCCCGGGGTCGAGGGGCTGTCGGTGGGGCAGCCGGTCGCCGCCCTGACCATCGTCGACAGCGGTGGCTACGCCGAGGTGGTCACCACGTCGGCGGACCTCGTCGCCCCTCTGGACGGCTACGACCTGAGTCTGGAGACAGCAGCGGCGCTTCCGTCCAACAGCACCACCGCCTTCCTGGTGCTCGACCGCGTGGCCCGCATCGAACCGGGCGAGCGCGTACTGGTACATGCCGCCGCCGGCGGCGTGGGCAGCCAACTCGGCCAGGCCGCGCGGCAGTTGGGTGCGGGTCGAGTGGTCGGCACAGTGGGCAGTGTCGCCAAGATCGAAACCGCCAGAGGCTTCGGCTACGACGAGGCGATCCTGCGGGACAACCACGCCGAGGCGGGCGAATTCGACATCGTGGTCGACATGGTGGGCGGCCCTGCACGTCGCTCCAGCCTGGACCTGCTGGCCCCGATGGGCCGACTGGTCGTGATGGGCAACGCCTCGGGCGCCGAGGACGTCGGCATCTCGTCCAACGAGCTGTGGTTCAGCAACAAGAGCGTCTCCGGCTTCAACCTCGCCGCGTTCTCCGAGGCCTTCCCCGCCCAAGCGGGCCGGGCGCTGCGTCGTGCCGTCGCCGCGGCAGCGGAGGGCCGGATGCGGGTACAGGTCGAAGCCCTCCCGCTGGAGCGAGCCGCCGAAGCGCACCGCCGCATCGAGTCCGGCTCCACCACCGGCAAGCTGGTGCTCACCGTCGGAGGTCAGGGTTGAGAGGTCCTGACATAGGCGTGGGTGTTGAGAGGTCCTGACATAGGCGTGGGTCGGGACGCGCAGCCGTACGGCGGGCAGGGGCCTGACCTCAGCCCCTCAGCCCCCTCCCCTCAGCGCCCCCAGCCCTCAGCCCCAGCCCGGACTCAAGGGCGGATGCGGACCCCGTGGCGCGTGCGCATGCGGTGGAGTTCCCACAGGGCCACCGCCGTCACCGAGATCGGGCCGCCGAGGGCCGCGCACCACTGCGCGGCTGGTGGCCCGTGGGGCAGTCCGCCGTCGAGTGCGACGCTGCAGAGCGTCAGTTCCCAGACGAGTACGACGGTGAGCGCGGCCGGGAGAGCGGCGTGGACGTTGGATGTGTTGAAGGCGTAGCGGGCGGCGTACGCGGAGGCGAAGAGGAGGAACGGCAGCAGCCAGACGAGGCCGATGAGCAGGGCGAGCGCCACCAGGCCGTTCAGGAGCGTGCCGTAGTTCTGTTTCAGGAGAACAGCGCTGCCTGCCAGTACGAGGCCCACGCCCACCAGAATGCCGACGTACCAGCCCACCGCCTTGAGCGGCTCACGCAGGCGGGAGCGGAGCACGCGCCTCTGCGCGGCGGGCGCGTAGCGGATGAAGCCGATGACGACGAGTGGCCCGGTGAAGATGAGCAGCAGCGGGGCGAGGATCACCTTCACCACGCCGTCGTTGGCGACGCCGCTCCAGCCCTCGTCCGCGCCGTAGGCGTAGATCAGGAGGAGGCTCGCGGCCAGGCCGACGATCGCGCGCCACAGCTGTACCCGCGTCACGACCCGGTCCTCGACACGGCCCGCGCCCGGCTGGTTGAAGATCGCCTCGGCGCGGCGGCGGGCGGAACGGATCACCGGGATCAGCGGCGAGACGAAGAGGAACGCGCAGCCGGACCGTCGCCGCCGGACAGGCTGCGGCGGCTGCGGGTACGGATGCGGGTACGGATGCGGGTGGGGCTGAGGGGTCGGATGTGGGTGCGGGTACGGGCTCGGTGGCGGGCCGTACGGGTCCGGGGCGCCGCCCCCCTGTGGCTGTGGCTGGCCGTTTCCCGGTCCCCAGCCCTGATATCCCCCGTGTGCCACTGTTCCCCCTGGTCTCCCGCGACGCTTCCGAGCGCGCGCAGTTTACTGGCCGGAACCGGACGGGCGGCACCCCGACGGTCTCGCCCTCAGGGTTCGGGGTCGGGGTCGGGGGCGAGTTCGGGGTTGGAGCCGGGGTCGAGTTCGGGGTCGTCCGCCGCGTACGGGTGAACGTATCGGCCCTTGTCGAAAGGGGTGAACCAGCTCGTGATCCCCATGGGCGCGATGCCCAGGGCCGCGCCCACCTCGCTCTCGTCGACGCCGTCCATCGAGTCGTCGTACAGCAACTCGTGGTCCATGTCCTCGTAGACGAGGTCGGCGAAGCGGTCCAGCGCCGCGGAGACGCCCTCGTCGAGGAGGCCGAAGGTTTCGAGCGTGACCTCGGCCTCGCGCAGCAGCAGCTTGAGGACCAACTCCTCGGCCACGCAGCTCAGCTCCTTGAAACTCCCCACGGTCAGCCGCGTGGTCAGGGCGATCGCCGTCACCAGGAATCGCCGGGCGAAACGCGCGTCGTACTGCAAGGCGTAGCGCGGGGGCAACTCGTCGAGGAGCCACATGGGACGGTCGCATTCGGCGACGTTGGTTCCCTCCCGGTCCAGCGCGTGCGCGTCCTGGAACAGTTCGTCCATGAGGACGTCCGTGCCCCAGATCAGGGCCCCGGCGGCAAGCTCGGCGTCCTCCGTCGAGATGCCGCCGGAGTCGCCCCCGCTCTCGGCCTCGCCCGCTCGCCACTCTTCGTCCTCGCCCTCTCGCCCCTCTTCGTCCTCGCCCGCTCCCTCGGCCTCGCCCGTTCCCTCGTCCTCGCGCACACCGAACATCCCCGCGCCGAAGGCGGCAAGCCGCGGGGCCATGGTGCGGATCTTGGAACGGATGGCATCGGTCTCCATCGTCGTCCCGGCCGCGTCGGCGGGCGTGGCTCCCCCGGCAAGGCCCATCAGACGCGCACGGCGGGACTCAAGGTCGTCCGGCGGAGCATCAGGGCCGTCAGCCGCGTCCAGGCTCTCCATCGCCAGGTCCGGGTGCAGCTCCACCTGACACCGCACGACGGTCCAGTCCGAGAGCAGATCCGTGCTTTCGAGCAGATCCTCCACCAGTTCCCGGACCGCCTCCTCGGCGAACTCCAGCGCCGGGGCGTCCACGACTACCTTGAGCAGCGCCCCACCGGGATACACGCCCACGAAGGTGTCGAGGAGTTTCACCTCCATCCCGTCGGGGCCCGTGATCTCCTCCACGGACTCGAAGCCGTTCTCAAGAAGGGCGGCGACGCCGACCCGTTGCAGCTCGTCCATCTCCGAGGTGCCGCCGGGCGGTCGGGTATCCACACTCACTGCATATGTCACGCAGTACAGCCTCGCAGGTGGGGCCGCCGCTTGAGCTCGCAATGCCGACTTCCCTGCCGTCGCGGTTTCAACCTGTGTCGAGGGCCCCGCCCCGGGCAGGCATGAGGTGAACTCCCATGGAGGTCGTTCACTCCCGCAGGCCGGCCCCCATGGTTGAGGCGGGCCGGCCGTGGCCCAGGGGAGCCGCTGCGGCCGGATCCTGCCAGCAGACAGGGAGACCGGAAGGCCGCCAACCCCTTCCCCGGTCCGCCAGGCAGCCCCCTCCAGCAGCACGCCAACCCCTTCCCCGGTCCGCCAGGCAAGCCCCCTCCAGCAGCACGCCAACCCCCTCCGGCAGCCCGGCACCCCCCTCCGGAGCGCTGCTGTTACGACCCCCTAATACCTCCCCGCCCAACCCCCGCCCCGTCCCCGCCCTCTCCCCCGGCATGGGGACACACAGTCAGGTGAAGCCGCCGCGCGAGCCCAAACAGCCCCGCGTCCGCGCCCACGTCCGAACCCGCGTCCGCACCCGCACCCGAACCCGCACCCGAACCCGCACCCGCACCCGCACCCGAACTCGCGTTGGAAAGCCACGCCGCCGCCTCATCGACTACCCCCGCCACGGCAGACACGGTCTCCGTCGCTGGCTTCCCTCCTGGCGGCAGTGGGGCGGCTCCCTCATCCTCGTTCTCTCCACCCTCGTCTGCCTCTTCGCCATCGTGTACGCCGCTGTCGACATCCCCGACGAGAACGCCACCGCCCAGCGGGAGGCCAACGTCTACTACTGGGCCGACGGCACCCAGATGGTCAGTACCGGTGAGGTGAACCGGCAGAACGTACGGCTCTCCGAGATTCCCGATGCCGTCGAGAACGCGGTCATCGCCGCCGAGAACGACACCTTCTACAGCGACTCCGGCGTCTCGCCCAAGGGCCTGGCCCGCGCCGCCGTCAACATGGTCCGCGGCCAGGAGACGCAGGGCGGCTCCACCATCACCCAGCAGTACGTGAAGAACACTTACCTCTCCCAGGACCAGACGGTGACGCGGAAGGCCAAGGAGTTCGTCATCGCGTTGAAGGTGGACCGGAAGAAGAGCAAGGAGGAGATCCTCCAGGGGTACCTCAACACCAGTTGGTTCGGGCGTGGCGCCTACGGCATCGAAGCCGCCGCCTACGCCTATTACGGAATCCCCGCCAGGGAGTTGAATGCCAGTCAGGGGGCTGCTCTGGCCGCTCTGTTGAAGGGTGCCGAGCAGTACGATCCCTCGGCGAGCCGCGCCAACCACCTACGTTCCGTGGCCCGTTGGAAGTGGATTCTCGACCGGCAGGTCAAGGCCGGACTCATGGAGCGCGTCGAGCGCGAGAAGTTCACGGACTACCCCGAGCCCCACAAGCAGTCCCGGGCCACCAGTCTCGGCGGGCAGACCGGCTATCTCGTCGACGTCGCGAACAGGTACATCAAGCAGAACACCTCGCTCACCGACAAGGACCTCGCCCACGGCGGCTACAAGATCCACACCACCTTCGACAAGGACAGGATGCGGCGCCTGAAGGGCGCGGTCGAGCGCGTCCTGAAGCGCGACATCGACCCCGAGAAGCGCGTCGCCGACAAGGGGGTGGAGGTGGGCGCCGCCTCCGTGCGGCCGACCGACGGCGCCATCGTCGCGCTGTACGGAGGCGCCGACGCCACCAAGCACTTCACCAACAACGCCGACACCTCCGGCGTTCCCGTCGGCTCCGCCTTCAAGCCCTTCGTCCTGGCCTCCGCCCTCGATCACGGCATCGGTACACAGGCGTCGGGCGGGCGCGGCAAGTGGTGGCAGCCGGTGTCGACCGGCAGTTTCTACGACGACAGCGGCCATCTGCTGGGTTCCGTCGCGCTTAAGCGCGCTGTAGGCCCCGACTCCGATTCCGGCTCCGGCTCCGGCTCCGGCTCCGGCTCCGGCTCCGGCTCCGACAACGGCTCCGGCTCCGGCTCCGGCTCCGGCTCCGGCAACGGCCACCCGGACGACACCAGTCACCCCACCCTGGGCCAGGCCCTGGCGAAGGGCGGCAACGCGACCTACACACGCCTCGGCAAGGAGGTCGGCTGGGAGCGGGTGCGGCGCACCGCCGTCTCCTCCGGGCTTCTCGACGGCAGCATGGCGCGCCTGGACAAGACCTTCCCCATCGGTACGTCGACACCCAGCGCGATCCGGATGGCCGGCGCCTACAGCACCTTCGCCAACCGCGGCCTGCGGCACGACCCCTACTCGGTGACCAAGGTCGTCAAGGACGGCGAGAACGTCGACGGGCTCGCGAGGCCCGATGCGCGGCGCGCGTTGGATCCGGATACGGCCGATGAGGTCGCCGACGCGATGCGGGGTGTCGGCATGTCATCCGTCGATCAGCCGGTCGTCGCCGGACGCACCGGCGATCAGGATCGTCTCCGCTCGGCCTGGTTCACCGCCACCACCGAACATTCGTCGACCGCCGTGACGATGTTCCGCACCACTCCGGACAAGCCTCAGCTGCTGCCCATGTCGGGCGTGGGCGGCAAGAGTTCGCAGCACGGGAACGTCTTTCCGGTACGGATCTGGCAGGACTACGTGAAGGACGAGCGGGCCGGGACCGCGCCGGTGGCAACACAGGGGAAAGGGAAGGGCAAAGGGAAGGGGGAGAGGAAGGAGTACCTGAATGAGCCCTCCGTGCCCAGCAGTTCCCGGTAGCGCGGGGCTCACCCTCAGGACACATCCTCAGGACTCACCCCCAGGACTCACCCCCAGGTCTCACCCTCAGAACTCACCCTCAGGACTCATAGCTGCTCATCCTCAGGTCCCTTCCCCAACCACCGGCCTGCTGCCATCGTTCCGATATGTATCCCTATGGGCCGCCGCCCGGGCCGCCGCCCCGCATCGACTCGGGGCGACTACGGCCCCGCGTGCGGTGGTTCGTCGTCGCGGGAGTCATCGCGGCGGTCTGCGTGGGCATCGGCATAACCAGCTTCGTGCTGACGTTCACCGCGGCGGTGCACTCCGTCGACGACAGCAAAGCGTTCACGAGCGGGCAGTCCGTCACGCTGCGCATGGGGCCCGATGACGACGCCGCCATCTACGTGCGCAATCCCGTCGTCGCTCGTGCGCACTGCGAAGTCGTCTTAGGGCCCTACGGCGCCGCGCCCCGCGTGACCACGCCCGACAGCAGCTTCAGCGTGACCAGGGGCAGCGTCGAGTGGGAGCGCGTGTTCGTGCTCAAGACGGACACCGCCGCGGACTACCGCGTGAAGTGCGACGACCCGCGCGGCGCCCTCACCTTCGCCCCCGGCGACGACGCCGACTTCGCGTCCTTCGTCGGCGGCATCGTCGTGACCGTGGTCGTGCCGCTCCTCGGCCTCCTCGCGGGCAGCGGCATCGCGATCATCGTCGGCGTACGACGCGGCAGGCACCGCCGGTGGCTGGAGGCGCAGGCGTACTACGGCTGACGCCAGGCTGTCCCCGCACTGCCCACGGCTAGCGCGCGTTCTCGCGCATCTCCTCCGGGCAGGCCGTGCCACGTGGCAGTTGGTAGGGGGCGGCGAGGCGGTAGACGCCGGGGCCCGGGGCCAGGAGTTCGGTCCACTTGTCGCCTTCGGCGTCCTCCTCGGCCTCCATCAGGCAGCCGTTGAGGTTGTCGAACTTCTTGGGGGTGTTCTCGTCCAGCTCCCGCTGCCGCTTGGACGCGTCGGTCTCCTTCGGCCCCTCAAGGCCCTTGCCCTCGGCGTCGACGATGCTGAGCCACGGCGAGTACGGCACGCGGATCAGGACGCGGCCCGCCTTCTTCACCTCGATCGTCATCCCGCCCGCCTCCGCACGGTCGACGACCGCGGGCGGATCGGCCAGCGGGGTCGGGTCGGTGACCTCGTACAGCTGCCAGTTGGAGTCCACCCACACCTGCTTCAGATACGGCAGGCCCCTCTCGACCAGCTTCGCCTCGCGCTTGCCGCCGTCGCCGTCGGGCTCGCCGTTGGGCACCACGACGAAATGCACCGACCAGCGCTGGAGCCACTCGTGGTAGTTCGCCGAGTTCAGGGTGTCGTCGTAGAAGAGGGGGTTGCGTTCCATGTCCGCCTGGCGGTTCCAGCCGCGGGCGAGGTTCACGTAGGGCGAGAGCGCGGAGGCCTCGCGGTGGCTGCGCGCGGGCACGACCTCGACGCGGCCCTTGTCCGCGCCGACCTCCTGCAACTCGTTGACGAGCGGCGCGAGCTCACGCGTCCAGGAGGCGACGGGCGTCGTGTGCACCGCGTCGTCGCCCGCCTTGAACCCGACCCAGCCGACGAATCCGGCGAGCCCCACGACGATCACGTACCACTTGCGGGTCTTCGGAACGGCGAACGGCAGGGCGGCGAGCAGCACGACCGCCGCGAAGGACATCGCGAGGCGGGTGATGTTGGAGCCGATCTGCGAGTTGATCAGCCAGACACCGAGCACGAAGATCGCGTACACGACGGTGGTGATCCGCACGGTCTTCCAGTGCTTCGGTACGACGTAGAAGATGAACGCGCAGAAGAGCAGGGGCAGCGAGGCCGACCCGAACGACATCGGCTGCGTACCGGAGAAGGGGAAGAGCCACGCCGAGATGCCCACGACGACGGCGGGCGCGAGCCCGAGCGCGTACGCGCCGGGGTAGCGCTTGCTGAGGAAGAGGGCGGCGGCGACCATGCCCACGAAGAGGCCGGCCACCGGGCTTCCCATGGTCGCGAGCGCGGCGAACGGCGCGGCGACCAGTGCCTTCGCCCACCGCTTGTAGCGCCAGCGGTAGGGCCAGCAGAAGACGGCGGCGACGGCCATCAGCGCGAACATCTGGCCGAGGCCGTACGTCACACGCCCCGACACCGCGTTGCAGAACAGCGCGAAGACACCCGCGAGGGCGGGCCACAGCGGCTGTTTCACCGCGCGGCTGCGGACCAGGATCATCGTGAGCATCGCCGCGGAGATCGTCCCGGCGATCATCATCGTGGTCCGGACGCCGAGCACGGACATCAGATACGGCGATACGACGCTGTACGACACCGGGTGCATCCCGCCGTACCAGGCGAGGTTGTACGCGGAGTCGGGGTGCCGTCCGACGAACTCGGCCCAGGCGTCCTGCGCGGCGAGGTCTCCGCCGCTGTTGGCGAAGATGAAGAACCACAGGACGTGCAGAACGGCCGCGGTGACCGTCGCGATGGTCACGGGGTGCCTCAGGAACCGCATCCACTTGGATTGCCGCTCGGGTACGACAGGTTCGTCGCCGCGCTGGGCGGGCAGCTTTATTCGCGCCCCGGTGCGGGCCCCGCCACCGGTGCCGGAATCAGGATCGGCGTCGTCGGCTCGCGTCGGCTCCGCTGTGGCCACTTGCGGCACTCCCCGTGTCGTTCTGTCCGTCCGGGGGCGTAGGTCGTGATCGTGGGTCGTGTCGGAGGGTCCGTCCCGGAACACCCCGTCGCCCAGCCCCGGTGTACTGCCCCCGAGCTTGTGACGCTAGCACGCAGGGCCCGGAGGGAGCCCGGGGTGGGGGCGCTCTCTCCGGGCCCTGCGTTGTGCTTGTGCGTCGTGCTCGTATGCCGTTGCTTTACGTCGTGCTTGCAGGCGTACTTGTACGTCGTGCTGGTACGTCCGTACTTGTACGTCGTACGTGTACGTCTGTACTTGTACGACGTACGTGTACGTCGGCCTGCGGATGCCTCAGCCGACGCGCTTCAGCTTGGCGCCGAAGCCCGGCTCGCTGAGGTCGCTCTGGAGCGCGACGGGCACCTCCACGGCGCCGTCCTTGCCGTCGCCGACGCTCAGCACACCCACTTCGGTGCCTGCCTTCGCCGAGTGCGGAACCGTATCGCCCGCCTTGTCGCCGAGCTTCAGCTTCACGGTCAGGCCCGACCAGCCCGCGGCGGCGACGTCCTTGGTGGCCACGACCGGGGTCGTGCCGCCCAGACCGTCGTCGACCTGACCGACGACGTCGCCCTTCTTCACTATCGTCTTGGCCGTGAGCGCGCCCTGGCCTGCCTCGATGAGCTTGCGGGTGGCCCCGGTGACCTCGTCGATGTTCGCCGTGCCGTTGCGCCCGTACTGGCCGAGGGCGGCACCGATGATCGTGCGGGTCTGGCCGCCGACCTTCTTCTCCGCGGCGAAGAGGATGTTGCCGCCCGCCGCGGTGGTGGTGCCGGTCTTGATGCCGATGGCGACCGTCGGGACGAGCCCGAAGAAGTTGTTCTGCTTGTCGCCGTTGAGGTCCTTGTAGCTGGGCTGGCGGGAGATCTCGTTGAAGACCGGGTCCTCCATCGCGGCCCGGCCCAGCTTCACGAGGTCCTCGGCGGTGGAGACGGTCGTCTTGTCGAGGCCGCTCGGGTCCGTGTAGTGGGTGTTCTTCATGCCGAGTTCCTTGGCGGTCTTGTTCATCTTCGCGACGAACTCGTCCTCGGAATCGCTCTTGGTGTCCCAGCGGGCGAGCAGCTTGGCGATGTTGTTCGCGGACGGCAGCATGACCGCCTGAAGCGCCTCGTACTGGGTGAGCTTCTGGCCCTCGGAGACCTTGACGACGGACTCGTTCTCCGCCTTGCCCGTCTCGTAGTGCTTCTCCGCCGCGGCGTCGACCGGGATCTTCGGGCCGTTGTTGCCAGTCTTCAGCGGGTGGTCACGCAGGACGAGGTAGACCGTCATGACCTTGGCGATGCTCGCAATCGGCACGGGCTTCTGGTCGCCCGACGTACCGAACGTCCCGATGCCGTTGACGTCCATCGCCGCCTGGCCCTGACTCGGCCACGGCATGGACGGCTTGCCTCCGTCGAAGGAGACGGTCTCCTTCGCGGTGAGCGCGAGGGTGGGCGTCGGCAGCGGACGCACAGCCTGTACGACCGCAAAGACGATCACCAGGAGCAGTACCAGCGGCGTCCACACCTTGACTCGCCGCACGGTGGTGCGGACCCGGGTCTCGGGCGGCGGCGGAGTGTTGGTCAGCTCGGCGAGAAGGTCGAGCGGGGGCCTCGGCGGCAGGGGCTGCTGGGTGGTGTGCTCGGGGCCCGCATTGCCCGGCACCTTTGGGGGCGTGGCCGCCTCAGGTGCGGAGGTCGGCCTGGCAGGCGGCTGTGCGCCGCCGCTGGGCGAGGCGCCGTCGAGGGGCTTGAGCGCGACGAACTTGCTGGTGCGCTCGGCTTCACCCTCCGGCTTCGCCGTGGGCTTTGCGGTCGGCTTTGCGGTCGGCTTCGCGGTCGACTTCGCCTCGGGCTTGGCCTTGTCGGCGGGCTTGTCCTCCGGCTTGTCTTCCGGCTTGTCCTCCGGTTCGGCGGTGCCCTTGCCCTCGGGCTTCTTGGCTCCGGGCTTGTGGTCGCCCAGCTTGAGCATGGTCGTCGGCTGGTCGACCGACTTCGGGGGCAGCGGCGCCTTGAAGATCGCGGTGGCCTGGTCGACTCCGCCCGTGGGGGGTTCGGGGTCCTCGGTCACGGTCTCGTCGTCGGCCGTGTCGGCGGAGTCCTTGGTGTCGGCGGAGGCCTTGGTGCCGGCCGAGGCCTTGGTGTCGCCCTTGGTGGAGCCCTTGGGCTCGTCGGAATCGTCGTCAGGCGCGGCGTCCTCGGGGCTGTCCGCCACGTCGGCGTCACCGGCATCACCGGCATCACCGGCGGAAGCGTCCGCACCCGCAGGCTCGTCGGCCGCGCCAGAACTGTCTGCGCCGTCGGTGCCGTCGGTGCTGTCGGTGCCGTCGGCCGAAGCCGCGCCCCCGTCGCCCCCGTCATCCGCCGCGCCCGAGTCGCCCGAGTCGCCCGAGCGAACCTCCGCATCGGCCGGGGCGTCGTCGGAGGAGCTGTCCCCGTCGGCGGCAGAACCCTCGGCATCGCCGGACCCAGCCGAACCGTCAGCGTCACCCGCCGCCTCGGGCTCGCCGGAGGAGCTCTCATCGGCGTCAGCGTCGGCGGCAGCGTCCTCGTCGGAAGCCGCATCCTCGCCGGACGCGGTTCCCGTCTCCGCGGCCCCGGGGGTCTCCTCGTCCGCCGAGGCCACCCACGCCGCCACAGCGGCCCTCAGGCGCGCGTCGCCGTTCTTCTCACCCTTGGGCTCGCTCTCGGCGCTTTCGGCGCTCTCAGCGCCCTGGGAGCCTTCCGCGCCCTCAGTGGAATCGCCGTCCCCGGGATCCCTGGAATCCTCGGAATCCCCGGAATCCCCGGAATCCCTGGAAGCCTCGGATTCCCCGGAACCGGTGGATTCCCCGGAACCCGCGGCCCCACTCGCCGCAGCCCCACTCGCCGCCGCCGACGACGACGCCGATACCGACGACGCCGTCTCCGACACCGCCTTCGTCGAGAAGACCGCCGTCGCCGTGTCCTCCCGCGCCGCGGGGACCTCGCGGGCCACCGCAAGGCGGGGGTCGCGTTCCTCCGGCGTCGGCGCCGGTACTGACGGTTCTGCCCCAGTCGGTTTCCCCGACGACTTCCGCTGCTTCGACCTGTCGGGGGTCTCGCCCGCCACCGATGCCTCCTCGTACGCCATGCCGCTCGCGTTGCCGTTGCGCCAAAACATGGCCGGACCCGCTGTCCGAACCATGTACCAGTGTCCTGTGTGGGGGCTTAACCCCCGTGGTAGACGAGAACGACATACCTACTGGTTCCCGTACTTACCGGTCACGCACCCTCGACAGACCAATGTGAGAGGGGTCACCCTGTCATTCATCCACGCGGGGAGGCATGGATGGGCAGGAGCCGCAGAACAATTCCGGAGGAGCTTCTGCTGCTCGCTTTGGACCCGGCCACGGGTACCACAGCGCAGCCGCAGTCGCTCGACCTCGGTCTGGCCGGAGCACAGCTAGTGGAGCTGGCGCTGGCCGGACGGATAGCCCCAGACGGGGATCGTATCGCCGTGGTGATGCCACGGCCGACCGGAGATCCGACTCTGGACTCCGCACTGGAACTGCTGCGCAGGCGCGGCAGTCCGGTTCGGGCAGTCCACTGGATTGGCGGGCCCCGACTGGGGCTGCGCCAGATTTACCTCGCGCACCTGGAGCGGTGCGGCATGGTGCATGCCGTTTCGGGCCAGATGTGCGGAGTGCTGCCGACGACTCGCTACCAAGCGACGGACACGGCGATCAGCCGGGACATCAGGTCCCGACTGGACAGTGCGATCCGCACCGGCGTCCCGCCGGACCCGCGGACCGCGGCGCTCGCCGCGCTCGCTCACGCAGTGGGACTCGGCAAGCACCTGTACCCCGGCAACGAGGGGCGTTCATCGCGCTCCCGTCTCCGGGACCTGATCAGGCACGACCCGATGGGCGGCCTCGTGGCGCACGCCGTGATGGACGTCCAGAACGGTGCGGCCGCTCAGCCGCGCCGTAGCCCGGCCCCAGCGGGTCCGGGTGGGCCGGGTGGACCAGGTGGACCAGGCGGTGGCCGACAGCCGGCCAGGACCGCACCGGAACCCGGCGGGGTCCCGATGCAGCCACACCGCGGGTCCATGGCACGCGCCGTGGCCCACTGAGCACGATCACAACTGCACAATCACAACTGCACGATCACAACTGATCGACCGCAGTGAGAAGTAAGTGAAAAGCAGCAAGCAACAAGCAGCAAAAGACTTACCGCAGTACGGCAACAGCTACGCCGCACCGCAGTCCCCCAGACCCGGTACGGGAGCCGCTGGGCCGCGCGGGGCACTGGCACCGGAACGTCCGGACGACGACACCGGTACCTCTGCCCCGCGCGGCCACACATCTTGGCGCCCCGACAGCCGGGCCGCACCCTTCACACCGGTCCTCACGTCCGCCTTCACGTCGCATCGCGCCTCGCACTTCCCAGACTTCACTTCGCACTTCACATCGGCTGTTTCCCAGCGGGTGCGACGCGTTGGTGGCACTCTGCTCAACAGCAGATACGCAAAGTAGAGGCATGTAGTCGGAGGTGCACGTCCCGTGGCGTCCAGTGTCAATCCCACCGTCAGGCGACGCCGTTTGGGCCAGGAGCTCCGCAGGCTCCGCGAGCTCAAGGGCATGACGGCCGAGGAGGTCGCCGAGCGCCTGCTGGTCTCGCAGTCGAAGATCAGCCGCCTCGAGAACGGCCGTCGTTCGATCAGCCAGCGCGATGTACGCGATCTCTGCGGGGTCTACGAGGTCGAGGACCACCGCATCGTCGACTCGCTCATGCAAATGGCCAAGGACTCACGCCAGCAGGGCTGGTGGCACTCCTTCGGCGACATTCCGTACAGCGTCTACATCGGTCTGGAGACGGACGCGGCATCCCTGCGCGTGTACGACCCACAGGTCGTCCCCGGTCTGCTCCAGACCCGTGCGTACGCGGAGGCACTCATCACCGGCGCGCTGCCGGAGACCACGCCGACGGACATCGAGAAGCGCGTCCAGGTCCGTGTCCGCCGCCAGGAGCGCATCAACGCCCCGGAGAACCCCCTGCGCCTGTGGACCGTCCTGGACGAGTCCGCGCTGCGCCGCGTGGTCGGCTCCCGGCATCTGATGCGCGAGCAGCTGGAACATCTCGTGGAGCAGTCCCAGCTGCCGCACGTGACCGTCCAGGTGATTCCCTTCGAGATGGGCGCGCACCCGGGCCTCAACGGCCAGTACGCGATTCTTGAGTTCCCGGACGCCGCGGATTCCAGCGTGGTCTACATCGAGGGTGTCACGAGCGATCTTTATCTGGAGAAGGCGAACGACGTCCAGCAGTACAGCGTGATGTACGAACATTTGCGGGCACAGGCCCTGAATGTTGATCAATCACGCCAACTCATCGCAGACATCGCGAAAGAGTACGCGCGCTAGGACGTAGACCGCGTACGGGACCGCCCGCCAGAAAAGAGTTCGGCACGGTACACCTTTCCCTCGGCGAGGCGGAAGACCCCAGTGGAATATGCCATCCGGTCGAGTGAACGCTCCCTTCACTCGGCGATGTTGGCGAGTAGCGTCATTCACGCCATCAAGCACCACATGTTGGCACAGCCGCTCTCGGCGGTGACCGCAACTCACCCACTGGGCAAACCGGAGTAACCATGGCAATTCATCAGGGCGCTACGAATACATGGATCAAGTCCTCGTATTCCACGGGAAACGGCGCTTGCGTCGAGGTCAAGTCCCCGATTGCAAGCGCAATTTCCGTCCGAGACTCGAAGGTCGACGCGGGGCCCGTCCTCGCCTTTCCCTCCGACTCATGGCGCGCGTTCGTCTCCGAGGTCGGCCGGGAGACATCAGACCTCGGCTGATACTTATCTCCTGTACGTTCCGCACCTCCTCGCATATCAGCCTCATCAGCACCACGGGGTCAGCGAGCGCTCAACAACCTCATAAGCAGAACCGATTGAGCCCTCTCGACTGGCCCGCCGTCCCGGCCGAGGGGGCTCGGCCCTGCCCGCCCCACCCCATCCCATCCCAATCCCGTCCCATCCCATCCCATCCCATCGACCGTTGATCAACGGCTGCCGCAATTGATCGCTAGCGCAATTGATCGACGTAGAGATCCGTTCCCGGGACCGTGGGAATGAACGGCGCCACCAGTTCCACCCGCCCCAGGCCCGACTCCGCCACCGCGTCCGCCCGCCCGGCGAAATGCTCCTGCCAGCACTCGCGCGGATCGGCCTGCAGGAACCAGAGCAGCGTGAGCCGCGTATCGACGCCCTCCACCTGCTTCACGTAGGTCATACGGTCCCCCGGCAGCGGAGTCGGCCGGAAGATCGTCACCATCGCGGCGGGAGATCCGGCGAGTGCGCGCGGCAACTGCTTGGCGCACAGAAACTCCAGCAACTCCGCTCGCCGCTCACCCGAACCACCCGAGCCACCGGAATCACTGGAATCACTGGAATCACCCGGATCACCTGAATCACCGGATCCGCTCGATTCGACGTCGATGACTTCGAGCACGAGGCCTTGGTAGGGGTGGTCGAGCGCGTGGAAGTCGCGGGGTCCTGCCGCCCCGTCCCGGTAGACGGTGGCCTCGTGGTCCTGGAACGCCGTGAACACGTGCGTGCGGTCCTGGTAGACGCGGCCGTCGCGGTTGAGGCGTTTGTTGATGCCGACGGTCCACTTCATGTGCTCGTCGTAGCGGCCTTCGGTGACCCAGTATGTGGAGAGGTAGCAGCCCGCGGTCACGGGCTGGGCGACCGCTGACTTCTCGGGGTAGCGCAGGAGTTGCAGCTCTCGGGGAGCGACCCAGCGGCGGCCCGCGTACATCCAGGGCATCGCCATCGCGCCGGCGTAGTAGTGGTCGTCCTCGTACCAGCGGTTGTACGCGTACTCGTGGCCCGCGTGCGGCTCGACCATGGTGATCAGGGCGTGGCCCGGACGCACGCCGTAGGGTCCGACGGCGGCCAGCTCGCCGTAGACCTCGCCGCGGGTGTCGTCGGGCGAGTGCTCACGTGCGTTCTCGCGGGTGTCGTCGGGCGAGTGCTCGCGTGCGTTCTCGCGGGTGTCGTCACTCATGCCTCTCCCCTTCCTCCCTCTTCCTTCCTCCGGTGGACGCCCATACTCTGACGCCCCGTCAGCAAAACTGCCAGAGCCGGGAGGCGCCCCATGCCGTCGCTCCTCGAAGGAAAGACCGTCGTCGTGTCGGGGGTCGGTGCAGGCCTCGGACATCAGGTGGCGGCCGCCGTGGTGCGCGACGGCGGGCACGCCGTCCTCGGGGCGCGCACGGAGGCGAACCTCGCCAAGTCGGCCGAGGAGATCGACCCCGAGGGCTCGCGCACGGCGTACCGCGCGACCGACATCACCGACGAGTCCCAGTGCGACGCCCTGGCGCTCCTGGCGCGCGAGCGCTTCGGCGGGATCGACGCGGTGGTCCATGTCGCCGCCTGGGACAGCTACTTCGGAGGCATCCAGGACGCGGACTTCGCGACCTGGCAGCAGGTCATCAACGTCAATCTGCTCGGCACGCTGCGCATGACACGGGCCTGCATCCCCGCGCTGAAGGAGCACGGCGGCTCGGTGGTGTTCATCGGCACGCAGTCGGCCGTCGCGGCACCCTCGCAGGTGCGGCAGGCGGCGTACGCGGCGTCGAAGGGCGCGCTGACGTCGGCGATGTACTCCCTCGCCCACGAAGTGGGGCCGGACCGGATCAGGGTCAACACGGTTCTGCCCGGCTGGATGTGGGGTCCGCCGGTCGAGGCGTACGTCCAGTTCACCGCGCACACCGAGGGCGTGCCGGAGGACGAGGTGCGGGGCCGCCTGGCGGAGCGGATGGCACTGCCGGAGCTGGCCACGGACGGGGATGTGGCGGACGCGGCGGTGTTCCTCGCGTCGGACATGGCGCGGTCGATCACGGGACAGTCGCTCCTGGTGAACGCGGGCGAGTTGATGCGGTAGGCGTCGCGCGGGGCGGAACGAAGAACAGGGACGGCTGTACGGGACTCGGGTCCCTGTACAGCCGTTTTCGCATGCTCCGAGGGCCCGGAGGGAGCTCGGGGCAGGGCTTGGCGGGAGCCTGCGGAGGGGGCCCGGCGGGAGCCTGCGGATGGCCCGCCAAGAGCTCCGCCAGGAGCCCGTTGAGGCCCCCCGCTGGATCAAGGATGTGAACGTAGGTCAGCAAACAGAACGATTTTACGTTCTCTTGACCTCACGGGCGGTTGTCCGCGGCGTACGCCCGAACCCACGATGAGCGGGCACTTCAGGCCGCCCACGTCCGTACGTCACGAAACTGGCGAAGTGCACGGCATTTCAGCGCAGTTCACAAGGCGGACCCCTGGAGGGGGCACATGAACAGTCTCGACTGGGCCGTGCTCATCGGCTACTTCGGAATCATGGTCGCGATCGGCGTCTGGTCGCACAAGCGCGTGGACAACGTCAGCGACTTCTTCACCGCGGGCGGCAAGATGCCCTGGTGGCTCTCTGGCATCTCGCACCACATGTCGGGCTACAGCGCGGTGATGTTCACCGGGTACGCGGGCATCGCGTACACCTACGGCGTCACGTCCTTCATCACCTGGTCGTTCCCGATCGCGCTCGGCATCGCCATCGGTTCGAGGCTCTTCGCGCCCCGCATCAACCGGTTGCGCTCGCGACTGCACGTGGCATCGCCGCTCGAATACCTCAAGAACCGCTACAACCTGAAGACCCAGCAGGCTCTCGCCTGGTCCGGCATGCTCCTGAAGATCGTGGACGTGGCCGCCAAGTGGGCCGCCATCTCCACGCTGCTCTCCGTCTTCACCGGCATCTCGATCAACCAGGGCATCCTGATCACCGGCGTGATCACCGCCGTCTACTGCACCATCGGCGGTCTGTGGGCCGACGCGCTCACCGAGCTCGGCCAGTTCATCATCCAGCTCCTTGCCGGTGTCGCGATGTTCGTGGCCGTGGTGGCCAAGCTCGGCGACCACGGCGGCTTCTTCGGAGTCTGGGACGAGCCCGCGCTGGCGGGACACGGGAAGCCGTTGGTCGGCCCGTACGGCACGATCTTCCTTCTGGCGTTCCTCTTCATCAAGCTCTTCGAGTACAACGGCGGCATGCTCAACCAGGCCCAGCGCTACATGGCCACGTCGAGCCCCCGCGAGGCCACGCGCTCGGCCCGGCTCTCGGCGATCCTGTGGCTGGTGTGGCCGGTCGTCCTCTTCTTCCCCATGTGGATGTCCCCGCTCCTGGTCAAGGCACAGAAGCCCGACGGCTCCGACTCGTACGCCCTGATGACCGAACAACTCCTGCCGCACGGCCTGTTGGGCCTGGTCATCGTCGGCTTCTTCTCGCACACGATGGCCATGTGCTCCTCGGACGCCAACGCAATCGCGGCGGTGTTCACGCGGGACGTGGCGCCCGTCGTGTCCGAGAAGGCCAGGGCGTGGAACGACCGCAAGGGTCTGATCGCGGCGCGCCTGACGACGGTGATCTTCCTCGGCCTGTCGATGGCGGTGGCCACGCAGGTCAACTCACCCGCGTTCAAGGACATCATCACGGTCGTCATCAAGTGGGTGGCAGGCCTCATGGGTCCGATCGCGATCCCGATGATGCTGGGTCTGCTGCGTACGTTCCGCAAGTCCGGACCGACGGCGGCGCTGACCAGCTGGTCGATGGGTCTGCTCGCCTTCTGGCTGGTCAACTACCCGATCAACTGGAACGTCGAGGGCGGGGTGCCCCTGGAGTACCAGGTATCGATCCCGCTGGCGGTCTCGCTGATCCTCTACATCGCGATCGGCTACATCAAGCCGGAGGACACTCCGGAGCGGGACGCGATCATCGAGAAGATCAATACGGACGACGACGGCTCCGCCGGGGCCGCTGCGGTTGTTCCGGCACCGGCGGGAGAGGCGGACGAAACGGTCGCCCCCCGTGGCCGCTTGCAGTAGATCACCGGCTCCGCCGAGTTCGCCCTCAGCCGCCGGACGGGCTGGACACCCTCCAGCCCGTCCGGCGGCGCATCGCGTACTACCTACCGCCTACGGGCTACGGGCTACGGGCTACGGGCTACGGGCTACGGGCTACGGGCCACCGCTACACCCGCGGATACTTCGCCAACCACCCCGGCGACGACACCGCGGGCCCGTGCAGTGCGGGCCCCTGTGTCATCTCCATGGCGAAATCGTCCGCGAGCTCAAGAATCGTGGCCCGCCCCTCCAACTCGGTGAGCCAGCCCGGAGGCAGCGCGGTCTCTCCGTGCAGCGCGCCGAGCAGGGCCCCGCACAGTCCTCCGGCGGCAGCGGACGCGCCCCCGTGATTGATGGCGAGTCGCAGCCCGTGGCGGATGTCCTCGCCCACCAGAGCGCAGTAGACGGCGGCGGCGAGCGAACCCTCCGCCCCACCGTCGCCGACCAGCTCCTCCACCCGCGAGGGGTTGGGCATTCCCTGCCGCACGGCCCCCAGAGCATGCTTCAGCGCATCGGTGACGGGCTGATGTCCTGGTCTCGCCGCAAGCAGCGCGAGCGTCCGCTGGATGGCGCCGTCCAGGGATTCCCCGCGGGCGAGCCCGTGCACGATGACGGTGTGCGCGCCGGCCGCGAGGTAGGCCGTGGGATGGCCGTGCGTCTGCACCGCGCACTCCACCGCCAGTTGCAACACCAGCTGCGGCTCCCACCCGACCAGGAGCCCGAAGGGCGCGGACCGGGTGACGGCCTCCGTCCCCTTCTCCTCCGGGTTCTTGGGAGCCTCCAGCGTCCCCATTTTCTCGTCCCCGAACCCCAGCAGGCAGGAGCGGGCGGGCGACCGTCGCGAGTAGAGCCACTCCTCGCGGGCCAGCCACCCGTCCTCCTTGCGCCGCTCGTCGGGCCCCCAGTCGCTCTGGGTGGCCGCCCAGCGGCGGTAGGCGCGGTGCAGGTCGGTGGGCGGATGCCAGGCGCCGGTGTCGCGCCGCACCTGGGCGCGTATGAGTCCGTCGACGGTGAAGAGGGTGAGCTGCGTGGCGGCGGTGACGGCGCCGCGCCTGCCGTGCGCGGAGGCGGGTTCGGTGAGCCCTTCGGCGCCGTGCGCCTCGCGTATCGCCTTGAGGCTCAGCGAGTCGACGGGTGCGCCGAGCGCGTCCCCGACGGCGCCCCCGAGCAGGGTGCCGCGCACCCGGCTGCGGAAGTCCTGCTGCTCGGCGCGGCCCCAGACTCCGGTGGCTGCTGCGGTGCTCACGGCACCTCCTCTCCTGGCTCGCCCCCTGCGCTTCCCGCACTTCTGCGCAGCACTGTAATCGACCGGGAACGCTCGGTTCGGTGGCGAAGAGATATCTGAAGAGTCGCCCGTCAGATCACTTTTGACCGGCCTTCACCAGGCCTCTTCATGGATCTACACAGGGCTGTGGAAACGTCCATTCCATGACCACATGACCACATGACCGTGGACACAGGGGACGCATGGGGGCGGTCTTGTTCGGCGGCTCGGCTCAGCCGTACCAGGTGACGTTGCGGAGGTAGACGCATGTGTGGCGCGGCACCGCGAGGAAGCCGATGAAGCCCCGCCCCCCCCAGAAGGCCAAACTCGCGAAGGCCGCCTTCTCGGTCCAGTCCGTCACAGCCCTGCCTCTGCCTCTGCCTCTGCCGACTCGCGGATCGCACGGATCTCCGCGATGGCAGCCGTCGGGTCCTGCTCCCCGGCGTCCACGATCCGCTCAAGCGTGCGCAGCCGGGCGGCACGCGCCGGATACCGTTCGGTCGCGACGAACACGGCCCAGGAGTGCACGAAGGCCCGCAGCGCGTCCGGAGTGAGCTCAAGCATGGGGATCAACGGCCCGCACGGGCCGTCGGGCTGGGCGCTCACGGTGACCTCCGGTGCGGATGCCTCGGTCCTCGTACGGTACCGGCGGAGTCGGCGGTGTGTTGCTGGGACAGCGCTGGTCACGGGATTCACTTCCGGTAGTTCCTATGCTGCGGTCGCGCCGGAGTGGCTGCAGGCTCGGCACTGGCCCGGCTCAGGGGAGCGGAAGGCGCGGTCGCAGCCTTCGCAGGTCTGGAGCGGGTCGGGGCGGGTCGCCCTCGGTGCAGGGGGCACAACCGGGGGCAGCAGGGCTGTGAGGCGGTGGGCGAGGAAGGCGGCCGGGTGGCGCAGGGGTTCCGGCGGCAGGTCGGTTGCGAGGACCCGCTGTACGTCGGCGGGGATCACCCCGCGCTCCAGCCAGGCGACTGCGGCCGGTACGAGACGGCGTACGTCGCGCTCGGCGAGCAGGAGGCGGGGCGAGAGCGCGCGGAGGCCGGACAGGAGGTCGGCGGCGGCGGTGCGGTGGCGTGACCCCGTCGGCTGCGGCGGCTCCGTCTGCTTGGGGGCCGGGTTATCGGGTGCTTCGTAGGCCGGTGGTTCGGGCTCCCCTGGCGCGTCCGACTCCTCGGGCTCCTCGGGCTGCGGTGCCAGTTCGAGGCGGGGCATGGGGGCCTGCGGGCGTTCCGATCTTTCCGACGCTCCCGCCCCCTGCGGGAGGTTGTACGAGATCGTCCGGGTCACGATCTGCCCGGACGGCAGGCGCTCCTTGATCCGGGCCAGGTAGCCGTGCGCCTCCAACTCCCGCAGAGCGGCGGCGATACGCGTCTCCCCTTCGGGGAACTTCGCCGCCAGCGCCTTGATGCTGACCGGGGTTCCGTCCGGGAGCGACTGGATGTGGATCGCGAGGCCGATCGCCGTCAGGGAGAGTTCGGAGTGCTGGGCCAGAGCGTTGCCGACAACGGTGAACCGCTCGGTGTGCGGCTCGCACACGTGGCCGACGCCTGGCCGCGTTCGGCTGGATCGGCTGGATCGGCGGGAACGGCCGGGGGAGGGGCGCGCAGGCGCGTTAGGGTGCTGCTCAGTCATCGGGAAGCTTCCTTCTTCCTTGGTGGTCAGGCCCTCGTTCGGGATTGCAGTCCCGGCGGGGGCCGTCTCATGTCGCATTCGGTTGTGGGTCGAGGCAGGGCGGATCGCATCCAGTCGCGACAGCCCGGCAGCGCCGACAGTGGCCTAACAAGTTCCTTGATCGCCAGTCGAGTTGGAAATGATCACCCTTCTGGGTGACGGCGCCATACGGGCGGGGTGGGGCGAGGTGGGGTGGGGTTCCCCCAAGCCCTTCGCCTGGTTCTTTTACCTGGTTCTTTTACCTGGTTCTTTGTCTTTGGCGTCGGGCGTTTCCGGGTCACGCCCGGCCACGACCCGGTTCCGGCAGCAGGCTCACTTCCGCCCAGACCGTCTTGCAGGGACCGGGGCCTTCCTCGACACCCCAACGGTCCGCGAACGCCGCGACGATGACCAGACCCCGGCCTGTTTCCGCGTGGCCTCCGGCCGGGTCCGGGATACGGGGGTGCCGGTCGCCGAGGGCGTCGGTCACCGCGATGCGGAGGTTGCGGGTCGCGTCCAGCGCCAGGGTCAGGGTCAGCCGGAAGTCCCGCCCCGGCACTCGCCCGTGCAGGGCGGCGTTCGCCGCGAGTTCGGCGGTGATGTGTTCAGCGCGGTGCGCAGGCTCGGCTGAGCAGTGATCACGCCCATACGTACGGTGACCGTCTTGGTGTTGTCCAGCTTTGTACAGACTGTCCTGCGTGACGTGTTGGGCATGGGAGCCGTTGGGGACGGACAGCACGTCGGAGGTGGGCACCGGTGATGACGGACGGCGACAGCGAACGCACGGGGTACGAGACAGACGAGCCGGGCTGGGATGTCTTCCCAGGGGACGAGTCAGGGTTGGTGGTAGCGGTCGGCCGCCAGATCAGGCTTTGGCGTGAGGAGGCGGGGCTGCGGGCCGCCGAGTTCGGCGAGGCGATCGGGTACGGCGAGGGCCTCGTCTACAAGGTGGAGGCCGGGAAGCGCATTCCCCGACCCGAGTTCCTGCTCAAAGCGGACGAAGTCCTGGGCGCAAGGGGCAAGATCGCCGCGATGGCCGAGGCCGTGGCGGAGGCTCGGTATCCGAAGAAGGTTCGGGACCTGGCCCGGCTGGAGGCGCAGGCGGTCGAGCTGGCGGCGTACCGCAACCACAACCTGCACGGCCTGTTGCAAACAGAGGAATACGCGCGGGCACTGTTCGAGATGCGGCAGCCCGCGTACTCGCAAGAGCAGGTTGAGCAGGCAGTGGCCGCACGGATGACCCGGCGGTCCGTCTTCGAGCGATCGCCCGCTCCAGCGCTCGGCTTCGTCCAGGAAGAGGTGACGCTGCGCCGCCCGATCGGAGGGAAAATGGTACTCCGCCGACAGCTCGAATACCTTTTGCAGGTGGGGAAGTTGCGAAACGTCGCCATCCAAGTAATGCCGACTGTCCGCGAGGACCATGCGGGAATGGACGGCGAGATCCAGGTGCTGAAGTTCAGGGACGGTGCAGCGATGGGGCGCTCCGAGGGGGCGTTCGCAGGCCGCCTCGTCTCTGATCCGAAAGAGCTCCGGATCCTCGAATTTCGGTATGGCATGATCCGGGCCCAGGCTCTCACGCCACAGGAGTCCCTGGCCGTCATCGAGCAAGTGCTGGGAGAGACATGATCCGCAACCCCTCTGCCGGAGACGATGCCGAGCTGGAGTGGTTCAAGAGCAGCTACAGCGACAGCAGCGAGGCTGACTCCTGCGTCGAAGTGGGCTGGCTGAAGAGCAGCCATAGCGACAGCAGCGCGCCCGGTGACTGCGTCGAGATCTCCGCCCCCACCCCCCGCGTCATCCACGTACGCGACTCCAAGAACACCCTCGGCCCCCGACTCGCCTTCGCGAACAGCAGCTGGGCCCCCTTCCTCGCGTACGCGGCAGCGCCCCCGACTCCGGCTAGCTGACCTCCCCTCCCTTCCCCCTCCCCTCCCCTCCCCCAGATCAAGGCCCCACCTTCCTCCCCGGCAGACGCCGAGCGGCGGGACGGGCGCATCGTCATGCCCGGAACAACTCACGCCGCTCGACAGCGGACCCCGCTTGACACCACCAGCGCCCCATCCCCATTATTCAGCTAGTTAACTAGTGGACGGGTGGTGAGAGGGATGCGGTACTACATCGAGAGGCGCCGGGGCGTCGCGGCGTACCAGCAGATCGTCGAGCAGACCAAACGGGCCGTCAGAGCCGGTGCGTTGAAGCCCGGCGACCGGTTGCCGACCGCTCGCGAGGTGGCCGAGACCTGCGCCGTGAACCCGAACACCACGCTCAAGGCCTATCGGGAGCTTGAGCGGGACGGCGTGGTGGAGCTGCGGCAGGGAGTGGGCACGTTCATCGCCGCCGCGAGCACGGAGGCGGACCGGAGTCACACGCCCGACATCGAGTCGCCGCTCTACGCCGAACTGGCGGAGTGGACCGGGCGGGCGCTGGCCGCGGGTCTGGTGGAGGAAGACGTGCGGGATCTGGTCGAACTGGCGCTTCAGGAGCGCCAGCAGACGGCGGCGGGCACTTCCCGCAGCAGTGCGGACGAGCAGAACGGGAGACGGGGATGAGCGGTGCGTCAGGAGAGGCGGCCGTGCGGAACAAGGGGCGGACCGCCCTCGAAGTACGCGGCCTCGGACGGCAGTACGGGCGCCGCTGGGTGCTGCGCGACGCCACGTTCCGGCTGCCCGCAGGGCGCGTATGCGGACTCGTGGGTCCCAACGGCGCGGGCAAGACGACGATGCTGGAGATCTTCGCGGGGCTGCGCGACGCGTCGGCGGGCGAGGCGACGGTCTTCGGCGAACCCGCCGGTGGGGCCCAGGCCCGGCAGCGGGTCGCGTTCCTGCCGCAGGAGAAGCCACTGTTCGCGCGCTTCACGGTCGCCGAGACACTGCGGGCGGGAGGCGAGCTGAACCCGCACTGGGACCAGGAGTTGGCCGAGGACTTCGTGCGGGCCGGATCCATTCCGCTCGACGCCAAGGTGGGAAAGCTGTCCGGCGGCCAGCGCACCCGGGTAGCCCTCGCGGTGGCCCTGGGCAAGCGCCCCGACCTCCTCCTGCTTGATGAGCCGCTCGCCGATCTGGACCCGCTGGTGCGCAGGCAGACCGTCGCCGCACTCCTCGGCGAGGTGGCCGAGCGCGGTATCACCGTCCTGCTCTCCAGCCATCTGGTGGCCGAACTCGACACGCTGTGCGACTACTTGTTGCTCGTGGCCGAGGGCGGGCTGCGCCTTGCCGGTGACGTGGACGAGATCATCAGCGTCCACCGGATGCTGTCCGCGCCCACCGACCGGGTGCCGACCGGGCCCGGCGGGCTGCCCGGGGGGCTTGAGCACCACACGGTCGTGGAGACCCACGGCGACCAGCGGTACACCACCGCCCTTGTCCGCCCCGGCGGTCCGGTCGCCGACTTCTGGGACGCCACCGCGCCGACCCTTGAGGAAGTGGTGCTCGCCTATCTGGCGCAGAGCAGCTCCGCGCAGCCACTGATCAGCCCCAACTCCTATGTTCTCGGCTCCGGTTCGGAGGCAGTGAAGTGAGTACGACGACACAGACGCTCCGGACGGACGGCGGCGGCTCCCCCGGAGCGCCGGGGCGGCAGGCGAGGGCGCGGGCGCGCGGCTTCGGGCCGAGCGGGATGGCCTGGCTGGTGTGGCGCCAGCACCGGACGGCGTTCCTCCTGCTGCTCGTGGTGGCGGCCGTCACCACGGCGGTCCTGGCGTGGCTGGCCCAGGACGCGAGCAGCGCCGTGGCAGCCGTCGAAGGGTCGAGCCCGTCCCCCGTGGCGACCGCCGCCCTCGACACCGCTTACCAACGGCTCGACTTGCTGGGTCTGGCCCTCGCGGGTCTGCCGGTGATCATCGGCGTGTTCATCGGCGCTCCGCTGTTCGCGGGGGACCTGGAGAGCGGCACCGCCAAGTTCGTGTGCGTCCAGTCGCACAGCCGCTGGAGCTGGGTGGGGACGAAGCTCGGCATGGCCGCCCTGTTCTCGGCCGTGGCGGCGCTCTCCACCGGGATCGCCATGAAGGCCCTGTGGACGCCGCTGGCGAACCACATGGCCGTCAACGCGGACTTCACCAGCGCCAGCGGCTTCGACACCACGGGTCCGGTCGCGGTGGCCCTGGCTGTGCTCGGCCTGCTGATCGGCGCCGCCGCCGGGCTCCTCACGCGGCGCACGCTGCCCGCGATGGTGGTGACGTTCGCCGCCCTGCTCGCGGTGAAGACCGTATGGGAGCCGATGCGCATGATGTTCGCGACCACGGTGACGAAGACGACGGGCGACGGCCTGTTCGGCGAGGGCGACGCTCCGGAGGTTCCCGTCAACGCCCTGGAGGTCGACACCTCCTACGTGACCGATGACGGTTCACTCCTCGGCTGGGGCTCCTGTGTGGAGGAGAGCGACAGGCCGGCCTGTCTGCGGCGCGACGGGGTGGTCGGCTGGTCGAAGGAGTACCTGCCCTTCTCCCACATGGACGCCATGCAGTGGGCGGCAAGCGCCGCGCTGGCCGGGGCGCTCCTGGCGATGGCGGCCGTCCTCATCTACGCGGCAAGGCGCGCCCTACGCTGACCCCACCCCCACCACCCCCACCCCCCGCCCATGCCGGGGCACTGCAAGAAAGTCCCGCAAAACACGGCCAATCCAGGCTCTCCAGCGGGATTTTTCTGCAATCCCCCTATATGTGGCGGGGTTTGTAACAGGGACGCCGGGTTGTGTAACGGGAATGTCAGGCAACGTAACGGTGAAGCTGTAGCGCACAACCATCGACGTTAGCCCCTGGTCTCCCTTACGTCACAGCAGTTTCCCCACAGGAGGATCAGTGCGACGTTCACTCATAGCCGCAGTCGCCGTCACCGCGCTCGCGACGCCGCTCGCCATCGCGTTGACGTCCGGTTCCGCAGCCGCCGCCCCCACCGCGGCCAGCAAGCCGGTGACCGACTTCAACCATGACGGATACGCCGACCTCGCCATCTCCGCACCCGGCGGCGCCGTGGACGGCGTGGCCGGCGCGGGCTACGTCTCCATCGTGTACGGATCGGCGTCGGGCGCCGACACCGCGCACGCCAAGCAGATCAACCGCACCACCGCCGGTGTCCCCGGCGACCCCGAGGAGAACGGCAGCTTCGGTGGAAGCACCGAGGCCGCCGACCTCGACGGCGACGGATACACCGACCTCACCGTGAGCAACGACAAGACCGACGCGGTGCTCTGGGGTTCCGCGAACGGACTGACCCAGGCCTCCGAGCTGCAGGGCGGGTACACGGACCAGGTGAAGGCCGGTGACTTCAACGGCGACGGCAAGGCCGACCTCGTCACCAACAATCAGTCCACCATGGAAGTTCGCTACGGCCCGTTCACCCGTGACGGGAAGCCCGCCTCCACCTCGTCCGTCCAGAACGGCGACGACGGCCCCCAGGAGCTCATGGTGGGCGACGTGACCGGTGACGGCGCCGACGACCTCGTCACCGGCCACGCCATGGAGGAGATGCAGCACTCCTCGCGCCTGTGGAAGGGCAGCAAGGACGGCCTCTCCAAGACGTCGACGGAGACCAAGAAGTTCACCACGAACGGCGTCATCGCCGACGTGGACAAGGACGGTTACGGCGACCTGGTGGCCCGCGAGGTCGACGAGGTCTCCGAGACCCAGGTGTACGACGCGGGCGCGGTCCGGGTCATCTACGGCTCCAAGTCCGGCTTCTCCAGCCGTACCGCGAAGATCGACCAGGACACCGCGGGCGTCCCCGGCGCCAGCGAGGCGGCGGAGATCAACGGGCCCGAGTGGGGCGACCAGTTCGGCGCCTCCCTCACCGCGGGCGACGTCACCGGTGACGGCTACCCCGACATCGCGGTGGGCGTGCCCGGCGAGAACCTCGGCGACGCCGCCGACACCGGTGCGATCGTCCTGCTCAAGGGCGGCGCGAACGGCCTGACCGGCTCCGGCGCCCAGGCCTTCAACCAGGGCACGGCGGGCGTCCCCGGCGTCTCGGAGAAGGGCGACAACTTCGGTGAGTCGGTCCAGCTCACCGACGTCAACAAGGACGGCCTCGCCGACCTGACCGTGGGCGTGCCCCAGGAGGACGGCACGACCAAGGACTCCGGCGCCGCCTGGCTGTTCCGCGGCGCGAAGACCGGCCTGACCACGACCGGCATCACGTCGTTCAGCCCGTCCACCCTTGGCACCCCGGAGGCCGGCGCCCGCTTCGGCTCCGACCTCACCGGCTGATCCCCTAGCTCCTCAAGCGGGTCATTCCAGGACCGGGAGCAACTCCGGGAGGTGGCCGTCCGACGCGGCGGCCGCCTCCTGGCGTTCCTGGGGCACCTCTCCGTACAGCGTCGTCCGCGCCTTCGCCGGACGCCCGGCCTCCTCCGCGATCGCGACGAGGTCCTTGACCGAGCGGTACGAGCCGTAACTGGAGCCCGCCATCCGGGAGATGGTCTCCTCCATCAGCGTGCCGCCCAGGTCGTTCGCGCCCGAGCGCAGCATCTCCGCCGCCCCCTCCGTGCCCAGCTTCACCCAGCTGGTCTGGATGTTCGGGATGTGCGGGTGGAGCAGCAGCCTCGCCATCGCGACCACCGCGCGGTTGTCGCGGGTCGTCGGGCCGGGGCGCGCGATCCCCGCCAGGTACACCGGCGCGTTCGTGTGGATGAAGGGGAGCGTCACGAACTCGGTGAACCCCTCGACCCCCTTGGCCAGCGACTCCTCCTGTATGGCGGCCAGCGTGCGGAAGTGGCCGAGCCAGTGCCTCGGCTGGTCCACATGCCCGTACATCATCGTGGAGGACGAGCGGATGCCCAGCTCGTGCGCCGTCTTCACGACCTCGATCCAGGTGGCCGTGGGCAGCTTGCCCTTCGTCAGGACCCAGCGCACCTCGTCGTCGAGGATCTCCGCAGCCGTGCCGGGGATCGAGTCCAGGCCCGCGTCCTTCGCCGCGCTGAGCCAGTCCCGTATCGACAGACCGGTCCGCGTCGCGCCGTTCACGACCTCCATCGGCGAGAAGGCGTGCACATGCATGCCCGGGACGCGCTCCTTCACGGCGCGCGCGATGTCGAAGTACGCGGTGCCGGGCAGGTCGGGGTGGATGCCGCCCTGCATGCACACCTCGGTGGCGCCGACCTCCCACGCCTGCTGGGCCCGGTCGGCGACCTGGTCGAGAGAGAGCGTGTACGCGTCCGCGTCGGTCCTGCGCTGGGCGAAGGCGCAGAAGCGGCAGCCGGTGTAGCAGACGTTGGTGAAGTTGATGTTCCGCGTGACGATGTACGTGACGTCGTCGCCGACCATCGACTTGCGTACGTCGTCAGCGATGCCGCACAGCGCGTCGAGCGCGGGGCCGTCCGCGTGCAGCAGGGCAAGGGCCTGCTCGTCCGTCAGGCGCGTCGGGTCGTCGGCGGCCGTCTTGAGCGCCGCCCGCACGTCGCCGTCGATCCGGGACGGCACCATGCCGGGCGCGGCCTGCTCGCGCAGGGCCTCCCAGTCGCCGTACACCTCGTCGAAGTCGTCGCGGCGGTCGGACGTACGTCCCGTCGTGTCGATCGTGCGGTGCAGGTCCGTGCGGCCCGACGAGGCGACGTACCCCTCGTCCGGCTCCTGCCAGGGCAGACCGGTCGGCCGGGCGTCGGGGTTCGCGAGGCCCGTGTCCGGGTCGACGAGCGCGCGCACGTGCGGAAGGAGACGCGGATCCAGCCAGGGTTCGCCGCGCTCGATGAACTCCGGGTAGATCGTGAGCCGCTCGCGCAGTGTGAAGCCCGCTTCGGCGGTCTTCTCCGCGAGCTCGTCGATGTGCGGCCAGGGGCGCTCGGGGTTCACATGGTCGGGCGTGAGGGGCGAGACGCCGCCCCAGTCGTCGATGCCCGCGCCGATCAGGAGCGCGTACTCGGCGTCGACGAGATTCGGCGGGGCCTGGATGCGGGCGCTCGGGCCCAGGATGTGCCGGGCCACCGCGATGCACGCGGCCAGCTCGTCGAGCTCGGCGTCCGGCATGCCGCGCATCGCCGTGTCGGGCTTGGCGCGGAAGTTCTGGACGATGACTTCCTGGATGCCGTGGTACGAACGCTGCGTCGAGCGGAGCCGGAAGAGCGCGTCCGCCCGCTCCTCGTACGTCTCGCCGATCCCGATGAGGACCCCGGTGGTGAAGGGGACGTTGGAGCGTCCCGCGTCCTCAAGGACCCGCAGCCTGACCGCGGGCTCCTTGTCGGGCGAACCGTGGTGCGGGCCGCCCGGCTCGCTCCACAGCCGGGTCGCCGTCGTCTCCAGCATCATGCCCATGGACGGCGCGACGGGCTTGAGCCGCTGGAGGTCGGTCCAGGTCATGACGCCCGGGTTGAGGTGCGGGAGCAGACCCGTCTCCTCAAGGACGCGGATCGCCATCGCGCGGACGTAGGCGAGCGTGTCGTCGTAGCCCTCCGCCTCCAGCCACTCGCGCGCCTCCGGCCAGCGGTCCTCGGGCCGGTCGCCGAGCGTGAACAGAGCTTCCTTGCAGCCCATTTCCGCGCCGCGCCGGGCGATGTCGACGACCTCGTCCGGCGAGAGGAACATCCCGTGCCCCTCGCGCCGCAGCTTGCCGGGCACGGTCACGAAGGTGCAGTAGTGGCACTTGTCGCGGCACAGCCGCGTCAGCGGGATGAAGACCTTCTTCGAGTACGTGATGACGCCAGGCCGTCCCGCCGCCGCGAGCCCCGCGTCCCGCACCCGCGCGGCGGACGCGGCCACGTCCTTGAGGTCGTCGCCGCGCGCCTGGAGCAGCACGGCGGCTTCGGCGGTGTCGAGCGCGACGCCGTCCCTGGCGCGTTTGAGGGCGCGCCGCATGGCGTTGGCGGTGGGCCGTGCCGGCGCGGGGGTCGGCCCCTGGGGTGCTGAGTCCTGTGGCGCGCTGTTGGTCATACGTCCGAGCATACGAGCGACCTCGCGCAGAAACACCTACAGGTCAGTGCCGGTTGCGGGCTGGTCGCGGGCGGCGGGTGCGAGGGACAGGTACCGCTTGCACGTATCGCTGAAACCGTCGAGCGTGCGCAGCACCTCCGCCGCCCCGCGCGCCGGGAGCTGCACGATGACCTCGTCGATGCCCAGCTCTTCGTAGTGGGCGAGCTTGCCCTCGGTCGGCTCGACGGCGGAGAGCGCCACGTACAGGTCGCCGGGTTCGCGGCCCGCGTCGGCCCAGGCGGCGCGCAGCGCGGGGAGCGCGTCGCGAAGACCGGCCCCGCCGATGGGCAGCCAGCCGTCGGCGTACTCCGCGATCCGCGCGAACAGCTTGGGTCCCGCCGCTCCCCCGATGAGCGTGCGGGGCGCACGCACCGGCTTCGGGTGCGCCTCGCTGGCCCGCACGCTCGCGAACTCGCCCTCGTACGCCGTCGGTCGCTCGGCCCACAGCGCCCGCATGACCGCCATCCGGTCCCGCACGAGCGCGTGCCGCGTGCGCCACTCGACGCCGTGGTCGGCGGCCTCCTCCCTGTTCCAGCCGTAGCCGATGCCGAGGGTGAGACGGCCGCCCGAGAGGTGGCCGAGGGTCGCGATCTGCTTGGCGAGGTCGATGGGGTCGTGCTGTCCGACGAGCGTGATGTTCGTGCCGAGCCCGAGCCTGCTCGTGACGGCGGCGGCCTGGGCGAGGGCCACGAAGGGGTTGAGCATGCGGGCGCACTCGGGCGGGAGTTCACCGCCGGGGTAAGGGGTCTCGCGGGACACCGGGATGTGGGAGTGCTCGGGGAGGTAGAGCGCCGCGAAGCCTCGCTGCTCCAGTTCCCGGGCCAGGCGGACGGGGGTGATGGTCTCGTCGGTGAGGTAGAGGGTGGCGGCAACGCGCATGTGGTGGCCTCCGGTCACGTCGTCGTACGGAGCGGGCTCGCCTACTGGTCGTACGGAGCGGGCTCGTCTACTGGTCGTACGGAGCGGGCTCACTTATTAGCCGTCAGCGGCGCAGGAGTCCATGCCGTGCCCGCGAGCGCCTATGCGCGGAGCCCCGGGTGGCCTAGGATCCGCCGGAATCGACGGAATCGACGGAATCGACGGAATCGACGGAATCGACGGAATCGACGGAATCGGGGGGTTCCTCATGCGGCTTCGTTTCGCGACCGTACTGCTGCTGCTCGGAGCGCTGCTGGGAGGTACGGCTTCCGCGGGCGCGTACGCGGTCGCTCCGCGGACCGCTGCGACCACGGCGGCCACGGCGACAGGCGCGTCGACGGCGTACGCGGCGGGCGCCACTGCCACCAGGACGGACACCAAGGCGGCCGACGAGTCGCGGTCCAAGCCCAAGAAGACGAAAAAGAAGAAGAAGTCCAAGGGCGGCGCCGGGCTGATCTTCGCGATCATCGCCGTCGTCGCGGTCATCATCATCGTCATGATCGCCCTGCGCCGCGTACGCAAGGCTCGTCACCGCCCGTAAGTCTGTCAATTGCCTTCCCTTGCGCCCCAGTTCACGGCTCAATACCAGGGTTGCCCTGCAGTCCCTTCCGACACCCTGGGGAGCCGCCACATGTGCGAGGACGAACACCGCCCGGCCAGAGCCGCCAACACGCCGCTGAACCGGCGCGGTCTGCTCGTGACGGGAGCCGCCGCCGCGCTTACGTTGAACAGCGTGAGCTTCGCGAGCGCCTCGGGGCGTGCATCCGGAAGTGACGACGAGACCAAAGTGGTGCGCGGGACCTTGCCCACCGGGTCGCCCGACTTCGTGTATCTGCCGGTCGAAGTCCCGGAGGGGGTACGGGAGATCCACGTCGCGTACACCTACGAGAAGGTCACCGTCCCGGCGGGCACGCAGGGCAACGCGCTCGACATCGGCGTCTTCGACCAGCGCGGCACGGCACTCGGCGGCAAGGGCTTCAGGGGCTGGTCGGGCGGCGCGCGCACGGAGTTCTTCATCCGCGCCGACGACGCCACTCCCGGCTACATCCCGGGCCCGGTCAAGGCGGGCACCTGGAACATCGCGCTCGGCCCGTACACCGTCGCCCCCCAGGGCCTGCCCTACGAGGTCACGATCACGCTCAAGTACGGGGCGCCCGGCAGGACGCCCAGGCCCGTCTACCCGCCGGAGCGGGCGAAGGGGCGTGGCCGCGCCTGGTACCGCGGCGACTGCCACCTCCACTCCTGGCACTCGGACGGCAGGCGCACCCCGGCCGAGATCGCGGCCCTCGCCCGCGCTGCGGGCCTCGACTTCATCAACACCTCCGACCACAACACGTACTCCTCGCACCCCCACTGGGCCGACCAGGCCGGGGACGACCTGCTGATCATGCTGGGCGAGGAGGTGACCACGCGCAACGGCCACGTGGTCGCCCTCGGCACGGACCCCGGCACGTTCATCGACTGGCGTTACCGCGCCCGCGACAACCGCTTCGGCAAGTTCGCCCGCGAGGTCCGTGACGCGGGCGGCCTCGTCGTCCCCGCTCATCCGCACGGCACCTGCATCGGCTGCAACTGGAAGTTCGGCTTCGGGGAAGCGGACGCGGTGGAGGTGTGGAACGGCGCGTACACGCCGGACGACGAGGTGTCCCTCGCCGAGTGGGACGGCACGCTCGTCGCGTCCGTGCGCGGCCGGAAGCCGTGGATCCCGGCCATGGGCAACAGCGACGCCCACCGCGACCCGGACCCCGTCGGCACCCCGCAGACGGTGGTCCTCGCGGACTCCCTGTCCCGCGACGCCATCCAGGCGGGCATCCGCGCGGGCCACAGCTATGTCGCCGAGTCCAAGAACGTCGCGGTCGAGTTCACGGCCACCGGCGGCAAGGGCAAGCAGGCGGGCATCGGCGACCGCCTCTACGTCGAGCAGGACGCCCCGGTGACCGTCCGCCTCGACGTCACCGGCGCGCCCGGCTGCACGATCCGCTTCGTGACGGACCAGGGCATCCTCTTCACGGGCCCCGCGCTGCCCGAATCCGGCGCCGGTACGGCTCAGTGGCGGACGACGCCTTCGTACGCGGCGTACGTACGGGCCGAGGTCCGCCACGCGCCGACGGTGACGGGTCTGCCGGGCGCCCTTGCCGCCTTCACGAACCCGGTGTTCCTGGGCCGCGGGTAGCTCCGCAGGGCCGGAGCGCGTTCTGGAGCGGGTCAGTCCGCGACGACCAGCGTCGGAGTGTCCCGCTTCAGGACCTCGCCCCGGAAGAACGCCGGGCTCGTGCGGCCCATCACCAGCATGATCACCACGCCGAGGAGCAGCAGGCCCACGCCGATCACGAAGACCGAGCCGACGCCGAGGACGGAGGAGCCGCTGCCGTAGGCGGGGTTCCACATGTCGATGAGGGTCTTGGCGAAGACGCCGGTCAGGAGGACGCCGCCGAGGACCGGAAGCAGGCCCTTGAAGACGAAGTCGCGGACGGAGCCGAGGAGATCGCGGCGGAAGTACCAGACGCAGGCGAAGGCCGTGAGCGCGTAGTAGAAGCAGATCATGAGACCGAGCGCGTAGATCGTGTCGACCAGGACGTGCTCGGAGACCAGCGTCATGACCGTGTAGAAGACGGCGGTCGCGACGCCCGCGGTGACCGTCGCGCGGCCCGGCGTCTTGAAGCGCGGGTGGACGCGTGCGAACGACGGCGGGAGTGCCTCGTACGCGGACATGGCGAGGACCGTGCGGGCCACCGGGATGAACGTCGTCTGCAGGCTCGCCGCCGCCGACGCGAGGACCGCGACGAAGAGCAGGATGCCGAGCGTCGGGCCCATCACGGGGCCCGCGAGGACGGCGAAGACGTTGTCGGAGGTGTCGGGGTTGGCGAGGCCGAGGCCCTTGGTGCCCGCGCCCACCACCATCTGCGCGGCGACGGCCGTCGCGAGGTAGGAGCCGACCAGGACGACCATCGCGATCAGCGCGGCGCGGCCGGGGGTCTTGTCGCTGCCGGTCGTCTCCTCGTTCGCCGCCAGGCAGGCGTCCCAGCCCCAGTAGATGAAGATGGCGAGCGAGAGGCCCGCGGTGAAGGAGGAGAACGACTTCACGGCGAACGGGTTCAGCCATGACCAGGAGAAGTCCTGCGACAGCGGGAACTGCGCGCTGCCCGCCTTCTGGAACGCCATCACGACGAAGATCGCGAGGACGGCCAGCTGAAGCCCCACCAGCGCGTACTGCACGCCCTTGGTGGCCGTCATCCCCCGATAGCTGATGGCCGTCGCGGCCGCGATCAGGGCGAGGCAGGTGAGGATGTGGACGGCCTTGTCGTCGTCCAGGGCCGCCACGGAGTCGTTGCCCGTGATCTCACCGGCCAGGAGCCAGAAGTACGAGGTCGCCACGCCCGCCAGATTGGACAGGACGATGATCGTGGCGATGACCAGACCCCAGCCGCACATCCAGCCGATCCGGGGGCCGAAGGCCTTGACCGTCCAGGTGAACGAGGTGCCGCAGTCCGGCATGGCCTTGTTGAGCTCACGGTAGGCGAAGGCCACCAGGAGCATCGGCAGGAAGCCCGCGAGGAAGACGGCGGGCATGGCGAGGCCGACCTCGCCGGCCGTGGAGCCGAGGGTCGACGTCAGGCAGTAGACGGGGGCGACGGTGGAGATGCCGATGACGGCACTGCCCATGAGGCCGACGGAGTTCCCGCCGAGGCCTTTGGCGCGTACGCCCCCGTCGGGGGCGCCGCCTGCCGTGTCTCCGGCCCGGGGCGCCTGGAGCCGATCGTCCAACTGGGTCATGAACAGGACGTTAAGGGCTGCGGTTTCCACATGCGGAGGATCAGCATCCGGATCGATTTGCTTGCAATCGATGGATGAATTGGGGCAACTCCCATTGATTACTGGAATCGATCACCGAGACGGTTACCTATTACCAGGCAAACGCCAGACCGTCCGATATGCGGGAACCGCAGCACTGTCCGCTTTGTCCTGGTTCAAAATTTTCCCTCGCGTCCTCCCGCGTTCCACATGACGGACATCGGCCCGCTCCCGTCACCCGGGCCGCGTCACGCCGGTCGCGTCACCCCGGCCCCATCACCCCGGCCACACGATCGACTGCAGCTCGCTGTACGCGTGCAGCGCGTACGAACCCACGTCCCGGCCGACCCCGCTCTTCTTGAACCCACCGAACGGCGCCTCCATGTTCCGGCCGATCGTGTTCACGCCGACCCCGCCCGCGCGCAGCCGCCGCGCGACCCGGAAGGCGCGGGCCACGTCGCCCGACCAGACGTAGTCGATGAGGCCGTAGTCGCTGTCGTTGGCCAGCGCGATGCCCTCCTCTTCCTCCTCGAAGGGGACCACCACGACGACCGGGCCGAAGATCTCCTCGCGGACCACCCTCATGTCGTTCGTGCAGTCCGCGAGCAGCGTCGGGGCGACGTAGAAGCCGTGGTCGAGGCCGGGGCCCGCCGGGCGCTCGCCGCCCGCGACGACACGCGCGCCTTCCTTCCGGCCGAGCTCCACGTACGACTCGATACGGTCGCGGTGCGCCGCCGAGATCACCGGGCCGACGATCGTCCCCTTCTCCAGCGGATCACCGACCTTCATGAAGCCGATGTAGCCCGTCAGCTTCTCGATCAGGTCGTCGTAGATCGCGCGGTGCGCGATCACCCGCGTCGGGGCGGTGCAGATCTGTCCGCTGTAGAAGGCGTACGTCGTCCCGATGCCCGCCACCGCCGAGTCCAGGTCCGCGTCCTCGAAGACGAGCGCCGCGCCCTTGCCGCCCAGCTCCATCAGCTGGCGTTTCATGTCGCGACCGCACACCTCGGCGATCCGCTGCCCCACCGACGTCGAGCCCGTGAAGCTCACCATGTCGACGTCGGGCGAGTCCACGGCCGCCTCGCCCACCTCCGGGCGCGCGCCGCTCACCACGTTCACCACGCCCGGGGGCGCCCCGGCCTCCTCAAGGGCCGCCGCCATCCGGTACACCGACAGCGGGTCCTGCGGGGCGGGCTTCACGACCACCGTGTTGCCCATGGCCAGGGCGGGTGCCACCTTGCCCGCCGGGTTGGCCCAGGGGTTGTTGTACGAGGTGACGCAGGTGACGACGCCCACCGGCTGGCGGACGGCGAGCGCACCGAGGACACCCGCCTTCCCCATCGGGCCCGCCTCGCTGATCTGCGGAGGAAGGGCGGACTCGACGGGCTCAAGGGCACCTTTCGCGTACCGCTTGAAGCGCGCCACCGACACCGCGACCTGCATCCCGCGCGCCGTCCCGGCCGTCGCGCCGCTCTCCGCCTGGGCGAGTTCCGCGAACGAGGCGAAGTCGCGCCGCATGATCTCCGCCGCCCGGTCCAGGACGGTGGCCCGCTCCTCGGGTGTCGTACGCGACCAGGCACCGAAGGCGTCGCGGGCCGCCCCCGCCGCCGCGTGCACCTGCTCGCGGCTCGCCTCGGGGGCGAGTCCGACGACACCCTCGGTGGCCGGGTTGATCACTTCATAGTGACCGCCGTCGGGCTCGACCCACTCGCCGCCGATGAAAAGGCGCTGCTGCTCCGGTGGTTCAGGGCTCACTTCGTGCTCACCGTCCTGGTGTCCCGGCCCGAACGCAGCACCGTGCCGGGCGTCGCGCCCGTCACCGTGTCCTCGCGGATGGTTTCGACTCCGTTGACCCAGACGGCGTTGACGCCGATCGCCTTCGAGTCCAGGCGCGGGCTGTCGCCCGGCAGGTCGTGCACCAGCGTGGCCTTGCCCGCGTCGATGCGCTCGGGGTCGAAGAGGACGAGGTCGGCGTGGAAGCCCTCCTCGATACGGCCCCGCTCCCGAAGACCGAAGAGCCGCGCGGGGTCGTCGGTGAGCATCTTGACCGCCTGTTCGAGGGCGACCAGCTTCCGTCCGCGCAGGCAGTCCCCGATGAACCGGGTCGTGTAGGGGGCTCCGCACATCCGGTCCAGGTGCGCGCCCGCGTCGGAGCCGCCCAGCATGACGTCCTCGTGCTGCCACGCCTCCTGGCGCAGGGCCCATGAGTCGGGGTCGTTGTCGGAGGGCATGGGCCACAGGACCGTACGCAGATCGTCGTTGGCGCAGATCTCTACGAGGCACTGGAAGGCCTCCTGGCCGCGCTCGGCGGCGATGTCGCCGACGACGCGCCCGGTGAGGCCTTCGTTCTCCTTGGAGTAGGTGTCCCCGATGACGTACCGGTCGAAGTTCGAGAGGCGCCGGAAGACTCCGGCCTCCTTGCTCGCGGCGTGCCGCAGCATCTCGCCCCTGACGTCCGGGTCGCGCAGCTTGGCGACACGCTCGGGAACGGGGAGTCCGAGCACGTCGCCCCAGCCGGGTATCAGGTTCAGCGCGCAGAAGGTGCCGAGCGACATGTTCATGGGGGTGAGGATCGGCATCGTCAGGGCCACGATCCGGCCACCGGCCTTGCGGGCGCGGTCGCTGGCGGTCAGCTGGCGCGGTACGCGTTCGGGGACGGCGGAGTCGATGGTGAGGACGTTCCAGTTGAGCGGGCGTCCCGCGGCGGCGCTCATCTCCACGAAGAGATCGATCTCCTCGTCGCTGAACTGATCGAGGCACCCGGCGACGATGGCCTCCAGCTGTGTGCCCTCGTGCTCGGCCACGGCCCGGCTGAGCGCGATCAGCTCGTCGGGCTTCGCGTGCCGGGAGGCCACGGGCTGTCCGTCGCCGTCCGAGTGTGTGGACGACTGCGTGGTGGAGAGCCCCCAGGCGCCGGCGTCCATCGCGTCGTGGAAGAGCCGAAGCATCTGGTCGAGCTGCTCGGGGGTCGGCTGCCCGCCGACCGCGTCCGCGCCCATGACGTACCGCCGCAGTGCGCAATGCCCCACCATGAAGCCCGCGTTGACGGCGACGCGCCCGTCCAGGGCGTCCAGATACTCGCCGAACGAGCTCCACGACCAGGGCGCCCCCTCTTCCAGGGCCACCAGCGACATGCCCTCGACCTTGGACATCATCCGCCGCGTGTAGTCGGCGTCCTCGGGCCGGTCGGCGTTCAACGGAGCAAGGGTGAAACCGCAGTTGCCGCCCGCGACGGTGGTGACGCCGTGGTTCAGGGACGGGGTCGCGTACGGGTCCCAGAAGAGCTGGGCGTCGTAGTGGGTGTGCGGGTCGACGAACCCGGGGGCGAGGATGCGTCCCTGGGCGTCTTCGCTGGTCGTGGCCTGCTCGGTGAGGGTTCCGGGTTCGGCGATGACGGCTATGCGGCCGTCCCGGATGCCTACGTCGGCGGTGAACGCGGGGGCGCCGGTCCCGTCTACTACGGTCGCGCCCTTGATGAGGTGGTCGAGCATGGCGTGGACGTCCCCCTTCGGGGCAATCGGGTGGATGGGTGGGAGAGAGATCGCCCGAAGGGCGAAAAAGGGTGCCCCGACCTCCGTCCGGGAAGGGAAGGCCGGGGCAGCGAGTGGGGCGGCTCAACCGCCGGAGGCACCCGCGCCGCGCATACGCGTGGTGCGGTGCACGGGATCCGTGTCGATCTTCGGAATCACGTGCTCACCGATCAGCTTGATCGTGTTCTTCGTGTCCTCGGGCGAGATCCCGATCGGAAGCCCGAAGCTGAGCTGGTCGGCACCGGCCTGCTCCCACCGCTTGCACTGCGTGAGCACCTCGTCCGGGTCGCCGCAGATCATCAGCTCCTCGGCGATGAGCAGCTCGATGATCTCCTCGCTGTACTCGGGGAGCAGCTCGGGCCACTCGGGGATGCCCTCGGGGCGCGGGAAGGTGTCGTGGTAGCGGAAGAGCAGCGACTGGAGGTAGTTGAGGCCGCCGCCGACGGCGATCTCGACGGCCTTCTTGTGCGTCTCCGCGCAGATCGCGGTCGAGGTCACCATGACGTTGTCGTTGACGAAGGCACCGACGGGTTCGGCGTCCTTCACGGCCGTCTTGTACGACTCCAGGACCCACTCCATGTCGGATACCTTCTGCACGCTGAAGCCCAGTACCCCGAGCCCCTTCTTGCCCGCCATCGCATACGAAGGGGGGGACCCGGCGGCGTACCACATGGCCGGGTGCGACTTCCCGTACGGCTTGGGCAGGATCTTGCGGGGCGGCAGCGACCAGTGCTTGCCCTGGAAGCCCACGTACTCGTCCTGGAGCCACATCTTGGGGAACTCGGCGATGGTCTCTTCCCAGAGTTCCTTGGTGTGGTTCATGTCGGTGATGCCCGGCATGAAGCCCAATATCTCGTGCGACCCGGCGCCGCGCCCCGAGCCGAACTCGAAGCGGCCTTCCGAGAGGTGGTCGAGCATGGCGACCTTCTCGGCGACCTTGACCGGATGGTTCACCGGGGCGAGCGGGTTGAAGATGCCGGAGCCCAGGTGGATGCGGTCGGTCGCGTGGGCGAGGTAGCCGAGGAAGACGTCGTTGGCGGAGAGGTGGGAGTACTCCTCCAGGAAGTGGTGCTCGGACGCCCAGGCGTACTTGAAGCCGGACTTGTCCGCCTGGATGACGTACTCGGTCTCCTCGATGAGCGCCTTGTGCTCCGCTTCGGGGTCGACCTTGGCCCGCTTGGCGGGCACGTATCCCTGTACAAAGAGACCGAATTCCAAGGAGGTTCACCATCCTCGTGAGTATCTTCGAGTTTCTGACGAACCGTCAGATTGTGATGCGACGACTGTTCCACCGGCCGCAATGACCGTCAATACCCGGGGCCGCCCTTACTGACGCCGCGTCAGACGATGCTGACGCCCGCGAGCCATCCCCCGTCTATGACGAACGGCTGCCCGGTGATGTAGGCCGAGTCGCCGCCGGTCAGGAAGAGCGCGAGGGCGGCCACCTCCTCGGGCCTGCCGATCCGCCCGAGCGGCACGAGCTTCTTGTAGAGCTCGGCGACGGCCTCCCCCGCCTCGGTGGGGTCGGCGGTCGGGTCGAGCTGTGCGGGGTTGGTCATCGGGGTGTCGACGGCCCCCGGGCAGACGGCGTTGACGCGGATGTTCCTGTCGGCGAGTTCGAGCGCGGCGACGCGTGTGAGCCCGAGGATGGCGTGCTTGGTCGCGGCGTACGCGCCGACGTAGGCCATGCCCGTCATCGCGGCGTACGAGGCGGTGTTCACGATGGTCCCGCCGCCGGCGGCGGCGATCTCGGGCGCCACGGTGCGGATGCCGAGGAAGCAGCCGATCTGGTTGACCTGGATGATCTGTTGGAACTCTTCGAGCGGGGTGCTGAGGAGCTCGTTGAAGCGCAGGATCCCGGCGTTGTTGACCAGGCCGTCGATCTTCCCGAAGGCGTCCTTCGCTGCGCCGGCCGCCGCCTCCCAGTCGGCTTCCCGGCCGACGTCGAGGTGCACGAACCTGGCCACGTCGCCGCCGAGCTCCTTGGCGAGGGCCTCGCCCTGCTCGTCGAGCACGTCGGCGATGACGACCCGCGCCCCCTCGGCGGCGAAGAGCCGCGCCTCCTGTTCGCCCTGCCCGCGCGCCGCCCCGGTGACGATGACGACGCGCCCGTCCAGCTTGCCCATACGAGTCTCCTTGAGTGATGTCTTCAGAGAGGTCTCAGTTGAGGTGCGGGGCGACTTCGGCGGCGAACGCCGCCATCTGGTCGGTGAGTTCGGTACGGCTGCGGCTGCGGAAGCACACCTGTATCTGCTGCACCCCCATCGCCCCGTACGCGCGCAGCGACTCCGCGAGAGCGTCCGGCTTCCCGCTGAGGGTGCGCCGCCCCACGGACCAGCCGGGCTCCCCCACGTACAGGGGCTCGGCGATCGCCCCCACGACGATCGGCTCCGGCACGCCCGCCTCCTCGCGCAGCCGCTTGAGCCTGGCGATCTGCGCGGGCAGCTTGTCGCGCGGGTCGCCCTGCGGCAGCCATCCGTCACCGCGGACGGCGGCCCTGCGGACGGCGGCGGGCGACGAGCCGCCCACCCAGATGGGGACGCGCTCCTGCATGGGGCGGGGACGCTGGCCGAGGCCGCTGAAGTCGTAGTGCTCGCCGTGGTGTTCGGGGTACTCCTCGGGGCCGAGCGCCGCGATGAGCGCGTCGACGGTCTCGTCGAGCACGGGCCCGCGCCGCTCGAAGTCGGCCCCGACGGCGTCGAACTCCTCCTGCACGTGCCCGGCCCCGACCCCGAGGATCAGCCGCCCGCCGCTGAGCCGATCCAGGGTGGCGTACTGCTTGGCGCTGACGAGCGGATGCCGGAGGCCGACGACGGCGACATGGCTCATGAGCCGTACGTTCTCGGTGATCCCGGCGAGGAAGGAGAGGGTGGCCACCGGGTCGTACCAGACGGTGCTCATGGTGTCGGCGAGCCGCCGCGGAATGGCCACGTGATCACAGCTCGCGATGTAGGCGAAGCCGCCACGGTCCGCGGTGCGGGCGATCTCGGCGAGGTCGTCGGTGGTGGCGTCCGCCTCCCACGCCTCCGCGTAGATGACGCTCTGCGACTGGATCGGGAGCTGCATCCCGTAGACCAGTCGCCCTTGCAGGAAGATGTGCGCCAGCGCGTTGACAGCCATGGGAACCCGACCCCTCACCTTGATCTGACGATCTGTCACATACGGCGACGGGACTCATCGTCGTAGCTGACGCACCGTCAGGCAAGGGGTCGGAGACGACTGTCCGCCTCGGTCGCGCTCCCGTTGGCGATGTGTCGGCCGGGACTGCGAGTGCTGTCCGGGCCGGGCCCGCGAAGGGCCGGCATCTTCACCTCCGGCCCGCCGTGCGCCCGCTACAAGGGCCCCGGTGTGAAGGCGTGCGTGGAACTCATCAACCACGACAACTGACATCCAGGGGCCCGCACGGACGCGGGCCCCTTCGCTGACCGGCTACGCCCCGGGCCCCGCCCACAGCCCCTCACCCGTGAGCCCGAGCAACTCGATCGCGTTGCCCCGTACGATCCGGTCGACCACGTCCGGAGCCAGGTGCCCCATCTGGTCCTCGCCGACCTCCCTGGACTTGGGCCAGGTCGAGTCGGAGTGCGGGTAGTCGGTCTCGTACAGGACGTTCCCGACGCCGATCGCGTCGAGGTTCTTCAGCCCGAAGGCGTCATCGAAGAAGCACCCGTAGACGTGCTCGGTGAAGAGCTCGGACGGCGGCCGGTGCACCTTGTCGGCGACCCCGCCCCAGCCCCGGTTCTCCTCCCAGACCACGTCCGCGCGCTCCAGGATGTACGGAATCCAGCCGATCTGCCCCTCGGCGTACATGATCTTGAGGTTCGGGAAGCGCTCGAACTTGCCGCTCATCAGCCAGTCGACCATCGAGAAGCAGCAGTTGGCGAAGGTGATGGTGGACCCGACGGCGGGCGGCGCGTCGGCGGAGGTCGACGGCATCTTGCTGCTCGACCCGATGTGCATGGCGATGACGGTGCCGGTCTCGTCGCAGGCCCGCAGGAAGGGGTCCCACTCGTCCGTGTGGATGGAGGGAAGGCCCAGGTGGGGCGGTATCTCGGAGAAGGCGACGGCACGTACGCCGCGGGCGGCGTTGCGGCGGACCTCGGCGGCGGCCAGCTCCGCGTCCCAGAGCGGAATGAGGGTGAGGGGGATGAGACGGCCGTTCGCCTCGGGCCCGCACCACTCGTCCACCATCCAGTCGTTGTAGGCCTGTACGCCGAGCAGGCCGAGTTCGCGGTCCTTCGCCTCGGTGAACGTCTGCCCGCAGAAGCGGGGGAAGGTCGGGAAGCAGAGGGCGGACTGGACGTGGTTGATGTCCATGTCGGCGAGGCGGTCGGGCACGCTGAAGGACCCCGGGCGCATCTGCTCGTACGTGATGACCTCAAGCTTGATCTCGTCCCTGGCGTACCCGACGGAGGTGTCGAGGCGGGTGAGGGGCCGGTGCAGATCTTCGTAGATCCACCAGTCACCTATGGGCCCTTCGTCCCCCTTCGCCCCCATCACGGGGGCGAACTTCCCACCCAGGAAGCTCATCGACTTCAGGGGCGCCCGGACGACGCGCGGCCCGCTGTCGCGGTACTTCGACGGGAGGCGGTCCCGCCAGACGTGGGCGGGTTCGACGGTGTGGTCGTCCACCGAGATGATCCTCGGGAACGTCGGCAAGGTCTCAGTGGTCTCCATGGGCTCCACGGTAGCGCCGATCTGACGACCCGTCAGCTCTTCGTCAGGTCTTCGTCACCCGTATATCGACGGAGCTCCGGCCGTCCTCGCACGGGCCGGGCCCGGACGCCAGAGTGCGTGGACCCTGTGAGAGCCGTCTCCCACAGCTGACGCATCCGCTATGAACAAGGCAAACTGGCGGGCAGCAAGTGCCGGTGGAATACGGAATCCAGGCAAAGAGCGACAATCGCGGGCAGGGCAGACCCGCGACGCAGGACCAGGCACGGCGCGACGGCCGCGCACGGCAGGGCAGCAGGGGGAGCGATGGACGGTGTACCGCGAGTACCGGACCAGCGGCGTCCGGCCCCGGGGAACGCCCCCGAGGAATTGAGACCGCACTTCAGCGTGCTCGGCCCCGTACGCGCATGGCACGGCGCCGATCAGCTGCCCATGGGCTCTCCGCAGCAGCGCGCCCTGCTCGCGGCGCTCCTCCTGCGGGCCGGCCGCACGGCGACGTCACACGAACTGATCGACGCCCTCTGGGGTGACGAACCGCCCTCGCAGGCGCTCGCCGCAGTGCGTACGTACGCGTCACGGCTGCGCAAGGTCCTGCCCGCCGGTGTCCTGGTCAGCGAGTCGGGCGGCTACGCGATCGCGGTGAGCGAAGGCGCCCTCGACCTGGCGCTCGCGGAGGACCTGTCGGCTGAGGCGGAGAAGGCGCGCGGGGTCGGTGACCTCTGCCAGGCGCGCTCCCTGGTCAACAAGGCGCTCGGCCTCTGGGACGGCGAACCCCTGGCCAACATCCCCGGGCCGTACGCGGAGACGGAGCGCACCCGCCTCGACGAGTGGCGCCTCCAGCTCCTCGAATCCCGCCTGGACATGGACCTGGAGGTCGGCTGCCACGCCGAGGCCGTCTCGGAACTCACCGCCCTCACGGCGGCGCACCCCCTGCGCGAACGCCTGCGCGAGCTGCTGATGCTGGCCCTTTACCGCAGCGGACGCCAGGCGGAAGCCCTCGCGGTCTACGCGGACACCCGTCGCCTGCTCGACGACGAACTGGGGGTGGACCCGCGCCCCGGCCTGAAGGAACTCCAGCAGCGGATCCTCCAGGCGGACCCGGCCCTCGCCGAGCCGTCGGCGGCGACTCCGGAACCGGCCGCGGCGGTGGTGCGCCCCGCGCAGCTCCCGGCGACGGTCCCGGACTTCACGGGCCGAGCCTCCTTCGTATCCGAACTGAGCGACATCCTGTCCGCGGCGGAGGGCCGGGTGATGGCGGTCTCGGCGCTCGCGGGCATCGGGGGCGTGGGCAAGACGACGCTCGCCGTCCATGTGGCGCACGTGGCACGGACGCACTTCCCCGACGGCCAGCTGTACGTGGACCTGCAGGGAGCGGGCGCGCGTGCGGCGGAGCCGGAGACGGTCCTCGGCGCGTTCCTGCGGGCCCTGGGGACCGCCGACTCGGCGATCCCGGACTCCCTGGAGGAGAGGGCGGCCCTCTACCGTTCGGTTCTGGACGGCCGCAGGGTCCTCGTCGTCCTGGACAACGCGCGTGACGCGGCCCAGGTACGTCCCCTGCTCCCCGGCATGGAGGGCTGCGCGGCGCTCGTGACGAGCCGCATCCGGATGGTGGACCTCGCCGGGGCGCACCTGGTGGACCTGGACGTGATGTCCCCCGAGGAGGCCCTCCTCCTCTTCACCCGGATCGTCGGCGAGGAGCGGGTCCAGTCGGAGCGCAAGGCCGCTCTCGACGTGGTGGCGGCGTGCGGCTTCTTGCCCCTCGCCATCCGTATCGCGGCGTCGCGCCTCGCGGCCCGCCGCACCTGGACGGTCTCCACGCTCGCCGCCAAGCTGGCGGACGAGCGGCGCCGCCTGGACGAACTCCAGGCGGGCGACCTCGCGGTCAAGGCGACGTTCGAACTGGGCTACGGCCAGCTGGAGCCGGCGCAGGCCCGGGCGTTCCGCCTCCTCGGCCTCGCGGACGGCCCCGACCTGTCCCTGGCCGCGGCGGCGGCGGTACTTGACCTCCCCGTCGAGGAGACGGAAGACCTCCTTGAGATGCTGGTCGACACGTCCCTGGTCGAGTCGGCGGCACCCGGCCGCTACCGCTACCACGACCTCGTCCGGCTCTACGCGCGTGCGTGCGCCGAGCGGGAACTGCCGCCCGCCGAGCGGGAAGAAGCCCTGTCGCGGTTGCTGGACTTCTATCTGGCGACGGCGGCAGGGGTGTACGCCCTTGAGCGGCCGGGTGACCGTCTCGTGGATCACTTGGCCCCCACCGCGTACGCCGGTCTCTCGTTCGACGACCGGCACAAAGCACTGGGCTGGCTCTACACCGAGGCGAACTGCCTGCTGGCCTGTGCGCAGCAGGCTTCGAAGGGCACGAGCCTGCGGCGCGCGGTCGACCTGCTCTGGGCCTCGCAGGACCTCGCGGAGTCCGGTGCCAACTCCAAGCAGTACGAGGCTGTCGCGCTGTCCGCGCGCGACGCGGCCCAGAGCGCCGGTGACACCCGCACCGAGGCGCGCGCCCGCACGACGATCACCAACGTCCATCTGGTGGCGGGGCGTTATGACATCGCGGACGAGGAAGCCCGCCTGGCCGCGCTGCTCGCGACGGCGGCGGGCGACCCGACTCCGGTCTACTGGGCATCGAACGACCGAGGCATCATCGCCCTCAACCAGGGGCGGTACGCGGACGCCGACGAGCATCTCCTCCGTGCGATAGACGGCGCCCGGGCGGACAAGAGCCGCCCGAACGAGGCGAGCGCCCTGTGCAATCTCTCCCGCATGCACCTGTTCATGGGGCACACCTCACGCGCCATAGACCTCGCCCAGCAGGGCATCGACATCTACGACCGCATAGGACACACCCTGCGCCTGGCCAACGCCCAGTACGCGCTGGGAATAGCGCTGACCCAGGCCGGGCGCCACGCCGAGGCGATGGAACAGCTCGGCGAGGCCCTGCACAAGTTCGAGACGAACAGGCAGCGCCTCTGGGAGGGCACAGCGCACTTCCGCATCGCCCAGGCCCATCTGTCGGCCGAGAGCTCGGCGCAGGCGGCCCAGCACGCGGAACAGGCCCTCGCCATCGGCTGCATCGGCGGCGACCGGACGCGCGCGCACGTCCTGACGACGCTGGGCAAGGCGCTGAGCCGCCTCGGCCAGACGGATCGGGCGCGAGCGTGCTGGCACGAGTCCCTGTCACTGTACGAACAGTGCGGAGCAGCCGAGGCGGACGCGGTGCGAAAGCTCCTGGCGCCGCTCCCCGCGGCCTGACCCAGCGCGTCGGCGTCGCATCGGAGGCGTATCAGCGGTGCGTCGGCGACGTTCATCAATCGTTTATGCCCACCCTGCATTCTGAGTGCAGTCGATCCGTCGCGTCGGGGGGCAGACGGGTCGCCGGGAGCCTCACCTCTCGGGTGAGTGCTCCGCCCGCCCCCTGTCCGGCGGTCCTCGGGGGAGTCGCCGGACAGGGGCGTTCTATATAGTTGCCCGCCGCCGACACCTCAGGAGTTGACAGCATGAGCGACGCAGCGAAGAAGAAGAAGGACGGGATAACCACGCAGGGCGACCACCACAGCCCCGCCCCGCCCGCCGACGGCGCCATCACCACGATGGGCGACCACCACAGCCCGGCGCCGCCCGCCGACGGCGTGGTCACCACGCAGGGCGACCACCACAGCCCCGCCCCACCGGCGAAGGACTGAAGACTTTCATCCTGACGGGGGGTCGACCGCGGTGGCGCGGAGGGGAAGCCACCGCGGTCGACGCATGTCCGGAGCCTGGTTCAGGCAGAACGGCGGCGGAATCGTCCGAGGAACTCTCGGACCACCACGCGCGCACATCCGCCGCCTCTGCCACCAGCACCACGTGCCATCCACATCCACACCCCCATGCCACATCCGCATCTGTATCTGTATCTGTATCCGCATCCGCATCTTGCTCAGAAGGAGCCGCAATGACTCGCGCCAACAAGGTCCTCGTCACTCTGGCCATCGCGGCCGCCGCCACGGCCGGCGCGGCGAGCCCGGCACTTGCCGACAGCCACACCCCGGTCGGCCCGCTCGGCGACCACCACACCCCCGGGAACCCGATCGACGACCACGAGACCCCGATCACCCCGCTCGGCGACCACCACGCCCCGGGCAGTCCGCAGGACTGACCGGGGTGGCAGTAAAGGTGGGCTATTCGTCCTTGCTGACATCCGTGGACGCCGAAAGAATCGGCGCATGCAGATAGCGATCCTCCTCTACGACAAGTTCACCGTCCTCGACGCGGTAGGCCCCTTCCAGACCCTCGCCGGTCTCCCCGACGCCGAAGTCGTGTTCGTGGCCGAGCAGGCCGGTCCCGTCCTCGACGACACCCGCACGCTCTCCCTCGTCGCCACGAAGTCGCTCGCCGAGGTCAGCAGCCCGGACATCGTCGTCGTACCCGGCGGCCCGGAGCCCGACCTGGCGAACGAGGCCGTACTCAGCTGGCTCCGTGCCGTCGACGCGCACACCACCTGGACGACCTCCGTCTGCACCGGCTCCCTGCTCCTCGCGGCAGCAGGCCTGCTCAAGGGCCGCCGCGCCACGTCCCACTGGCTGGCGCTGGAGCAGATCAAGCAGTTCGGGGTCGATTCCACGGGAGAGCGCGTCGTCTTCGACGGTAAGTACGTCACCGGCGCGGGCGTCTCCGCCGGTATCGACATGGGCCTCACCCTCGCCGGGAAGATCGCGGGGGACGAGCACGCGCAGACCGTACAACTGCTCATCGAGTACGACCCCCAGCCGCCGTACGACGCGGGCTCCCCGGAGAAGGCCCCGGCCGCGCTGGTGGAGAAGTTCCGGGCGCAGAGCGTGTCCTAGCCGTCCAGGACGCTAGGACGTGGCCAGGGCCGCAGTGCCGCAGCGGTCAGTTCGCACCAGACGTACTTGCCGGTGTCCCCGCTCTTCGCGAGCGGGTACCAGCCCCAGCCGTCGGAGCAGGACTCGATGAGGGCCAGACCCCGCCCCTCCTCGGCTTCCGGGTCGGCGATACACAGGGGCGGCATCGGCGGTGTGGGGTCGGCGTCCCATACGCCGATCCGGAGGACGCAACCGGCCCAGCGCAGGCGCAGAGCCGCGGGGCCTTTCGTGTGGCGTAAGGCGTTGCTGACCAGCTCGGTGGCCAGGAGTTCGGCGGCTTCTGCGAGGTGGGGCAGTCCGTGGGCGTTGAGGATGAGGCGAAGGGTGCGGCGGCAGATGGTGACGGCGCGGAGGTCGTGGGGGGCGTAGAGGGTGTACTCCCACGGTTCGCCTTGTCCGCCCGGCGCGGCATCACTGATTCTGGGCATGCGCAACTCCCCTTGGAGTAACGGATTTTTGGGCTCGCTGCGCGGTCGGGCTCGGTGGCATGCCGCACCCGCCGTGGCATGGCAGGGCGGTGCGCTTCCGGACTCCCCGGAACTTCGTAGCGTGCACTTCTAGTCACTGACGGTAGGGGTAATTTATGACCCTGGTCAAGTCGCTCGCGTAAACTGCCCTGGTCATCAAATGACGGGAGAGCAGGGGCAGATGCCAGCGCGAAAGGTGATCACGGCCAGACAAGTGCGACTGGCGGCCGAGCTGCGCAAGCTCCGGGAACGGGCAGACCTGTCCGTCCAGGAAGGGGCCCGTGCGCTGGGCATCGCCCAGGCGAAGTTGTCCAACACCGAATCGGCACGCGTCGGGGTGAGCCCGGATCGCGTACGCCACTTCGCCAGCCAGTACGCCTGTGACGACGCCGCCCTGGTGGAAGCGCTGGCAGCCATGGCGGCCGAGCGTGCGAACGGCTGGTGGGAGGAGTACCGGGAACTACTACCGCCAGGGTTCTTGGATCTCGCCGAACTGGAACGAAACGCCCGGTACTTGCACACCATCGAGATCGCGCACGTGCCGGGGTTGTTGCAGACCGAGGAACAGGTGCGGGCGATCTTCGCCTATTCGGTACCGGAGTTTCCCACGAAGGAACTGGAAGCTCGTGTGGACTACCGACTGCGCCGCCAGTCAGTCCTCGATGGTGCCGAGGCCCCACCGTACGAGGCCGTGATCCACGAAGCCGCGCTACGCATCCGCGTGGCCAACCGCGCTGTCGCACGGCGGCAGTTGCTTCATATCCTCGAGATGACGCAGCGACCAGGCATCACCGTGCGCGTCATCCCGTTCGACGTGGACGGCTTCGCCGGTGTCGGCTACCCGATGCTGCATGCGGGCGGCCCGGTTCCGCAGCTCGACACCGTGCTGTTGGACTCCGTACACGGAGTGGCCTTTCTGGACGGCGAGTCACAGCTCAGCCGGTATCGCGCCCTGTTCAGCAAGGTGAAGGGCGCGGCACTCGACGAAGTAGTGTCGAGAGAGCTCATCCACCGGCTTACCAAGGAAGCCTGAGGCGCTCGGACATGACGACGATCACGTGGCAGAAGTCCTCATTCTCCGGCGGCGGAGACGGCGCCAACTGCGTCGAGATCGGCGCCGCACGAGGCACCCTCCACCTCCGCGAAAGCGACACCCCCACCCAAGCCCTGTCCCCCTCCCCCGAGAGCCTCGCCGCCCTGATACGCCACATACGGACGACCACGACCTAACCGCCCGGGATCGCATACGCCGTGTGCGTTGCAGAAAAGTCCCTCCAAAAGGCCCCGCAGGAGCCGTTTCAGCGGGACTTTTCTGCAATCCCCCCCATCGGCCTACCGGCACGGCGCCAGTGTTGACTTGATCTTCGCGATGAAGCTCTCCGGCGTTCGGAATACCTCCTCCGCCCCGAACCGCAGCACCACCCGCACCTCGGGGCATGCCGCGAGGTCGTTGTAGCGGGCCAAGTCGCGGCGGTGGGCCTCTCGTGAGCCGTGGTAGGCGTAGCCCTCGATCTCTACGACCACGCCCTCCTCCCTGAAGAGGAAGTCGGGGCGGCAGCGGCGGCCGTTCGGGGTCAGGAGTTCCACCTGGGTGGAGGGGTGAAGGCCCGCGTCGTGCATCCGCAGCCTCGCCATCGTCTCCGCCGGCGATCCCGCGCGGGGGTCGGCCAGCAGCAGGCGGCGGCGCGCCCGGACGGCGCCCGGTAGTGGAGCGTCCAGGGCTGACGCGATGGCGGCCGTGCCGATCAGCGGACGTCGCCGGGTGCGCCCGAGCGTCCGCCAGGTCAGCGACGAGTCGACGGCCACGAGCGCCTCGTCCCTGGGCCCGGCCCGCAGCAGGTCCGCCAGCGTGCGCGCTACCGTCGTCACTCGCAGCTCTCTCCTCACGGCGATGTCCTGCGGTGGCAGCGCCAGCCAGTGCGTACGGGCCCCGGTACGGCGCCGCGACCGGCGGAGGTCGGTGAACTCCGGTTCCACCCGCAGTACTTCGATGTCCCAGAGCGACGCCGCCGCCGTATGGCTCGCCACGAGACCCGGTATGGCGAGCTGCCCCGCCCTCAGGCAGAGCGACAGATCCACGACGCGTCCCGGCTCTGCCCAGGCGCCACCCGGGATCCGCGTCCATCCCTCGCCGGTCAGCCTCCGGAACAGCTTGTTCCGGGGCCACCCGGCGTCCATGGCCCGGCGCGCGAGCAGCACGCCCCCGACGGCCAGTTCCCGCAGTTCCGGCGGTTCCGGCGGTTCCGGCGGTTGCCGCTGTGGTCGCGGCTCTCGTGTTTCCCCCATCCCGCAAGGCTCCCGCAACGGAGTCCGTCCCGTGCGGCCTGTGGATAACCGCCCTCACGCCGCCGAGTGGAACGCCCCCAGCCAGTCCACCAGAAGCCGGTTCACCTCGAAGGCGCGCTCCTGCTGCACCCAGTGGCCGCAGCCCTCGATGATGTGCGAGGACACCAGGCCGGGCAGGGTCTCCGGGTACGCCTTGATCGCGTCGGCCATCCATGTCGTCGACGCGTCCTGGTCGCCGCCGATGAACAGGGACGGCTGGGTGATCGGGGCTCCGTCCCATGCCGCCAGGTCCTCCCAGTCGCGGTCGACGTTCCGGTAGCGGTTGAGCGCGCCGGTCAGGCCCGTGCGCTCGAACTCGGCCGCGTAGACGTCGAGATCGTCCTCGGTCAGCCAGGAGGGGAGGCCCGATTCCGGCGCGAAACGGTCCGACATCCGTCCGCCCCTGGGCACGAAGTGCAGGCTCGGGGCGTCCGGCGGCGGCATCGTGTCCGCCGACACGCCCGCGTAGAAGCCCGCGAGCCAACCCCGCACATCCGGCTCGATCTCCGCCTCCGCCCTCCCCTGCTCCTGGAAGTAGCTGACGTAGAACTCCTCGTCGGGGCCGCCGATCATGGCGAAGGCGTCCGAGGGGCGGAATCCGTTCCGGGGCGCGTACGGAACGCTCAGCAGGCCCACCGCCGTGAAGACATCGGGCCTGAGCAGCGCCGAGTTCGCCGCGATGCCCGAGCCCCAGTCGTGGCCGACGATCGTCGCGGTCTCCGCGCCCAGGGCACGTACGACACCCACGTTGTCGGCGACGTGCGCCAGCATCCGGTACGCGTCCACCTCACGCGGCTTCGACGAGCGGCCGTATCCGCGCACGTCGATCGCGACCGCGCGGTAGCCCGCCTCGGCGAGGACAGGGAGCTGGTGGCGCCATGAGTACCAGGACTCCGGGAAGCCGTGGACCAGGAGGACCAGCGGGCCCGTGCCCTGCTCCACCAGATGGATCCGGCCGCCTCCAGGGACGTCCACCAGTCGGTGGTGCTGAGTGGGGTGCGGCATGTTTCCTCCCGGATCAGTGGATACGTCCTACGCCATGATCCTGGGCCCACGCCTCCGCTGCCCGCGAGGAACTTTGCCGACTCGGCAAAGACGGGTCGCTCACCCCCGCGCCACCACCACCGCCGCCTTGAGATCCGCCCAGAACTCCGGGCGGACCGTGACCCGGAACCCCAGCCGGTACACCGTCGTCCGCTCTCTGCCCCGCACCCTCAGCCGTACCTCCGTGGGGCCCGGGTGCGAGCGGAGGATCTCCTTGAGCCGGGCGACCGCGTGCGGGGTCACCTGGGGCCCGTGCATGTCGAGGAGTACGGGCGCGTCCGCCGCCGCGCGCGAGAGGTCCGGTACCGAGAGTTCCATGCCCACCAGACGCGGGACGTCCTCCCGCTTGTCGAGGCGGCCCTTCACGAAGACCACCGTGTCCTCCACCAGCTGGGTGGCCAGGAGCTGGTACGTCGCCGGGAAGAACAGGCACTCCAGCGACCCCGCCAAGTCCTCCACCGTGGCCACCGCCCACGCGTTTCCCTGCTTCGTCACCTTGCGCTGGAGGCCGGAGATGATCCCGCCGATCGTCACCACCGCGCCGTCCGCGTGCTCTCCCCCGGTCAGGCTCGCGATCGCCGCGTCGGCCTTGGCGGCGAGGACGTGCTCGATGCCGAACAGGGGGTGGTCGGAGACGTAGAGGCCGAGCATCTCCCGCTCCTGGGCGAGGAGGTACGTCTTCTCCCACTCCTCGGAGGGGAACTCGACGTCGAGGCCGACCCCAGGCCCGGCCGCTTCCCCCTCCCCGCCGAAGAGGTCGAACTGCCCCTCCGCCTCCTTGCGCTTCACCTGTACGACGTCGTCGATCAGGGGTTCGTAGCAGGCAGTCAGCCCCTTGCGCGTGTGGCCCATCTCGTCGAACGCCCCCGCCTTGATGAGGGATTCGGTCGTCCGCTTGTTGCACGCGGTCGCGTCCACCTTCTCCAAGTAGTCCGGGAAGGACTCGTACTTCCCTTTCTCCTCCCGGCACTTGACGATCGAATCGACCACCTGCACGCCGACATTCCGCACCGCCGTCAGGCCGAAGAGAATGACGTCGTCGCCCTGCGCCGCGAAGTTCGCCACCGAGGCGTTCACGTCCGGCGGCAGGACCCTGATCCCCATCCGGCGGCACTCGTTGAGATAGACCGCCGACTTGTCCTTGTCGTCACGGACGGAGGTCAGCACGGCGGCCATGTACTCGGCCGGGTGATTCGCCTTCAGATACGCGGTCCAGTACGAGACCAGTGCGTACGCCGCCGCATGCGCCTTGTTGAACGCGTATCCCGCGAACGGGACAAGGACGTCCCAGACCGCCTGGATCGCCTCGTCGCCATATCCCCGCTCCCGGCAGCCGTCCCGGAAAGGAATGAACTCCTTGTCCAGGACCTCCTTCTTCTTCTTTCCCATCGCACGGCGCAGCAGATCGGCCTGGCCCAGTGTGTAGCCCGCGAGCACCTGGGCCGCCTTCTGCACCTGCTCCTGGTAGACGACCAGGCCGTACGTCAGGCCGAGCACATCGCGCAGGGGCTCCTCCACCTCCGGGTGAAGGGGGGCGATCTCCTGCTGGCCGATCTTCCGCAGCGCGTAATTCGTGTGGGTGTTCATGCCCATCGGGCCGGGGCGGTAGAGCGCCGATACCGCCGTGATGTCCTCGAATTCGTCCGGCTTCATCAGCCGCAGCAACGAACGCATCGGGCCGCCGTCGAACTGGAACACACCCAGCGTGTCTCCGCGCCCGAAGAGTTCGAAGGTGCGGGAATCGTCGAGAGGAAGGGTGAGCAGGTCGAGTTGCATGTTCTTGTTCGCCGCCACCATCTTTACCGCGTCGTCCATGATGGTGAGGTTTCGCAGGCCCAGGAAGTCCATCTTGAGCAGGCCGAGCGACTCGCACTGCGGATAGTCCCACTGCGTGATCGTCACGCCGTCGCTGTGCCGCACCCATACCGGAACATGGTCGGTGATCGTCTCGCTGGACATGATGACGCCGGCCGCGTGCACGCCCATCTGCCGGACCAGGCCCTCGACGCCCTTCGCGGTGTCGATGACCTTCCGCACGTCGGGTTCGTTCTCGTACATTCCACGGATCTCGCCCGCCTCGCCGTGGCGGGGGTGGGCGGGATCCGTGATGCCCGCGAGTTCAATTCCCTTTCCGCCCGCGTCCGGTGGCATCGCTTTGGTGAGGCGGTCGCCCATCGCGTACGGATATCCGAGCACGCGCGCGGAGTCCTTGATGGCGTTCTTCGCCTTGATCTTTCCGTACGTGCCGATCATGGCGACCTTGTCGGCGCCGTACTTCTCGGTCACATAGCGGATCACTTCCACGCGCCTGCGCTCGTCGAAGTCGATGTCGACGTCCGGCATCGAGACGCGCTCGGGATTCAGGAAACGCTCGAAGATGAGGCCGTGGGTGAGGGGGTCCAGGTCCGTGATTCCCATCGCGTACGAGACGAGCGAACCGGCCGCCGAGCCGCGTCCCGGGCCCACCGCGATGCCGTTGCTCTTCGCCCACATGATGAAGTCGGCCACCACGAGGAAGTATCCGGGAAATCCCATCTGGATGATGATGTCCATCTCGTACTCCGCCTGCCGCGCGTAATCCTCCCCCACCCCCTCGGGAAAGCGCCGCCGCATTCCCGTGGCCACCTCCTCCCGGAACCAGCTGACTTCCGTGTAGCCCTCCGGCACGTCGAACCTGGGCATGAGGTCGCGCTTCTCGAACATTCCGGTGGTGTCGATCTGCTCGGCGACCAGGAGGGTGTTGGCGCAGCCCTGCTGCCAGGCGTCCGATGAGTCGATGGCGTACATCTCTTCTGTGGACTTCAGGTGATAGCCGGTCCCGTCGAATCGGAAACGGTCGGGGTCGGAGAGGTTCTTGCCCGTCTGGATGCAGAGCAGGGCGTCATGGGCGGTCGACTCGTGGGCGTACGTGTAGTGCGAGTCGTTCGTGACCAGGGGCGGGATCGCCAGTTTCCTGCCGATTTCCAGGAGGTCGTCACGGACCCGGCTTTCGATCTCGATGCCGTGGTCCATCAGTTCCAGGAAATAGCGGCCCTTGCCGAAGATGTCCTGGTATTCGGACGCGGCGGTCAGCGCCTCGTCGAACTGGCCGAGGCGCAGGCGGGTCTGGAGCTCTCCGGAGGGGCATCCGGTGGAGGCGATGAGCCCCTGTGACCACTGGGAGATCGTCTCCTTGTCCATGCGCGGCCACTTCTGGAGCCAGCCTTCGGCATACGCGTCCGAGGAAAGGCGGAAGAGGTTGTGCAAGCCGGTCCTGTCGGCTGCCCAGAGCGTCTTGTGGGTGTAGCCACCGGAGCCGGAGACGTCGTCGCGCCTCTGGTGCGCCTTGCCCCACCTCACCTTCCGCTTGTCGCGGCGGGACTCCGGGGCTACGTACGCCTCGATGCCGATGATCGGCGTGACGCCCGCGCCCCGTGCCTGGTGGAAGAAGTCGTACGCGCCGTGCAGATTGCCGTGGTCCGTCATCGCGATGTGCGACATGCCCATGTCGGCGCACGCCTTGAACATGTCGCCGAGGCGGGCGGCGCCGTCGAGGAGTGAGTACTGGGTGTGGACGTGCAGGTGGGTGAAGGGCTTCGGCACTTCCACTCCCGTGGTCGGTCAGTCGGGCGATCAGTCAGTCGGCGGTCGTGGCCGACCCGGCTTACTCGTCGAGCCGTCGGGCGATGACGCGCAGGCCGACCGCCATCTCGTGGGCCGACGGCGCGTGGTCGGGGTCGATCAGCCACTGCTGGGTCAGGCCGGCCACCAGAGCCATGTGGACCGAGCCGACCGCGCGGGCCGTGTCCGGGTCATCGGCGGCGTCGATGCCGTGCAGGTGGGCGGCCATCTCGGGGCGTGCGCGCTCGTAGGCGGCGGCGATCTGCTCGCGGATCTCGGGGGCGCGCTCGGCCTGCGCGAAGGCCTCGGTGCTCGCGACCAGCATGGGGCGGTCGCCGGCCTGGGAGTCGATGATGCGGGCCCACATCTGCCGCAGGGGCTCGGGCCGCTCCGACGGGCTGTCCATGATCGCCGTGCCCCACTCCGTGAGGGTCTCCAAGAGGGCGGCGTTGAGCAGCGCCTCCTTGGAGCCGTAGTGGTAGTTGATCGTTCCGACGGGGGCGTTGTTCGCGGCTGCCGCGATGTCCCGGGAGGTCGTACGGGCGTACCCCCGCTCCTGGAGGCATCGCTTGGCGCCGGTCATCAGCTGTTCTCGGTGTCCCATGGGTCCACCGTACAACAGACTTGAACGTCCGTTCAGAACGGTCGTTCAGGACGCCCGTACAGAACGCTCGTTCAGATCGGATGCTCGGATTGTTCGTTCAGGCGGTGTGGCCGGAAGGGTGGCGGCAGGCGTGGCCGGAAGGTGTGGCCCGTCGGCCGACGGCGGAAACTGGTTGGACAGCCCGGGCGTTGCTCGCAGATAGTGCCGCGCATGACCACTCTTGTGCGCCACCTCACGTTCGACTGTTCCGACGCCTACCGTCAGGCCGCTTTCTGGGCCGAAGTGCTCGGCGGGAAGATCGCCGACGACGACTTCCCCGGCGATCCGGAAGCCCTGGTCACCGCCGAGGGCATCTCCCTGCTCTTCGTGACCGTGCCCGACGCCAAGAGCGTCAAGAACCGGCTGCACGTCGATCTTCAGCCGCAGGACCGCACCCGTGACGAGGAGGTCGAGCGGGTCATCGGGCTCGGCGCCAAGCTCGTGGAGGACCACCGGAAGCCCGGCGGGCTCGGCTGGGTCACCCTCAGCGACCTGGAGGGCAACGAGTTCTGCGTCGAGCGCAGCGCGGGCGAGCGCGCGGCGACCGAGTAGCCGGCGGGCGGCCAGCTACGCCGGTCGGCCGCGCAGTTCGCGCTTGAGGACCTTGCCGCTCGCGTTCCGCGGGAGGTCCGCCACGAACTCGATCTCCCTGGGGACCTTGTAGTTCGCCATTTCGCGGCGTGACCACGCGATCAGGTCGTCGGAGGTGAGGACCGCCCCCGGGCGGCGCACCACGTACGCCTTGCCCACCTCGCCGAGCCGCGGATCCGGGACGCCGATCACCGCCACGTCCGCGACCTGCGGATGAACGCCGATCAGCTGCTCTATCTCGGCGGGGTAGGCGTTGAACCCGCCGACGATGAACATGTCCTTGATGCGGTCCGTGATCCGGAGGTTGCCCAGTTCGTCGAGGACCCCGACATCACCCGTCCGCAGCCAGCCGCCCGGCGTGAGCGCCTTCTTCGTCTCCGCCGGGTCCTCGAAGTAGCCCTGCATGACGTTGTGTCCGCGTACGAGGATCTCGCCGGGGTGGCCCGGTGAGAGCTCCTCGCCGCCGGGGCTCACCACCCGCACCTCCGTGTCCGGGATGGCCCGGCCCGAAGTGGAGGCGATGGTCCGCGCGGTGTCCGACTGGTGGCACATCGTGACGATGCCGCTCGCCTCCGAGAGGCCGTACGCCGTCAGGACCGTGGCGATGTGCAGTTCGGTGCGCAGGCGCTCGACCAGTCGCAGCGGGACCACCGCCGCACCCGTCACCACCAGACGCAGGGCCGACAGGTCGTGCTGGTCGCGGGCCGGGTGGTCGAGGAGGGACTGGTGGAGGGTCGGGGGGCCGGGGAGGACGGAGATCCGTTCCGCCGCCACGTTCGCGAGGACCGTGTCCACGTTGAAGACCGGCTGCGGGACCATCGTCGCGCCGCGCATCAGGCAGGCGATGATCCCCGCCTTGTAGCCGAAGGTGTGGAAGAACGGGTTGACGATCAGATAGCGGTCGCCTTCGCACAGGCCCGCGAGTTCGCTCCAGATGCCGTAGCAGCGCAGGGTCTGGGCGTGGGTGATCACAGCGCCCTTGGGGCGCCCCGTGGTGCCCGAGGTGTAGACGATGTCCGAGGGTGCCGAGCCTTCGACGGAGTCCGCGCGTGCCCGTACGTCCTGGCCGCTCACCCCGTCACCACCGGCCACGAAGTCCTTCCAGGCACGGAAGTCCTCCGGGGCGTCGTCGGACAGGACCACCACCTGCTCCAGGTCGGGGAGACCGGGCAGCGGCCCCCTCCCCTTCCCCCTTCCCTGCCCCTCCGCCGCCGCGCGGCGCAGTGACGCGACGTACGACGTGCCGAGGAAGGTGCCGGTCACGAAGAGCAGCTTCGCGCGGCTGCGTTGCAGTACGTAGGCCGCCTCGGCGCCTTTGAAGCGGGTGTTCAGGGGGACGAGGACCGCGCCCGCCGATACCGCACCGAGCGCCGAGACGATCCAGTCCAGGGTGTTGGGGGCCCAGACGGCTACCCGATCACCGGAGTTGACACCGGCCGCCATGCACGCGGCGGCGGCCCTCTCCACGCGTCGGCCGAGCTCGGCGTACGAGACGCGGGTGCGGCCCTCGACGACCGCCTCCCGGCCCCCGAACCGCTCGGACGCCGCCCGGACCAGTCCCGGGATGCTGCCCCACTCCAGGTCGCCGCGCATCACAAGCCCCTCCGCCGCAGTAGCTGACTATCCGTCAGATTAGCTGTAACCTGACGCGCTGTCAGCAGTCGGGACGACGTATGGCGAAGCCCCCGGACCTCGCCACTACGCCACTCGCGGAGGTGCCGTTGCCCATGGCTTCACTCAAAGACGCTACAGCGATAGTCGGGATCGGGCAGACCTCGTTCGCCAAACAACTGCCCGAGGACGAGAAGACGTTGGCCTGCCGGGCGATCGTCGCCGCGCTCGACGACGCGGGCATCGCCCCTTCGGAGGTCGACGCGTTCGCCTCGTACACGATGGAGGAGACGGACGAGGTCGAGGTCGCCAAGGCGATCGGCGCGGGCGACGTGACCTACTTCAGCAAGGTGGGCTACGGAGGCGGCGGTTCCTGCGCGACCATCGCGCACCTCGCGTCCGCCGTCGCCACCGGGCAGGCGAACGTCGGCATCGCCTGGCGCTCCCGCAAGCGGGGCAGCGGGCCGCGCCCCTGGAAGAACACGGCCGTCCAACTCCCCACTCCCGCCCAGTGGACGCGGCCGTTCGGGCTGCTGCGCCCCGCGGACGAGATCGGCATGCTGGCGCGCCGCTACATGCACGAGTACGGCGCGACCCGCGACCACCTCTTCAATGTGGCCCTCGCGTGCAGGAACCGGGCGAACCAGAACCCGGCCGCGATGATGTACGAACGGCCGCTGACCCGCGAGATGTACATGTCGTCGCGATGGATCAGCGAGCCGCTGTGCCTGTTCGACAACTGCCTGGAGACAGACGGCGCGTTGGCGTGCGTGATCGTGTCCGCCGAGCGGGCGCGGGACTGCCGGCAGAAGCCCGTGTACGTCCACTCCGTCGCCCAGGGCCTGCCCGCGCAGCACCACGGCATGGTCAACTACTGGAACGACGACCCGCTGACCGGACCCGCGTGGACGGCCGCCCGACACCTCTGGAAGCAGGCGGACTTCGGCCCGCAGGACGTGGACGTGGCCCAGATCTACGACGCGTTCACGCCGCTGATCCCGCTGTCCCTGGAGGGGTACGGCTTCTGCGGCCGGGGCGAGGGCGGCGCCTTCACCGAGGGCGGCGCACTGGAGAGCGGTGGCCGGCTGCCGATCAACACCGGGGGCGGCGGTCTGAGCGAGGCGTACGTCCACGGCTTCAACCTCATCAACGAGGGCGTGAAGCAGCTGCGTGGCACGAGCACGGCGCAAGTACCGGACGCGGCGACGTGCTTGGTGACGGCGGGCGAGGGCGTACCGACGTCGGCGGTGCTGTTGCGCGCCCCTTAAGGGGCGCGGGGAACCGCGCGAGCAACCACGACGGCCCGCACCCGGAAGAGGCGAGAACATGACAGACGCGACCACCGAGCCCCTGCTCTCCCCCACCATCGATACGGACGGCGCCCCCTTCTGGGAGTACGCCGCCCGGGGCGAACTCCGCATACAGGCCTGCACCGCCTGCGGCGAGCTGCGGTTCCCGCCGAGGCCCTGCTGCCCCCACTGCCAGTCCTTCGACAGCGAGTGGCGCAGGATGAGCGGACGCGGCCGCATCTGGTCCTACGTCCGCCCGCACCCACCCCTGCTCCCCGCCTACGCCGAGCAGGCCCCGTACAACGCGATCATCGTCGAACTGGCCGACGCCCCCCGCATCCGCCTGGTCGGCAACCTGGTCACCGCCCCGGACGCTCCGCTGAACTCCGTCGACCCCGACCGCCTGCGCATCGGCGCGAAGGTGCAGGTCACGTTCACCGACGTGGGCGGGATCGCGACGCCCCGCTGGCTGCTGGAGCGGCCATGACGGCTGCGGGCGCCCTGCGTACGGCGATCGACAAGGACACGGGCGTAGCGGTCGTCACCCTCGACCGCCCCGCGCGCCACAACGCCATCGACCTCGCCACCTGCGAGCAACTCGGCTCCCTCTGGCGGGAGTTCCGCTTCGACGACACCGTACGGGCGATCGTCCTCACCGGCGCGGGGGAGAAGGCGTTCTGCACGGGCATCGACCGCGACACGGACGTACCGCAGCCCGGCTCCCCCTACTCGATGGACGATCCGCTCCTGTCCATCGGCCCCAAGGCCAACGACCTGTGGAAGCCGGTCGTCGCCGCCGTCAACGGCATGGCGTGCGGGGGTGCCTTCTATCTCCTGGGCGAGGCGGAGTTCGTCATCGCCGCCGAGCACGCCACGTTCTTCGACCCGCACACCACGTACGGCATGGTCAGCGCGTACGAGGCGATCCTCATGGCGCAGCGCATGCCGCTCGGCGAGGTCGCGAGGATGTCGCTGATGGGGACGGCCGAGCGGGTCTCCGCGCGGCGGGCGTACGAGATCGGCCTGGTCTCCGAGCTGGTCGCCCCCGCCGACCTGCTGACGGCGGCCGTACGCGCCGCCGAGGTCATCGCCGCCTGCCCGACGGAGCCGGTCCAGGGCACCGTGCGCGCGCTCTGGGCGGCGAAGGAGGCGGCCCGCACCCAGGCCCTGGCCCAGGCGCCGCACCTCATCGCGCTCGGCAGTCTGCCGCCGGAGCGACAGGCGGGGCTCTTCACGGGGCGCGGGTCCGCATTCCGTACCAGGTGAGCGGGGGAGCGGGGGAGCGGGTGAGCGGGTGAGCGGGTGAGAGCCGGGCGGTCACCTCGCGCGGTTCATTCGCTCGGCGTAACGTCACCAGTGGACGGCCGCCGTCCGGAGCCCCTTCCAAAGCTGGTACGACGGCCGTCACGAGGCGGGCCCACACCCGGGAACGGTCCGGCCGCCCCGCCTAGGACCGGGCTGTCCCGGTCCCCCGCTCCGCGTCCAGCGCGTACACGCACCGGTCCTTGCTGCACGCGTACACGACGCCGTCCCGCACCACCGGAGCCCCGGTGATCTCGCCGCCGGTGGCCAGCTTCCAGCGGAGGCGGCCGTCGTCCGCCTTCAGGGTGTACAGCAGGTGGTCCGTCGAACCGAAGTGGATCCGCCGGTCGGCGACGACGGGCGTGCCGACGACCTCGCCACCGGCCTGGAAGCGCCACTTGGGCGTTCCCGTCACCGCGTCCAGCGTGTAGAGCCCCTTGCCGCTGCCCACGTGCACATGCCCGTCCGCGACGAGCACGGGCTCGATCGACGCCCGGGACTCCGTGGCGATGCGCCAGCGGTCACGGCCGTCCATGGCGTCGAGGGCGTACACGGTCCCGAGGTAGTCCGCGAGATACACGCCGCCGCCGGTGACCGCGGGTCCCGGCGCGAACGCGGGCGGGCACAGGAACGCGGCGGGCGCCTCGAAGTGCCAGCGGACGTGCCCGCCGGCCACGTCGATCGCCAGGACCCTGGACCCCGCGGACACGTACACGTACCCGTCCTGCGCGGGCGCGAGCCGCACCGGAACGCCACCGCAGGAGGCCGCGTCGCCAATGGGGTACGACCAGCGCTCCTCGCCGGTACGGGCCTCCAGAGCACGCAGGCGCGCGTCCTTCCAGACGTAGACCGTGCCGTCGTGGACGACGGGTCCCGCCTCGGGGGTCTCGAAGTCGGTCTGGGCTCCGGTGATCTCCCAGAGCTTCTCGCCGTTCGCGGCCTCCCAGGCCTGTACGCCGCCGCCGCGCGTCCCGGTGACGACGGTGCCGCGGTCGGCCTGCAGGGAGTACACCCAGGCATCGGTCGACAGGCGCCACAGGTCGGTGCCCTCGGCGCCGTCGAGGGCGTAGAGCGTGGGGCCGTCCGAGGCGTGGATACGTCCGTCGGCGACCGCCATGGACCAGGCGACGTCCCGCGTCTTGAAGCTGCGGCGGCCCGTGCCGACGTCCAGGGCGTGGACCTCGAAGGACGTGACGTACACGAGGTTCCCCGCGACGGCGGGCGTCCCCCAGACGTCGTTCGACATCCGGAACCGCCACGGGCGCCACGCGGCCCCCGCGTCCGGCGCGGCGGTGGGGGCGGGCACCACGGGGTCGACGCCGTTCGTGACGGCCTTGGACCGCGACCACGAGGCGGCGAGGCCGCCGTCGGCGGGCGGCGCGCTCACGGCTGCGGCGCGCGCGTCGGCCACCCGCGGTCCTGGACCGATCGGCACCTTCGCCCCGGCGAGGTGCACGGGACCGGCGTCCGGCACGTTCCCGAAGGGGGGCGGCTGCGTCGGCGGCACCGGCGGCGCGTGCCGCGGCGGCGGTGCGACGGCGGGGGCGCCACCACGGCCGCCGCCGCTGCGCCCGGAGGCGGCGAGCGCGGCCCGCACGGGCGGACGGCCGCCCCGGCGCGCCTCGATCAGCGCGACGGCCCGCTCGGGCAGCCAGGCGGAGGCCGTGCCGCTGTCGCCGTCCTCGCTCTCCGAGGCGAAGAGGTGGGGCGCCAGCTGGGCCTGGAGGTCGTTGGGGCTCGGCCGCAGCGGCGCCTCCATCTGCATGCACGTCTCGATGAGCGGGCGCAGCTCGTCCGGAAGTCCTGCCAGGTCAGGGCCCTCGCGGAGCAGCATGAAGACGGTCTCGACAGGGTTCGCGCCGTGGAAGGGCGCGTGCCCGGTGGCGGCGAAGACGAGCATCGAGCCGAGCGAGAAGACGTCGCTCGCGCCGGTCACGCTGCGTGAGTCCTTCGCCTGCTCGGGCGACATGTACGCGGGCGTGCCCACCGCGACGTTCGTCATGGTCAGGCGGGTGTTGGAGACGCCGGACGCGATGCCGAAGTCGATCACGCGCGGTCCGTCCTCCACCACGAGGACGTTCGACGGCTTGAGGTCACGGTGGACGAGGCCCGCGCCGTGGATGGACTCCAGGGCCTCGGCGACGCCGGCCGCAAGCCAGCGCACGGCCTGGGTGGGCAGCGGCCCGTGTTCATTCACTATTTCTTCGAGCGAGGGGGCCGGTACGTACGCGGTGGCCAGCCACGGCACCGCCGCACGCGGATCGGCGTCCACCACAGCCGCCGTATAGAAACCGGACACGGCCCGTGCCGCCTCGACCTCACGCGTGAAACGGACGCGGAACAGCTGGTCCTCGGCGAGCTCGGTCCTGACCGTCTTGATCGCCACGCGCCGCCCTGACGCGGAGCGCGCGAGGTAGACAAGGCCCATGCCACCGGCTCCGAGCCGGCCGAGCACCTCGAACGGGCCGATCCGCCTCGGATCGTGCTGCGTCAGCTGATCCACCACTTGCCCTGCCACCTCCCCGTACGCGGGCGCCGTATGAGCGGCCCCGAGCAGCGTCTCACCACCGAGCCGCTCCGGCGGCACGCACCCTGATTCTTCCTGTACGGGGCGACGGTTGCGAACCCGGGGCGGGATCGGGGTGTTGTGGGACAAAGGAGACGCAAGGAGAGACGAGATGCGCGAGTGACGTTTGATTCGAACGTATGAGCTATTCGAATCCGGCGCCGGACCTGTGCGCGGAACAAGGGGCGAATACCGCCTCCAACCCCATTTGCACTCGGCCGAATCGCGCTCCGATCACCCCTCGGTAAGCTGACGGCATGACAGGACAGGTACGTACCGTCGACGGCCGCGTGGCCGGTCGGCGCGGTCAGGCGACGCGTCAGAAGCTGCTCGACTGCCTCAGCGAGATGCTCAGCTCCTCGCCCTACCGGGACGTCAAAGTCATCGACGTCGCCCGGAAGGCGGGGACTTCACCCGCGACCTTCTATCAGTACTTCCCCGACGTCGAGGGCGCCGTCCTTGAGATCGCCGAGCAAATGGCGGCCGAAGGCGCGGAGTTGACCCAGTTCCTCGACGGCCGATCCTGGGTCGGCAAGGCGGGGTGGCAGACCTCGCAGGAGCTGGTCGAGGGCTTCCTCGACTTCTGGCGCAAGAACGACGCGATCCTCCGGGTCGTCGATCTTGGCGCCGCGGAGGGCGACAAACGCTTCTACAAGCTCCGTATGAAGATCCTGAACTCGGTCAACAACTCCCTTACCGACACGGTCAAGGAGCTCCAGGCCAAGGGCAAGGTCGACAAGGACGTGAACCCGGCCGCGATGGCGGGCTCCCTGGTGGCGATGCTCGCCGCGGTCGCCTCGCACCAGCGGGGCTTCCAGACGTGGGGCGTCAAGCAGGCCGAACTGAAGCCCAACCTCGCACTGTTGGTGCATCTGGGCGTAACAGGCAAGAAGCCGACGAAGTAGGGCATCTCGCATATCCTCTCCCACGCTCTTCTCTCCGACGCTTCACCAAGTCCTGTCACCGCAACGGCGGATCACGGTGTTCCAGTGATCCGCCGTTGTGTTCCCCGGGCACTCGATCCGTAGGTCTAGTCCGTGCGTCTAGTCCGTGCGCCGCTCCACGCGGAACAGACGGATCTCCCGTTCCACGCGGGACTGGTACGTCGCGTACGGCGGCCAGAACGCCACCGCCGCGTCCCACGCCGCGTCCCGCTCGTCCCCCGCCAGCAGCCGCGCCCTGACCGGGACGTCCGCGCCCCGCCAGTTGACGTCGGCGTCCGGATGGGCGATGAGGTTGCCGGTCCATACGGGATGCCCCGGGCGCCCGAAGTTGGAGCCGATGAGGATCCAACTCCCCGATTCCTCCGGCATACAGGCCAAGGGTGTGCGCCGCGGAATCCCGCTCTTGGCGCCGCGCACCGTCAGGATCACCCCCGGCAGCATCTTCGCGCTGAGCAGCACCTTGCCTCGCGTGAGGCGGTGCACCGTGCGGTCCATGGCGGGGATGAAGTGCGGGGCGATCTTCGCGAAGGTCCTGGTGGACGACATCTTCTGCATCAGGCGGACACCGGGGGCCATCAGACGGCCACCGTCGGGGTCGCGGGGGGTGTGGAGGTACCGGTCGGCGTCGACGTGCGGGCCGGCGTCGGCGCGAACAGCTCCGCCTGTTCCGCCGCGCGTGCCCGCAGCCGGTGCACGGGCCCGAAGAGCAGCTCGTCGCTCGACGCCCGCTTGAAGTACAGATGCGCCTCGTGCTCCCAGGTGAACCCGATGCCGCCGTGCAACTGCACGGCCTCCGACGCCGCGGTCCGCAACGCGTCGAGCGCCTGCGCGAGCGCAAGGCCCCCGGCCCGTTCGGATCCCGCACCGGCCCGTTCGGATCCCGCACCAGCCCGTTCGGAGCCCGCACCGGCGGCCCACGCCGCGTAGTACGCCGCCGACCGCGCGGCCTGCACCTGCACATACACATCCGCGAGACGGTGCTTGACGGCCTGGAAGGACCCGATCGCCCGCCCGAACTGCTCACGCTGCTTGACGTACTCGACCGTCCTCCCGAGCGCACTGTCCGCCGCGCCCACGGCCTCCGCGGCCAGCACGGTGGCGGCGACGTCACCGACCGCGGCGAGCGCCCCCGGCACATCGGCGTCATCGGCGGCACCCAGCAACTCCGCCTGAACATCACGCAGTTCGACGCGGGCCTGCGGCCTGGTCTCATCGAGGGCCGTCTGCCGGGTCCGTACGAGTCCGGCGGCCCCCTCCCGTACGAGATAGAGGAGAGTGCGCGAGCGGGCGTACCCCCCGGTGTGCGCGGCCACGACGAGCAGTCCCGCGCTGTGCCCGTCGAGGACCTGCTCGGCCTGGCCGTAGAGCCGCCAGACGCCGTCCGACAGCTTGGCCTGCACACCGCCCGCACGGCCGCCGCCCGACCAGTCGCCGAGGTTGTCGCCGACGAGACCGAGCGCGGTGGCCAGACCCGTGCCGGGCACGGCGAGCGCGGCGGCAAGAGTGCCCTGCGCGATGCGCGGAAGCAGCTGCGACCGCTGCTCGTCGGTGCCCAGGAGCTGGAGGAGCGGGGCGACGAGAGCGGCGGTGGCGAAGAGGGGCGAGGGGGCGAGGGCGCGGCCCAGTTCCTCGCTGCCGAGGGCGAGCTCCGCCGGGCCGCATCCCACTCCCCCGTACGCCTCGGGGACGGCGATGCCGGGCAGGCCGAGCTGTCCGGCGAGGGCGGACCAGAGGGCGGCGTCGTACCCGGCGGGTGTGCGGACCGCGGTCCGCACCTCTTGGGGGCCGCAGCGTTTGGTGACGAGCTCACGGAGGGTGCGGCGGATTTCTTCCTGCTCCGCGGTGAAGGCGGCGTCCATCGGCGAGCTCCTCCCCGGGTCGCCGCCGTGTGCGACGAGCCAGATCTGACGGGTCGTCATGCTAAGACGGCGCCCGCCAGATGCACAGGGCCGGGACGACACGTAACGGCTCCCTGCGCACACCCGATCTGATGTACCGTCAGATTCATGCCAACTCCCCTTCCTCCAGGCCCTTCCGCGGCGCCGGCCGGTGCGGTCGCGTCGACGAAGCTCCCGCGAAACGGCCCGCGGAGCCACCCGCGCAAGGTGGCCGTGGTCGGCATATCCCTCTCCGACTGCGGCCGCGTGGACGAGGCCACCCCCTACGCCCTGCACGCCCAGGCCGCCCGCCGCGCCCTCGCCGACTCGGGCCTCGGCCGCGAGGTCATCGACGGCGTCGCGTCCGCGGGCCTCGGCACGCTCGCCCCGGTCGAGGTCGCCGAGTACCTGGGCCTGAGGCCACGCTGGGTCGACTCCACCTCCGTCGGCGGCTCCACCTGGGAGGTCATGGCGGCCCACGCGGTGGACGCGATCGCCGCCGGGCGCGCCAACGCCGTACTCCTCGTGTACGGCTCGACGGCCAGGGCGGACATCAAGGCGAAACGGCGCACATCGAACCTCTCCTTCGGCGCGCGCGGCCCCCTTCAGTTCGAGGTCCCGTACGGCCACTCCCTGATCTCCAAGTACGCGATGGCCGCGCGCCGCCACATGCACGAGTACGGCACGACGCTCGAACAGCTCGCCTCCGTGGCGGTCCAGGCACGGGCGAACGCCGCGACCAACCCCGACGCGATGTACCGCGACCCGATCACCGCCGACGAGGTCCTGGACGGCCCGATGATCGCGGACCCGTTCACCAAACTGCACTGCTGCATACGTTCCGACGGCGGATGCGCGGTGCTCCTCGCGGCGCAGGAGTACGTGGCCGACTGCGCGTCGACGCCGGTCTGGGTGCTCGGCACCGGCGAGCACGTCTCGCACACGACGATGTCGGAGTGGGAGGACTTCACGGTCTCCCCGGCGGCGGTGAGCGGGCGCCTGGCGTTCGAGCGGGCGGGAGTGCGCCCCGCGGACGTCGACGTGGCGGAGATCTACGACGCCTTCACCTACATGACCCTGGTGACCCTTGAGGACCTGGGTTTCTGCGCGAAGGGCGAGGGCGGCGCGTTCGTGGAGAAGGGCCGCCTGCTGCGGGAGGGCGAACTGCCCACGAACACGGACGGCGGCGGCCTCTCCGCCCAGCACCCGGGAATGCGCGGCCTGTTCCTGCTCGTGGAGGCGGTACGGCAACTGCGCGGCGACGCGGGCGAAGGACGCCAGGTGCGGAAGGCGGGAGGAAGGCTGCCGGAGGTGGCGGTGGCGTCCGGTACGGGCGGGTGGTTCTGCTCGTCGGGGACAGTGGTGCTCGGGCGGGGCTGAGGAGGCCTCAGCCTGACGCGCCGACCCCTCCCGTAGATTCGCCGGATGGACGACTCCGACACCAGGCCCGATGACACCACCCACGGCCGCGCCCTCCTGCGCTCCCTCCGCGTCTGGGACACCGAACTTCCCGCCTTCGACCCGGCGACCGCCCCCGCGGGGCCGCTGCCCCTGTTCTGGCAGTGGTTCGTGGACGTGGCCGAGGCGGGTCAGGTGGAGCCGCACACCATGACCCTGGCGACGGCGGACGAGTCGGGCCACCCGGACCTGCGGACGCTGATGCTGCACGACGCGGACGCCTCCGGCTGGCACTTCGGCTCGCACTCGGGCAGCGCGAAGGGCCGCCAGCTCGCGGCGCGCCCCGAGGCCGCGCTCGGGTTCTACTGGCCCGTGCAGGGCCGCCAGATCCGGGTGCGCGGCCGGGTGACGACGGCGAGCGCCACCGAGAGCCGCGCCGATCTCGCACGCCGTTCGCCCGGGGCACTGGCGTCGGCACTGGTCGGCAGACAGAGCGAAGTGCTGCCGTCGTACGGGGACCTGGTGGCCGCGAGCCAGGCCGCCTGGGAGCACGCGCAGGCGGAGCCGGACGCCCCGGCGCCGAGCTGGACGCTGTACGTACTCGAACCGTCGGAGGTCGAGTTCTTCCAGGGGGAAGCGCGGCGCCGGCACGTGCGGCTGCGGTACCGGCGGGGTACGGACGAGAACTGGGTCAAGGAGCTGCTGTGGCCGTGAGGATCACGCCGCGGAACTCTCGCCATAGCTCGCGGCGTGGAACTCTCGCCATAGAGCTCGCGGCGTGGAACTCACGCCGTAGAGCCCACGCCGTAGAACTCTCGCCATAGAGCCCACGCCGTAGAGCCCACGCAGTACCGCTTCACGCCATAGAACTCACGGCGTGAAGCGGTACTGCGTGAAGTCCCGCACCGGGCTGTAGCCGATCCGCAGGTAGAGCCCGGTGCTCGTGAGGTTGGCCAGGTCGGCGAAGAGCAGCACCTCGTCCGCCCCGTCGGCCAGCGCGGCACGGCTGACCTCGACGGTCGCGGCTCCCGCGTAGCCACGGCCGCGGAGCGCGGCGGGGGTGTAGACGGGGGCCACCCGGACCTGGCCCGCGATGCGGCGCGTGCGGCCGGCCATGGCGGCGGGGGTGCCGTCGGGGGTCTCCCAGAGGGTGATGCCTCCGTAGGCGATGCGGGCATCGGCCCACGCAGCGGAGCCGATGATCCTGCTCTCCCCCATGGCTTCCCCGAACTCCCGGTGCCAGCGCATCAGCAGCTCCCGGTCCGCCTCGGTGGCGACGCGCGCGGCACCCTCGGGGGCAGGCTCGGGCGGGGTGAGGGTGCCCAGGCGGTACAGCCGGTCACGGTAGGCGACTTCGGCGGTGACCCCCGTGCGCCGCTCCCACGCCCGCGCGAACGCCTCCGCGGTCTCCCGCTCGCCTCCGACGCCGGGCAGCTTCTCGCCCGCGTCGCAGAGCAGCGCGGCGAGGTCGTCGGCGGCCGTCTCGTCGGCCAGGGGGCTCAGCGAGAGCCGGTGCGGCGGGGTCCACAGGAAGACGCCCTCCACGGCGCCGTCGGCTCCGGTGCGGATACCAAAGCGGGGCGCGTCGTCCCCGTACGCATGGAGCCCTCTCGTGCGCAGATTGTCGGAGGCGCTGAGCAGCACGGTGTGCGTGGTGGGGTCGGAGCGCAGGAAGTCCCCGGCTCGGGCGAGGAATTGATCGAGGCCGGAGGTCAACTGCCAGCTGCCGTGCGCGTCTGAGGAGGCCATGGATCATGATCCCTCGCCTCTCGTGCTCCGCGAAAGCGGATTACGAAGCCCGCGGGGAAACTCGCCGGGAAGCCCGCCGGAACACCGGCACCGTCACGCCCGCCCCCTCCGCCTCCTCCCCCACCTCGCGGAACGCGACCTCAAGCGCCATCCCGATCCGCAGACCGTTCCGCGGCCCGTCCTCCTCGGAGCCGACGATCTCCGTCATCATGCGCGGCCCCTCGGCGAGGTCGACGACCGCGGCGACGTACGGGACGCGGGAGCCGAACGGCGGCAGGTCGTTCCGGTGCACGACGGACCAGGTGTAGAGCGTGGCGCGACCGCTCGCCCGCTCCCAGCCGCCTTCCTCGCTCCAGCAGTACGGGCAGAACTCGCGCGGATAGTGGTGCGCCTCGCCGCACCCGCCGCAGCGCCGGATCAGGAGGTGCCCCTCCGCGGCCGCGTCCCAGTAGGGGCGGGTGAAGGCGTCGGGCTCGGGAAGGTCGGAGCGCGGGTTCACAGGTCGAGCCGGATCGTGTCCATGCGGCGGTCTCTCCCGTTCCGGATGAGGGTTTCTGACGGTACGTCAGTTCAGCGCACGCCCGCCCTTTGCGCAAGAGGCGTACGCAAGAGGCCGTACGCCGCGTGAGCCCTGCGACGTGCGATGGAGCCCACGGACGTACGGCTCGCCGCGTACACCCGTGATCAATTCGCAACCGGTTTGGGGCTTGACCGTCCCCCATCAAGTGACCGCGTGATTACTCTCAGATTCATGGCCGACACCATTCCCCCACAGACGCCACAGCAAGATCGCCCCGTGTACGTCGTCGGCGGCGGACCCGGCGGGCTCTCCGTGGCGGCCGCCCTGCGCGCCCGAGGCGTACGCGCGGTCGTGCTCGAGAAGTCCGACCGCGTCGGCGCCTCCTGGCGCACGCACTACGACCGCCTGCGCCTGCACACGACACGACGTCTCTCCGCACTGCCGGGGCTCGCGATACCGCGCGCCTTCGGACGCTGGGTGTCACGTGACAACGTCATCCGCTACCTGGAGAAGTACACCGAGTTCCACCAGCTGGAGATCGTCACCGGCGTCGAGGTCTCCCGCCTCGAGCGCGCGGCCGACGGCGAGGGCTGGCTCCTGCACGCCACCGGCGGCCGGGAGCTGACCGGCAGCGCGGTCGTGATCGCCACCGGGTACAACCACACCCCCCACCTGCCCGACTGGCCCGGCCGCGACACGTACACGGGCGACCTCGTGCACGCGAGCGCCTACCGCGCCCCGCACCCCTACCAGGGCAAGGACGTCCTGGTCGTGGGCGCGGGCAACACCGGCGCCGAGATCGCCGTCGACCTCGCCGAGGGCGGCGCCGCCCGCGTGCGACTCGCCGTGCGCACCGCACCGCACATCGTCCGCCGCTCCACGGCGGGGTGGCCCGCCCAGCGCACGGGCATCCTGTGCCGCAGGCTGCCCGTCTCGCTCGTCGACCGCCTCGCGGGCCCGATCGCGAAGGTGAGCGTCCCCGACCTGTCCGCGCGGGGGCTCCCCCGCCCCGGCACCGGCCTGTACTCCCGCGTCAAGGAGGGCGCGATCCCGGTACAGGACGTGGGCCTGATCGACGCGGTGCGCGGGGGCCGGGTCGAACCGGTCGCGGCCGTCGAGTCCTTCGAGGGCGGCAAGATCACGCTCGCCGACGGCACGCTGATCGCTCCCGAGGCGGTCGTCGCGGCCACGGGCTACCGGCGCGCCCTTGAGCCGCTCGTCGGAGACCTCGGCGTACTCGACAAGAAGGGCACCCCGCTCGTCCGCGGCGCCCGCACCTCGAAGTCGGCCCCCGGCCTCTTCTTCACCGGGTTCACCAACCCCATCAGCGGCATGCTGCGGGAAATGGCCCTGGACGCCGAGAAGATCGCGAAGGCGGTGTCCAGAGCGCTCTGACGCGACGGCCCGCTCCCCCTCCCCCCGGGCGGCTCCCCCGCCGCCCCTCCCCCCGGGCGGCTCCCCCGCCGCCCCTCCCCGATGGCTTGAACCCCCCGCCCCGGTGGCCTCGGCCGCCGGGGCGGGGTAGCGCTCGCGTGCACATGGGTACGGGTGAGGCAGCGTGCCGGTACGGGCGACAAGGGTGTTACGGGTGGTACGGGCAGTTCCCGCTTCAGGCTTTTGCGTGCAGCACTGTTCCTGACACAGCGTCAGTTCAGTAATCTGACTATGCGTCAGTTGAGTTGCTGTCACACAGGAGCGGGGCGGACCGATGCTTGGATCGACTTACGGCACCTTCACCACCGACCCCCGCCGCGCGCGTGTCGTGGCCTGCGGCGAAACCCCGGCACCCGCCGTCCACGGACAGACCGCCACGGCGGACGACCTGGACGTCGGCGGACGGCCTCTGCACGCCGACGTGCCGGATCTGGACCGGTTCTTCCGGCCCGAGTCCGTCGCCGTCATCGGCGCGTCCGACGCCGAGGGCCGTCCGAACACCGGCATCACCCGTCAGCTCATGGACTGGGCCGAGCGGGGCGGCGCCCGGCTGCATCCGGTGCACCCCACACGTCAGTCCGTCTTCGGCACCCCCTGCTTCCCCTCCGTCGCAGACCTGCCGGAACAGGTCGACCTGGCCGTACTCCTCGTCAGTGATCCCCTTCCCGTCATCGAGGAACTCGCCGAGTCCAAGGTGAAGTTCGCGGTCGCCTTCGCCTCCGGGTTCGCCGAGACCGGCGAGGAGGGCGCGGCCGCACAGGCCCGTCTGTCCGCCGCCGTGGAGCGCTCGGGCATCCGTCTCCTGGGGCCCAACACCAATCTCAACGCCTTCGAGAAGTTCCGCGACGACCTCGAAGGACCGGCGATCGCCCTGATCACCCAGTCCGGCCACCAGGGCCGCCCCGTCTTCACGATGCAGGAGATCGGCGTACGCCTCTCGCACTGGGCGCCCACCGGCAACGAAGCCGACCTGGAGACCGCCGACTTCATCTCCTACTTCGCCGAACGCCCCGAGGTCGGAGCCATCGCCTGTTACGTCGAGGGCCTCAAGGACGGCCGCTCCTTCCTGCTCGCCGCCGACCGCGCCGCCCGGCAGGGCGTGCCCGTCGTCGCGGTCAAGGTCGGCCGCACCGAGACCGGCGCCCGCACGGCCGCCTCACATACCGGCAAACTCACCGGCGCCGACGTGGTCGTCGACGCGGCCATGCGGCAGTTCGGCGTGATCCGCGTGGACGGGCTCGACGAACTCCAGGACACGGCCGCCCTGTTGGCCAGGGCGCGGACTCCGCGGGCCGAAGGCGTCGTCGTGTATTCGATCTCGGGCGGCACGGGCGCGCACTTCTCGGACCTGGCGACCGAGGCGGGGCTGCGGCTTCCCGCCCTCTCCGACGCCAAGCAGACGGAGCTGCACCAGTGGATACCGGACTACTTGAACGTCGCCAACCCCGTCGACAACGGGGGGCACCCGGTGGGCGACTGGCGCGGCCGGAAGATCATCGACGCGATCCTGGACGATCCGGAGGTGGGGGTGCTGATCTGCCCCATCACCGGGCCCTTTCCGCCCATGAGCGACAAGCTGGCGCAGGACCTGGTGGACGCGGCGGAGCAGACGGACAAGCTGGTGTGCGTGGTGTGGGGCTCGCCCGTCGGAACCGAGGAGGCCTACCGCACGACACTGCTCGGCTCGTCGCGCGTCGCCACCTTCCGCACCTTCGCCAACTGCATCACGGCGGTGCGCGCCTATCTGGACCACCACCGGTTCACGACCCGCTACCGCTCCCCCTTCGCCGACGCGCCGCGCACGGCCTCCCCCTCCTTCCGCAAGGCCCAGGCCCTGATGCGGCCCGGTCAGCAGCTGAGCGAGCACGCGGCGAAGCAGTTGCTGCGCGCGTACGGGATTCGCGTGCCGCGCGAGCAGTTGGTGACCAGTGCGGCGGCCGCTGTGCGGGCGGCGGGGCTCGTCGGCTACCCGGTGGTGATGAAGGCGTCCGGGGCGCACCTCGCCCACAAGAGCGAACTCGGCCTGGTGAAGGTCGGTTTGACCTCGGCGAGTCAGGTGCGCGACGCCTATCGGGAACTGACCGACATCGCCCGCTACGAAGGGATCGCGCTGGACGGCGTCCTTGTCTGCCAGATGGTGGAGCGGGGCGTCGAGATGGTCGTGGGCGTGACGCACGACGATCTTTTCGGTCCGACGGTGACCGTCGGGCTCGGGGGTGTCCTCGTCGAGGTCCTGCGGGACGTGGCCGTGCGGGTGCCGCCCTTCGCTGAGGACCAGGCGCTCGCGATGCTCTCCGAGCTGCGCGGGAGGCCGCTCCTGGACGGGGTCCGTGGCGCGCCGCCGGCCGACGTCGACGCCCTCGTCGAGGTGGTGCTTCGGGTGCAGCGGATGGCTCTTGAACTTGGCGACGAGCTGGCTGAGCTGGATATCAACCCCCTGATGGTGTTGCCGCGGGGGCAGGGCGCGGTCGCGCTCGATGCCCTGGCCGTCTGCCGGTGAGTGTCGCGGCGGACCGCCGCCCGACAGCGGACGTCTCCCGAGAACCCACCTGACCGTCCCACGCCCGATCACCCCGCACACGATTCGGAGCCACTCCCCCATGTCGGACACCCCCCTCGACTCATTGGTACTCCACGCCACTGACAACGGCGTCTCCTGGATCACCCTCAACCGCCCCGAAGCCATGAACGCCGTCACCTGGGACCAGCGCGAACGCGTCATCTCGCTGCTCGCCGAAGCCTCCGCGGACCCCGGTGTCCGCGCGGTCGTGATCACCGCGACCGGCAAGGGATTCTGCGCGGGAGCCGATCTGCGCGGTGCGCCGAGCAGTGCCGAGCGGGTGCCCGGTGACGTGGCCCGCACGATCAAGTCGGGCGCCCAGCGCCTCGTCTCCGCCGTCCTGGACTGCGAGAAGCCGGTGATCGCCGCCGTGAACGGGACCGCGGCCGGGATCGGCGCACACCTCGCCTTCGCCTGCGATCTCGTCATCGCGTCGGAACAGGCCAAGTTCATCGAGGTGTTCGTGCGCAGGGGCCTGGTGCCGGACGGCGGCGGGGCCTATCTGCTGCCCCGCCTCATCGGACCGCAGCGGGCCAAGGAGCTGATGTTCTTCGGGGACTCCGTGCCGGCCGCGGACGCCGAACGGCTCGGGCTCGTCAACCGCGTCGTACCCGCCGGTGAGCTGGAGAAGACGGCCCGCGCCTGGGCGGAGCGCCTCGCGGGCGGGCCGACCCGCGCCATCGCCATGACCAAGCAACTGGTCAACGCGTCCCTCGAATCGGACCGGGCGACGGCCTTCGCGGCGGAGGCCGCGGCGCAGGAGATCAACATGACGACGGCGGACGCGAACGAGGGCGTGGCCAGCTTCGTGGAACGCCGTTCACCTTCGTACGAGGGCCGTTGAGCCCTGCGGTTCGTGGCTCATGATTCGGGGCTCATGATTCGGGGCTCATGGCTCGTGGTTCGGGGCTCATGGCTCGGGCTCATGATTCCGGCTCATGATTCGGGGCTCATGATTCGGGGTCCGGTGCGTAGTTCATGGTTCGTACGGCTCCGGACCCTTCCAATCTGACGAACCGTCAGCTTCAATGAGTGATGTGATGGGACATGCGGGAATGGCGGCCACCGCCGTCCGATACCTCAGGTCGGTCGGAGCGCCGACCACCACAGGGCCGGTCGAGGCCCTTCCGCGCCCGCGGCTGCGGGCGGTCGGCGACGACGAGCGGGCACCGCTCGACGCGCGTGAGTTCCGGCGCGTACTGGGGAACTTCGCGACCGGCGTGACCGTGGTGACAGCACCGGCGTCCGAAGGCGAACCGGCCCCGGCCGGATTCGCCTGTCAGTCCTTCTCCGCGCTCTCCCTCGACCCGCCCCTGGTCTCCTTCATGGTCGCGCGTACGTCGACGACATGGCCGCGCATAGCCCGCGCGGGCGTCTTCTGCGTCAACGTCCTCGGCGCCGGCCAGGGCGCGCTCTGCCGCGGCTTCGCGGTGAGCGGCGCCGACAAGTTCGCCGGCGTGGTGTACGACTCCGCGCCCGTCACCGGCTCCCCCCGCCTGGCCGGCGTACCGGCCTGGATCGACTGCACGATCCAGGCGGTGCACACCGGGGGCGACCACCTGATCGTGGTCGGCCGCGTGGACGCCCTCGGCGCCACCGACGACGGCGAACCGCTCCTGTTCCACCGGGGCACGTTCGGCACATTCGGCACGCTCGACCGGCCCGGCACGTCCGCTACGTGAGCGCGGCGGACCGCGCGGCGGTCTCCTCGTCGCCGACCCGCCGCCGGATGACCAGGGCCATCAGCGCCGCCGCCGCGCACAGCGCGCCCGAGGCGATCCACATCACGTCGTACGACCCGAAGGAGTCCCGCACGACACCGCCGATGACGGCCACGAGCGCGGCACCCACCTGGTGCGAGGCGAGCACCCAGCCGAAGACGATGGCGCTGTCGTCGCCGTACTGCTCGCGGCAGAGGGCCAGGGTCGGCGGCACGGTCGCCACCCAGTCGAGGCCGTAGAAGACGATGAAGAAGATCATCGGCGGGTGCACCGTCGCATCGAGCAGCAGCGGCAGGAAGAGCAGCGAGATGCCGCGCAGCGCGTAGTACACGGCGAGCAGCCGCCGCGCGTCGAAGCGGTCCGTGAACCAGCCGGACGCGATCGTGCCCACGACGTCGAAGACGCCGATGACGGCGAGGAGCGACGCGGCCGCCGTGATCGGCATGCCGTGGTCGTGCGCGGCGGGCACGAAGTGCGTCTGGATCAGGCCGTTCGTCGAGGCACCGCAGATGGCGAAGGTCCCGGCGAGCAGCCAGAACGGTCCGGTGCGGGCCGCCTTGAACAGCACGTTGACCGCACGCCGGGCGGCCCCCGTGACGGGTGGGGGCTTCTCCACGAACTCCTCGGCCCCGTACGGCTTCAGGCCCACGTCCGCGGGGTGGTCGCGCAGCAGCAGCCAGACGAACGGGACGACGGCGAGCGCGGCCAGGGCGACGGTCACCGCGGCGGGCCGCCACTCATGGGCCTCCACGAGCCAGGAGAGCAGCGGCAGGAAGATCAGCTGGCCGGAGGCGGAGGCCGCCGTCAGGATGCCGGTGACGAGCCCGCGCCGCGTGGTGAACCACCGGTTGGTGACGGTGGCGGCGAAGGCCAGCGCCATCGATCCCGAGCCGAGGCCGACGAGCAGCCCCCAGCACAGCAGCAGCTGCCAGGCGGACTGCATCCAGACGGTCAGCCCCGAACCGAGCGCGATCACGACAAGAGCGACCGCCACCACCCTCCGGATGCCGAAGCGGTCCATCAGGGCGGCGGCGAACGGCGCGGTGAGCCCGTACAGCGCGAGATTGATGGAGACCGCGAGGCCGATCGTCCCGCGCGACCAGTGGAACTCGTCGTGCAGCGGGTCGATGAGCAGGCCCGGCAGGGACCGGAAGGCCGCGGCGCCGATGATCGTCACGAAGGTCACTGCGGCGACGAACCACGCCCGGTGGATACGACGACGCCGCCCCGGCGCCTCCATGTGCGGCCCCGGCACCTCCGTGGGCGGCCCCGGCACCTCCATGGGCGGCCCCGGCACCTCCGTGGGCGGCTCGACCGGCTGATTCAAGTCTGTCTGGGTCACGACAACCAGCATCCGGGTACCCCCACCCCCGAACGAGTGGCCCGAAGGACAGCATTAGTTAGAATCGGGCCATGGCCTCATCGACCGGCACCACGACCGCCGCGACCGCCACCGCCGCAACCACCACCACCGCCCCCCGTCACCGCGTGGTGGTCCTTGCCATGGACGGCGTCATCCCCTTCGAGTTCGGCATCCCGCAGCGGATCTTCGGCCGCGCGAGGACCGCCGACGGCGAGTACCTCTACGAGGTCGTGACCGCCTCCGTCCGCCCTCCGGGCCCGGTGCGCACGGACGCCGACTTCGCGATCCTCGTGGAGAACGGCCCGGAGTGCCTGGCGACGGCCGACACGGTCGTGATCCCGGCGTCGTACGAACTCGGTCCGGTCTACGAGGAAGGCCGCCTGAGCGACGAACTGGCCTCGGCGCTCGCCCACATCACACCGGGCACGCGCCTGATCTCCATCTGCACGGGCGGCTACGTGCTGGCTGCCGCGGGCTATCTCGACGGGCGCACCGCGACGACGCACTGGTCGTCGGCGGAGCACTTCCAGCGCCTTTTCCCCCGGATCACGGTGGACGCGGAGGTGCTGTTCATCGACGACGGGGACGTCCTCACATCGGCGGGTGTGGCGGCGGGCCTCGACCTCTGCCTCCATGTCGTGCGCAGCGACCACGGAGCGGCGGTCGCGAACGATGTCGCCCGCCGTACGGTGGTGCCTCCGCACCGGGACGGCGGCCAGGCCCAGTACATCCAACGCCCCGTCCCGGAGCCCTCGTTCGCCACCACGACCTCCGCGCGGGCCTGGGCCCTCGCCCGCCTCCACGAGCCGATACAGCTGCGCGACATGGCCGACCAGGAATCCATGTCCGTACGCACCTTCACGCGCAGGTTCCGCGAGGAGGTGGGGATCAGCCCCGGCCAGTGGCTGTCGCAGCAGCGGGTCGAACGTGCGCGGCACCTCCTGGAGTCCAGCGACCTGTCCGTCGACCAGGTCGCCCGGGACGCGGGCTTCGGTACGCCCCAGTCCATGCGACAGCACTTGCAGGCGGCCCTGGGGGTAACCCCCACCGCATACCGCCGCACATTCGCCCAACGGTCCTCACGCTGACCCCGCGCCCCCGCCCCGGCTCCGGCGGCCCCCGCCCCGCCCCCGGCGAGACCCCTCAGAACGTCAGTACTCCCCGCGCCACCCGCCCCGCCTCCGCGTCCCCCACCGCCTTGGCGAAGTCCTCCACCGGGTATGTCTCCGTCACCAGTTCGTCAAGGAGCAGCCGCCCCTCCCGGTACAGCTCCGCGTAGAGCGCGAAGTCCCTCTGCGGGCGCGCCGACCCGTAACGGCAGCCCAGGATCGACTTGTCCAGGAACAGCGACGACACCAGGAACGACGCCTGTGCCGTCGCCGCCGGAACTCCCAGAAGCACCGCCTGCCCATGCCGGTCCAGCAGGTCGATCGCCTGCCGGATCAGCTCGACCCGGCCCACGCACTCAAACGCGTGGTCGGCCCCCGTCGGCAGGATCTCCCTGACCGCGTCCCCCTCCGCCGACGACAAGAAGTGCGTCGCCCCGAACTGCCGCGCCACGCCTTCCTTCCCGGGGTTCGAGTCGACGGCCACGATCCGCGTCGCCCCGGCGATCCTCGCCCCCTGCAGCACATTCAGACCGATGCCCCCGGTCCCGATCACCACCACGCTGTCCCCGCGATCCACCTTCGCGCGGTTGAGGACAGCGCCGACCCCCGTCACCACCCCGCACCCGATCAACGCCGCCGACGTCAGCGGAATGTCCTGCGGGATCTTCACGGCCTGCACGGCCTTCACCACGGTGCGTTCCGCGAACGCGGAGTTCGCCGCGAACTGATAGATCGGCTCACCGCCCCGCGAGAACGGCCGGTCCGGCATCCCGATCGCGCGCCGGCACATCGTCGGCCGCCCCCGATTGCACTCCCCGCAGGCCCCGCAGCTGGCAATGGTCGAGAGCGCCACGTGATCGCCGATCCCCACATGCGTCACCCCCGCACCGACCGCCTCCACCACCCCCGCCCCTTCGTGCCCGAGCACCACCGGCGAAGGGAAGGGAATGGTCCCGTCGATCACGGACAGATCGCTGTGGCAGAGACCCGCGGCCTTGACGCCGACCAGCACCTCCCCCGGACCCGGATCCCGTATCTCAAGGTCGTCGACGACCTCGACCCCGTTCCCTCCGCTCCCCCCGTCCCTGCTCCCCTCGGCCCTGCTCCTGTCGAAAACGACACCCCTCATCGCGCCTCCCTCGGCAGGCCGAGCACGCGCTCGGCGATGATGTTCCGCTGAATCTCGTCCGAGCCGCCGTAGACCGTGTCGGCCCGTGTGAAGAGGAAGAGCCGCTGGAGGGCGTCGAGTTCGTACGGAGTGCTCTCGCTCCAGTCCGCGGGCCCGACGGCAGCCGCGGCCCCCCGCACCCCCATGGCCAGCTCCCCAAGCCGCTGATGCCACCCGCCCCACAGCAGCTTGGCCACACTGGGCGCACCCGGGCCGCCACCATCCGCGTCACCGCCCCCGGAGCCCGAACTGCCCAACGTACGCAGCGCGTTCCACCGCATGACCCGCAACTCCGCCCACTGCCGCACAAGCCGGTCCCGCAGTACGGGATCCTCTGCTGCCCCGCTGTCGACGGCCTCCCGGACCACGCTCTCCAGCTCCTGCGCGAACCCGATCTGCTGGACGAGCGTGGAGACCCCCCGCTCGAATCCCAGCAGCCCCATGGCCACCCGCCACCCGTTCCCGGCACCGCCCACCACATGCGAGGCACGCGCGATCGCCCCGTCGAAGAAGACCTCGTTGAACTCGCTCGTCCCCGTCAGCTGCCGTATGGGCCGCACCTCGATACGTCCGGGCTGGTCCATCGGCACCAACAGGAACGAAATCCCCCGGTGCCCACGAGATCCCTCCTCCGTCCGCGCGAGCACGAAGCACCAGTCCGCCTCATGGGCGAGCGAAGTCCAGATCTTCTGCCCGGTGACGCGGTACGCGTCACCGTCCCGCACCGCCACCGTCCGCAGCCCCGCCAGGTCCGACCCGGCGCCCGGCTCGCTGTACCCCTGGCACCACAGCGCCTCCCCGCGCGCGATGGGCGGCAGGAACTCGTCCCGCTGCTCCCGCGTCCCGTGGGCGATGAGCGTCGGCGCAAGCAGGTTCTCACCGATATGGCCATGGCGCCCGGGAGCCCGCGCCCGCGCGTACTCCTCGGCCCAGACAACCTGCTGGGTCAACGAGGCCCGACGATTCCCGTACGCACCCGAGCCCGAGCCCGAGCCCGAGCCCACACCCCCACCTGGTCCCGCACCCGCGCCCGCCTCCGCTCCCCACCCGAGCCCGATCCATCCACCCCGCCCCAACTCCCGCTCCCAAGCCCGCCGTTCCGCCACCCCCTCGTGCTCACTCCCCGGCCCGCCCCGCCCGACCGCGCCCGCGAACACCCCCGTCAGATGCTCGTCGAGCCAGGCCCGTGCCTCCGCGCGGAACTCCTCGTCCTCGGGCCCGAATCCGAACTCCACCGCCCGGCCCCGGCCTACGCGTTCGGCCGGTCTTTGGCGGCGGCGGCCTTCGCCATCGTCTCCAGCCGGGCCAGCATCGGCATCGGATCGACCCCCACCGTCCCCGGCAGGAAGTCAGCGATCTTCTCCGGGGTCCAGCCGCCCTCGACATACCCGGCCCGCAGCTCACGCGGCTGCGCCCACACGGCGATCTTCGGTCCGGCGACCGTGTAGACCTGCCCGGTGATCTTCTCCTCCCGGGCCCGGTCGCTCAGCAGATACGTGACCAACGCGGCCACGTCCTCCGGCTCCCCGATCTCCGTCAGCTCCATGGGGACGTTGGCGGACATCCGGGTCCTGGCGACCGGCGCGACCGCGTTGGCGCTCACCCCGTACTTGTTCAGGCCGAGCGCCGCGCTGCGCACAAGCGAGATGATCCCGCCCTTGGCCGCGCTGTAGTTGGCCTGTGCGACCGACCCCTGGTGGTTGCCGCTGGTGAAGCCGATGAGCGTGCCCGTCCCCTGCTTCCGCATGACCGCCGACGCGGCCCGGAAGACGGTGAACGTGCCCTTCAGGTGCGTGGCGATCACCGGGTCCCACTCCTGCTCGGACATGTTGAAGAGCATCCGCTCGCGCAGGATCCCGGCGACGCACACCACGCCGTCGATGCGCCCGTACTCGGCGAGCGCGATGTCCACGATCCGCTGACCGCCCGCCATGGTCGAGATGTCGTCGGCGGCGGCGACGGCCTCGCCGCCCGCCGCCTGGATCTCCTTGACCACGCCGTCGGCTATCTCACTGGCCGGTTCGGCGCCCTCCATGGAGACGCCGTAGTCGTTCACGACGACCTTCGCGCCCTCGGCTGCGGCGGCGAGCGCGACCGCCCTGCCGATGCCGCGCCCGGCACCGGTCACGGCCACCACCTTGCCTGCCAAGAAGTTCCCCACGTCCGGCCCCTTCCCGCGGTTTCTGACGGACCGTTAGATTCTATGACCCGTCAGACACCAGAAGACAAGCCCCGGGGAGGACCCATGTCAGACTCGGCACCCTCAGACTCGGCATCCACAGGCGCCACGAACCCGCCCCTGCCACCCGAGTTCCACGACATCGCCAAACGCGTCAACAACTGGGGCCGTTGGGGATCCGAGGACGAGATCGGCACCCTCAACCTCATCACCGACGAGGTCGTACGCGAGGCCGCCGCCACCATTCGCTCCGGCAGGCGCGTTCCGCTCGCGCTCGCCCTCAAGGAGGACGGCGTCCAGACCGGACTGATACGCGGCCGGATCAACCCCCTCCACACGATGGTGCAGATCAACCAGGAGCTCTTCGGCCCCGGCACGGTCGCCACCAGCGACGACGCGGTCACGATGGGGCTGCAGACGGCCACCCACTGGGACGCCCTCACCCACGCGTCACACTCGGGAAAGATCTACAACGGCCGCCCCGCGGACACCATCACCGCCCACACCGGCGCCCGGTTCAGCGGCATCGACAAGGTGCCGCACCTCGTCTCACGCGGCGTCCTGCTCGACGTCGCCCGCGCCAAAGGCGTCGACCGGCTGCCCGGCGATCACGCGGTCACCCCCGAAGACCTGGCCGAGGCCGAGGAGTTCGCGGGGCTCACGGTCCGCGCCGGCGACATCGTCCTCGTACGCACGGGTCAGATCCAGACCTATCTGGCGGGCGACAAGCACGCGTACGGATATCCGTCCCCCGGCCTCTCGGTCCACACCCCGGAGTGGTTCCACGCACGGGATGTCGCGGCGGTCGCCAACGACACCCTCACCTTCGAGATCTTCCCGCCCGAGATCGAGAACCTCTGGCTGCCCGTGCACGCGCTCGACCTGGTCGAGATGGGGATGCTGCAGGGCCAGAACTGGAATCTGGAAAAGTTGTCCACAGCCTGTGCAGAAGTTTCCCGCTACAGCTTCCTGCTCTCCGCGATGCCCGAGCCGTTCATCGGCGGCACGGGAACGCCCGTGGCCCCGGTCGCGGTGTTGTGAGCCCTGCCGCACCGGCCCGTGAGCCCGCCGCCCGCGAGCCCGCCCGGTGAGCCTTCGGATGGCGGCGCCCCGGCTCCCGCCCGAGCGCGTTGCCGCACGCGCCGCCATCCGGCTCCGGCGCACAGGTCCTGCCTTCTCCGGCCACGAAGGGACCGGCGCCGACGGCGACCCACATCTCGTCAAGGGCCGGGCCACAGACACCGTCCCTCGACGTCCCCTCGCGGCGAATCGCTGCACACAAGCGTGACCAATCGGACACGGTACGTCAACGCCCGCCCGGCGATTAGTGAATTATGCCGCTTTTATCCCGGCCGCGCACGGCCGCGCATCGTGGCACCCGGCGGCGCATGCGGGCGCCCGGCCCCGGCATACGGACATCCGGAGCCGACATGCGGGGCTCAGACGGCCTCGTACGCGACGTCCTCGTAGTCCTCGTAGTCCTCATAGGTCGTCCCGTCGAACGCGACCGGCTCGACGCCCGGCTCACACCGGTCCACCTCGCACCAGATGCTCTTGCCCGCGCCTTCGGCCTGCCAGCCCCAGCGGTCGGCGAGGCCTTCGACGAGTTCGAGGCCACGGCCGTTGGTCGCGTCGCCGTCCGCGTGCCGCGGCGCCGGCGGGTGCGCGCTGGCGTCGGCGACCTCGACCCGGACCGTCCCGGTCCCGGGGCCCGCCTGTGCGGACCCCGCGCTCCCCGCCGCCCCCGCGGCTTCCTCGGCGGCGTCAGGGGCGTCTGGTAGTCGCATGCGCAGTACGGCAGGACAGCCCGTATGCACGACCGCGTTGGTGACCAACTCCGAGATCAGCAGGATCAACGTCTCGGCAAGCGGCTCGTCGACCCCTATTCCGGAACAGGCGAGCCGCGAACGCGCCCACCTGCGGGCCCGCCCCACCTCCGCGGGGTCGGGCCTGACCTCCAGCTGAACATGAAGCACCTGCACCGCTCACACCATCCGAACCGGCGGACACATCGCCTCGCGACTCCAAAGGGTCACGGAACGTGATTCCCTTGAGAGACAGCATGGTTGACGTTCAGTCACCCCAACAAGCGCTTCAGGCATATACCAGCGCGAAGGAGTACGCGTGCGGCATACTGTGCGACGCGCGCTGCGGGGGGTCGAACAGGCGGGCATATATCCCTTTCCTGCACTGCGAGCGGTGCGCATTGCCAGGTCCGGCGCCGCCTCGGGGGCAGCACCGGCATGGCTCGACCTCAGAACCACTCGCATCTCACACAAGGTACCGGAGCGGAAGCCCGACTCCATGCCGTGACGAGTCACGCGTAGGACACAACCCGATATCGACGCTCCGTAGCCTCCCCCCACTTGGGGGACTCCACAAGTCGATCACTCTTCGCACAGAGGCACCTCGGGCCTCACAGCGCCGCCGCGAGCTCCTCCTCCGCCCGGGCCGCCGCCTGTCCGAGGCCCGCCCGCACCCAGGCCCGCTTGAGATGCAGATGCACATCGGCTTCCCAGGTGAACCCCATACCGCCGTGCACCTGAAGACAGTCCCGCGCGCCCCGCACCGCCGCCTCGTCGGCGAGCAGCTTGGCCGCCGCGATCTCCAGTACGTCTCCGGTGACGGCCGCGGCATAGACGGCGGCACGGGCGACCTCGACGCGGACCAGCATCTGCGCGCAGAGGTGCTTGACGGCCTGGAATGCCCCGATGGCCTGCCCGAATTGCGTACGTTCCCGGGCGTATCGGACAGCCGTCTCGCAGGTCTTCGCCGCACTGCCCAACTGTTCGGCGGCGATCAGCAGATCCGCCTCGGCCCCCGTGTTCCCCTCCCCTCCGCCACCGGGCACCCGGTGCAGCGGTGTCAGCGGGTCGACGGAGCGCAGCGGAACGGCGCCGGAGGCATCCCCCCGCACCACGTCCGCCTCATCCAGCCAGGGCACGAGCCCGCCGCCGAGCCCGCCGGACACGGCCGTCACCACGGTCACCCCCCGCGCCGCCCCCGCGACATCCCGCGCCGCGAGGAACGTGGCCACCAGCGGCCCGGGAAGCAGCGCCCGCCCCGCCTCCTCGAAGGCCAACACGGCCTCCGGAAGCCCGAGTCCGACCCCGCCCTCCTCCTCCGGCACCCGCAGCGAGAAGAACCCGGCGTCCCCGAGCTCCCGCCAGAGAGCCCGGTCGAGCGAGGGAACCCGCGAGGAGTCCGCGGCGGCCCGCAGAACACCCGCGCCGAACCGCCCCTCCAGGATCTCCCGCATCCCGCCCCTCAACGCCAGTTGATCATCCGAGAGTTGGAAGTCCATACGGCTCCTCACCGCCCCTTGGGGAGGCCGAGTATCCGCTCGGCCACGATGTTCTGCTGGATCTGCGAGGTACCGGCGGCGATCGTGTACGAGAGGGAGGAGAGCCGGTCCAGGGTCCACTCGTGGCCCAGGTCGAGCGCGCCGGGGCCAAGTACCTCGCCCGCGGCCTCGTACAGCTCCTGGCGCGCGTGCGAGTACCGCAGCTTGAAGACGGACCCGCCCACCCCCGGCACACCGCCCCCCGCCCGCTGCGACTCGCTGACGTTCCACTGCGTGAGCCGCCACAGCGCCCCGAACTCCGCGCTCAGCCTGCCGAGCCTGCGGCGCAGGACCGCGTCGTCCCAGCGCCCGTTCTTGCGGGCCTCGCGGGCGAGGTCGCCCAGGACGCGGCGGCAGGCGACGACCTCCCCCACGAAGGCCGTCCCGCGCTCGTACGACAGCGTCACCATCGTCACGCGCCAGCCGTCGTTCTCCGCGCCGACCCTGTTGGCGACGGGCACCCGCACCTCGTCGAGGAACACCTCGGCGAACTCGGCCGAACCCGAGAGCGTGCGCAGCGGCCGGACCGTGATCCCGGGGGCGTCCATCGGCATCGCGAGCCAGGAGATGCCGCGGTGCTTGGGCACGTCCTCGCTCACCGGTGTCGTACGCACGAGGAGCTCGCACCAGTCGGCGACCTCCGCGTGCGAGGTCCAGATCTTGGAACCGCTCACCACGTAGTCGTCGCCGTCCCGCCACGCGCGCGTGCGCAGTGAGGCGAGGTCCGAGCCCGCGTCCGGCTCACTGAATCCCTGGCACCACACCTCGTCGCCGCGCAGCACGGGCGGCAGCCACCGGGCCCGCTGCTCCGGCGTCCCTTCGGACGCGATGGTCGGACCCGCGTGCAGCAGCCCCACGAAGCCCGCGCCCACGTAGGGCGCGCCCGCCTTCTCCGTCTCCTCCAGGAAGATGAGGTGCTGGGTGGGGGTGGCCCCACGGCCGCCCGCGTCGACGGGCCAGTGCAGGCCCGCGTACCCGGCGTCGTACAGCCTGCGCTGCCACCCCATGTCGTACGCGCGCCGCCCCGGCCAGTCCAACGGGTCGGGGCGGGCGGGTAGTTGGGGGAGCGTCCTGGCCAGCCACTCGCGCAGTCCGGCCCGGAAGGATTCCTCCTCCTCGGTGTACGTGAGGTCCACGTCAGGCCCGCCTGTCCGTCATGGTGTCTCCTCCGGCCGCCCGTCCAGTCCCACCGGGCCATCTGATGGCCCGTCAGATGGCAGGCTAGCTCCGCACCCCTGGACCGACAAGGCGGTGAGCCTTACGCTCTCGGCACGATCTGACTGGCCGTCAGCTCTCTGTCTCTCATCCCGCTGGACTCCGGCCGCGAGGGGATCACATGAAGGCCTCAGGGAACGCAGTCGACGAGACCGCGCACGCACTCGGCGCCTCCCGCACCCTCTGGGAGCTCATCGAACGCCGCGCCGCTCTCACGCCCGACGCCCCCGTCCTGATCCAGGCGTCCGCGGGCCGGGCCGACCCCTCCGACGACCGGCGCCTGACCTTCGGCGAGCTGCGCGACCGGTGCGAACGCGTGGCAGCCGGGCTCCACGAAATGGGCGTACGCCCCGGCACCGTCGTGGCCTGGCAGCTGCCCACCCGCATCGAGACCGCCCTGCTCTCCTTCGCTCTCGCCCGTATCGGCGCGGTGCAGTCGCCGGTCATCCCCTTCTACCGCGACCGCGAAGTCGGTTTCGCACTCAGGGAGTCGAAGGCCGAGTTCTTCGCCGTGCCGGGGATGTGGCGCGGCTTCGACCACACGGAGATGGCACGGCGGCTCGGCGCGCGAGGCGTCTTCGAGGCGTACGCGTACGAGGACCTGCCGGACGGCGACCCCTCCGTACTGCCGCCGCCGCCCTCCGACGGCACGTCGGTGCGCTGGATCTACTGGACCTCGGGCACGACGTCCGACCCCAAGGGCGTGCTGCACACGGACCGTTCGCTGATAGCGGGCGGCTCGTGTCTCGCGCACGCGCTGCACCTGTCGGCGGACGACGTCGGCTCGATGGCGTTCCCCTTCGCGCACATCGCGGGCCCGGACTACACGGTGATGCTGCTCCTGTACGGCTTCCCCGCGGTCATGTTCGAGTACTTCGCGCTGCCGGACGCGCTCGACGGCTACCGGCGGCACGGCGTGACGGTGGCGGGCGGATCGACGGCGTTCTACTCGATGTTCCTCGCCGAGCAGCGCAAGCTCGTGGAGCGGCGGGGAAGCGGGGAGCAACCGGGGCTCGCGCCGGGCGAGAAGGTCATCCCGACCCTGCGTCTCCTCGCGGGCGGCGGGGCGCCGAAGCCGCCGGAGATCTATCACGCGGTCGTACGGGAGATGGGCTGTCAGCTCACCCACGGCTACGGCATGACCGAGGTGCCGATGATCACCATGGGTGCGCCCGACGACACCGCGGAGAACCTGGCGACGACGGAGGGGCTGCCGCCGCCGGGGATGGAGATCCGGGTCACGGACGCCGAGGGCAAGGAGGTGCCGGCCGGTGTCGACGGCGAGGTGCGGCTGCGCGGGGAGGCCGTCTGCCAGGGGTATGTGGACCCCGAGCAGAGCGCGGGGGTCTTCGACGCGGACGGCTTCCTGATCACGGGGGACCTGGGGCACGTACGGGCGACGGGGCACCTCGTCCTGACCGGCCGGGCCAAGGACATCATCATCCGCAAGGGCGAGAACATCTCCGCGAAGGAGATCGAGGACCTGCTCCACCGGCATCCGGCCGTGCAGGACGCGGCGGTCATCGGCCTCCCGGACCCCGAACGGGGGGAACGGGTCTGCGCGGTGGTCGAGCAGCGTTCGGCGGACGGCCGGCGGTCGGCGGGCGACCGGGTCCCCGCCCTGACCCTGGAGTCGGTGACGGCGTATCTGCGCGGGGAGGGGCTCTCCACGTACAAGCTGCCGGAGCAACTGGAGCTGGTGGAGGCCCTTCCCCGTAACGAGACGTTGCGCAAGGTGCTCAAGTACAAGCTGCGGGAGCGGTTCGCGCGGAGCTGACAGAGCAGGCCGGTCCGGTCTCTGCCCGGCTCACTCAGGAACGGTGAAGTACGCCGCGAACGCCGCGACGATCTCCTCCTCCGTCACACGCCCGTCCCCGTCCGTGTCGAGCGAGGCGCCCGCCGCGCCCGCGATGTCCGCCGGGACGCCGAGGGCCTTCAGGACGCGCTCGGCCTCTCCCGGGCTGACCGCACCGTCCCCGTCGCCGTCCGCGACCGCGATCACGGCGTCCAGGAAGGGCCGCGCGATCTCGGCGAACCGGGCCGGGTTGTCCCGCAGGCGCTTCACGGCGCCGCCCACGAACTCGGGCTTGGTGATCCGCTGGTCGCCGTCACGGTCGGCGATCCCGGCCATGCCCTGCCAGAAGGCCTCGGCCCCGATGTAGAGGGCCTGGCCCTTCTCGGAGCGTGCCGTCGCGCCGAACTCGGTGAGCAGGGCGGCGGCCGCCGTGCTGAAGTCCTCACGGGAGATGTAGCCATTGCCATCTTGATCGAAGGTGGCGAAACGGGCCGCGATCTTACGCTCGTACTCGGCACTGTCCATGGTGTTCGGGCCGCCTCACTTCTGCGGTTGGGTGCGTGTGCACAGGGGGTTCCCTGGGTGTCTCCAGCAGCGAGCGTACGTCTTCGGCGACCCCCCGGAGGCCGGAAGGCGACGCTTGTGCCAAGACCGGAACAAGAGAGGTTGTACCAGGGACCGATCCTTGGTGATCTTTTGGGTCCGCCTTGACCTCGCCTCACACCTTGCCGATATGTGCGCTTTCATGCGGCCACGACGAGTGACCCAAACCTCCCTGATGTCATGATCGGGTCAAAAGTCATTTACGTATGCGCAAAGCGAACGCACAGCGATTCGCACCCCACTGTCCGTGCGCACGGAATCTCAACTGCCGCTGTCGCAGCAGGGTGTTACGTTCCGGCGCGGACCAGCTCGTGTACGACCGCGCCGCTCGCTACACGAAGAACGCCTGGATACGCGCCTGCCGTGACCGGGGCTCCTTCCACCCGGACAACTGCTCGGTGACCAAGCACTACAAGCGATAGTCACCACAGGCACGAAGCGGCAGCCCTGACCAGCTGCCACGCACGCACACCGGGCCCGGGCCCCCGCCCCGGGCCCTTCGCCTTCTTGGGGGAAGCGATCAGTACGTCGAGCAGCACGTCAGACAGCACGTCAGAAGTCCTCAGCGCCACGGGAGTCGACCTCTCCTACGGCTCGACCACCGCCGTCCGTGACGCCCATCTGACCCTGGCGCGTGGCGAGATCGCGGCGATCACCGGGGCCAGCGGCTCCGGCAAGTCCTCACTCCTGTACTGCCTGGCGGGCGTGCTGCCCCCCGCGCGGGGCGAGGTGCGGTTCGAGGGGCGGGCGTACGGCGAGCTCGACGACGAGGACATCAGCGCGCTGCGCCGCGAGCGCTTCGGCTTCGTCTTCCAGTACGGCGAGCTGCTCCCCGAACTGACCATCGAGGAGAACACCGCCCTGCCCCTGCGCCTCGCGGGACAGCGCAAGCGCCCCGCGCTCAAGGCCGCCGCCGAGGTACTCGACCGCCTCGGGATCGCCGACCTGCGCGAGCGGCGGCCCTCGCAGGTGTCCGGAGGGCAGGGCCAGCGCGTCGCCGTGGCACGGGCGTTGGTGCACAAGCCCGCCGTGGTCTTCGCCGACGAGCCGACCGGCTCCCTGGACAGCGCGAACGCGGCCACCGTCCTCAAGGAGTTCCTCGGCCTCGCCCGCTCGCAGGGCACCGCCGTCCTCCTGGTCACGCACGACGCGAACGTCGCGGCGCAGGCCGATCACCACTACACGATGGCCGACGGAGTCCTCGCCACGAAGGGCGCACCGGCATGAGCGAGTTCCTGCTCGGCCTGCGGCTCCTCTTCGGCTCCGGGCGCGGCTCCCGCGTACGTTTCCTGCTCATGACCCTCGGCGGCTCCCTCGGGGTGTGCTGCCTCGCGCTCGTCCTGACGATTCCCTCGATCCTGGGCGCCCACGACGGACGGTCAGCCGACCGCGACCCGCAGGTCTTCGCCGGCAAGAAGTCCGGGCGGCCCACCCTCGTCCTCCAGCGCTCCGACCCGCACGGCTCGAAGCCGTTCAGCCGCGTCTTCCTGGCCCGTGGCGAGGACGGCGCCGACGTGAAGCCGCCACCCGGCCTGAGTGAGCTCCCCGCCCCCGGAGAGGTGTTCGTCTCCCCCGCGCTGCACGACCAGCTCCGCCGCGAGCCCGGTCTCAAGGGGCTGCTCCCCGGTGATGAGAAGGGCCTGATCGGTCCCTCGGGCCTGACCGACCCGAACGAGCTGTACGCCTACGTCGGCACCACCAAGGACCGGCTCGGCGACGACGCGCGCGCGTTGAAGAGCTTCGGCTCCGAGCACCCGCCCACCACCGCCGTCGAGAAGTCCACCCTCGACATCCTGCGCTTCACCCTCGCCGCCCTCGTGCTGCTGCCCCTCGGCGTTTTCCTCTCGGTCTGCGCCAAACTCTCCGCCGCGAGCCGCAACCGGCGCCTCGCCGCCCTGCGCCTCCTCGGCCTGAGCACCAAGGGCACCCAGCGCGTGAACGCCGCCGAGACCGTCGTGGCCGCCTTCCTCGGGGCGCTCATCGGCCTCGCCGAGTTCTGGCTCCTGAACCAGATCATGGCGAGGACCGGTCTTCCCGGCCTGAAGTGGTACCCCGCCGACGGCGCGCTCTCCGCGTCCACCGTCGCCGTCTGCCTGATCGGCTGCACCGCGCTCTCCTGGTTCGTGGGACGCGGCAGCGCTCGCGCCGCCGCCACCAACCCGCTGAGCACCCGGCGCACCGCTGCCCCGCGCGCGCCCCGCGTCTGGGGCGGCCTGCTGCTCGTCACCGGGCTCGGCATCGTCGTCGGCTACAGCGCGACCGGCCTCACCGACAACCCCGCGCAGTCCACCGGCATCAACTCCCTTCTGGTGCCCGGCGGGGTGCTGCTCACCGGGCTCGGCCTGGTGAGCGTCATGCCGCTGCTCTCGTACGGCATCGCCACGCGCCTCGCCCGCTCCGGCAATCTCGCCCTGAGCCTCGCCATGCGGCGCAACGAGGTCGAGCCGGGCAGTGCGATGCGGGTCGTCACGGGGCTGGTCCTGCTCGTGTTCTCGGCGTCGCTCGCGCAGGGCGTTCTGGTGGAGGAGCAGCAGATCACCCGCTCCGACTCGCCCGTGCAGGAGTACGGCCTGCGGCTCTCGCAGCTGAGCGGGGAGCAGCAGGACAAGCTGCGGGACATCCCGGCGGTGCGGGCGGACGCCATCGTGATGGATCCGCGTACCGACCCCACCAAGGAGGGCGGCGACTGGCAGGCCCCGGCCCTGGTCGCCACCTGCGCGCAGCTCGCGAAGCTGGTGGAGCACGCGGCGGGCTGCGAGGAGGGCAAGGTGCTCAGGCTCCAGGACCCGAACGTGTCCGATTCGCCCATCAAGACCTCCGCGTACGCGATGAAGCAGCGGGGCGGGAGCGGCAAGCGCACCTCGCTGAAGGTGAAGGTGCCCGACGCCACGGTCCTGTTCGACGGGTACGACGTCACCAACATGCCGAGTCCGGGCCTCCTGGTACCGCCCTCCGCGCTCCCGGCGCACACCCTGCCCGTCGCGGCCACGCTCGTCCTCACGTCCGGCTCGGACCCCGGCACGGTACGGGACGTGCTGGACCGCATCGGCGCCATCGCGCCCACGGCGGACGTCGATCCGGCGGGCATCAACATCGACGGCCTCCAGCAGATCACCGTCATCGAGACGCTGCTCGCGCTCGGCATGGTGATGGGCCTGATCATCGGCGTCGCGGCGTTCCTCGTCTCCGTCACCGACCGGGCCGTGGAGCGCCGACCGCAGGTCACCGCGCTGTCCTTGATCGGCGCGCGGGCCCGCACCCTGCGGCTGGTGCAGTGCACGCAGGTCGTGCTGCCGCTGGCCGTGGGTCTGCTGCTCGCGCTCGTCGCGGGGAAGCTCGCCGAGTCCGCCTATCTGGTCACCGGCGGCGGCGAGACCTTCTGGGACGGGGCCGGGGTCCCGCTCCTGGTCGCGGCCATGGCGGGCGTGCTCGTCCTGGCGGTCGTGGGGACGATGCCGCTGGTGGGGCGGCGCATCGATCCGGAACTCATCCGGCGGGACTGACGCGCCGGGCAGGGGCGGGGGCGGGCGGCGTCACGCGGCGAGCGGGGGGGCACGCGGAGAACCGGCGTCACGCGGAGAGCGGGATCGCCTCGTCGTCGACCGCCGCCGTCACGTCCGGGAAGACCTCGAAGAGGCGGCGTACGCCGAGGGCCGCGAAGACGCGGTTCACGTGCGAGCCGTCCTCGGCGCCCTTCGCGGGCAGGATCAGGCGCAGGCGGCCCTGACAGGAGCGGAACAGGCGGCGCGTGGCTATCAGCACGCCGACGCCGCTGGAGTCGCAGAACAGGACGTCGGAGAGGTCGAGGACGAGGCTGTGGCGGCCGTCGGCCACCGCGTCGTGCACGCGCTGGCGCACGATGGGCGAGGTCACCAGGTCCATTTCGCCGGACACCCGCAGAACGGCCCAGCCGTCCTGCTCGTCCACCGCCACCTGCAGCGTCACTCGCACGCCTCTCGCTCGCTGATACCGCTCGCTCGTAGCTCTGCTCGCCTATGCGGAAGCCTTTCCTACGCTTCCTGCGTACGTCGCGGCTGCCCCCGCTCTTCTCCATGAAACACCAGGAACGTCTTTCCCTATCATCCGAGGCGGTGCGGCGGCGCACTTTGCCGCAAAGGGAGTGCGTTGTCGGTGGTGGCGACTACATTCGACGGAGGGTATCGATTCGAACGGCGTCGGCGCGGGCAGGCGCTGCCTGCACGGGCAAGGAACGGCACGCGAGGGGGCCGCATGGCGAAGGACGCGCCGCGTCGCTGGGACCGCCGCATGCAGCAGCGGCTCGCGCACGGGGAAGCAGCCGCGCTCGGCGAGCTGTACGACCGCTTCGCCTCGCTCGTGCACGGCCTCGCCCACCGCGTGCTCGGCGACGAGGACGCCGCCGACCGGCTCACCCGCGAGGTCTTCGCCCACATCTGGGAGAACCCCGACGCGTACGACCCCAAGCAGGGCCCCCTGCGCTCCTGGGTCGCCACGCTCACCCACCAGCGGGCCGTCCGGCGGCTGCGCCAGACCGAGTCCGCCGCCCTGGCCCGCGGCGGCGAGGGCACCGCGGAGGACCTGGAGCGCAAGGTGCGCCGCGCATCGGCCGCCGCCCGCGCGGACTACATCGTCACGGCCATGCCCGCACCGCTGCGCGCCGCCCTGGAGCTCGCCTACTTCCAGCGGCGCGACTACCGCCAGACGGCGGCCGATCTCGGCGTGACGGAGGACGAGGCGCGGCGGCGCCTGCGCCTCGGGCTTCAGCTGCTCTCCACCGCGAACGACGTGGCGGGCCCCGCGGAACCGCACCCCGCACCGGGCTCGCCTCCCGGTTTCGGGAGAGCGCTGTGAACGGCCCCGACCGGCAGGAACCGTTCGAGGACCCGGACCGCCCCGAGAGCGGCGCCGACGCCGGTGCCGAGCACCGGGCCGACCGGGGCGAGCGGAAGGACGCCCGCAGGCCGCCCCGCATACCGCTGCCCCGCACCTCCATAGAGGACACCGGTGCCCCCTTGCCCGACCCTCCCGTCGCCCTCACCCTCGACCACCGCGTCCTGAAGTCCCTCCTCGGGGCCTGGGCGCTCGCCGCCTGCTCGGTCGACGAGGCCATAGCCGTCGAGGAGCACCTGGGGCACTGCGGGCCCTGCGCGGAGGAGGCCCTGCGGCTGCGCGACGCGGTGGGCCTGCTGCACCGGGAGGAGAGCCTCGACCTCGACCCGAGCCTGCGCAACCGCGTCATCGAGAGCTGCCTCGGCCGACGCCCGCCACGCATCCCGGTGCCCGAGTGGGCCATGCCGTACGACGCCGAGACCGCGCGGCTCGACGCGCTGCTGCGCGACATCGGCGCATCGGAGTGGCACGCCCCGGTGGACCTCAGGTGGTTCGACGAGGACCGGCCGGTCAGCCGCCGGACGACGGTGGCCGGGGTGATCGCGCATCTCCTCGCCGTCGACGGCCTGGTCGCGCTCGCTCTCGGCCTCGACGACCCGCTCGGCGGTGAGGGAACACCGCCCTTCGACCCGAGCCGCCGCACCGAGGCGTACTGGAGCGCTTCGTACTTCCCGCCCACGCGCGCAGTGCGCGGCCCCTGGCGCGAGCAGACCCACGAGCTGATCCGCACGGTGTCCTTCACGGCGGGCGGCGCGCACGGCTCCGGCTCCGGCCGCCTCGCCGTTCCCTACAGCGCCCCGGACGACGAGGGCCGCCGCGTCCAACTGCCGCTGCGGGACTCGATGCTGGAGCGCGCCTTCGAGTGCTGGATCCACGCGGGCGACATCGCCGACGCCGTGGACTATCCCTACGAGCCGCCGTCCCCGCGCCATCTGCACCGCATGATCGACCTCGCCGCCCGGCTGCTCCCCGGCACCCTCGCCGAACGCCGCCGCTCGGGGCTCGCCGACCCGGCGCAAGGCCTGGTGGCGGCGGGCGCTCCCGGCCGGAGCCTGCGCCTGGAGATCGAGGGCTTGGGCGGCGGCGAGTGGTTCATCCCGCTCGACTCCCCCGGCGCCGACGCGTCGGCCGACCGTGAGGTGGCCCATGTCGCACTGGACGGCGTCGAGTTCTGCCGCCTCGCCGCGGGCCACGTGTCTCCGCAGGAAGCGGCGGCGGGACAGGACGGAGACCGCAGGGCGATCAAGGACGTACTGTTCGCGGCGGCGTCATTGAGTCGTATGTAGCTGTATGTGGCTGTATGTAGCTACATACAGCTGTATGTGGCCGTACGGGAAGGGCCTGACGGAGAGACGGAGAGCCGTCGCTAGGCGAAGACGACCGTGCGGTGGCCGTTCAGCAGGATCCTGCGCTCCGCATGCCACTTCACGGCCCGCGCGAGCGCCTGGCACTCCACGTCGCGGCCGATCGCGACCAGCTGGTTCGGCGTGACGTCGTGGCCGACCCGCTCGACCTCCTGCTCGATGATCGGGCCCTCGTCGAGGTCCGCCGTCACATAGTGCGCGGTCGCGCCGATCAGCTTCACACCGCGCGCGTGCGCCTGGTGGTAGGGCTTCGCACCCTTGAAGCTCGGCAGGAAGGAGTGGTGGATGTTGATGATCCGGCCGCTGAGCTGCTTGCAGAAGTCGTCCGAGAGCACCTGCATGTAGCGGGCGAGGACGACGAGCTCCACGTTCTCGCCGCGCACGACCTCCAGGATCTGCGCCTCGGCCCGCGCCTTGTTCTCCTTGGTCACCGGGATGTGGTGGAAGGGGATGCCATACGACGCGACCAGCTCGGCGAAGTCCGTGTGGTTGGAGACGACCGCGGCGATCTCGACCGGCAGCGCGCCGATCCGCGAACGGAACAGCAGGTCGTTCAGGCAGTGCCCGAACTTCGACACGAGGAGCACGATGCGCATCTTGTCGTCGGCGCGGCCCAGCTGCCAGTCCATGTGGAAGGAGTCGCCGATCGCCGCGAAGCTCGCCCGCAGCTTCTCCACCGTCACCGGCGGCTCGGCCGAGAAGTGGACGCGCATGAAGAAGAGACCTGTGTCGTGGTCGCCGAACTGCTGGCTGTCCTCGATGTTGCACCCGGTCATGAAGAGATAACTCGACACGGCGTGCACGATGCCCTGCTTGTCCGGGCAGGAGAGGGTGAGGACGTACTGCTCAGCGGGGTCGGCGGACGCGGCGACGGACGGTTCGTTCATGCGCCCAAGGTTCCCACAACCGGGCACCCGTCCGGTCCGCCCTTCCAGAGGCCGGGACCGGGCCGCCGCACGCGAGGGACTAGCTCGCGGTCCGCGTCATGATCCGAAGGACCTCCAGCGTCCGAGGCTGCACGTCCGGCTCCTCCCCGTCACTCACGGAGAGCCGTACATGCGCCTCCCGAGCCGCCCGGACCGCCTCGGGCCAGCCCGGGTGGTCCAGATAGGCGGACACCAACGCGTCGGGCCCGACCTCGTGCATGATCCGCAGGACTCGCAGCACCGCCGCGTCGACGAGAGCCGCCTCCTCGGCGTCGCGGAAGATCGTCCCTACGTACTTCTCGGCGGACCAGTTGTCGAGCCACGTGTCCTCGACCAGGCGGTATACGGCGTCGGTCACGTCCCCGTACTCGTCGCGCCCGGCGAGCCAGCACTCACGCTGGAACCCCGGGTCGGAGAGCATGTGGAGCGCCGAGCGCACGTTGCTGCGCCAGCGCCACCATGGCATGTCGTTCGTTGGCATGCCGCCCATGGTGCTTGAGCGACTGCCGCGACGGGAAGAGTTCTCCGAACCTTGCACGGTCATCGATCGTACGTTCCCCTTTCGTGCAGCCGAATCGGCCCCTGCCATTCACCTTCTTGTCACCATGCGTTGAGAGCGCGTCACTCCATGGTTGGCGCTGCGGCGGAATCGTGCATGACCATGCCCGCCTCGCGACGCACCTTGCTCCCCCACCCCTCCAAAACCGCGTCCCTCACCGCCCTGGTGGCGGTGTGTGCGTCCCTGACCACCGCGTGCGGGGCCATCCCTGGTTCCACGGGGGGATCAAGGGAAGACCCCGTGACCGTCATGACCTGGGCCCCCGAGAAGACCAAGGCGACCAACAAACCCGGCATCCCCGCGATGGCGCAGGCATACGCGCGCTGGGTCAACGCGCACGGCGGGCTCGACGGCCACCAACTCAAGGTCATCACCTGCAACGACCACAACGACCCGGTGGGCGCCGCCGACTGCGCCCGCAAGGCGGTCGACGAGGAGGTCGCGGCCGTCGTCGGCTCCTACAGCCAGCACGGCCAGTCCTTCCTCTCCCCCCTCCAGGTCGCGGGCATCCCCTACATCGGCGGATACGGCGTCACCGACGAGGAGTTCAGCAGCCCCCTGTCGTACCCCGTCAACGGCGGCGAACCGGCACTGATGGCGGGCAACGGCAAGCAGCTCGCAGGGCGCTGCCAGCGCGTCTCCCTCGTACGCCCCGACACCATCGCGGGCGACGATCTCCACAAGCTCCTGGACGCGGGCCTCACCGAGAGCCACCGCAGGCCCTCATCCGACATCCGGGCGCCCGAGGACGGCACCGACTTCACGGCCCAGGCCGAGCAGGCGCTGGACCGCGCGGGCACCGGCGGCTGTGTGACGGCGGCGCTCGGCGCCCGCACGGACACGTTCTACGACTCCTACCGGCGCACCCGGGACGCGTACCCGACCACCAAGATCTCCTCCGTCCTCGGCAGCGTCGACCAGTCCCTCATCGACCGCACGGGCGGCGGCGAGGGACCGTACGAGGGCGCCTACGTCACCAGCTGGTACCCGGCGGCGAGCGATCCCCGCTGGGACGAGATGCGCGGGGCCATCCGTCAGCAGGCGTTCGGCGACAACCGGGTCGATCCGACGGACGCGGGCGTGCAGACGACGTGGATCGCGTACACCGTCCTGAAGAAGGCCGTCGAGTCGCTCGACGGCGGCGAGGTCTCCTCACGGACGCTGCGGCGGGCCCTCGACCGGGGGCTCAAGGTCGAGACGGGCGGTCTCACGCCCACCTTGCGCTGGCGCTTCAAGGACATGCTCGCGGCCAGCGACTTCCCGCGCCTGATCAACGCCGACGTCACGTTCCAGGAGGTGCGGGACGGCCGCCTGGTGCCCGCGCGCAAGGGCTTCGTGAACGTCTCGAAGACCCTGGAGCGGGTGAAGTGACCCGCTCCAGGCGCCCGCACCACGGGTGAACCGAGGCGCGTCCTACAGCTGCGACTTGTCGCGCGTGGTGAGCCCGTGCTGCTCGGCGATGGCGTTCCACAGCCCGGCCGCCTCCTGCTTGGCCGTGGTCGCCTCGCCGCTCGACTTGTTCCCGGCGACCGCCTGCGCCGTCCCGCGGGCGTGGCCCTTCCTGCAGCCCTTCTTGCCCGCGACCTGGCCCGCCCACGCGGCGTAGTGGTTGTCGGCCGCGGCTGACGCCTTCCAGGCCTTGGTGAGGGACGCGGTCAGCTGCGCGTTGGCCGGGAGCTTGTCCACGGAGAGCTGCGAAAGGCGCGTGACCAGGCCGTTGCGCTGCTTGGCCGCGTTGCGCAGATCGGTGGCCGACTGACCGAGGTTGTCGCACTTTCCTACGTTGCGTACGGCGGCGATCACCGAGTCGCGGCTGTTGTTGCTGTCGGCGAGGAGCTTGTCGAGGGCGACGGCCTGCTCCTTGGCCGGGTCGACGGAGGGCGAGGGTTTCCCGTCGGACGGCGCGGACTCTGAGACGGTCTTGGGGCTGTCCTTCTCCTCGTCACCGCCGCCGCTGAGGAGGGCGCCCGCTCCGACGCCGATCAGCGCGATGGCGACACCGATGGCCGCGAAGAGCGGCACCTTCGAGCCGGTGCGGCCCCCGCCGCGCGACGCGGGAGCGGCGGCGGCTCGGCGCGCGGCACGGCCGCCGCCTCCGCCGTCGCCGTGCGCCTGGGCCTGGAACTGGCCCTGCGCCTGGAACTGACCCTGGGCCTGGCCCTGGCCTGCGAGCTGCGGCGGCTCGAAGCGGGGCATCTGCTGGGTCGACGCGGGGCCTTCGGGCTCCGGCTGCTCGGTGCGGAAGAGGCTGTCGAACTCGGCGGGCGGCTGCCGGTCGCCCGGGGCGCCCGGCCGTATCCCGAAGGGCGCCTTGCCGGGCTCGGCAGGCACGGGGGGTATGTACTGCGTGGGCTCGCTGTCGGAACCGGCCGCCGGGGGCAGGGGCGCGCCCGGCACGGGTCCGTGTCCCAGGAACCGCGTGGCGTCCGGGGCGGGTGCCTCGGGCGGCAGGGCGCCGGGGGCCACCGGAGGTATGTACTGCGTGGCGCCTTCGTCGACCCCTGCGCCGTTGCCGGGCATCGCGGGTATGTACTGCGTGGCGTCCGCGTCACCCGGGGCGGCGGGCGGAAGCGGCGCGATGCCTCCCGCGACGGGCGGAAGCGGCGCGCTCGCGCGCGAGCCGCCCGGGGGAAGCTGCCCGGCCTGGACCGCGGGCGGAAGCTGACCTGCCTGACCGGCCGGGGAAATCGCGTGCCCCGGCTGCCCGGGGTACGCGGCGTCGGCGGGCTGCCCCGCGTGGGCCCCGCCCACCGGCTGTCTCGCGTGCGCGCCGCCTGCCTGCTGCCCCGCGTGCGCCCCGCCCGCGCCCGGCCCCGCGTAAGGCCCTTGGGCGGCGTGCTGACCCGCGTGCTGGCCCGCGTGCTGGCCGCCCTGAGCGTGGCCCGCGTACGGCCCGCCCTGGGGCTGTCCGCCGTACCCGGCGCCCTGCGCCTGGCCGCCGTACGGGGCGCCCGAGGGCTCGCCTCCGTAGGAGGCGCCCGAAGAGCCCGCAGCCTCCGGGGGATGGCCGCCGTAAGACTGCTGGCCCCCGTAGGAAGGGCCCTGCGGGTAGCCCTGGTGCCGCGTGCCCTCGGCGGGCAGCGGGGTGCCCGCGCCGTACGACTGCTGCTGGCCGGCCGGGGAGTCCCACGCCTGGCCGGAGCCGGGCGGCGGGTCCGCCGGGGCCGGGCCCCACGGCTGGCCCCAGGGGCTGCCGCCGGGAGGGGCCACCTGGTCGCCGGTGGTGCCGGGCATCAACGGCTCGCTTCCGTCGGCAGGCAGCACGATGCCTTCGTGCGCGTGCCGGTCCGCGGGGTGCGGATCGGAGGAAGCGGCGCCATGCCCGCTCTGCTGCGTCACCGGGACTCCTACGTATGGGGGAACCTACGGAACCGTCGGCTCACGCTACCGGGTCCCCACAGCCGTCTGCCACGCAGCTCAAACCTCCGTCGCCGCTTTAATCGCAGAAGTAACAAAAGCTCTCCGCGAAACGCTGGTTATGTCGCCACGAAGGGGCGATCGCGTACGGGTGTTGGACATTCACGGTGCGAAAAGGGCAGGGACGGGCCACGTTCACCGATGCGCGACACACATCACAAATTCTTCACGCACCCGATCCCGTGCCCGCTCCCGTACCCGATCCCGTGCCGGTCCCGCGTTCCGCCCCGCGCCCGCCTCCGCGCCCCTTCACGCCGCCTGGATGTCCACGCGCGCCCCGAACTCCCTGACCACCGGCTCCTCCTGGTACGGCGCGAGCCGGTCCTGGAAGTCCTCCAGGTACTCCGCGCCCCGGTTCGACCGCAGTGTGCCGAGGAGTTCGACCGCCTTCAGGCCCGTGTGGCAGGCCTGCTCGATGTCCCGCCGCTGCACCTGCGCGGTGGCGAGCAGGACGAGGCCGATCGCCCGCCGCCGCGCCCGCGTCTCGGGATGCCCCGCGAGGGACTCCTCCGCGCTGCGCGCCGCCGCGTCCGCCTGCCCCAGGTCACGGTGACAATGAGCCAGTTCATCGGCCAGATACGCATGGTCGAAGTGCCGGATCCACACGGGGTCGTCGCCCGATTCCGCCTCCCCCGACGCCCGGTCCATCGCCTCGACCGCATGGCCCGCGACCACCTGCGTCGACCGTCCGTCCCCGAGCAGCGCGTGCCCCCTTGCCTCGGCGGCGTAGAACATGGCCTCCGCACGCGGGGTGACCCGCCCGCGCGTCCCCTCCTGGGCCGCCCGCGCCAACTGCGCGATCTCCCGCGGGTTGCCGAGCTGGGCCGCGAGATGGCTCATGGAGGCGGCGAGCACGTACCCGCCGTACCCCCGGTCGCCCGCCGCCTGTGCGAGCCGCAGCGCCTGGATGTAGTAGCGCTGGGCCAGACCCGGCTGGCCCGTGTCCACCGCCATGTACCCGGCGAGTTCCGTCAACCGCGCGACGGCGGCGAACAGTTCGCGCCCCACGGACTCGCGGTACGAACCGGCGAGCAGCCCCGACACCACGCTGTTCAGATAGTGCACGACGACCGGCCGCACATGCCCGCTGCCGTACTGGTGGTCGAGCTTCGTCAGCGCCTCCGTCATGGCCCGCACCGCCGCCACGTCGGAGAGCCCGACCCGCGGCCCCGCCATCCGCCCGACCTGCGCGTCCGGGGACGAGATCAGCCAGTCGCGGCTCGGCTCGACGAGCGCGGACGCGGCGACGGACGAACCGGACAGGAAGTCCCGCCGCCCCACGTCGCTGCGCCACAGCTCGCAGACCTGCTCGATGGCGCCGAGCACGGTGGGCGAGAACTGCAGACCGACGCCGGACGCGAGGTTCTTGCCGTTCGCCATGCCGATCTCGTCGATCGTGACGGTCCGGCCCAGCTTGCGGCCGAGCGCCTCCGCGATGATGCCGGGCGCCCTGCCGCGCGGCTGCTGACCCCGCAGCCACCGGGCGACCGACGTCTTGTCGTAGCGCAGATCGAGTCCGTGCTCCGCGCCGCACATGTTGACCCGACGGGCCAGGCCCGCGTTCGAGCAACCCGCTTCCTGAATGAGTGCCTGCAGCCTTTCATTGGGCTGCCGCGCGACGAGCGGCCTTGCGGCCATGGCGTACCCCCTGATGTGCACCGTGGTTCATCTGGACGGACTGGACGGAGAGGCCGGAATCAGCCACCCCAGATGATCAATGCCCTTGGAACAAACGGAAGATGCACCACAAACGGACCATAAGTCGGTAACTGCGCTGCTTCTTCGGAGTGCCCCAGTCTTGGCTACCCGCACATGGAACCCATTCCCCATGCGCGCCCCCGCCCGTGCACCCATGCGCCCCACATGCAGGATCGATGCTCCGCCCCCGCGCACGCGACGGCCGTAACCGTAGGTGTCGGGCGGAGTTGAGAAGTCCGTGGAAGAGACCATGGGAGTCACGTCAGCCGCGCACATCCCGAAGCAGCGCGGAGAATCCTTGCTGGACACGGCCGTGCGATACGCGGAAGAGCGCCACTGGGACGTGTTCCCCGGGACATGGCTCGAGTCCGTCGAAGGGGCCGAAATCTGCTCGTGCGGTGACGCCGCGTGCACGACGCCCGGTTCGCACCCGGCGCGCGAGGACTGGGCGACGCAGGCGACGGGGAGCGCGACCGCGGCCAGGCGGCTGTGGACCAAGCAGCCGAAGTCCTCGATCCTGCTGCCGACAGGCCGCACGTTCGACGCGATCGACGTACCCGAGACGGCCGGGTTCCTCGCCCTTGCCCGCATGGAGCGCATGGAGCTGACGCTCGGCCCCGTGACCTGCACACCGGACCGCCGGATGCAGTTCTTCGTCCTCCCCGGAGCCGCCGCGAAGGTGCCCGACCTCGTACGCAAGCTCGGGTGGCCGCCGGCCGCGATCGACTGCGTCGCCCTTGGCGAGGGGGCGTACGTGGCCGCGCCGCCGACCCGCTTCGGCGCGACGGGAGCGGTGCAGTGGGCGTGCCGCCCCACCGCGGCGAACCGGTGGCTGCCCGACGCGGAGGAGATCATCTCGCCATTGGCGTACGCGTGCGGTCGGGAGGCGCGTAGGTAGGGGCGGACCTGCGCGGGCTGCGCCTGCTCTTCAAGAGCCTGGCGGAGTTCGAGGGAGTTCGAGGGAGCTCGGCGGAGCCGGTGATCGGCGGTGCGCAGGACGTATCGTGCGAATCCAGCGGCGACGAAGGGCGGACACGGTGAGCGAGCCAGCATCGGCAGCACCATCGGCGGTACGGGTACAAGGACTGTGGAAGGCCTTCGGCCAACAGGTCGCCGTCGCCGGGATCGATCTCACCCTGCCCGCGGGCAAGTTCATCGGCCTCGTCGGCCCGAACGGCGCCGGGAAGACCACCACCCTCTCCATGGTGACCGGGCTCCTCCGCCCGGATCAGGGCACCGTGGAGGTCGTGGGCCACGACGTGTGGGCCGACCCGGTTCAGGTCAAGGCCCGCATCGGCGTCCTGCCCGAAGGGCTGCGTCTCTTCGAGCGCCTCTCGGGGCGTGAACTCCTCGCGTACACCGGGCGGCTGCGCGGGCTCCCCGGCGACGAGGTCGACAAGAGGGCGGCCCAGCTCCTTGACGTGCTCGACCTCGCGGGCGCCCAGCACAAACTGGTCGTCGACTACTCGACGGGCATGCGGAAGAAGATCGGCCTCGCCGCGGCCCTGCTCCACAACCCCGAAGTCCTCTTCCTCGACGAGCCCTTCGAGGGCGTCGACCCGGTGTCCGCGCAGATCATCCGCGGCGTCCTGGAGCGCTACACCGCATCCGGCGCCACCGTCGTCTTCTCCTCGCACGTCATGGAACTCGTCGAATCGCTCTGCGACTGGGTCGCCGTGATGGCGGCGGGACGGATCCGCGCCCAGGGCACCCTCGCCGAGGTGCGCGGCGCGGCCCCCTCGCTCCAGGAGGCGTTCCTGGAACTGGTCGGCGCCAACGGCCGCGACAGCGGCTCGCACCTCGACTGGCTGGGCGGCGGCACCCGATGAGCGCGCCGACGGCGACGTCCGCGCCCTCCATCACCCCCGTCTTCGTACGTCTCAAGCTCTCGCTCCTGCGCAACGGCCTGCACCAGTCGTCAGGACGCCGCGCCGCCTACATCGCGTCCGTCGTCGCGGCGCTCCTCGTCGCCGCGCTCCAGCTCCTCGGCCTGATCGCCCTGCGCGGCAACGAACACGCCGCCACCGTCTCCGTCCTGCTCACCGCGGTACTCGCGCTCGGCTGGGCGGTGATGCCGCTGTTCTTCCCCAGCGGCGACGAGACCCTCGACCCCACCCGCCTGGTGATGCTGCCGCTGCGCCCGCGGCCACTGGTGCGCGCGCTCCTCGTGGCGTCCCTGGTGGGCATCGGCCCGCTCTTCACGCTCTGCCTCGCTCTCGGCGCGGTCGTCTCCCTCGCGCACGGTGCGGCGGCGGCCGTCACCGCGGTCCTGGCCATCGCCCTTACGCTGCTCATCTGCGTGGCCCTCGCGCGCACCGTCGCCGCCGCCAACATCCGCCTCCTGACCAGCCGCAAGGGGCGTGATCTGGCCGTTCTGAGCGGCCTGGTCATCGCGATCGGCGCGCAGCTCGTCAACTTCGGGGCGCAGCGGCTCGGTTCCTCGGGGCTCTCGCAGCTCGAACCGACGGCGGACGTCGTCCGCTGGATCCCGCCCGCGTCGGCGATCGGCGCCGTCGACTCGGTGAGCGAGGCCTCGTACGCGGCGGGGATCGCGCAACTGGCCCTGAGCGCCGCCGCTCTCGCCGCCCTGCTGGCCCTCTGGCAGCGCAGCCTCACCCACCTCATGACGACCCCCGACGGCTCGACGCTCGCGGCGGCGGAACCCACCAAGGCCCGCGCGTCGCGCGGCCCGGGCGGGCTGCTGCCCGGCGGACGCACCGGCACGGTCATGGAGCGCAGCCTGCGCTATGTGTGGCGCGACCCGAAGACGAAGGCGGCCTGGGTGACGTCCCTGGCCATCGGGCTCATCGTGCCGCTCTTCAACGCCATGCAGGGCACGGGATCGATCTACTTCGCGTGCTTCGCGGCCGGGATGCTCGGCGTCCTGATGTACAACCAGTTCGGCCAGGACACATCGGCGTTCTGGATGGTCGCGACGGCGATCTCGTCGACGTACGACGCGTACATCGAACTGCGTGCCCGCGCACTGGCACTGATGGTGATCACCGTTCCGTACGCGACCCTGGTGACGGTCATCACGGCGGCCGTCCTCGGCGACTGGACCGGCCTGCCGGAGGCGCTCGGCCTCTCCTTCGCCCTGCTCGGCGCGATGCTGGCGACGGGCGCGTGGACATCGGCCCGCTTCCCCTATTCGATCCCGCAGGAGGGCTACAAGAACGTGGCCCCCGGACAGGCGGGCCTGGCCTGGATCTCGATCTTCGGCGGAATGGTCGCCGCGGCCCTGCTCTGCGCCCCGGTCATCGCCTTCACCATCTGGCTGCACGTATCGGGCGCGGACTCCTGGACCTGGCTGCTGCTCCCGCTGGGCGGGGTCTACGGAGCGGTGATCACGTACTTCGGCGTACGGCTCGCGGCGCCGAGGGTGGCGCGGCGGCTGCCGGAGATCCTGACGGCGGTCAGCAGGGGCTGAGAGTCCCTGCGCCCGCAGGGAACGCAGACGACCCGCGAGCCGTGGTCCCCGCCGTACGAGACGGCGGGAAGCCGGCCGGACTCACCGGCGGCTCGCGGGTCGGGTGACTGCTTGGGATTGGGCCGGCCGCACGCACATCACACGTGCTGGTCCGGCGCCGAAATCGAGTTGCGACGACGGGCCACTAGCCCGCAGTCACCTCACGCGTCCGGTTTCCATACATCTGCCGAACCACCTCCTCTCCGTGATGACTACAGCCTAGGAACCCGACCGGCTCGGCTCAACCTCTTTTTGAGCAGGCCTCGCGAGGAACATCGAGCCGTCCCGGGACGTTCACGCGGGGCAACGATTTCGTCGAACTTCCGGGAAGTACCTGTGGGCTGCGTCACGTTCGAGTTCAATGATCTGACGTGCGGTACATGCGAAAGTCGCAGAACATGCAGCTCATGAGGACACGGCCTGCAGGGGGTGCCAGGTGAGTGCTTCCCGGCGTAGTGGGACCACCGACGAGCTGGGGCCCGAAGATCCCGGGCCCGGTGGGGCCGAACTGCTTGCGGCACTGCTCGACGGGATGGACGCCGCGTTGTGCGCGTTCGATGCCGACGGAGTGGTGACGCACTGGAATCGTGAGGCCGAGCGGATCCTCGGGTGGTCGGCGGCGGAGGCCGTCGGGCGGCAGGGATTCGCGGGGTGGGCGGTGCGGACCGCCGACGCCGAGGAGGTCGAGGGGCGGCTCCTGTCGGCGATGGACGCGCACGGGCGGCAGGTGCACGAGTTCGCGCTCCTGACGAAGGACGGCGGACGGGTGCTCGTGCGGACCCAGTCCGCAGCCGTGCGGGGCGGGGACGGCAAACCCGCCGGGGTGTACTGCGCCTTCAGCGAGGTCCATGCGCAGATCGACCTGGAGCGGTCCATCGCGCTGAGCGAGGCCCTGTTAGAGAACGCGTCCTGGGGCGTCGTGCTCGTCGACGCCGATCTGCGTCCCGCCGTGGCGAACGAACATGCCGCCCAGGCCCTGGGAATGGGGCGTACGGCCCTGCTGGGGCGGCCCCTCGGGGAGTTGCTCGGGCAGGGCGTGGAGGAGCTGGAGAGCGCGCTGAGCCACGTGCTCGCCGAGGGGGCGCCGCCCGCGCCCGCCGAGATGTGGGTCTCGGTGCGGGCCACGGAGAGCGGCGAGCCGGAGCGGCGTTGCTGGCGCAGCGGCTTCCTGCGGCTCGCGTCGCCGCTCGCGGAGGAGCCCGTGCCGCTGGGGGTCGGCTGGCTCTTCCTGGACGTCACGGAGGCCAAGCAGACGGAGCAGGAGGCGGCGCAACTGCGCTTCCGTTCGCAGCAGTTGCACCGGGCCTCGCGTGCCGCGGGTGAGTGCGAGGATCCGACGGAGGCGGCGACGGTCCAGCTGGACTTCGCCCTCGCCGGGTTCGCCGACCACGCGCTGATCGACCTGGTGGCCTCCCGTACGGCGGCCGAGGAGCCTGTGCGGCTGGTCCGCGTCGCCGCCACGCCCGCGGGCGCTCCGGGGCCGTGTCTGCCGGTGGCCAAGGCGGGCCTGCCGGTCCGCTATCTGGAGGGCCATCCGGCCCCGCAGTGCGTGGACCGGATGGGTTCGGTACGGGCCAGCGCCGGTACCGCGCCGCCCGAGCGTGCCCGGGAGTGGGCGGCGGCCAGGCAGTGGCCGGAGGACTCCGTCCACGCGCTGTGCACGGTGCTGCGCAGCCGGGGGCGGACGCTGGGCGTGGTGACGTTCCTCCGGGGCGCGAGCCGCACCCAGTTCGAACGCGCGGACGCGGCGTATGCGGAGAGCGTCTCGGCGAGGGTCGCGGCTTCGCTCGATCTGGCGGACGTGCTGGGCACGGGGTGAGCCCGTGCGGGGGGAGGTCGTGCGGGGGGAGGTCGTGCGGGGGAAGGTCGTCAACACCGGGCCCGTCGTCCCGCCGGAGACCGTCCCGCACCTCTTCGAGCCGTTCCGGCGCCTGCGGGAGCGTACGCACGCGCGCGGGGAGGGCGCGCGCGGGCCCTCGGCCTGTCCATCGTCTCCGCGATCGCGGAGACGAACGAGGAGGGGGAGGGTTCAGCGTCCGGGTGCCCTTCCCCATGGGCCCGGACGTGCCACACGGGCCTCAGCGGCGGTAGAAGATCCGGTCGCCGTACTCGGCGAACACGCGTCCGTTCCACTCGTGGCCGCCGTCCACGTTCCCCGACCGCAGCAACGGCGGCTCGACGCCCCGCGCGGCGAGCTGCTCGACGGCCGTCGCCACCACGGCCTGCATGATCGCGTTGGTGACCACGCTGGAGGCGGGTCCGAAGGGCGCGTCGACCGTTTCGAGGCTGAGCTCCGCGTCACCGAGGGCGATCTTGGAGTCGATCACGACGTCGCAGTGGTCCTTGAGGAAGGTTCCGGACACGTGCCGCGACTTCGTCTCCGTCGCGTACGCCACCGACGTCACCCCGATGACCTTCAGGCCGAGCGCGCGGGCGTTCATCGCCATCTCCACGGGCAGCGAGTTCCGTCCGGAGAGCGAGATGATCACGAGTACGTCGCCGGGGCGGACCGGCGAGGAGTCCAGGACGGCGCCCGCGAGCCCGTCCACCCGCTCCAGGGCGGAGCCGAGCGTGGCGGGCATGACGTCGATCCCGACGACGCCGGGGACGGCGAGGAGGTTCATCAGGGCGAGGCCGCCGGCGCGGTAGACGACGTCCTGGGCGGCGAGCGAGGAGTGCCCGGCTCCGAAGGCGAAGAGCCTGTTGCCCGTCTCGACCGCGTCGGCGAGCAGCGCGGCCGCCGCGTCGACGTTCCCGCCCTCCTCGTCGCGCACCCGCCCGAGCAGGCCGATCGCGGCGTCGATGTACTGACCGGCCAGCTTGCTCTCGCTCTTCGAGCCCATGCGTCGAGGAACCTTTCGGGGTACGTAGTACGTATGTTTTGTACGTATGTTCTGCACGTGTTTCCCGTGTGCCGCGGCTCACGTTGCGGTCTGGACCAGTGCCCTGTCAATACGGCCCGAGCACCCCGTCAAGGCCGCCAGGACCGGGTTTTCCCCTGGCGCGACCCGGTTGTCAGCGGTATGCGTCAGAATTGGTAGCAGGGCCGGCCGCACGAGCGAGATCTGAGGGGCACCCATGTCGGGGCTGATTGACACCACTGAGATGTATTTGCGCACCATCCTCGAGCTGGAGGAGGAAGGTGTGGTCCCCATGCGCGCCCGGATCGCCGAGCGTCTCGACCAGAGCGGGCCGACGGTGAGCCAGACGGTCGCGCGCATGGAGCGCGATGGTCTGGTGGCGGTCGCGAGCGACCGCCACCTGGAGCTGACGGAGGAGGGCCGCAGGCTCGCCACCCGCGTGATGCGCAAGCACCGCCTCGCGGAGTGCCTGCTCGTCGACGTGATCGGCCTGGAGTGGGAGCAGGTCCACGCGGAGGCGTGTCGCTGGGAACACGTGATGAGCGAGGCGGTGGAGCGCCGCGTCCTGGAGCTCCTGCGCCACCCCACCGAGTCTCCGTACGGCAACCCGATCCCGGGTCTCGAAGAGCTGGGCGAGAAGGACGGGGCCGACCCGTTCCTCGACGAGGGCATGGTGTCCCTGGCCGATCTCGACCCGGGCGCGGAGGGCAAGACCGTCGTGGTGCGCCGCATCGGCGAGCCCATCCAGACGGACGCCCAGCTGATGTACACGCTGCGGCGCGCGGGCGTGCAGCCCGGCTCCGTGGTGAGCGTGACGGAGTCCGCGGGCGGGGTGCTCGTGGGCAGCAGCGGTGAGGCCGCGGAGCTGGACAACGACGTCGCGTCGCACGTCTTCGTCGCCAAGCGCTGAGGTCATGTCGCACGTCTTCGTCGCCAGGCGCTGAGGTCGCGCCGAGGTCACGACAGGAGCCGCTCCGAGACCCTCGGGACCGGGCGGTGGCGTCCGCGACGTGGGGCTCAGGCGGGATCCGGCTCCCGGCATCTCCCGTTACCGGGGGTTAGCGTCAACTAGTGGTAACGGTTGGGCAGTTGTGAAGACCCCAGGATTGTATGGGGTCCAAGATTCAGTGTGCGGAATCGCAGCGCCCGGACGTTTTGCGTGCCAGGCTGTCGCGTGAGGCATATGACCAAAGGGCTCTTGCCGCGTCGGCGCGCGACCGGCCGCCGCGGCTGTGGGAGGGGGCAGGAGGATGTGCCCATCTGGTGAGCGGGAGCGCGTACGCGAGCCGTACGCCTCGGCATGCCCTGAGCACGCAGAGGGCCCCGGCGCCCTTGAGCGCCGGGGCCTGTCCTCCCCTGCGGTGACCCGGAGCCCCGAGCTCCCAGGGTCGTCCCCTTCGGACCGTTTTCCCCGAGCGGCCCGCCTCCCGATGAAGATCTCCCCTCGGCAGCGGCGGCCAATCCTTGAGGGTGGTCACTCGAACGAGGGGTGTTGTCGGCGATCTGGCCGGTTTCGAAAAAGAGTTCGATAACGTGCGGGGGTGCGTGACAGAACCAGGCGTTCAGCCAGGCGTTCAGCCCGAGAGGATTCAAGGGGGGTGCCAGGAACCATGGTGCGGCGCATTGACGTGACAGGCGCGGGTGGCGTTCGCCTCGCCGCCTGGGAGTTCGCCGATCCTCCCAAGTCCAGGGAGACCGACGGTCCACCCGGAGGCGTGCTCTTACTGCACGGCCTGATGGGCCGTGCGTCCCACTGGGCGGGCACCGCCCGCTGGCTCTCCGAGCGGCATCGCGCGGTCGCACTCGACCAGCGTGCGCACGGGCAGAGCGACAAGCCCCCCGAGGGCCCCTTCACCCGCGAGGCCTACGTGGCCGACGCCGAGGCCGCGCTCGTCCAGCTCGGCCTCGCCCCCGCCGTCCTCATCGGCCACTCCATGGGCGCGCTCACCGCCTGGCAGCTCGCCGCGAAGCGCCCCGATCTCGTCCGCGCCCTGATCATCACCGACATGCGGGCCTCCGCCCTCGGCGCCGCCTCGCAGCGCGAGTGGGAGGACTGGTTCAAGGCCTGGCCCGTCCCCTTCGCGACACTCGCCGACGTACGGAAGTGGTTCGGCGAGGACGATCCGTGGGTGGAGCGGACGAACCCCTCACGCGGCGAGTTCTTCGCCGAGGTGATGGCCGAGGGCCCGGACGGCTGGCGCCCCGTCTTCGACCGCGACCAGATGCTGAAGTCCCGCGAGACCTGGGTGTACGACGCCCACTGGGAGTATCTGACCCAGGTCCAGTGCCCCGCCCTGGTCGTCCGCGGCCTGGACGGCGAGCTGGGCCGCGCCGAGGCGCAGGAAATGGTCCGCGTACTGCCCCGCGGGGCGTACGCGGAAGTGGCCGACGCCGGTCACCTGGTGCACTACGACCAGCCGGAGGCCTGGCGCGAGGCGATCCAGCCATTCCTGGACGGGGTTCTGACGGGGTAGCGCCCGGTGCCGCTCACGGGCTGAGGCGCTCGACCGTCCAGCTCTCGGCTGCCGTGCCGGTGCCCTGCTCCGCGCGTTCGTAGCGCAGGCGGTCGTGCAGGCGGTTCGCCCTGCCCTGCCAGAACTCCACGCTCCGCGGCTCGACGCGGAAGCCGCCCCAGTGCGAAGGCGCGGGCACCTGCTCGCCCTCCGGGTAGCGCTCCGCCAGATCGGCGTACGCGCGGTCGAGTTCGTCGCGTGTGGCGATGACCGACGACTGGGCGCTGGCCCAGGCGCCGAGCTGGGAGCCGTGCGGGCGGGTGCGGAAGTACGCCACCGTCTCCTCGCGGGGGACGCGCTCCGCCGTGCCCGTGACGATGACCTGGCGTGCCATCGGATGCCACGGGAAGAGCAGCGCGATGTTCGGGTTCGCGGCCAGTTCACGGGCCTTGCGGGACTCGTAGTTGGTGAAGAAGACGAAGCCGCGCTCGTCGTAGCCCTTCAGCAGGACCGTGCGTGAGCTGGGGCGTCCCGCGGTGTCCACGGTCGAGACGACCATGGCGTTCGGCTCGTGGAGCACGCCCGCGTCGGCCGCGGCGAGTGCCTGTGTGAACCAGAGCGCGAACAGCTCGAAGGGCGTGGCGGGCAGCTCCGCCTGGATGAGTCCGTCAACGCCGTATTGGGCCCGTATGGCGGCGACGTCGGACCCGGGAGGGGCCCCGGCGGCTGATGATGAGTCTGATGCGGAAGCGGCGGCTCGATCGGTCACGCGGTCATCTTGCCGTATACGAAGGGGCACTCGGCGGGCTGTCACGCACCACGGGGAGGTGACGTGTGGCACTGAGTGCCGCGCACCATCGCCAAGGGTGGCACCAACGGATATCGTGCCCCTTCCGTATCGGTTGGGTGACCACCAGCCGCACGGGGCATCACCGGGGTGACCCGACCCGGACCGCGAGTCGAAAACCGGAAGCCACCGACGCACCGGCGTACCGCGGAACCGGACCGGAAATGCCCACTTCTGACACATGGTCACGAGCTGTCTGTCACCACCATCTGTCGCACACATCACGAGGAGCCGCCTGATGTCCGACTTCGTACCCGGACTTGAGGGAGTCATCGCGTTCGAGACGGAGATCGCCGAACCGGATAAGGAAGGCGGCGCGCTTCGCTATCGCGGCGTCGACATCGAGGATCTGGTCGGCCACGTCTCCTTCGGCAACGTCTGGGGCCTGCTCGTCGACGGCGCCTTCAACCCCGGTCTGCCGCCCGCCGAGCCGTTCCCGATCCCGGTGCACTCCGGTGACATCCGCGTCGACGTCCAGTCCGCGCTGGCGATGCTCGCCCCCGTATGGGGACTGAAGCCGCTCCTGGACATCAGCGAGCGGGAGGCCCGCGACGACCTCGCACGCGCCGCCGTCATGGCCCTCTCGTACGTCGCCCAGTCCGCCCGCGGCCAGGGCCTGCCGATGGTGCCGCAGCGCGAGATCGACAAGGCCGACACGGTCGTCGAACGCTTCATGAAGCGCTGGCGCGGCGAGCCCGACCCCAAGCACGTCAAGGCCGTCGACGCGTACTGGACGTCGGCCGCCGAGCACGGCATGAACGCCTCCACGTTCACGGCCCGCGTCATCGCGTCGACGGGCGCGGACGTGGCCGCGGCGCTCTCGGGCGCGGTGGGCGCCATGTCCGGGCCCCTGCACGGCGGGGCGCCCTCCCGTGTCCTCGGCATGATCGAGGAGATCGAGCGGACCGGGGACGCGGTCGCATACGTGAAGCAGGCGCTGGACAAGGGCGAGCGCCTGATGGGCTTCGGCCACCGGGTGTACCGGGCCGAGGACCCTCGCGCGCGGGTCCTGCGCCGTACGGCACGTGAGCTGAGCGCTCCCCGCTTCGAGGTGGCGGAGGCGCTGGAGAAGGCTGCCCTGGACGAGCTGCACGCCCGTCGCCCCGACCGGATCCTTGCGACGAACGTCGAGTTCTGGGCCGCGATCGTCCTGGACTTCGCCGAGGTGCCGGCGCACATGTTCACGTCCATGTTCACGTGCGCGCGGACCGCCGGCTGGTCGGCGCACATTCTTGAGCAGAAGCGGACGGGGCGTCTGGTCCGTCCGTCGGCCCGGTACATGGGCCCCGCGGCGCGGAACCCCCGGGAGGTCGAGGGGTTCGGGGACATCGCGCGGTAGGCAGCCGTGAACAGCGGTGAACAGCGGTAGGCGTACGAACGAGGCGGCGTACTCCGACGTGGTGTCGGTGTACGCCGCCTTGGTGTGGGGCGAGTCGTGGGAGGGCCGCCCGCGCGGTCACGGCGACTACTTCGCGTCACCGTTGAACTTCGAGGCCGACCAGAAGTAGCCGAGCACCGCGAGTCCGACGCACCAGGCGATGGCGATCCAGCCGTTGTTCCCGATCTCGCTGCCGAGGAGCAGGCCGCGCAGGGTCTCGATGGCCGGGGTGAAGGGCTGGTACTCGGCGATCGGCTGGAACCAGCCCGGCATCGCGTCGATGGGGACGAAGGCGCTGGAGATGAGCGGGAGGAAGATCAGCGGCATCGCGTTGTTGCCCGCGGCCTCGGCGTTGGGGCTGACCATGCCCATCCCGACGGCGATCCAGGTGAGCGCCAGGGCGAAGAGCGTGAGCAGTCCGAGGGCCGCGAGCCACTCCAGGGCGGTGGCGTCGGTGGAGCGGAAGCCGATCGCCACGGCGACGGCCCCCATGAGGACCACGCTGGCGATGCACTGCAGGACGCTTCCGACGACGTGTCCGACGAGTACGGAACCGCGGTGGATGGCCATGGTGCGGAAGCGGGCGATGATGCCCTCGGTCATGTCGGTGGAGACGGACACCGCGGTGCCGATCGTGGTGCTGCCGATGGTCATCAGGAGGAGACCCGGCACGAGGTAGGCGATGTAGTCGGAGCGGTCGCCGCCGCTGATGCCCGCGCTCATCACGTCGCCGAAGACATAGACGAAGAGCAGCAGCAGCATGACCGGCGTCAGCAGCAGGTTCAGGGTGAGGGAGGGGTAGCGCCGGGCGTGCAGGAGGTTGCGGCGCAGCATCGTGGACGAGTCACGGACGGAGAGGGAGAGGGTGCTCATCGGACGTTCTCCTTGGGCTGGTTCGGCTGTGCGGCCCGGGCGGGGGCGTGGGTGCTGTCGGTGAGGGCGAAGAACACGTCGTCGAGGTCGGGGGTGTGCACGGTGAGCTCGTCGGCCTCGATGCCCGCGGAGTCCAGCCGGTCGAGGATGGAGCGCAGCTCGCGCTGGCTGCCGTCGCTGGGGAGTTGGAGGGTGAGCGCCTCGTCGTCGCGGGTGACCTCGGACAGGGCGGCGGCGGCCGGCCGGTAGGCGTCCGGGTCGGTGAAGCGGAGGCGGACGTGCCCGCCGGGGATCAGCCGCTTCAGTTCTTCCGCGGTGCCTTCGGCGGCGACAGCGCCGTTGTTCAACACCGCGATACGGTCGGCGAGTTCGTCGGCCTCCTCCAGGTACTGGGTGGTGAGGAAGACGGTCACCCCGCCGGAGACGAGACCGCGGATGATGCCCCACATGTTGTGCCGGGAGCGGGGGTCGAGGCCGGTGGTCGGTTCGTCGAGGAAGATGATCCGGGGGCCGCCGACCAGGGTCATGGCGATGTCGAGGCGGCGTTTCATGCCGCCGGAGTAGGTGGAGGCGGGCTTCTTAGCCGCCTCGGTGAGGTCGAAACGCTCCAGGAGTTCGGCGGCCACCCGCCTGCCCTCCTGCTTGGACAGGTGGTGCAGGTCGGCCATCAGGAGCATGTTCTCCTCGCCGGTGATCAGGCCGTCGACGGCGGAGAACTGCCCGGTGACACCGATCCCGGCGCGCACCGCCTGGGGGTCGGCGGCCCGGTCGTGGCCGCCGACGTACAGCTCGCCGGCGTCGGCGGTGATGAGCGTGGAGAGGATCTTCACGGCGGTGGTCTTCCCGGCGCCGTTCGGGCCGAGCAGGGAGAAGACCGTGCCCTCCGGGACGGCCAGGTCGATGCCGTCCAGGACCGTCTTGTCGCCGTAAGCCTTGCGCAGCCCATGCGCCGCGATGGCCAGGTTCGTCATGAGGAGTGCTCCTTCGAAGCTGCGAGGTCGAGAGGCGTCAGGCATCAGGCATCAGGCATCAGGTGCCAGGCGTCAGGCGTCAGAGCTGTCAGAGCTGTCAGAGGCTGCGGGCGGTGATGTCGCCCTGGGAGACGGTCGCCTTGATGACGAGGCCGGGCGTGCTGTCGCTGTTCTTCAGCGCGTTGTCGATCCGTCCGTAGCTGGTACCGGCGTCCAGGGAGGCGGAGACTCCGCGAGCGGCGACGGCCGTGATGTTGCCCTGCTGGGTGCTGAGCGTGAGCGTGCCGCCGGTGGCCTCGGTGACGTTCACGTCGCCCCGCTGGGTGCTGAGCTCGCCGTCACCCGTGAGGCGGCCGACCGTGATGGTGGCGTCGTGGCCGGAGAGGCGGGCGCTCGCGGCCTCGTCCAGCTTGACCGAGCCGTAGCCGCCCTCGAAGACGACGTCTCCGAGCCGTCCCACGCCCCGGAACTCCGCGGCGGCGGACTTCGCCTCGACACGGGACCCGGCGGGCAGCTGGACCGTGACCTCGACAGCACCGGAGTTGCCGAAGACCCGGTTCTTGCCTTGGGGGACCTGGATCCGCAGGACGCCGTCGGCGTAGGTGACCTCGGTCTGCTCGGCGGCCTTCACGTCGCCGCTCTTCGAGGCGTTGGCGGGCAGGACCTCGACCGTGGTGTCGGCGCGGTCGGCGGCGATGAACTGGATCCGCCCGGCGGGGATGTCGAGGACGGCGGTGACCGGGGCGGAGGTGTCGAACTTCTGCATGGTGTGCTCCTTGTGTCCGTGGTGTTCGCTGCTCTTTCTGATGTCGTGAACGCTACGTTGCATTCGCGGTTCCCTCAATTGCTTCGTTGCGAGGAATCCGCATTAGAGCAGGTCAAAGCCAGTATTTCGTTGCAATGCTTCTGCATGTAATGCAACGCGAGCCACCTGATCGTTGCAATGCAATGAGAGTGAACGCTATGCTGACGGCCGCAGGGAGAGCTGAAGAGAGCCAGAGAGCCAGAGAGCCGAGGAGACCGCGATGCCGGGAGGCAGACTCACCCAGCAGGAACGTCAGCAGATCGCGCTTGGCCTGGCCGACGGCCTCGCCTACGCGGAGATCGCCAGACGTCTCGACCGCCCCACCTCGACGGTCACCCGCGAGGTCATGCGCAACGGCGGCCCCACCGGCTACCGCGCGGACCTGGCCCACCGCGCGACCGAACGCCGCACCCACCAGCGCAGGCAGGCCGCGCCCCGGGGTGCGGACACGCCGCCGCAGGTCCACGGGCGCGACCCCGAGGCCGTACGTGAGTACGAGGAGACGCTCACCACCGTCTTCATGCAGTCGGGCCTGGCCAAGATGATGTCCCGGGTCCTCGCCTGCCTCTACACATCGGACACGGGCAGCGCCACCGCGGCCGAACTCGTCCGGCATCTCCAGGTCAGCCCGGCGTCCGTCTCCAAGGCGATCGCGTTCCTGGAGAGTCAGGACCTGGTCCGCCGGGAGCGCGACGAACGCCGCCGGGAGCGCTACGTCGTCGACGACGACGTCTGGTACCAGTCGATGAAGGCCAGCGCCCGGGCCCTCACCCTGATCGTCGAGACCACACAGCAGGGCGTCGCCATCCTCGGGCCCGACACCCCGGCTGCCATCCGCCTGGAGAACATCGCCCGCTACCTCGACTTCGTCAGCGAGACCACCGCCCGCGCCGCGGAACAGGCCCGCGAGATCCTCCACGTGAAGCCCGGAGCGAGCCGCACATCGGACGAGTGAGCAGGCGCTGGGGCGACTTCACCCCAGCGCGCCCTCCACCAGCCTCGCCCACTGCCCCACCACTCGCTCCCTGCGCGCCCCGTCATCCGTCAGCAGGTTGGCGAGGCCGAGGCCACGCGCCATGTCCAGGAGCCCCTGGACCGTCTCCCGCACCCCCGGCCGCGACTCGTCGGCATCGAGGAGCCGCACCGCGATCCGGTGGGTCTCACGGCCCACCCGCGCCTCCAGCTCCGTCACCCGGTCCCCCAGTTGAGGCTCGTTGGACGCCGCCACCCACAGGTGCAGCGCCGCCCGGAAGAGCGTCCCGGTGTAGAGATCGACGAGGGCAGCGACCACCGACGCCCGGTCCTGCGCCGGGAGCGCCCGCAGCGCGGTGGACCGCTGCTCGGCGACGTACTCCACCGCCGCCGTGAAGAGGTCCTCCCGCGTGGGGAAGTGGTGCTGGGCCGCTCCCCGTGAGACCCCCGCCCGCTCGGCGACCACGGAGACCGTGGACCCCGCCCAGCCGCTCTCGGCGAGGCACGCCACCGCCGCCTCCAGGAGCCGCTGACGCGTCGCGCGGCTGCGGTCCTGCTTGGGCGAGCGATGCGTGGGCGAGCTATCACGATCGGCACGATCAGCCGCGGTCACAGCACCCATGGGCACTCCCGTCGTTCGAGGAAAGCCCCCATTCCCTCCCGCGCCTCCGCCGATGCGAAGAGCCGCGCGGACAGGGCGATGAGGGAGTCCGTGTGGTGGTCGAATGCGTCGAGCACCCTAGCCGTGAGCAGCTTCTTCGTCTCGGCCAGGGCTTGTGGCGCCGCCTTGCGCACCCCGTCGATGAGGGGCCCGAGCTCCGCGTCCACGTCGTCACCGGCCACCGTCACCAGACCGATCCGCGCCGCCTCCGCCCCGCCGAGACGTTCCCCGGTGAGGAAGTAGCGGGACGCCGCACCCGGGTCGAGCCGGGCGAGCAGCGGCATGGAGACGACCGCGGGCGCCACCCCGATCCGTACCTCCGTCAGCGCGAACGACGCCCCCGGCCCCGCACCCGCCATGTCGCAGACGCCGAGCAGACCGAGCCCGCCCGCCCGTACGTGCCCGTCCACCCGCGCCACCACCGGCTTCGGCAGCTCCACGATCCGCCGGAGCAGCGCCACGAAGACGGCCGGGTCCGGCGGCTCCCGCAGATCGGCGCCGGAGCAGAACGTCGAGCCGGTGTGCGTGAGGACGACCGCGCGTACGTCGGGGTCCTCTCCGCAGTCGTCGAGCACCTCCGCGAACCCTTCGAGGAGCCCCGCCGAGAGCGCGTTGCGGTTGGCGGGGTTGTCCAGGGTGAGCGTGGCGATGCCGCGCTTCGGGGGCGCGTACACAAGACCCATGGAATCTCCAGCAGTTGAGGCGGCCGAGGAGCTGAAAGCCGCCGAACGCGGTTTGGTTCGGCACGACTTGGAGGGGGGGATCAGTACGACTTGGGCAGCCCCAGTGTCTGGTGGGACACGTAGTTGAGGATCATCTCCCGGCTCACGGGGGCGATCCGCGCCACCCGCGACGCCACGATCAGCGAGGCGAGGCCGAACTCCTTCGTCAGGCCGTTGCCGCCCAGCGTGTGCACCGACTGGTCGACGGTCTTCACGCACGCGTCGGCGGCGGCGAGCTTGGCCATGTTGGCGGCCTCACCGGCGCCCGTGTCGTCGCCCTCGTCGTAGAGCCGGGCGGCCTTCTGCATCATCAGGCGGGCCAGTTCGATGTCGATGTGCGACTGCGCGAGAGGGTGCGCGATCGCCTGGTGGGCGCCGATCGGGCTCTTCCACACGCTGCGTTCCCTGGCGTATCCGACGGCCCGGGAGAGGGCGTAGCGCGCCATGCCGAGCGAGAACGCCGCCGTCATGATCCGCTCGGGGTTGAGTCCGGCGAAGAGCTGGAGCAGCCCCGCGTCCTCGTCTCCCACCAGCGCGTCGGCGGGCAGCCGCACGTCGTCGAGGGTCAGCTCGAACTGCTTCTCCGGCGCCTGGAGCTCCATCTCGATCCGCCGCCGCCGGAAGCCCTCCGTCTCGCGCGGCACGATGAAGAGGCAGGGCTTGAGGCTGCCGGTCCTGGCGTCCTCCGTACGGCCCACGATGAGTGTGGCGTCGGCGATGTCGACGCCCGATATGAACACCTTGCGGCCGGTCAGGAGCCAGTCGCCGCTCGCGCCGTCCCTGCGTGCGGTCGTCGTGATGCGGTGGGAGTTGGAGCCCGCGTCGGGCTCGGTGATGCCGAACGCCATGGTGCGGCTGCCGTCGGCGAGACCGGGCAGCCAGGCCCGCTTCTGCTCCTCGGTGCCGAAGCGGGCGATGACGGTCCCGCAGATGGCGGGCGAGACGACCATCATCAGCAGCGGACAGCCGGCCGCGCCCAACTCCTCCAGGACGATGGAGAGTTCGGCTATGCCACCGCCGCCCCCGCCGTACTCCTCGGGCAGGTTCACGCCCAGGTAGCCGAGCTTGGCGGCGTCGGCCCACAGCTCGTCGGGGTGGCCCTCGTCGCGCACGACGCGGGTGATGTAGTCGCGCCCGTAGCGCTTGCCGAGTGCGGCGACGGCCGCGCGCAGGGCCTGGTGCTCTTCGGTTTCGAGGACGGTGCTCATACGGATTGCTCCTCCTGTACGACATCTGCGACCTGTACGTCATCTGCGACGTCTACGACTGCGAGCAGGGCGCCGACCTCGACCTGGCGGCCGGGCTCGGCGTGCAGGGCGGTGAGCGTGCCGGAGGCGGGAGCGGATATGCGGTGCTCCATCTTCATGGCCTCCAGCCAGATGAGGGGCTGCCCGGCGGTGACCCGCGTCCCCTCCGCGAGCCCCTCGGCCAGGCGCACGACGGTGCCGGGCATCGGGGCGAGCAGGGATCCCGGCTCCTGCCGGGTGGTGGGTTCGGGGAGCGTCGGGAGCGCGGTGAGTGCGGTGTTGCCGACGTACACGCGACCCTCGTCGCCGTACCGGCTGACCCTGAACTTCCTTCGCACACCGCCGACTTCGAGCACGACGAGCTCCCCGGACACGGAGAGCACCCGCACCCCTTCCGCGCTCAGGCCCTCGCGTGTGTGCCGGTAGCGGACCTCGTGCTCGGCGCCGTCCGGCTCGCTCCGGAAGAGCTTGATCTGCGGCTGCGACGCGAGGTTGCGCCAGCCGCCGAACCGCGAGCGCCCGTGCGCGTCGGCGAGCGCGGCGGCCAGCGGGGCGTGCGGGTCCGGCGCGGGGGCCGCGAGTTCGGCGAGGTGCCGGTCGTAGAAGCCCGTGTCCATACGGGCCTCGACGAACTCCGGGTGCCGCAGGGAACGTACGAGCAACTCCCTGTTGGTGACGGGTCCGTGGACGACCGCACGCTCCAGCGCTCCCGCGAGGGCGCGCACGGCCCCCGCGCGCGTGGGGGCGTACGCGATGGCCTTGGCCAGCATCGGGTCGTAGTGCACGCCGATCGTGTCGCCGTCGGCGTACCCCGTGTCGAGCCGTACGCCCGGCACGGAGAGCCGGTGCAGGGTGCCGGTCTGCGGGGCCCACCGCGCCGCCGGGTCCTCGGCGTAGAGGCGGGCCTCGACGGCGTGTCCGCGCGCCGGTGGCGGATCCTCCGCGAGCCGCACGCCCTCCGCGACCTGGATCTGCGACGCCACCAGGTCGACCCCGAACACGGCCTCGGTCACCGGGTGTTCGACTTGAAGCCGGGTGTTCATCTCCAGGAAGTGCGCCCGGCCCCCCGCGACCAGGAACTCCACCGTGCCCGCCCCGCGATACCCGGTCACGCGCGCCGCGCGCACGGCCTGCGCGTGCAGCTCCTCGACGAGATCGGCGGCGAGACCCGGCGCCGGGGACTCCTCGATCACCTTCTGATGCCTGCGCTGGAGCGTGCAGTCCCGTGTCCCGAGCGCCCAGACGGTGCCGTACGCGTCGGCCATGATCTGCACCTCGACGTGCCGGCCGCCCTCCAGATAGGGCTCGACGAAGACCTCGCCGTCCCCGAAGGCACTGGCCGCCTCCGCGCGGGCAGCCTCCAACTCACCCTTGAGGGAACTCAAGTCCCGTACGACGCGCATGCCGCGCCCGCCACCACCGGCCGCCGCCTTCACCAGAACCGGCAGATCGCCCTCGGTGACGTCGTCGAGGCTCATCGGCGCGATGCCCATGAGTTCCTTGGCGCGCGTCTTGGAGGCCATGGACTCGATCGCCTCGGGCGGCGGCCCGATCCACACGAGCCCGGCGTCGACGACGGCGCGCGCGAAGTCCGCGTTCTCGGAGAGGAAGCCGTAGCCGGGGTGGACGGCGTCCGCGCCGGCGGCCTGCGCCGCCTTCACGATGAGATCGCCGCGCAGGTACGTGTCGGCGGGCGCCGCGCCGGGCAGCCGCACGGCAAAGTCGGCCTCACGGACGTGCAGGGCGTCCGCGTCGGCGTCGGAGTACACGGCGACGGTGGCGATGCCAAGGTCGCGGCAGGTGCGGAAGACGCGGACGGCGATCTCGCCTCGGTTGGCGACGAGCAGAGTGCTGATGGAACTGGTCATGGAATGGGTCATGGGAGGGGTCCTCACATCCGAAAGACGCCGAAGCCACCGCGCGCGCCCTCGTAGGGGGCGGTGTGGATCGCGGACAGGCACAGGCCGAGGACCGTGCGGGTGTCGCGGGGGTCGATGACCCCGTCGTCGTAGAGGCGGCCGGACAGGAACATCGGCAGTGACTCCGACTCGATCTGCTGCTCCACCATGGCGCGCAGAGCGGCGTCGGCATCGTCGTCGTAGGGCTGCCCCTTGGCCGAGGCGGAGGCGCGGGCCACGATCGACAGGACCCCCGCAAGCTGCTGCGGCCCCATGACGGCGGACTTGGAGCTCGGCCAGGCGAAGAGGAAGCGCGGGTCGAAGGCGCGCCCGCACATGCCGTAGTGCCCGGCGCCGTACGAGGCCCCCATCAGCACGCTGAGATGCGGGACGCGCGAGTTCGAGACGGCGTTGATCATCATCGCGCCGTGCTTGATGATGCCGCCCTGCTCGTACTCCTTGCCGACCATGTAGCCGGTGGTGTTGTGCAGGAAGAGCAGCGGGATGTCCCGCTGGTTGGCCAGCTGGATGAACTGGGCGGCCTTCTGTGACTCCTCGCTGAAGAGCACGCCCTGCGCGTTGGCCAGGATGCCGATGGGATAGCCGTGGAGCGAGGCCCACCCCGTCGTGAGGCTCGACCCGTACAGCGGCTTGAACTCGTCGAAGTCGGAGCCGTCGACGATGCGGGCGATGACCTCACGCGGGTCGAAGGGCACCTTGAGATCGCCGGGCACGATGCCGAGCAGCTCGTCCCCGGCGTACTTGGGAGGCTCGACGACAGCCGTCGGATCGGCGTACGCCTTGCGCCAGTTGAGCCGCTTCACGACCCGCCGGGCCTGCCTCAGCGCGTCCCGCTCGTCCTCGGCGAGGTAGTCCGCGAGGCCGGAGGTACGCGCGTGCATCTCGGCACCGCCGAGCGACTCGTCGTCGCTCTCCTCGCCGGTGGCCATCTTCACCAGCGGCGGACCACCGAGGAAGACCTTGGCGCGCTCCTTCACCATGATCACGTGGTCGCTCATGCCGGGGACGTAGGCGCCGCCCGCAGTCGAGTTGCCGAAGACGACGGCGACGGTCGGGATCCCGGCGGCCGACGACTGGGTGAGGTGCTTGAAGAGCGCACCGCCCGGAATGAAGATCTCCTTCTGGGACGGGAGATCGGCGCCTCCCGACTCCACGAGATGGATGGACGGCAGCCGGTTGGCGTGCCCGATCTCGTGCGCCCGGAAGGCCTTCTTCAGGGTCCAGGGGTTGCTGGCCCCGCCGCGCACGGTGGGGTCGTTGGCGGTGATCAGACACTCCACGCCCTCGACGACACCGATGCCGGTCACCATCGATCCGCCGACGGGATAGTCGCTCCCCCAAGCGGCGAGCGGCGACAGTTCGAGGAAGGGCGTGTCGGGGTCGAGGAGCAGCTCGATCCGCTCGCGGGCGAGCAGCTTGCCGCGCCCCCGGTGCCGGGCGACGTACTTCTCGCCGCCGCCCTCAAGGGCCTTGGCCTGCTCGGCGTCGAGCTCGGTGAGCTTGGCGAGCATGGCCTCGCGGTGCTCGGCGTACTCGGCGCTCGCGGGGTCGAGGGCGGACGCGAGGACGGTCACGGGTGTACCTCCGTCGGTTCGATGGGTCCGGCGGCTTCGAGCAGCGCGGCCGGGATGGCGAGATGGCGGGCGCGCAGCCACTCGCCGAGGCCCTTGGCCTGCGGATCGAAGCGGGCCTGGGACGCGACACCCGCGCCGAGGATGCCCTCGACGACGAAGTTCAGCGCCCGCAGATTCGGCAGAACATGCCGTATGACGGTCAAGTCGGCGGCCTCCGGGATGAGTTCACGGAACCGTTCGACGGTCAGCTCATGGGTGAGCCACCGCCAGGCCTCGTCCGTGCGCACCCACACGCCGACGTTCGCGTCCCCGCCCTTGTCACCGCTGCGGGCCCCGGCGACGAGGCCGAGGGGCGCGCGGCGGGTGGGGCTGCCAGGGAGGCGTGGGGGCAGGGGCGGCTGATCGAGGTCTTCGAGTACGAGGCTGCCGCCGCGGGCTTCAATGGACCGCCGCTCGCCTCCCGGCAGGACGGCCAGGTGATCGACGGTGCCGCGCTCGACGTACGCGGCCTCGAAGACTCCGTAGGGCGCGCCGCTGCCCGGGGGCGCCGTGACGTGGAATCCGGGGTAGCTGCCGAGGGCCAGTTCGATCGCGGCGCCGCTGAGGGCGCGGCCGACGGGCTCCTGCCGCGGATCGCGCACGACGAGCCGCAACAGGGCGGATGCGGCCTCCTCGCTCGCGGCGTCCGGCCGATCGGTGCGGGCGAGCTCCCAACGCACCTCCGCGGGACGGGACTTGCTCCGCTCGAAGGCGTCCTCGACCTGAGCGCGCACGAGATCGGCCTTGGCCTCGACATCAAGCCCGGTGAGGACGAAGACGACTTCGTTGCGGAAGCCGCCGAGCCGGTTGAGTCCGACCTTCAGATCCGGCGGCGGGGCCTCTCCGCGCACCCCGGAGACGCGCACCCGGTCGGGCCCCTCCTGGTCGAGGGTGACCGTGTCGAGCCGGGCGGTGACGTCGGGCCCTGCGTACCGGGCGCCGGAGGTCTCGTACAACAGCTGGGCGGTGACCGTACCGACGTCGACGAACCCACCCGTGCCGTCGTGCTTGGTGATGACGCAGGACCCGTCCTCATGGATCTCGGCGACCGGAAAGCCGAGCCGACGCGCATAACTCTCCGAGCGCCCGCCGAAGAAGGCGTAGTTGCCCCCGGTGGCCTGCGTCCCGCATTCGAGGATGTGCCCGGCGACGACGGCACCGGCGAGCCGGTCGAGGTCGCCGTCCGTCTCGCCCCACCCGAAGTGCGCGGCGGCGGGCCCGGTGACGAGGGCGGCGTCGGTCACGCGCCCGGTGACGACGATGTCGGCCCCGCCACGCAGGCAGGCGGCGATCCCGGCGCCGCCGAGATAGGCGTTGGCGGTGAGGGCGTCCGGAAAGCGGGGCCCCAGATCGTCCCCCTCCACATGAGCGACCCGCACCCCGCCCATCCCGAGGCGATCCGCCAACTCCCGTACGCCATCGGCCAGTCCACCGGGGTTCAGCCCACCGGCATTGGCGACGATCTTGACGCCCCGCTCCTGGGCGAGCCCCAGGCACTCCTCCAGCTGCCGCAGGAAGGTCTTCGCGTACCCGCGCGTGGGGTCCCCCAGCCGGTCGCGCCCGAGGATCAGCATGGTCAGCTCGGCGAGGTAGTCGCCGGTGAGGACGTCGAGGGGGCCGCCGGTGAGCATGTCGCGCATGGCGTCGAAGCGGTCGCCGTAGAACCCGGAGGCGTTGCCGATCCGCAGCGGCCCGGTCACAGGCCGCCCTCCTTGGCGGGGCGGCCGGGCCCCGGCGGCCCCGCGAAGGCCTGGGCGATGTCGAGCCACCGCTCGGCGTCAGCACCCTCCGCGCGCAAGGCGAGATCGTCCCGATGAGCGCGCTGCGTGACGAGGAGACAGAAGTCGAGCGCGGGCCCGGTCACCCACTGCCCGGCGTCCTCGGGCCCACTGACCCACAACTCACCGGACGGCATCCGCAACTCGACGCGAAAAGCGTCACCCGGCGCGCTCAGCCCCCGTACCCCGAAGGCGAAGTCCCGGGCCCGCACCCCGATATGGGCCACGTGCCGCAGCCGGTCCGTCGGCACCCGCACGCGGCCAAGCGCGTCGGCGACGTCCTGGCCGTGGGCCCAGGTCTCCATCAGGCGGGCGGTCGCCATGGAGGTGGCGGACATGGGCGGCCCGTACCAGGGAAACCGGGTGCCGCGCGGGGCGGCCGTCAGGGCCTTCAGCAGGTCGTCACGCCCGGCGCGCCACCGCGAGAGCAACTCGGCGGGCGGCAGCCCGGCCCCCTCGTCGGCCCCGTCGTCGACAAACGAATCGGGAGCCGCGAGGGCTTCTTCGACGAGCCGCCCGAAGGCGTCACCATCGGTGACGGCGGTCAGCGCCGCGCGGTCGGTCCAGGCGAGATGGGCGATCTGATGAGCGACGGTCCAGCCTTCGGCGGGGGTGGGCAGCGCCCAGCGCTCACCACTGACTTCCCCTACCAGCTGGTCGAGTTCCTCGCTCTCACGGCGCAGATCGTCGAGTACGGGCACAGCTTCGGGCACGGAGCGCTCCCCTCGGGTCACGAACGGGGTCCCCCCTGCTCGAACGAAGTTGAGAGCTTGGGGAAGTGCCCCGGAGCATGGCAGCGCCCGGAGAAACAAGCAAGCGTGCTTGCATTACTTTCCGGACGCCTCCGGCACCGGCTCCTCGACGGTCTCCGCCGGAGCCAGCACGGCATCCGGGGTGGCCCCCGACGCGACGACGTCCCCGGACCTGCGGGCCGGACCGCGCCCGATCTGGGTCCGGACGGCGCCGATGCTGGCGGCGATGACCAGCGAAATGGCCAGCGCCTCGTTCACGGAGAGGGCCTGATTCAGCACGAGGAACCCGGCGACGGCGGCGATGGCCGGTTCCAGACTCATCATGATCGCGAAGGTGGAGGCGGGCAGCCTGCGCAGAGCGATCAGTTCGAGCGTGTACGGCAGCACGGAGGACATCACGGCGACCGCCGCACCGAGCCCGAGCACCTCGGGCCTGACGAGCTTGTCCCCCGACTCGATGAGGCTGAGCGGCAGGAAGAGGAGCGCCGCGACGACCATCGCGAGGGCGAGCCCGTCGGCCTGCGGGAAGCGACGCCCCGTACGGGCGCTGAAGACGATGTACGTGGCCCACATGGCACCGGCGCCAAGGGCGTAGGCGACACCCACAGGGTCGAGGCCACTGAATCCGCCCCCGCCCCCCAGCAGGAAGACGCCGCAGAGGGCGAGCCCGGCCCAGACGAGATTCAGGGCGCGACGCGAGGCGAAGACGGAGAGGGCGAGCGGCCCGAGCACCTCCAGCGTCACGGCGGGCCCCATGGGAATCCGAGCGACGGACTGATAGAAGAGGCCGTTCATCCCGGCCATGGCCACACCAAAGGCGACGACCGTCCCCCAGTCGGCGCGCGAGTGCCCCCGCACCTTCGGCCTGCAGACGATCATCAGCACCAGAGCGGCGAAGGCGAGCCGCAGGGTCACGATGCCGAGGGCTCCCGCCTTGGGCATCACGCTCACGGCGATGGCTCCGCCGAACTGGACGGAGACTCCGCCCGCGAGCACGAGCCCGAGGGCGCCCCACCGCCCACCGGCCGCCGCCTCCTGGCCACTCCTAGACGCGTCCACAGCAACCCTCTCCGCTCCTCGACCCTCACCCAGTCCACTCACCTGGACCACCCCGTCCACGCTAGTAGACCACGTCAGGCTTATGGACCCCTTTCGCTGCTGACAGGTGCCGATCGCAGGAAAGTCCCGCCCACGCCACCCTCACGTCGGCGTGTCGTGGGACTTCGCTGCAATCCCATCAGAGGAACCGAGCCAGGATCTCCGCCAGGTGGTGTCCGTGTGCGCCTTGCCCCAGCTGTTCCAGCTGGGTTCGGCAGGAGAAGCCGTCCGCGAGGATCAGCGGGGCGCCCTCCGTCTCCGTGGCCGTGGCCCTCTCCGTGGCCGCCCGCACCGACGGGAGCAGCTGCTCCTCCGCGCACGCCACCGACACCTCGTAGTGCCCCGCCTCGAAGCCGAAGTTCCCCGCGAGCCCGCAGCACCCGCCGCTCAGCTCGCCCTCCAGGCCCGCCTTCTCCCGCAGCCGGCGCTCGGCCCCGTCGCCCAGGACCGCGTGCTGATGACAGTGGGTCTGGCCCACCACCGCCCGGCCGACCCGCGGCGGCGCCCAGTCCGGGGCAAGTTCCTCCAGGGCCTGCGCGAACGTCCGTACTCGTCCCGCCAGTTCGGCCGCCCGCGGGTCCTCCCCGACGAGCTCCACCAGGTCCGTCTTGAGCGCCGCCGCGCAGCTCGGTTCGAGGACCACCAGGAGCGCCTCCGATTCGAGCAGCGGCCCCATCCGCTCCAGCGTGCGCCGCATCACCGTGCGAGCCCTGTCCAGCTGGCCGGTGGAGACGTACGTGAGGCCGCAGCACACGTCCCCCGGCGGCACCACGGGACGCAGCCCCGCGGCCTCCAGGACCCGCACCGCGGCCCGCCCCACCGCCGGTGAGAGGTGATCCGTGAACGTGTCGGGCCACACCACGACCGCCGGACCCGCCAGACCCTCCGGAGCGCTCCGCCCCCGGAACCACCGCCGGAAGGACTCCCCCGCCAACCGCGGGATCTCCCTCTCCTGCGCGATCCCGCCCGCCCGTTTCGCCAGCGACGCGAGGACCCCCACCCGGGCGAGCGCGTTGGCCACCCCCGCCGTACGCGTCCGGTCCGCGAGGCGCAGCCACAGCGGCAGCCAGCCCATCGCGTAGTGCGCCGCGGGCCGCCTGCGTCCCTCGTAGTGGTGGTGCAGGAACTCCGCCTTGTACGTGGCCATGTCCACGCCCACCGGGCAGTCCGACCGGCATCCCTTGCAGGACAGGCAGAGGTCGAGCGCGTCCCGCACCTCCTCCGAGCGCCACCCGTCCGTCACCACTTCCCCCGCGAGCATCTCGTGCAGCATCCGGGCCCGGCCCCGCGTGGAGTGCTCCTCCTCGCCCGTCGCCCGGAAGGAGGGGCACATCACCCCGCCGCCCGAACCAGCCGATGCGGTGCGGCACTTGGCGACTCCCACACACCGCCGTACCGCCGCGGAGAAGTCCCCGCCGTCATGGGTGTAGCCGAAGGCCACGTCCACCGGTTCACGCGGCAGCGGGGCGAAACGGAGGTTCGAGTCCAGCGGCGCGGGACGCACCAGCATCCCCGGGTTCAGCAGATCCGCCGGGTCCCACACCCCCTTCACCCGCTCGAAGAGCCCCACGAGCTCGGCCCCGTACATCTTCGGAAGCAACTCCGCCCGTGCCTGCCCGTCCCCGTGCTCCCCCGACAGCGAACCCCCGTGCGCGACCACGACCTCCGCCAGATCCTCCGAGAACCGCCGGAAGCGCCGCACGCCCTCCGCGCTCATCAGGTCGAAGTCGATGCGTACGTGGATGCAGCCGTCCCCGAAGTGCCCGTACGGAGTTCCGCGCAGGCCGTGTTCGGTGAGCAGCCCACGGAAGTCCCGCAGATACGCCCCGAGCCGGGCGGGCGGCACGGCGCAGTCCTCCCAGCCCGGCCACGCCTCGCTGCCGTCCGGCATCCGCGTCGCCGTCCCGCTGGCGTCCTCACGGACCCGCCACAGGGCGCGCTGCCCCGCCGGGTCGGTCACCACCACCGAGTCCACGACGCCCCCGGAGGCGGCCCCCTTGACGATCGCGTCGGCACGCGCGCGTGCCTCGCCCCCGCTCTCCCCGCCCGTCTCCACGAACAGCCAGGCGCCGCCCTTGGGCAGCCCGCTCGCTCCCCGTACGAGATCGGCGGCCATCCCCTCCACCGTCAGCGGCCCGTACGGCAGCAGGCCCGCCGCGGCCTCCGCCGCCGCGCTCTCGTCGGCGTATCCGAGTACCGCCAGGGCACGCGCGCGTGGCGCGTCGACGAGGCGTACGACCGCCTCCGTCAGCACGCCGAGGGTGCCTTCCGAACCGCAGAACGCGCGGGCCAGATCCACGCCCCGCTCGGGGAGCAGGGCGTCCAGGGCGTAGCCGGAGATACGGCGCGGGAGCTCGGGGAATCCGGTGCGCAGGAGTTCGAGATCGCCGTCCACCAACGCGCGCAGGCCGTCGGGCGCGCCGGACCAGCCCCGGCCGAGCGCGAGCCGAGCGCCCCCGCCGCTCACCACCGAGAGGGACGAGACGTTGTCGGCGGTCGTCCCCCAGGCGACCGAGTGCGATCCGCAGGAGTTGTTGCCGATCATTCCGCCCAGGGTGCAGCGGTTGTGGGTGGACGGGTCGGGGCCGAAGGTCAGGCCGTGCGCGGACGCCGCGCCCCGCAGGTCGTCGCAGATCACCCCCGGCTGGACGACCGCGGTCCGCGACTCCGCGTCGAGCGACACGATCCGGTTCATGTGCCGCGTGAAGTCGAGGACGAGCCCCGTACCGGTCGCCTGCCCGGCGATGGACGTACCGGCACCGCGGGCGACGACGGGCACCCCGCGCTCCCGGCACACGGCGAGCGCCGCGGCCACGTCGTCCGCGTCGCGCGGGGCGAGGACGCCGAGTGGCACGCGACGGTAGTTGGACGCGTCCATGGTGTTCAGGGCCCGCGCGGTGACGGAGAAGTCCACCTCCCCCCGCACGGCCGCCCGCAGTTCCTTCGCTACGTCTTCGCCTACGCCTACGCCTTCGCCTACGCCTTCGCCTACGCCTCCGAGATCACTCATGCCCATATCCATGCCCTCAGGATGCATCCGTGAAGGGCCCGATCCGGGGCCAAGGCTCGCGCCTCCCGGGCCGGAGCCTCGGGGTGTCCGCTCTGTGGAGCAGTACGATCTCAGCCGCCGGACGCCCGGATGACGGCCCGCCCCGAGCCGTTAGGCTCACCCCGTGGCTGAGATCCAGATTCCCGCTGACATCAAGCCCGCCGACGGACGTTTCGGCGCGGGCCCCTCCAAGGTGCGCACGGAGGCGCTGGACGCGCTCGCCGCCACCGGTACCTCTCTGCTCGGCACCTCCCACCGCCAGGCCCCGGTCAAGAACCTGGTCGGCAAGGTGCGCGAGGGTGTGCGCGACCTCTTCTCCCTCCCCGAGGGGTACGAGGTGATCCTGGGCAACGGCGGCTCCACCGCCTTCTGGGACGTCGCGACGCACGGCCTGATCGAGAACAAGTCGCAGCACCTCAGCTTCGGCGAGTTCTCCTCCAAGTTCGCCAAGGCCTCGAAGCTCGCCCCGTGGCTCGCCGAGCCCACCGTGATCCAGAGCGAGCCGGGCACGCACCCGGAGCCGCAGGCCGAGGCAGGCGTGGACGTCTACGCGTTCACGCACAACGAGACCTCGACCGGCGTCGCGGCCCCCATCAAGCGGGTGGCCGGCGCGGACGCGGGTTCCCTCGTCCTGGTGGACGCCACCTCCGGCGCGGGCGGCCTCCCGGTCGACATCGCCGAGACGGACGTCTACTACTTCGCCCCGCAGAAGTCCTTCGCCTCGGACGGCGGCCTCTGGCTCGCCGCGTTCTCCCCGGCGGCGATCGAGCGTGCCGAGCGCGTCCACGCGAGCGGCCGGCACGTCCCGGAGTTCTTCAGCCTTCCCACGGCGATCGACAACTCCCGCAAGAACCAGACGTACAACACCCCGGCTCTCGCCACGCTCTTCCTGCTCGGCGAGCAGTTGGAGTGGATGAACAGCCAGGGCGGCCTCGACTTCACGACCGGCCGCACGGCCGCGTCGTCGCAGACGCTCTACGGGTGGGCCGAGGAGTCGAAGTACGCGACGCCCTTCGTCACCGACCCGGCCAAGCGCTCGCAGGTCATCGGCACGATCGACTTCGCGGACGAGATCGACGCGGCGGCGGTCGCGAAGGCTCTGCGCGCGAACGGCATCGTGGACACGGAGCCGTACCGCAAGCTCGGCCGCAACCAGCTTCGCGTGGCGATGTTCCCGGCGATCGATCCGGCGGACGTCGAGGCGCTGACGAAGTGCATCGACTACGTCATCGAGAAGCTCTGACGCTTTCGCTGTCAGCCGCGGTTACTTTGTGGCTGGTCGCAGAGATCCCCGCGCCCCTTCGGGCGCGGGGATCTCTGCTTTTACCCGCTCAACTGCTGCTACCCGCTCAGCTGCTGCTACCTGCTCAGCTGCTTGAACTTCCGTACCGCGAGCGGCAGGAACAGCAGTGAGATCGCCACCGGCCACACCACCGCCATCAGCACCGCGTTCTGCTCGACCCAGCTCGCCCCGCCCGCCCCGGGGTTGCCGAAGAGTTCGCGTGCCGCCGTGCCCGTGGAGGACACCGGGTTCCAGGCGGCGATCGGCGCCAGCCAGTCGGGCATCAGGGACGGCGCGACGAAGACGCTGGAGATCATGGTGAGCGGGAAGGCGACCGCGTAGAGCCCGCCCGCCGCCTCCGGGGTCGGCACCACGAGGCCGAGGAACACGCCGACCCAGATCAGGCTGAACCGCAGCAACAGCAGCAGGCCGAAGGCGGCCAGGGTCTCGGGCAGCCCCGCGCTGGAACGCCAGCCGATGGCCAACGCCGTCAGCGCGAGGATGGTCAGCTCGGCGCAGGCCACGATCAGGTCGGCGAGACCGCGACCCGCCGCCACCGCCGAAGGGGCCATCGGCATCGAGCGGAAGCGGTCGATGACGCCCTTGGAGGAGTCCGTGACCACCGCCATCGCGGTGTTCATGAAGCCGAAGGCCATGGTCATCACGAACATGCCGGGCATCAGGAACTGCTTGTAGTCGCCGTCGTCGCCCCCGCCGGGCACCTTCATCGCCTCCCCGAAGACAAAGCCGTACAGCAGTACGGAGATGATCGGGAAGCCCAGCTGCCAGGCGATGTTGGCGGGCTGGCGCTCGAAGTGGGTGAGATAGCGCCGTGTGACGTTCCAGGTATCGGCGAACGCCCAGTAGAGGCGTCCGCGCGCGGGCAGCGTGTCCGTGGCATCCGTGACATCGGTGGTCAGTACGGCGCTCATGCCGCGATCTCCGTCTTCTTCTCGTCGATGTCGGCGGCTTCCGCGTTCGCTTGGGGCGCGGAGGGCTCCGTGGGCTCCGTCCGGTGTCCCGTGAGGCGCAGGAACACGTCGTCGAGGCTCGGCCTGCGAAGGCCGATGTCCTCCACCGCGACCCCCTGGTCCTGCAGCGTCCGCGCCACGTCCGTCAGCGCGCCGACCCGGTCGGTCACGGCCGCCTGGACGCGCCGCTCCAGGTCGACGGCCTCGGGCACGCCCGCCGCGACCCGGGCGACGGCCTTCATGGCCGCCGGGAGATCGGCGGCCTCGCGCACCACGACCTCCAGGTAGCTGCCGCCCACCGTGTTCTTCAGGCCGTCCGGGGTGTCGTCGGCGATGGCGCGGCCCTGGTCGATGACGGTGATCCGGGACGCGAGTTTGTCGGCCTCATCCAGATACTGGGTGGTGAGCAGGACGGTCGTGCCGTCCGCGACCAACTTCCGCACGGTGTCCCAGACTTCGAGGCGGCCGCGCGGGTCGAGCCCGGTGGTCGGCTCGTCCAGGAAGAGGACCGCGGGCGCGAGGATCATCGAGGCGGCGAGGTCGAGCCTGCGCCGCATGCCTCCGCTGTACTGGCCCGCGCCCTTGCTCGCCGCGTCCACCAGGTCGAACTGCTCAAGGAGTTCCTGGGCGCGCCGCGCGGCCCGCTTGCCGCCCAGATGGAAGAGGCGGCCGAACATCTCCAGGTTCTGCCGCCCGGTGAGGACCTCGTCGACCGCCGCGTACTGGCCGGTCAGACCGATGCGGCCACGTACGACGTCGGGTCGGCGCGCCACATCGGCGCCCGCCACCTCCGCACGCCCGCCGTCGAGGCGTACCAGTGTCGCCAGGATGCGTACGGCGGTGGTCTTGCCCGCGCCGTTCGGGCCGAGCAGTCCGTGCACCGTGCCGCGCTCCACGCGCAGATCGAAGGCGTCAAGGGCCTTCTTCTCCCCGTAGCGCTTGTCGAGCCCCTCGGCCCGCACCGCGTAGTCGTCGTTCTCGCTCACTGCCACCCCTCCAGGATGTGAGTACGCCGTACCCAATGGAGAGTACACCGTACCCAGTTTTGCGAGTACGGTGTACCCAATAACCGGTCCGACGATTAGGCTGAGCGCTATGACGAGCACGAACGGCAGCGGAGAATCCCAGCGCGACGGCGAAGACACCCGCCGCACCGGCAGCGACATCACCCACAGCCTGGAACTGCTCTGGGGCGAGGGCGAACGCCCCACACGGGGCCCCAAACCGGGGCTCACCCTGGACCGGATCGTCACCCAGGCGGTGCGCATCGCGGACGCCGAGGGGCTCACGGCCCTCTCGATGCGCCGCCTGTCCACGGAGCTCGGCACCGGCACGATGTCCCTGTACCGCTACGTCCCCGGCAAGGGCGAGCTGCTCGACCTGATGCTGGACCGCGTCTTCACACGGGCCGGCGAGGCCGAGCGCCCGCCGAGCGGCGGCTGGCGCGAGGCCATGGAGGCGTACGCCCGCGAGACGCTCGTCCTCTACCGCGAGCACCCCTGGCTGCTCCAGGTGAACCAGGCCCGCCCGGTGCTCGGCCCCGGCTCGGTCGGCAGCCTGGAGCACGCCCTCTCCGGGATCAAGTCGATGAGCCTGACCGACCCCGAGCTGATCGGCGTGATCGTCATGGTCGAGGGGTACGTCACCGGGGTCGCCCGCACCCAGGTCCACGAGATGGAGGCGGTGAAGAAGAGCGGCCTGACGGACCAGGCGTTCTGGGAGGCGCAGTCCCCCACGCTCAACCGGATCATGAGCAGCGGCCGCTATCCCCACCTCGCCGGGCTCTCCGACGACGCGTTCGGCTCACAGCTCGACCATTTCGAGTTCGGCCTCCAGCGCCTGCTCGACGGCCTGGACGTGCTGGTGGCGCGGCGCGAGGCCGCGGAGAAGTAACCCGCGCCCCCTCCCGCCGCCTCTCCCCCTCGGCTACTTCCCCCTCGCCTACTTTCGCCGGAACAGCCGCTTCAGGCCGAAGAAGGCGACGAGCACGGCGGCGACGGTCAGCGCGCCCGCCTTGAGGTCACCGTCGAACACGGAGCCCCCGCCGTCACCCGCGCCACCGGAACTCCCGCTACCGGAACCCGAGTCGCCGCCACCGGCCCCCTCGACCTCGACGGGCTCGACCTGGCTCTGCTCGCCCTCGCTGCCGTACATGAGGGTCGTACCGTCCAGGGTGTACGTCACGGACTCGCCCTGCCGCTGGAGCGGCACGCTCAGCCGCCCCTGACGCTCGGGCTTCTTCCCCTCGCCCTTCCAGGTGTACGAGACTCCGCCGAGGTATCCGCGCAGAGCGAGCTGCTTCCCGTCGGGCGAGAAGGCACCGTCCGTGGTCCAGAGACCGGTGTCGCCGAGGCGCTTGAAGACGTTGGTCCCGGAGGCGGACATCCGCGCGGGCCCTTCGTACAGGCCGCCGCCCTCCTCCTTCTTGTCGGCGATGTAGATCCGCCCGGTCCTGGGGTGCACCATCATCGCCTCGGCGTCGCGCGGCCCGCCCTCGTACTTCACCGTGTACTGCGTCGCCCGGACGGTCTGGTCGCCCAGTTTCTTCGGCTCGGGCAGCTTGTAGATCCACACGTGGGGCCAGGTGCCGCCGAGGTTGTCGCCGATGTCGCCGACGTAGATGTTGCCGTCGCTGCCGACGGAGATGGCCTCCACGTCACGGGGCGTCCCGACGCCGGTCATCGTGACGGTGGCGACGGTCTTGCCGGTCCTGCCGTCCACCGCGTAGAGCAGCGCGCCGTTCTTGTCCTGGTCGTTGTGCGTCCAGTAGACGCCCGGGTGGGCGCGGGAGGCGGCGAGGCCGCTCGACTCGATGATGCGCGGGTCCTTGATGGTGAACCCGTCGTGGCTGTCGTCGGCGGTGGCGGGGCCGACGGCGGCGGCGAGAAAGAGCAGGGCTCCGGCGCCGATGGCACCTGTGGCCCTCATGGCACCCATGGCACCCGTCGAAGAACGCAGTGAACGCATGGGCCAAGACTGCCACCCCCTCGCAGGGGGCTGTCGTCCGGCAGGTGTTCAGCCTCACATCGCAGGCCAGGGCGTTGATCCGGGATGATGAGCGGATGCTCAGGTTCATGTTCGTCGGCGACTCGATGACGATCGGCAGCGCGGGGGAACACACCTGGCGCTACCGGATGTGGCAGCACTTGCGGGCCTCCCTCGGAGACTCGGCTTTCGCTGTGGTGGGCCCGCGACGGGCGCTGCACGACAAGGATTCCGGCGAGCCGGTCTCGTACGCCTACGCCTGCGAGGACCCGGACTTCCCACGCCATCACTTCGCGGGCTGGGGCGAGGGCTGGCTGCACATGGCGCCGCGGATGGCGGAGGCGGTGCGGCAGGACAGGCCCGACGTCCTTCTCATCTCGCTCGGCCTGATCGACCTGGGCTTCTACACGGACGCGGAACAGACGGCGCACAACGCACGCCGCTTCGTCGCGGCGGCGAGGTCGGCGAACCCGCACGTCCGGCTCGTCCTGCTCCCCGTCATCCCGAACATCCGGGCCCGGACGGACGCCCCCTTCGCGGCGGAGGTCTCGCGCTTCAACGTGCTCCTCGCGAAGGCGGTCGCGGACCTGGACACGGGCGCGTCCCCGCTGCTCCTCGCCTCGACGCCGCCGTCGTACGACATCGACGTCGACACGTACGACGGGACGCACCCGGGCGAGAGCGGCGAGCACAAACTGGCGGCGGCGTTCGCGGACGCGATGCACCAGGCCTGGGGGCTCGGCGCGCCGTACGAGCCGACGCGCCGGCCCATGACGCCCGTGTCGGCCCTGTCGCCTACCGGCTGAAGTTGGCCTTGAGGGCCTTGAGTCCGGCGATGTCCCACTTCGTGTACTGACCGGCGTACTTCTTGGCGCGTGCGTCACTGCCGCCCTTGGCCCTGGCGTGGCCGCCGTTGGGCGAGCACATGACCGGCCGGTCCTTGCTGCTGTTGGAGACGCACTCGTAGGGGTCGGCGGTCCTGTTGGCGTCAGGGCCGTCCACGTTGGGGTGGTCGAGTCCTATCGAGTGCCCCGTCTCGTGGCTCACCGTGTTGGAGATGAGCGTCGGGGATGCCGCCCAGTCGCCCGGCTTCCAGTACTCGCTGTCGAGCCATATCCATCCGCCCCAAGCGCTCTGGTTTCCACTGGCCGAGCAGGGGTGCGCCTGGGAGTAGCCCGGCTTGTTGCCGGGGGTGAAGGGGCGGTACTTCAGCCCGACGGCTATGACATGGCGCTCGGCGGTGTTACAGGCGTTCTGCTCCTTGTGATAGCCACTGGCCAGCGTGAACTTGGTCCCGGTCACCGAGGTCAGCTGGGCGGCGGTCTTCTTCAACTGCGCCCGCAGCTGCGCCTCCGCCTTCTTGGTCTGCGCGGCGGTGAGCTTGGTGGCGGACGCGTTGGGCTTGACGAGCTGAATGACGTACGGGTCGGGGCTGAGCGACTGTATTTGCCTCTGGGTCAGAATCTTCCATCCGGTGCCCTTGTAGACATCCCCCGCGGCATAGGCCGGATTGCTGAGCGCGACGAGCCCCACGGCAGCGGCGAGGACACCAAGCGATCGGACGATCTTTTTCACGGTCATGCCCCGCATCCTCACCCACCCCACCAACAACTCCCCAACGCCCCCTCCCCTCGGCCATCTCCCGCCCCTCCCGTATCTCGTGTCCCGTTATCCCTTCGGCCCGCGCCGCTAGACGGAAGGCGGATGTCCGGGGCGTGGTCGTCTTCCTAGCGTTCAGGCATGACGGTCGAGAGCAGCGGAGTCGCGAGCAGCGGCATCGGGAGCAGTGGCATCGGGAGCAGCGGAGTCACGAGCAGTGGAGTCGAGAGCGCTGGAGAGGCCGTGCCCCGGGCCGTACGGACAGCCGCGCCCCGACGCGCAGGGGTGCTCCCCGGTGAGCGGGCCCTCGCGCCCGATCTCGCGCGCGGGCTCATGCTGCTGTTCATCGTGCTGTCCAACACCGCGTTCCATCTGACGGCGGCCCGGCACGGGCCATCGGGATGGCAGCCCGTGGACGGCGGGTGGGTCGATCACGCCGTGCAGTTCGCCATGATCACCGTCCTCGACATGCGTATCTATCCGCTCTTCGCGTTCCTCTTCGGGTACGGGATGATGCAGCTCTTCCTGCGGCAGACATCAGCCGGGACCTCGGAGCGCGAGGCCGTGCGGCTGTTGCGGCGACGCAGTCTCTGCCTGGTCGTCATCGGGCTTCTGCACGCCACGTTGCTGATGGCCGGGGACATCGTCGGCTTCTACGGGATCATCAGCCTCGCCCTGGGCTGGCTCTTCCTGCGGCGCGGTGACCGCGCGCTGAAGTGGTGGATCTGGGTGGCCGCCGCTCAGTTCGTGGTGCTTGCCGCCCAGCCCGTCGTATCCGCAGCGCTGGCAGGCGACTTGGGCACGCTGGGCGACTCGGGCGCGGAACCGGGGGCGGACGCGTACGCGGCGGGTGAGGGGAACTGGTTCGCGGCGGCGGGCACCCGCTTCATGAGTGGGCTGTTCGTCACCTTCGCGGCGGCTCCGCTGTCGCTGGTGGGCGGCGCGTACGTCGTCTTCCTGCTGGGATTCCGGGCCGCGCGCGGGCGTCTGCTCGAAGAGCCGGGGCGCCACCTGCCCTTGCTGCGGTGGACCGCCGTGATCGGCATCGCGGTGGGGTGGCTCGGCGCGCTGCCCGCCGCGCTCGCCCATGTCGGGGCGATCACCGTTGCGGACGACGCGCAGAGCGAGGGCGGAGTGCTGACCCTGCTGCGCGACGCGACGGGGAACGCGGCCGGTCTCGGGTACGTGGCTGCCGTGGCGCTGTTCGTCCACTGGTGGACCGGGCGCGAGTCCCACTCCCGCCGTGGAGCGAAGACCGTCACAGCTATCTCCGCCGTCGGCAAGCGCTCCCTCTCCTGCTACCTCGCCCACTCCCTGATCTTCGCCCCGGTCCTCGCCGCCTGGGGCCTCGGTCTCGGCGAGCGTCTGACGAGCGCGACCATGGCGCTGTTCGCGGTGGGGGTGTGGCTGGTGACGGTCGCGGGGGCGTACGCGATGGAGCGGGCGGGGCGGCGGGGGCCGGTGGAGGTGGTGTTGCGGCGGGTCATGTACCGGGGGCGGAGGTGAGGGCGGGGCCGCTGCGGTGGCCGGTCGAGCGGGGGGCCGGTACCACCCGTACCTTCGTGGGCCACGTCGACGCCACATCGTCGAGGAAGACGCCGCAGACCAGGAGCGCGGCGCTGCCTCGCGGACGCAGGTCCCTGCGGCGCAGCTCGGCGTCGAGCGTCGCGAGTGCGGCGGCTCCCTCGGGGGTCGTGGTGCCGCCCGCGTCGAGGACCTCCCGTGCGCCCGCCTGGACCACGCGCAGGCCATGTGGTCCCGCCGCGTACAGAACTCCGGTGTCCTGGAGCGTGCTCATGATGGAGAGAAGGGCGTCCGGCCGCCCCGTCCCCGCCCGCAGAGCCGCCAACGCCCGCCGCACATGCGGGAATCCGGCCCGCGCCTCGCCCCTCGCGCCGGCCGCCCCGTAGCGCGCGGAGACCGTCGATCCGGGCGAGGGGACGCGTGGCGCCGAGCGGTCGCGGAGAGTGGCCAGGCGTTTGGCGGTGGCGGTCAACTCATCGACGGGGGCGCCCGGTTGGAGCGCCGCCGAGGCCAGCAGCAGGCCGAGCGACCAGACGCAGCCCCGGTGCGTGTTCACCCCTCCCGTGGCCCGCAGCATCGACCGCTCCGTCGAACGGCCGATGAAGCCGAGTTCCTCGCGCAGCGCCTGCGTCGGCTCCCCGTTCCTGCGGGCTGCGACCGCCATCGCGGCGAAGCCGGGCCGCAGCGCCTGTGCCGCCCAGCGCACCGCGGTGACGTCCTCCCGGACCGCCCCGGCCCGCGGCGCCATCTCGGCTTCGGCGACGAGCGCCCGGACGGCCGCTCTCGCGAGGCGTTCGTCGTCGTACGCTCCGACAAGACCCACGACCCCGCGCCCCCTACGACTTCGACTTCGACGGAGCGTCAATGGGAGCGCCGCTGGGGGCATCACTGGGCGGCACCGCCATCAACCACCCGTCCTTCGCACCGCCCCCGCCGAGCACCAGGACCTTGCGCCGTTTGAGATCGCTGTCTGCCATGTCCGCGACGCTAGGTCCCGTTCCGGTGCGTTCCCCCGGGGCTGGCTGTGAACCGCCTGTGCGTCGCCCTCACCCCGGGGACACGCCTTACTCGGCCCGGGTCAGCCGGTTCGCAAGCGTCGACATCGTGTACGTGCCGATTCCCATCACGACCTCAAGGGCGTTGCGCTCCGTGTGACCAGCCGCCAGGAACCCCTTCAGCCCGGCGTCCCCGACACCACCCGCGGTCGCGAGCACCTCCAGCGTGAACTGCCGTACCGCCTCCAGCCGTTCATCGCCGAGCGCCCGCCCCTCACGCAGCGCCGCGATCAGCTCGGTATCCGCGCCCAGCTTCCGCAGCTTGCCGGTGTGCATGATCACGCAGATGTGGCAGTCGTTGCGCACGGCGACGGTCATGATGACGACTTCCCGGGCCACAGGATCCAACGTCGTCCGCTCGAAGGACGCGCTCAACTCAAGGAATCCATTGAGCAGTTCGGGCGACTCGGCCAGCCGGGCCACGGCACTCGGCGTCTTCCCGGAAGCCGCGGCCGTACGCTCCATCGCCGCGCGAGAGCCCTCCGGCGCGGTCTCCACGGTGTGCTCGGCAAACAAGGCATTCAAGGCGGACATGACGTACCCCCTACGATGGACAACATGGTTGACGAAAATAAAGTAAACCAGGTTGTCGATACCCGCAAGGGCGACGAGGCGGACGTGCCGTCGGAGCGGGAGTCGAAGCCGGAGCCGGAGCCGGAGTCGAATCCGGAGTCGAATCCGGAGTCGGAGCCGGAGCCGGAGCCGGACTCAAAGAACGACGACCGCCACGGCTTCGAGCTGCCCCTGCTCCTCTTCGCCGGGTTCCGCACCCTGATCGACCGGCTCCACGCCGAACTCGCCCGCCAGGGACACCCCGACGCCCGCCCCGCCCACGGCTTCGCGATGCAGGCGATCGGCGTGCGGGGTGCGAGCGCGAGCGAGGTGGGCCGCCGCCTCGGCGTCACCAAGCAGGCCGCGGGCAAGACCGTCGACCGCCTCATCACCCTCGGCTACGCGGTACGCACCGACGACCCGGCCGACGCCCGCCGCAAACTGGTCCGCCTCACCCCGCACGGCATCGACGTACTGACCCGCTCGGCGGCGATCTTCGATGAGCTGCACGCACAGTGGGCGAAACAGCTCGGCGCCCGGCGCCTGCGCGCGATGGAGGACGACCTGCGCGCCGTCGTACCGCCGGACGCGTTCCGCCTGGACGCGGCGGGCTGGCTGGGCGGCTCGTGACCTTGTCGCCGTGCGTATCGTTGCACTGCGCGTCCGCACTCGACCGAGAGGCGGCCGGGGAGGAGCGCCACGATGCCCCTCGTAGAGACCGACAGGATCGCCGAGTTCCCCCGCGACTGATCACTCCTCGGCCCGCACCCTTGCATAGAGCGCACTTCAAGTCGTTGGCTGAGCAACCATGAAGTACACGCAGCTGGGACGCACAGGACTGAAGGTCAGCCGACTCGCGCTCGGGACCATGAACTTCGGGCCTCTGACCAACGAGCCCGACAGCCACACGATCATGGACGCCGCGCTCGACGCGGGCATCAACTACTTCGATACAGCCAATGTCTACGGGTGGGACGCGAACAAGGGCCGCACCGAGGAGATCCTCGGCACCTGGTTCACGCAGGGCGGCGAGCGGCGCGATAAGGTCGTGCTCGCCACCAAGATGTACGCGAACATGGCCACCGACGGGAAGCCTGCCTGGCCCAACCACGATCTGCTCTCGGCGGTCAACATCCGCCGGTCCGTGGAGGCATCGCTCAAGCGGCTGCAGACCGACTACATCGACATCTACCAGTTCCACCACATCGACCGCCGCACTCCCTTCGAGGAGATCTGGCAGGCGATCGACACCCTCATCACGCAGGGCAAGATCCTTTACGCGGGTTCGTCGAACTTCCCCGGATACAAGATCGCCCAGGCCAACGAGATCGCGAGGCGGCGTGGCAGCTACGGCCTCGTCAGCGAGCAGTGCCTCTACAACCTCGCCGAGCGCAGCGCCGAGATGGAGGTCATCCCGGCCGCCCAGGACTACGGCCTCGGTGTCATCCCGTGGTCGCCGCTGCACAGCGGTCTGCTCGGCGGCGTGCTGAAGAAGGAGGGCGAGGGCAAGCGGCGTGCCGCCGGACGTGCCGCCGCGGAGCTCGCGAAGCCCGAGGTGCGCGCGCGGGTGCAGGCGTACGAGGACCTGCTCGACAAGCACGGCCTCGCACCGGGCGAAGTGGCGCTCGCCTGGCTGCTCACCCGGCCCGGCATCACCGGGCCCATCGTCGGGCCGCGCACCTCGGAGCAGCTCACCAGCGCTCTGCGCGCGGTCGAGCTCGAACTCTCGGACGAGCTGCTCGGCGCGCTGGACGAGATCTTCCCGGGGCCCGGCCCTTCGCCGGAGTCCTTCGCCTGGTAGCAGGTGACGGGTGGCGGACAGCACCTAGCAGGTAGCAGGTAGCAGGTAGCAGGTAGCAGGTAGCAGCGGCTCTACGCGGCCGCGGTCATCGCCATCGCCTCACTGGCCGACCGCGGCCGCCACCGCCACGACGACGAACATCAGCACGAGCACACCGGCCATGATCCGGTTCCTGGTTTTCGGGTCCACGTAGTCGAGGTTAACCGGCTCCGCCCAGTGGCCATCGACCGACCACCTCATAGCGGGGCCGCTCCCCCGGCACGCCGCTCCCGGGCAGATTGCTCCGTACGAGGGTCAGCTCGGCCACGGTCCACTCCGTGCCCGCGAAGTCCGCGAGGCCGTCGGCGTACGCGCGCAAGGACGGTTCCCCGCCGCCGCGGGCCAGCGTGAGGTGCGGGCGGTAGCGGCGGTGCTCCTCCATGGTGATGCCGCACTCGCGGGCCGCGGCGTCCGCCCGCCCGGCGAGGAGGCACAGGGCGTCCACGTCGCCCTCGGCACCGGCCCAGAGCGCGCGGTCGCCGAAGCTTCCGCCGCCTCGGAGCGAGAGCGGGAAGGGGGCGGTGCGGTGCGCGGCCCGCTCCAGGCGGGCGGAGAGCTCCGGGACCGTCTCGTCCGGTACCTCCGACATGAACGCCAGCGTGAAGTGCCAGCTCTCGCGGCGCGTCCAGCGGAGAGCTTCGGCGCCCGGCAGGGGCTTCAACTTCTCTGCCGCCGCGGCCAGTTCGCCCGCCGCGGCGGATGGCGGCAGCAGCGCCGCGAAGAGTCTCATGGGGCGAGTCTCGCCTCCGGCGGGGCGTTTCCCCAACCTCACCCGGCACCGGTCGGGCTGGAACTCGGGTCATGATGACCGCATGGATCACATAAACATCCGCCCCGCAGGACCCGACGACATCCCCACCGTCCTCACCCTCTTCGACGAGGCGGTCGCCTGGCTCGTCTCCCAGGGGCGTACGGGGCAGTGGGGCGATCAGCCCTGGTCGACGAGGCCGAAGACCGTCGCCCTGGTCGAGAAGTATCTGACCACCGGCTCCGCCTGGATCGCGGAGATCGGCGGGGAGGCGGTCGGCACGGTGACGCTGACTGATGGACCGGGGGCGTACATCGCGCCGGTGGACGAGCCGGAGCAGTACATCCACCTGCTGACCGCACGGAACGGCACGGGCGCGGGCGCCGCCCTCCTCGCGCACGCCGCGGAAGAAACCCGGAGCCAGGGGATCTCCCTGCTCCGGGTCGACTGCTACGCGGGCGGTGACGGCAAGCTCGTCGCGTTCTACGAGCGCAACGGCTTCACCCGGACCGAGGCGTTCGTCGAGAAGGACGGCACCTGGCCGGGCCAGGTCCTGGCCCGGCGCGTCTAGCCACGAAGAACGGCCTACGCCGCCGTCGCCAGCTGCTCCCGCGGCACGAACTGCACGTGCTGCTGCCCGCGCCGCAGATCCAGCTTCAGCCGCAGATTCGCGGCGCGGGCCAGCATCAGGCCGACCCCGACCGCGGCCACGGCGCATATGAGGCCGCCGGCGGCCATGCTGACGCGCACCCCGTACGCGTCGGCGAGCCAGCCGAAGAGCGGGCCGCCCAGAGGCGTGCCGCCGGTGAAGACCATCATGAAGAGGGACATGACGCGGCCCCGCATCTCGGGGTCCGTGGCCATCTGGACCGAGGAGTTGGCGGTGACGTTCACCGTCAGGCCGAGGATGCCGATCGGGACGATCAACGCCACGAACATCCACAGCTCGGGCGCGAACGCGGCCACGATCTGCAGCACTCCGAAGGCGATCGCGGCCCCGGCGAGCAGCCTCAGGCGCGAGGTGCCGCGGCGGGCCGCGAGCAGCGCCCCTGCCAACGAGCCGATCGCCATCAGGGTGTTGAAGAGCCCGTACATCCCCACGCCGCCGTGGAAGATGTCGTCCGCGAAGGCGCTCAGCCAGATCGGGAAGTTGAACCCGAAGGTGCCGATGAAGCCGACGAGGACGATCGGCCAGATCAGCTCGGGGTGCTTGGAGACGTAGTTCAGGCCTTCCTTCAGCTGCCCCTTGCCGCGCGGCTTGCGCGGGGTGGCGTGCAGCTCCCCGGTGCGCATCAGGAGCAGGCCGGTGAGCGGCGCGAGGAAGGACAGGCCGTTGGCGAGGAACGCCCAGCCGGGTCCGACGGCGGCGGTGAGACCACTCGCCACGGCGGGGCCGATGAGGCGGGCTGACTGGAAGTTCGCCGAGTTCAGCGAGACGGCGTTGCGGACCTGGTCGGGTCCCACCATCTCGGACACGAAGGACTGCCGGGTCGGGTTGTCGACGACCGTGACGAGGCCCGTGAAGAAGGCCGCGAGGTAGACGTGCCAGACCTGGACGTTGCCGCTCAGGGTGAGCGTGGCGAGAAACAGGCCGCTGATGCTCATCGCGCCCTGCGTACAGAAAAGCAGCTTCCGTTTGGCGAAACGGTCGGCGATGACACCGCCGTACAGGCCGAACAGGAGCATCGGCAGGAACTGCATCGCGGTGGTGATGCCGACCGCGGCCGAGGATCCGGTGAGGCTCAGGACCAGCCAGTCCTGGGTGATGCGCGCCATCCATGTGCCGGTGTTGGAGACAACGGCGCCGGAGGCGAAGAGCCGGTAGTTGCGGATCTTCAGTGAGCTGAACATCGACGACTTGGCGGCGGGGGACTTGTCGAGGGCGGTTGGTGCGGGGGCGGAGTCTGCTCCGGATCCCGTACTCAAAGGCGGTTCGCCTCCTTGGCGTGGTGCGGTCGTACGGCGCACGGCAGGTGGCCGCCGTGTGCGCTTCTTACAGATGTGCGAGCTTCTCCAGTACGGGAGCCGCGGCGCTCAGACGCGCCCACTCGTCGTCGTCGAGCTGCTCGGCCAGGTCGGCCAGCCAGGCGTTCCGCTTGCGGCGGCTCTCTTCGAGCATGGCCTCGGCCGTCTCCGTCTGGGTCACCACCTTCTGGCGGCGGTCCTCGGGATGCGGCTCGAGCCGGACGAGACCCTTGGCTTCGAGCAACGCGACGATGCGGGTCATCGACGGCGGCTGCACGTGTTCCTTGCGGGCCAGCTCACCGGGGGTGGCGTGGCCGCAGCGGGCGAGGGTGCCGAGCACCGACATTTCGGTGGGGCTCAGCGACTCGTCGACCCGCTGGTGCTTGAGTCGACGGGACAGGCGCATCACGGCGGAGCGCAGAGAGTTCACGGCGGCGGCGTCGTCACCATGGGAGAGGTCCGGCATGTTCGTTAGAGTAACTCATTACTCTAGCTAAAGACCACTCGGTTAACACGACGGATCCGATTGGTTCCGCTTAGCGGTCCCGCAGGGCATCCCGCAGGGCACTCGTACGGTCCCGTCGACGGCCCCGAGTGGCTCGAATGGCCCCACTGGCTTCCCGCACCGGAGGCCGCGGAACCCTTTCGTCACCCATATGAGTGAGGCGGCTTCGGAAAGTGAGACACGGCCCGCGCGGCGGCAGCGACCCTGTCACGCATGGGATCGACAGTGCTCAGCCTGCGAATAGACGGTGAGCTGCTCGACCGGCTCAAGCAGCACGCCGCGAAGAGAGGAATGAGCGTCCAGGACTATGTGGTCGGGACGCTCATCCGTGGAGACTTCGACGAACGCTTCCGAAGCGCCGTCGAGGAGACCGAGAAGTTCTACGGGGCGGCCTGATGGCCGCCCCGTAGGCACTCTGACGCAAGGCCGGCCGCCCTTTACGTGAGGCCGAGCGCCGGCATCAGGTAGTAGAAGGCGAAGACGGCCGACACGACGTACATCGCGGCGGGTACCTCACGGCCGCGGCCCGACGCGAGGCGCAGCACGGTGAAGCTGATGAAGCCGATGCCGATGCCGTTCGTGATCGAGTACGTGAACGGCATCATCAGCATCGTCAGGAACGCCGGGATCGCGATGGTGAAGTCGCTCCAGTCGATCTTGCCGATCGAGCCGGACAGGATCAGGAAGCCGACCGCGAGCAGCGCGGGCGTGGCCGCCTGGGACGGCACCATCGTGGCGATGGGCGTGAGGAACAGCGCCACCGCGAAGAGGGCGCCGGTGACGATGTTGGCGAAGCCCGTACGCGCGCCTTCGCCGACGCCCGCCGTGGACTCCACGAAGCAGGTGGTGGCCGACGCGGACGAGGCGCCACCCGCGGCGACCGCGATGCCGTCGACGAACAGGACCTTGTTCATGCCCGGCATGTTGCCGTTGGCGTCGGTCAGCTTGGCCTCGTCGCCGATGCCCATGATCGTGCCCATGGCGTCGAAGAAGCAGGACAGCAGCACGGTGAAGACGAAGAGGATGCCGGTGAGCAGACCGACCTTCTCGAAGCCGCCGAACAGGCTGATCTGACCGACGAGTCCGAAGTCCGGCGAGCTGACCGGGTTGCCCGGCCACTCGGGCGTCGTCAGGCCCCAGGAGGGGATCGTCGCGACCGCGTTGACGATCATCGCCACGATCGTCATGACGACGATGCTGATGAGGATCGCGCCGGGCACCTTGCGCACGAGCAGGCAGAGCGTGAGCAGCACGCCGAGCACGAAGATCAGGACGGGCCAGCCGTTGAGGTGTCCGTCGGCGCCCAGCTGCAGCGGGACCGTGGTGTGCGCGGCGTCCGGCATGCGCGAGACGAAGCCGGAGTCGACGAGGCCGATCAGCATGATGAAGAGGCCGATACCGATCGCGATGCCCTTGCGCAGGCCGAGCGGCACGGCGCTCATCACGCGTTCCCGCAGACCGGTCGCCACGAGCAGCATCACGACGAGGCCCGCGAGGACGACCATGCCCATCGCGTCGGGCCACGACATGCGCGGCGCGAGCTGGAGGGCGACCACGGTGTTCACGCCGAGGCCCGCGGCGAGCGCGATCGGCACATTGCCGATGACGCCCATCAGGAGCGTGGTGAAGGCGGCGGTGAGCACGGTCGCGGTGACCAGCTGCTTGTTGTCGAGCTGGTGCCCGTACATGTCCTTCGCGCTGCCCAGGATGATCGGGTTGAGCACGATGATGTAGGCCATGGCGAAGAAGGTGGCGAAGCCGCCGCGGACCTCCCGGACGAGGGTCGAGCCCCGTTCGGTGATCTTGAAGAAGCCGTCGATGCCACCCTGCGGGGGCTTCGGCGGCTCTTTGCTGGCGTCGACCGGGGTGGTGGCCGAGGAAGGCATGCGGGACCTCGCGGGCTCAGAGAAGAGGAAGATCGTTAAGCGGCGGATTCTGATTGCTTTGTTTGTTCTTACGAAAACAACCAGCCATTAACGAGTCGTTTCAGTATGAATACATGAGAGGAAAATCGCTATCTCCGCGCGTAGACCCTTGCGGCATCAGGGCCAACCGGCCCCCTCGGGATCCCGGCCCGACGACTCGTAAGCTATGCGCATGGAGAAGTGGACACCCAAGCACGACGCGCCGGAGCCCCTGGAGGGCCCCGTCGTCGCCACCATCACGGGCGGCACGATCCTCTGGTTCGTCCTCTTTCTCGTGCAGCTCCCGTTCTACGGCTGGTTCGACGACCGCGACGCCACCTGGTGGGTGTGGACCTGCCTGGCCGGCGCGGGCCTCGGCCTGATCGGCATCTGGTACGTGCGGGGCCGCGACGCGGCGATCAAGCGGGACACGGAGCGCAAGGCGGCGCCGGCCACGGAGTGATCCGTTCCGCCGAGGTCGGCGGCGCCACCCGTACGGCACGTGCCGCACGACCACGTGCCGCACGACCACGTACCGCACGACCACGTACCGCACGACCACGTGCCCTACAACCACGTGCCCTACAACCACGTGCCGTACAACCACGGGAGTGTCCTTGTCCTACCGTGGTCGGATCTTTGGGGCGCTCAAGGGGTGAACCCCCCATCCCGCCCGTACCGTCGTTGGCATGACGCATATCGACGCGGGCGCCGAGCTCGACCCGGTCCACCCGGTGGAGCTGCCCACCGGACGCGCGACGGGTCTGACCGCCGCGGAGGTCGCCGAGCGAGTCGCACGCGGCGAGGTCAACGACGTACCCGTCCGCAGTTCCCGGTCCACCACCGAGATCGTCCGGGCGAACGTCTTCACCCGTTTCAACGCGATCATCGGCGTGCTCTGGGTGATCATGCTCTTCGTCGCGCCGATCCAGGACAGCCTCTTCGGCTTCGTGATCATCGCCAACACGGGCATCGGCATCATCCAGGAGCTGCGCGCCAAGAAGACCCTGGACGGACTCGCGGTCATCGGCGAGTCCAAGCCGACCGTGCGGCGCGACGGCCAAGGCGCCGAGATCTCCACCTCCGAGATCGTCCTCGGCGACCTGGTGGAGCTGGGGCCCGGCGACAAGATCCCCGTGGACGGCGAGGCGGTCGAGACCGACAGCCTGGAAGTCGACGAGTCGCTCCTGACCGGTGAGGCGGACCCGGTCGTCAAGAAGCCCGGCGACAGGATGATGTCGGGCTCGTTCGTGGTCGCGGGCGGCGGCGCGTTCACCGCCACGAAGGTGGGCCGCGAGGCGTACGCGGCGCAGCTGGCCGAGGAGGCGAGCCGCTTCACGCTCGTCCACTCCGAGCTGCGCAACGGCATCTCCACGATCCTCAAGTACGTGACGTGGCTGATGGTCCCGACCTCCATCGGCCTCATCATCAGTCAGCTCGTCGTCAAGGACGACAACTTCAAGGAGTCCATCGCCTACACCGTGGGCGGGATCGTGCCCATGATCCCGGAGGGGCTCGTCCTCCTCACCTCGGTCGCCTTCGCCATAGGAGTCATCCGGCTCGGCCGCCAGCAGTGCCTGGTGCAGGAACTCCCCGCGATCGAGGGCCTGGCCCGCGTCGACACGGTCTGCCTGGACAAGACCGGCACCCTCACCGAGGGCGGCATGGACGTCACCGAGCTGCGCCCCCTGGGCGGCGCGGACGAGGCGTACGTACGCAAGGTCCTCGGCGCCCTCGGCGAGTCCGACCCGCGGCCGAACGCGTCGCTCCAGGCGATCATCGACGCCTACCCCGACAGCGAGGAGTGGCGCTGCACCCAATCGCTGCCCTTCTCCTCCGCCCGCAAGTACAGCGGCGCCGCCTTCAGCGAAGGCGACGGCGACACCTCGGCGTGGCTGCTCGGCGCCCCCGACGTCCTGCTTCCCGACGGCGACCCGTCGCTCGCCGAGATCGAGGACCTCAACCAGCAGGGCCTGCGCGTGCTGCTGCTGGCCCGCGCGGCCGGTGAACTCGACGACGCCGACGTGGCCGAGGGAGCCGAGGCCACCGCCCTGGTCGTCCTGGAGCAGCGCCTTCGCCCGGACGCCGCCGACACCCTGCGCTACTTCGAGGAGCAGGATGTAAGGGCCAAGGTCATCTCCGGCGACAACGCGGTCTCGGTGGGCGCGGTCGCCGGAAAGCTGGGCCTGCCGGGCGCGGAGAACACCGTGGACGCCCGCCGCCTGCCCACGGAGCACGACGAGATGGCCAAGGCCCTGGACGCCAACTCCGTCTTCGGCCGTGTCACCCCGCAGCAGAAGCGCGACATGGTGGGCGCCCTCCAGTCACACGGCCACACGGTCGCGATGACCGGCGACGGCGTGAACGACGTGCTGGCCCTGAAGGACGCCGACATCGGCGTCTCGATGGGCTCCGGCTCGGAGGCGACGCGGGCGGTGGCCCAGATCGTGCTCCTGAACAACAGCTTCGCGACACTGCCCTCGGTGGTCGCGGAGGGCCGCCGGGTCATCGGCAACATCACGCGGGTCGCGACGCTGTTCCTGGTGAAGACCGTCTACTCCGTCGTCATCGCGCTGCTCGTGGTCTGCTCGCAGGTGGAGTACCTGTTCCTGCCACGCCACTTGACGCTGCTCTCGACCCTGACGATCGGTGTCCCGGCCTTCTTCCTCGCCCTCGCCCCCAACAAGGAGCGGGCCAAGCCGCACTTCGTACGAAGGGTCATGCGGTACGCGATCCCGGGCGGTGTCGTCGCGGGCGTCGCCACCTTCTGTACGTACCTGTTGGCGCGCCACCACTACACGGGCGAGGGAGCGCGGGAAGCCGAGACCAGCGCGGCCACCCTTGCGCTGTTCCTGATCGCCATGTGGGTGCTCGCGATCATCGCCCGCCCCTACACGTGGTGGCGCCTTGGCCTGATCGGCGCGATGGGTCTCGGCTTCCTGCTGGTGCTCACCGTTCCGTGGCTCCAGGACTTCTTCCAGCTGAAGCTGGTGGGCGCGACGATGCCATGGGCGGCGGTCGCGATCGCGGCGGTGGCCTCACTGGTGATCGAGGTCATCTACCGCTGGGTGGACCGCCGCTTTCCGGCGTAGGTGCCGCGCGGGTACTAGTTGACGTCGACGAAGTCGCTGGTCGAGGTGACGGCCGGGGTGGTGGACGTACCGGCGAAGACGTAGCGGAAGTAGCCGTCCGCGGAGGCCTTCACGGTCGTCTTCAGGTTGCCCTTGGAGTCGGACGTGATGGTCTTGAGGGTGGAGTAGGAAGCCGCACCCTTCTTCTTGTACTGGAGCTTCACGGGCTGCTTGGTGTAGCCCGCGTACTTGCTGGTCTCCCAGTTGGCGCGGGTCAGGGCGCCGGTGACCGTGAGGGTCTTGCCCTTCTTGACGGGCTCCGGGGAGGCGTTGGTGGTGAGGCGGGCGCTGCGCTGCATGCTCGCGTAGCCGGCCGTGTCCTTGATGATGTAGTCGCCGTCGTTGCCGACCGCGAACGCCGAGACCTTCCACTTGCCGGCCATGACGTTGCTGTAGAGGTCGACCTTCGGGTCGACCGTGACGGTGACCGTGCAGGTGGAGGTGGTCGCGTTGACGACCTTGCACGTGGCACTGTCTTCATCGGCGAAAAGCAGGCCGTCGATGTCGCTGTCGATGTCCGAGCCGTGCCACAGGTAGGCGTCACCGTCGTAGATGCCCTCGGCGTCGGTGGCCGTGACGGCGACGGTGAACTTCTTCTTCTCGGTGGTGCCGACCACGACGTTCTTGCCACCGTTGACGGTGACCTTCGTGATCTTGGTGTCGCCTACGGCCTCGTCGGCGGGGGCGTTGGCTTTGAAGGGCGCGAACTTCGGGACGCTCGGGCCGTCGGCGGCCTGGGCGGCCGGGACGACGAGTGCGGACAGGGCCAGGGTGCCGGTCAGTGCGGCCACGGTGGCACGGATGCGCATGTGTTTCCCCAGGTGGGAAGGGGGCTCCGCGGGGTGTTGGGGGTCGTCACGCGGGGCCCGGTGATCTAGGAGTCTGTTGACTCGGAAGATCAGACCCGCGACCGGGGCTTCTGGTTGTACGGGAAGTGAAGATTTTGTGACCGGGTTCTGGATGAGGCGGTTCCGCTGACTGCGGGCGGACCCCAAAGGGGCGCGAGGAACTGCGCGCTCAACCACTACGCGCCCGCAGGCGACACGACCCGGGCAGCCCCGAACCTCAGGGGCGCGGGGAACTGCGCGGCCGACCCCCACGCACCCGCACCCGCACCCGCACCCGCACCCGCCTCAGTCGAACCAGCGGTCCCGCTCAAGCTCATCCGTCCGCGAAGGATCCTCAAGCAGCGCCGCGACCTCGAAGCGGCGCGGCCACTGGCCCGCCGCCCAGGCGAGACCGGCGCCGACGCCCTCAAGCGTGGCGGCGTGGACGGTGCCGTCCGGCGTCCGCCGCCAGTCGAGCTCGACGTCCCCGGCGAACAGTTCCTCGTACTCGACGTACGTCTGCGGGGTGGCCGGACCGAGCAGGGCCCGCACCGCATCCGGCACCGGATGCTCGGCGCCGTCGCCCGAGGGCTCCTGAGCCGCCGTCTCGCTCAGCCTGCGCACCTGGAACAGCTCGGCCAGGTCCCCCGCCCTGCGGGGCTCCACCGGCAGCAGCGCCACGCCCCCGGCGAGCGGCAGCAGGTCCGGCGCGTCGGCGACGACCGCGTCCGCCACGTCGACCACCACGACCTCACCGTCCACGACGGCCCGCACCTCGTCCGGCATCGTCACCTGCTCCGGGTCCAGGTCGGCCAGGGCGCCGTACAGCGCGTGCAGCTGGGCCGCCGAAACGGTCCGCTCCGGGTCCGCGAGCCGGTCGAGCAGCTCGGCCGCGCCGCCGGGCTCCGCCAGGAGCGCGGCGACCGACGTACGGACGCCCAGGGCGCGAAGCACCTGCTCGTCGTCGAAACCGGAGGCGTCGACGGCGTCGTAGAGGCCTTCGAGCAGCGGGTCGCCGCCCGAGGCCCGCAGACCGGCGGGACGGCGGCCGCCGAGCACGGGATTCCCGCGCAGCCACCAAGCCGTGTACGAACGGACGGTCTGAGTCGTGCCGTCCGGGAGCAGGATCCGCAGCGGCTGCGTGAGGGCGTCCCGCAGCGGCGGGCGCGAGAGCATCGCGAGGGCCTGCGGCCAGCACTCCTCGTCGACCAGATCCAGATCCCGTACGGCGATGATCTCGGTGGCGACCGGCGGAACGGGAGTCTCCGGCAGCCGGTCGAGCACGTCCTCCGCCCACACGTCGACCGCGTCGAGCAGACCGGCGTCATCGGGCTCGGCGAAGTCGCCCTCGCGGGGGTCCAGTTCGTCGGGGTCGAGCACGACGTCCGTGGCGCGGACAAGGGCGAACGTGGCGAGCACGCCGCACGCGGCGAGGGGCTGCTCGCCCCAGCGGTCGGCGAGCTCGGCGTCCACCGTGGCGAGTTCGTCCTCGCGCATGACCTGCGCGAAGGGGCTGCCAGGCAGGACGAGTTCTCCGGCGGGCGCGAGGTCGCCGTCCTCGTCGTCGGGGAGTGCGAGCGCGCCGAGCCAGGGCTCGTCGCCGGGCGCGAGGTTCGCGTCGCGGACGAGCGAGAGCACGATGTCCGCGAGCTCCTCGGCGTCGAGCGCGTCCTCGTCCCACGTGTCGTCGTCGAGGGACGCGGCCACGGCGGCACGGACCTGCGGGGTCGTCAGGACGGCGCGCGGCGTGGCGGGCAGGGCGCCGAGCTTCTCCAGGAGGGGATGTACGGCGTCGGGGTGCGCGACCTTCAGGCCGAGGCGGACGAGCGCGGCCGGGTCGCTGTCGTCGCCGATGACGGGCAGGAGGACCTGCCGGGGCCCGATGGTGGTACGCCCGTCGGCGAGGGGGACGGGAAGTCCCGTCAGGCGGTCGGGGTCGACACCGGCGAGGGTGTCGTACAACCGTCGCCACCAGTCCGGCTCCCGCTCCAGACCGGCGAGGCGGTCGATCGCCTCGGTCAGCGGGACGCGGGCGACGCCGAGGGTGCGCAGCTCGGCGCGGCGTTCGAGCCCGGCGGGCAGCAGGCTGGGCAGCACGTCGGCGAGGACGCGTACGGTCTCGGCGCCCGCGCCTTCGACGACCTCCGCGTCACGCGGCCGCAGCGCGACGGGAACCTGCCACTCGGGCACGTCCGGGTCGTCGTCCTGCGGTGCGGGCTCGACGGCGGGCGGCAGGAAGGCGGTGCGGGGCAGCCGGTCGAGGACGGCCTGGCGCAGGGCGCCGTCGAGCTCGCTCTTGCCGAGCGGTCCGGGGACGAGGCTGATGATGCCTTCCCCGACGGGCCGCCAGTCGGCGAGCAGTTCGGCGTACGCGTCGGCCGCGCGCTGCACCAGGAAGTCGGTGAGGGGCCCGGGCGCCGCGTGCCGCCGGGTGGTGTCGAGCGGGAACGAGGCGATGAGCAGGGCGGGCACGCCGAGGGGCTCGTCGCTCGGCGTCGGCGCGTGCAGGACGGGGGCGCTGCGGGGCGGCTGCGGGGCGCCCTCGCGGTCGGTGGGGACGGCCCAGGTGACGGACCAGTGGGGCCGCAGCCGCTCTTCGACGGGCCGGTCGGCGAGGAGTTCCGGCTCCAGGGGGCCCTGGTGGCTGACGAGGCGCCACCGGGTGTCGCCGTCACGGCTGTCGAAGACATCCACGTAGCCGGGCTCGGCGGTGCGGCGCAGGGTGCGGGGGGCGTGGCCGCCGACCTGGACGACGACTTCCTCAAGGCCCGGGAGGGCGAGAAGAAGAGCGTCGTCGATCCCCTCCAGGAGCCGTACGACGAGGTCCTCGGCGGCGGCGTCGCGCAGGGGCAGGATGACGACGGTGTCGTACCCGTCGGGGGCGGTCCCTTCGGCGGCGAAGGGCAGCCGCAGCAGAGGAACGTGCCCGTCGCGCCTGCGGACCTCGTCCCCGAGGCCGGGGCTGAACCGGGCGGTCTCGGCAGCGAGCTCGCGGGCTTCGGTCAGCGACCACCGGACTCCGCCCGTCCGTCCGACGACGGCGGGCTCGTCGGAGACGGCGAGCACGGCGGCGAAGCCGACACCGAAGCGGCCGACGGCGCCGTTGTTCCGCTCCTCGTTCTGCTCCTCCCGCTTGGCGGAGGCGCGGAGCGTGGAGAGGGATTCGACGCCGGTGGCATCGAGGGGGGCGCCGTTGTTGGCGGCGGCGAGCACGCCGTCCCGGAGGGTGAGGGCGAGGCGGCCCGGGGTGCCGGTCCTCGCTGCCGCGTCGGCGGCGTTCTGGGCGAGCTCGACGATCAGGCGGTCCCGGTAGCCGCCGAGGGCGAGGTCCTCCTCGGCGTTGGCGTCCTCACGGAACCGGGCCGGGCTGGCGGCCCAGGCGTCGAGGACTCCCCGGCGGAGCCGTGCCGTGCCGAACGGGTCAGTACCCTCGGCCGCCGGCCGCACGGTCTTGCTCACGGTGTCGTCTCCCTCGCTCGGTTCGCGGGCCGAACCGTACCGCGTCCTGGGGTTTCCCCGGTGGGCGGTCCGTTCCCGAGTGGCCGGGTGTGGCCTACGGGGGCGCCGCGCCGGGCTTGCGCGGGTCGTCCACGGGCCTGCGGGCTCTCCTCGGGGGCGGGTGTACGTCACCTGCGGGCCGGTCGGGGTTGCCTCTTCCGCGCTCCGCGCGGGGTTCTCCCACCCACCCGCCCGATTGCCCCGCATCGGGCGGTGCGCGCGCCTGCGGGCCGGTGGGCACCTTTCCCGCGCTCCGCGCGGGGTGCCTCCCGCCCAGCCCACCCGATTACCCCGGGTCAACGGGTGGGCGGGCGGGAAAAACTCGCGCGAAGCGCGTAAAGGCAACCCACACCAAGGCTCAGCGAAAGAACCCAGCCCAGCCCCCAAGCCCCGCGCAGAGCGCGGAAACCCGATCAGCCCCACCCGGGGCAGCCGGGGCACCCGGGGCACCCCCACCCCCGCCACCCCCAGCGGGAGCTCAGGAGTGGCCGAGATCCTCCCCCGCACCCACCAACGTCACCGACCCGGAGTCGGCAGCGGGCCGCAGCGGCAGGACGTCCACCCGCGTCTCGTCGAGGACCGGCGCGGCCGGCCGCGTCGGTGTCGGCATCACGGCCGCCTCCGAGTGGCCCCCGCAGCCGTACGCGAGGGACACGACATGCCCGTCCGCAGGACCGAACTCATTCGCACACACCCCGAACGCCTGCCCGAGCGATCCGCCGATCGGGGCAAGGAAGCCACAGCTGACGCAGGACGCGGGCGCGGCCTGCGCCATCGCCGTCTTCGCGCCGTGCGACTCCTCCCAGCGATCGGCCGCAGCATGCAGCCCGTACCGGGAAAGGACGCGCGCCCGGCGCATGCCGAGTTCGTCGGCGAGCGCGGCGATCGAGCCACGCGCGGGCGCCGAAGGCAGCTCGGCGGGCGGGCCCTCGGTGATCTCGGCGTCCTCCGCCTCGACCAGCTCCGCCATCTCCTCCGAGAACACGGAGTTCGGCGGCGGCTCCTCCTCGCCGGAGTATCCGGGTTCGAGGCGCAGGTCCTCGGCATCGGTCGGCAGCAGGTCCCCGGGGCCCATGTCGCCGGGGCGCAGCCGCTCGCTCCAGGGCACCCACTCGGGTGCGAGGAGCGCGTCGGGCCCAGGAAGCAGCACCGTCTCGTCGAGCGTGACGATCTTGCCGCGCGAGGCGCGGGCCACGGTCACGGCCCAGCGCCAGCCCCGGTAGCCGAAGTCCTTGCACTCGAACAGGTGCGTGACGACGCGGTCGCCCTCGACCACGACCTCCACATGCTCACCGACCACACCGGGTGCGGCGGTCTCCTCGGCCGCTTCCCTGGCCAGTCCCACCGCCTCGGCGCACAGGCGGTCGGGAGTACGCGGGGTACGGCTTCGCGTTGTCGCTGCGCTCACAGGTATCGCTTCTCCATTACGCCGTCTCACGAGTGCGCCACCCATACGCGGGGGTGCGGACGGAGCGGACCGGAGGGCCGCGTCGACGTCCGCGCCCGAACGTCCTCGGGCGCACCTACGTCATCCATTCTGCGGGATGACCGAGAGGCGCGCGGCCAAGAACAACCGCCGCAGGCGCGCTACGCACGCTACCTTCTCCTGGCCCCTGGGCCTACACCGGCGTGCCCGCACCCTGCATCGGGGCCCGGCTCGTTGCCGCTTCGTTGCCGCTTCGCGGCGGTTTTCCCGACCACCCACCCGATTGCCCCGCAACCGCCCCGCAGCGGATTTCCGACCGCCCGCCCGATTGCCCCACAGCGTATGCGCACTAGTTCACGCCATTAAGGGGCACTATGACGAGGTGGCTGCCGCGCGGTTGTCGTCCCAGGGAGTGAGCGGACGTCGCCCGGTCCTGAACCGGGCCGCCCGCTGGGTCGGCCGTGCCCTGCACCTGCCTTTCACCGGCACGGCCCGCGGTATCCGCAAGGCCACGCACGCCCACGGCGCGGGCGAGTCGGGGCTCGGCAAGCTCATCGAACTGCACGCCGTGAACGGCGCCGGCGACGTCATGATCACCATCGCGCTCGCCTCGACCGTCTTCTTCTCCGTGCCGACCGACGAGGCCCGCGGCCGTGTCGCCCTCTATCTCGCCATCACCATGGCGCCCTTCACTCTCCTCGCCCCCGTCATCGGCCCCCTCCTGGACCGCCTCCCGCACGGCCGCCGCTACGCGATGGCAGCCGCGATGCTGGCCCGCGCCCTGCTCGCCCTGCTCCTTTCCGAGGCGGTGATCACCGGGAGCCTGGAGCTCTATCCCGCCGCGCTCGGCGTCCTGGTCGCCTCCAAGGCGTACGGGGTCGTACGAAGTGCCGTGGTGCCCCGGCTGCTGCCCAGAGGCTTCTCCCTGGTCAAGGCCAATTCCAGAGTCACGCTCGGCGGGCTGCTCGCCACCGGGATCGCGGCGCCGGTCGGCGCGGGGCTCCAGGCACTCGGCCCGCGCTGGCCGCTGTACGGCGCCTTCGTCATCTTCATCGTCGGAATGCTCCTGTCCCTCTCCCTGCCGTCCACGGTCGACTCGGCGAAGGGCGAGCACAAGGCGCTGCTCGCGTCCGACGAGGAGCACCTGCATCTGCACGCCCGCGCCGAGGCCGCGACGGACACGTCCAAGAAGCGGCGCCTCGGCCTGCGTACGGTCGGGCCCGCCGTCACGCACGCCCTCACCGCGAACGCGTCACTGCGCTGCCTCTCCGGCTTCCTCATCTTCTTCCTCGCCTTCCTGCTGCGCGAGGAACCGCTCGGCGGCCAGAGCGCCGCGGTGTCCCTGGGGATAGTGGGAGTCGCGGCCGGAGCGGGCAACGCGCTGGGCACCGCCGTCGGCGCGGGCCTGAGGTCGCGGGCGCCGGAGGTCATCATCGTGACCGTCGTCGGTGTGGCCCTCGGCGTGGCGATCACCGCTGCGGTGTTCTTCGGGGCGGTGGGCGTCGCCTGTCTGGGCGCGGTGGCGGGTTTCGCGCAGGCCATGTCGAAGCTGTCCCTGGACGCGCTGATCCAGCGGGACGTACCGGAAGAGGTGCGGACCTCCGCCTTCGCCCGTTCGGAGACCATCCTTCAGGTGGCGTGGGTGGTGGGCGGCGGAATCGGCATGGCCCTGCCGCTGAACGGGGCACTGGGGCTCTCGGTGGCCGCGGCGATCGTCGGAATCGGCTGGCTGTCGACCGCGCGGGGCCTGCTCTCGGCGGCCCGGCACGGCGGGAAGCGCAGGCCGCGAGTGGCGTGAGATCGACAACGTGAGTGGCGTGTACCGGACAGCACGAGTGGCGTGAGCCGGACACCACGTGTGGCGTGAGCCGGACAGCACGAGTGGCGTGAGCCCGACAGCACGAGTGGCGTGAGCCCGACAATTCAACAGGTGCGGCACGCCGCGACCCCCACGTGGCGAGACGGCACGGGGTGCCCGATAGCCTTCGCCCATGACCTCCCTGCTCCGCGGCGGAGCCGCACACGTTCACAGCTCGGCGCGCCGCCGCCGTTCCGTGGCCGCCATTGGCGCTGTCTCCGCCGGACTCCTCGTCCTGTCGGCCTGCGACAAGCCGACGCCCCTCGCCACCGTCACGGTCGGCAGCGACTCGGTGAACACCGAGGCCTCCTGCTACAACGACGGCAAGGAGCTCGACCCGTCCCAGCTGCAGGGCTGCCTCAAGGACACGGACGTCAAGTCCATCAAGGTCGACCCCGACGAGAAGGTCCGCTTCGGCGTCGACCCCGAGGTCGCCGAGAAGGGCTGGACGCTCCTGATGAACGGTCAGCCGCTCACCGAGGCCAGCAAGAAGACGTACGTCGTCATCCCCGGCAGCGTCTTCTTCAACCAGCAGTACGGCGGCGGCGCCAAGGCGACCACCGTCAGCCTGCTCGAAGGCGGCAAGGGCTCGACCGCCAAGGCGACGGGCCTGTGGTCGTTCAAGCTGGAGAAGGACGCCTGACCGAGTTCCCGGTGTCCCCCCTCCGGATTCTGGTGGCCACCGCCGTCCCCGCCGAACGGGACGCGGTGGCGAGCCGCCTGCCCCCGTACGCCGACGCCGTCGCTGTCGGCGTCGGCCCCGCCGCCGCCGCGGCGCACACGGCGGCGGCCCTCGCACGCACCCCGTACGACCTCGTGATCTCCGCCGGAATCGGCGGCGGCTTCCAGCCCGACGCGGCCATCGGCTCCCTCGTGCTCGCCGAAGAGATCACCACGGCGGATCTGGGCGCCGAGACGCCCGACGGATTCCTGCCCGTAACCGAACTCGGGTTCGGCGCCGTCACCCACCAGCCGCCCGTTTCCCTCGTACGGGGCCTGGCCGCTGCCTGCGGCGCTCGCACCGGCACCGTCCTGACCGTCTCCACCGTGACCGGCTCCGCCGAGCGCGCCGCCGAGCTGCGGCGCCGCCATCCGCGGGCACTCGCCGAGGCGATGGAGGGATTCGGCGTCGCCGAGGCCGCCGCCGCGTACGCACTGCCCGCCCTGGAGATTCGCGCGATCTCCAACGCCGTCGGGCCGCGGGACCGCGGAGCCTGGCGGATCGGCGAGGCGCTCGGCGCGCTGGGAGGCGCGTTCGGGAAATTCGCGCCCGTACTGGAGAGTTGGAATCGGCATGACTGAATCACCCACGCAGCACGCGAACCCGGACGCGACCCTGAAGCCGGGCTCGGACCTGAAGCCGGACGCGACCCTGAAGCCGGGCTCGGCCCCGTACGCGGGCTCGGATCCGAACGCGGGCTCGGACCCGAACGCGCTACAGATCGCATACTCGCCCTGCCCCAACGACACCTTCGTCTTCGACGCCTGGGCCCACGGCCGGGTGCCGGGCGCGCCCGGGCTGGACGTGACGTTCGCCGACATCGACATCACCAACGGCATGGCCGAGCGCGGCGAGTTCGACATCCTGAAGGTGTCGTACGCCGTTCTGCCCTACGTCCTCGACGAGTACGCCCTGCTGCCGTGCGGCGGGGCGCTCGGGCGCGGCTGCGGTCCGCTGGTGCTCACCCGGGAGGCCGGGGTCGATCTGACCGGCAAGACCGTCGCGGTGCCGAGCGAGAAGTCGACGGCGTACCTGCTGTTCCGGCTCTGGGCCGCGGACACCCTGGCCGGTGACGGCGTGGGCGAGATCGTGGTGCTGCCCTTCGACCAGATCATGCCCGCGGTGCGGGACGGCAAGGTCGACGCGGGGCTCGTCATCCACGAGGCGCGCTTCACCTATCAGAACTACGGGCTCAACTGCCTCGCCGACATGGGCGAGCACTGGGAGCAGACCACGGGCCTGCCCATCCCTCTCGGCGCGATCATCGCCAAGCGGTCACTCGGCGAGGAGCGCCTGCGGCAGCTCGTGGACACCGTCCGTACGTCGGTGCGGATGGCCTGGGACGACCCCGAGGCCTCGCGTCCCTACGTACAGGAGCACGCGCAGGAGATGGATCCGGCGGTCGCCGACCAGCACATCGGTCTGTACGTGAACGAGTTCACGGCCGACCTGGGCGAGAACGGCTACGCGGCGATCCGCGGGCTCCTCACGCGAGCGGCGGCGGAGGGGCTCGTACCGCCCCTCGCGCCCGACGCACTCTCCTTCGGCTGATGGCTCGGCCGATGATTCGGCTGATGATTCGGCCGGTATCCACAGGCCCCGCGGCCTGTATCTACACGTCCAGCTGGTCGGCGACAGCGCGCAGCAGGCCCGCGATCTTCGCACCCGACGCCTTGTCGGGGTAGCGCCCCTTCTCCAGCATCGGCGTGATGTTCTCCAGAACGGTCGTCAAGTCCTGGACGATGGACGCGAGTTCGTCGGGCTTGCGCCGCTGGGCGGCGGCCACGGACGGCGTCGGGTCGAGGATCGCCACCGACAGGGCCTGGTCACCGCGCTGGCCAGCCACTACGCCGAACTCGACGCGCTGACCGGGCTTGAGTGTCTCGACACCTGAGGGGAGTACGGAGGAGTGCACGAAGACGTCGCCGCCGTCATCGCGGGAGAGAAAGCCGAAGCCCTTCTCACTGTTGAACCACTTGACCTTGCCGGTAGGCACGTGAAGTCCTCGTCCTCGTACTTGTCGTCGTACGCGTCTATGCCGCGGAAAACGGCTCTGGATAGCACTACAGCGGGTCGCCCGACCCGCCGGAACCAAGAATATTGGTCCAGGGGCCGGTGACAAGACGTCCCCGGATTCTTCCTTCGGGCTGGGAACTACCCTGGTCGGGTGCGTGACAAAACCCAAGCGAATTCCGCCGGACCGGGCGATGGCCTGGTCCGTACCGGAGCGATCGTCTTCTTCGTCGGAGCCGTGGCCACTCTGGTCACGGTGGCCCCACTGTTCCTCGGCACCGACCCCTTCCCATCCATCGCGTACGCGGTGTGCATGCTGATGGGCGTCGGGTTCGTCGTCGCCGCGGCAGGAGTGCTGCGCGGTATCGCCGTTCAGCGCCGACAGGCGAAATCGGCGGCTACCTAGCGGCGGTCGGCTCGCCGGTGCCCGCGACGTACGCGTCGAGCCAGGCCGGGAACTCCGTCAGATCGCCGAGCACGACGTCCGCGCCCGCCGCGCGCAGTTCCGCTGCGTCGCACGGACCGGTCGCCACCGCGACGGAGAGCGCGGACGCCGTACGCGCGCCGCGTACATCACCGGTGTGGTCACCGACGTACACCGCCGCGTCGTGCTCGCGCAGGGCGTCCGCCTTCGCCTCGGCCCACAGCCAGCCGATCACCGCGTCCGCCTCGATGCCCAGGTGCGCCAGGTGGAGCTTCGCGTTCGGCTCGTGCTTGGCGGTCACCACGATCGCCCGGCCACCGTGGGAGCGCACGGCATCGACCGCCTCGCGGGCGCCGGGCATGGCCAGCGTCGGGGCGATGGCGTATGTGGGATAGATCTCACGGTAGCGGTCGGCCGTCTCCTCGATCCGCTCCTCGGGGAACCAGTGGCGCAGCTCCTGTTCCAGGGGCGGGCCGAGCCGGGAGATGGCGAGATCGGCGTCTATGTACGTTCCTGTCTCGGCGGTCAGGGCCAGGAAGGCTTCCTTGATGCCGGGCCGGGAGTCGATCAGGGTCATGTCGAGGTCGAAGCCGACCGTCAGAGCGCGTGAGGTGGTCATAGGGCCATTGTGCCGAGGCCCGACGCCGGGGGCCGAGGCCCGACGCCCGGGGCCGGGGCCCGACGCCCGGGGCCGGGGCCGGGGGCCAGGGCCTCCCCCGTAGACTTAGCCGAGCCTTACCGCGCCTTCTCATGCTTCTCACTGCGCCTGCTCAGCCCTACCGAACCGAAACGAGCTCAGCCGATGCGTGTGCCAGCCAGACGCGCTGTCGCGATGACGGCGGCCGTCGTGGCACTGCTGCTCGCGGTCCTGTTCAGCCTCTCCGTCGGCGCCCGCGCGATCGCGCCCTCCGCTGTCGTCGACGCGCTCCTGCACGGCGGGCACAGCGACGCCGCCGAGGTCATCCGCGAGATGCGGGTGCCGCGCACGCTCATCGGCCTGATGGTCGGCGCCGCGCTCGCCCTCGCCGGCACCGTCCTTCAGGGCATCACCCGCAACCCCATCGCCGACCCCGGCATCCTCGGCGTCAGCCAGGGCGCGTCGGTGGGCGTGGTCATGGCGATCGCGTTCGCGGGCGTGCACACCCTGACCGGGTACGTCTGGTACGCCTTCGTCGGCGCGGGCATCGCGTCCGTCGCGGTGTACGCGATCGCCGCGAGCGGAAGGGGCGGGGCGACCCCCGTGAAGCTCGCCCTGGGCGGCGCCGCGATCAACGCGCTCCTCGTCTCCCTGACCACCGCGGTCCTCACCACCAAGGCATCGGCCCTGGACGAGTTCCGCTTCTGGCAGGTGGGCTCGCTCGCCGGGCGCGACGCGGAGATCGTCGGGCAGATCTGGCCGTTCCTGCTCGTGGGGCTCGTTCTCGTGCTGTCCGTGGCCCGGGGTCTCGACGCGCTCGCCCTCGGCGAGGACGTGGCCAAGGGCCTCGGGCAGAAGGTCGCGACCGTGCGGATCGTCGGAGGGCTCGGGGCGACCGTGCTCACGGGGGCGGGCGTCGCCGCCGCCGGGCCCATCGCGTTCATCGGGCTCGCGGTCCCGCACATCGCTCGCGCGATCGTGGGCAGTGATCATCGCTGGGTGCTGCCCATGGCCGCTGTCCTGGGGCCGGTCATGCTGCTCGTCTCCGACACCGTGGGGCGCGTCGTCTTTCCGCCGAGTGAGGTGCCCGCCGGGGTGATGACCGCGCTCATCGGGGTGCCGTTCCTTGTGACCCTGGTGCGCCGGAAGGCGGTCGCGGCATGACCGACCGTGGTGGGCAGGCGCTCCGCGGGGCGGGACGGGTGGGCACGACCACCGCGGCGGGGCGGCCTGCGAAGCAGCGCCCCGCCGGGTACGCGGTCCTACGGCTCGGCAGAGCCGCGTTCCTGATACACCGCAGGGCAGCTGCGATCGCCGTGCTCCTGACGCTGCTCCTGGCTGTCGGCTGCCTCGCCTACCTCTGCGTGGGCGAGTCCTTCGTCCCGCCCGGCGAAGTCCTGAAGGTTCTGACGGGGCGACCGTCACCGGACGAACTGGTCGTGGGAACGCTGCGCGAACCCCGTCTGGCCGTGGGCCTCCTCGTCGGCGCGGCCTTCGGCGTCGCGGGCGGGCTCATCCAGACCGTCGCCCGCAACCCCCTGGCCAGCCCCGACATCATCGGCATCAGCCAGGGTGCGAGCGCCCTGACGGTGGGAGCGATGACCCTCGGGGTCACCTCCGCCACCGTCCTGCCCTGGCTCTCGGTGCTCGGCGGCATCGCCGCAGCCGCTCTCGTGTACGTCTTCGCCTGGCGCGGCGGCCTGCACGCCACCCGCTTCGTACTCATCGGCATCGGCTTCGCGATCGCCCTGCGGTCCATCACCACGCTCTTCATGACCAAGGGCGACTATCTCGTCGCCCAGCAGGCGCAGATCTGGATGACGGGCTCGCTCAACGGCCGTGGCTGGGCGGAGGCCGGGCCGCTCGCCCTGGCCCTGCTCGTCCTGCTCCCGTTCGTGTTCTGGGCCGCCCGCGCCCAGCGCTCGGTGACCATGGACGACGACACGGCGACCGCGCTCGGGGTGCGCCTGGGGCACGTACGCCTCGGTCTCGTCCTGCTCGGCGTCGTCCTCGCCTCCGTGGCGACCGGCGCCGCGGGCCCCGTCGACTTCGTGGCGCTGCTCGCCCCGCAGATCGCCCGCCGGATGACCCGCACCGCGCAGATCCCGCTGCTCTGCTCGGCGCTGCTCGGTTCGCTGATCATGGTCGTCGCGGACTTGCTGGCCCGGCGTCTCTTCTCGCCGACCGAGCTGCCGGTCGGGGTTCTCACGGCGGCCGTCGGAGCCCCGTACCTGATCTGGCTGATCGTCACAAGCCACGGCGTCCGCTCCGGCAGCCGTTCCGTCGGAAATGGAGGCACCCAGTGACCGCCGCCCGCCTCAGCGCCCGCGAGCTGACCCTCGCCTACGAGGACCGCGAAGTCGTGCACGAGCTCGACCTAGCGATCCCCGACGGCAAGGTCACGGTCATCGTCGGCCCCAACGCCTGCGGGAAGTCGACGACCCTGCGCGCCCTCGGCCGCCTCCTCAGGCCCAAGAGCGGCGCCGTGCTGCTCGACGGCGACGCGCTCGCCAAGCTGCCGACCAAGAAGATCGCCCAGCAGGTCGGGCTGCTCCCGCAGACGCCGGTCGCCCCCGAGGCCATCACCGTCGCCGACCTCGTCGCGCGCGGGCGCCAGCCGCATCAGCACTGGTGGCAGCAGTGGTCCGACGAGGACGAGCGGGCCGTGACGGAGGCGATGGAACGCACCGACATCGCCGCCATCGCCGAACGGTCCGTGGACGAGCTTTCGGGCGGTCAGCGCCAGCGGGTGTGGATCGCGATGGCCATCGCGCAGGAGACGGACATCCTGCTCCTGGACGAGCCGACGACGTATCTGGACATCGCGCACCAGGTGGAGGTGCTCGATCTGGTCCGGCAGTTGGCCGCGCCCGCCCCGGACGGCGAGCGGGGGCGGACCGTGGTCGTGGTCCTGCACGACCTCAACCAGGCCGCCCGGTACGCCGATCACCTCGTCGCCATGAAGGCGGGCCGGATCGTCGCCGAGGGCGCGCCCGCCGATGTCGTCACCGAGGATCTCGTACGCGAGGTGTTCGGTCTGGAGTGTGTGGTGGTACCGGATCCGGTGACGGGGTCGCCCCTGGTCGTCCCGGGGGCTCCGTGGGTCGCCCAGTCGCGCCCGCACCCCTCGTCCGACCGGAAGGCGGCCCCCAGGCCATGACCACCAAGATCGCCATGATCGCCATGCCAGGTGCGGTGAATCGCCGCCGTGCCCTCGCCGCAGGGGCCCTCGCCCTCAGCGGCGCGCTCGCGCTCTCCGCCTGCGGCTCGTCGGACTCCTCCGACAGCTCCGGCTCGGGCTCCGGCTCCGGCTCTGGCTCCGGCTCTGGCAGGACGCACGTCGTCAAGACCGCCATGGGAGACGTGAAGGTCCCGGTCGCCCCCGAGCGGGTCGTCGTCCTCGACACGGCCGAGCTGGACTCCGCGATCACGCTGGGCGTCAAGCCGGTCGGCTCCACGCACGTCGAGGCGTCGTCGGGCTTCCCCGGCTACCTGCCCAAGGACGAGGTCAGCGGCATCAAGGACGTCGGCGAGATGCTGGACCCGAACATGGAGGCCATCGCGGCCCTCAAGCCGGACGTCATCCTCACCAGCAAGATCCGGCACGCCGCGAAGTACGACCAGCTCAGGCAGATCGCGCCGACGGTGATGACGGAGAACACCGGCTACCCCTGGAAGGAGAACTTCCAGGTCCACGCCGACGCCCTGGGCAAGAAGGCCGAGGCGAAGAAGGTCGTCTCCGACTACGCCGCGCACGCCCGGGAGGTCACTGCTGCCGTCGGCGGTCCGGAGAAGGCCGCGGCGACGAAGGTCAACGTCGTCCGCTTCGTGGAGGGCGCGGACATCCGCGTCTACGGCGAGCGGACGTACATCGCCACGCTCCTCAAGGACGTGGGTCTGGGCCGCCCGGCCATCGCGGCCAAGGCCAAGGACGGCTTCTCGTACGACGTGTCGCCCGAGAAGATCGACCTCGCCGACGCCGACGTCATCTTCCGTTCCACGTACGGCGACCCGAAGAAGGCCAAGCAGACGCAGACCGTCGGCAGTGGCCTGTGGAAGAACATGGACGCGGTGAAGAAGGGCCACGTCCACACCGTCGACGACGAGCTGTGGATCCAGGGCATCGGTTACACGGCGGCGAACAGGATCCTGGACGAGATGCGTACGGACCTGACGCGGCCGTAGTCGCAGCCGTAGTCGCGGCCGTAGTCGCAGCAGTAGTTACTGTCGCCGCTGCGATCTCCACAGGAGGTAGAGCGCGGAGGCGACGGCCGCGCCGCGTACCACCCACGGCCCGGTCTCGGCCATCGCGTCGCTCATGTGGCCGTCGACGATGGGATCGCCCCAGCGGCGATCGCTCCTGCCCCACAGCCAGGTGATCCCGGCGGCCACGGAGAGTACCGGCATGCCGATGACGGCCCACTTCGCCTCGGCGCGGCTCAGCCTGCGCGAGGTGTAGGCGAGGAGCCAGCCACCACCGAGGGCGAGCCAGTTGCCGAGGATGGCGCCGACGGTGAGCAGGGCCGCGGCGAGCAGGAGGAGGGGGTTGGTGAAGCGGGGCGCGGCCGGGGCCACGGCTGCCGCCGTGGGGCGGCGGATGCGGATGCGGCGACGGCGCGTCGCAGCGGGCTCGTCCTCCTCCCACTCCTCTTCCTCATCCTCCCCGTCTTCCCCCTCTTCCTCCTCTTCCTCCGCCTCTTTCACGTCCTTTTCGAGGCGCTTCTTCGGCGGGGGCTTGAGGATCTCCGGGATCTCTACGCCGCCGGTGAAGCCCGGCACGCTGTCGCCGAGGCCGAACGGGCTGCTGTCCGTTCGCCACCAGTCGGGCTCCGAGCCGCCATCACCGAGCTCGTCCGTGCCCGCCAGGTGCGGCGGGGACGGCCCGGGGTCCTCCTCGGGCAGCTCCGGCCTCTCCGCCGCCGGGCGGGGGCGGGGAACCACGCGGCGCAGGCGCTTGGCGCGTTCCTTCGGCTCCCTCTGCTCCCTCGGCTCTCTCGGCTCCGTCTGCTCCGTCTGCTCCCTCTGCGCCCTCGGCTTCTTCAGCTTCTGGGTGCGCTGAGTGGGGACGGCGGGGCGGGATTCTGTGCCTGTGCCTGCGCCTGCGCCTGTGCTCGTGTTCGCCGCTTCGACCAGGTCCTCGGGGCTGCCGAGGCGGTCCAGGATGCGGCGTATCGCTGCCGGGCTGTCGGCCGCCGTCTTCGCCCGGCTCCGGTCGATCTCGTTCCGCAGCTCGGAGACCAGACGCATGCGGGTCCCTGACGGCAGTTGGCACTGCTGAGCCAGGTCGCCGACGCGGCTCAGATAGTCGAAGACGAGCTGATCGCTCTCGATCCCCACGAAGTCCCCTCCGGGGCGGCCCCGTTGACGGCCCGCCCGTTGTACCCGGTGGGTCGACGGTATCGCGTCCGCCGGAGAGCGGGGCCCGGGGGACGCGGCACGGCCGTACGGACATCCGGCGCGGCCCCGCCCCGCAACCGGAGCGACACCGCAACCCGAACCGCTACGGTGAGCGTGATGAGCACCGACGAGCAGCCCCAGCGCCCAGCGGACACCCCCCGGTCCCTCGCCGAGGCACTCCGCTCCCGTGACGACGCGTCCCTCGGCGCGCTGCTCCGAGCCCGCCCCGATCTGCTCACGCCGGTCCCGAACGACCTCACCCAGCTCGCCACCCGCGCGGCCACCCGCGCCTCCGTGGTCCGCGCCCTCGAACGTCTCGACCGGTTCTCCCAGCAGGTCGCCGAGGCGCTCGCCGTGGCACCGGAACCGGCGACGTACGAAGAACTGCACGCACTCGTCGCCGGAGACGAGGGAAGCGGCGGCGACGAGAGCGGCGCGGGAGGCGCGGGAAGCGGCGCCGCCGTGGAGGCCGCGCTCGGCCGCGCCCTGGGCACCCTCCGTGAGCAGGCCCTCATCTGGGGCGCCGAAGACCGCCTCCGCCTGGTCCGCACCGCACGCGAACTCCTCGCCCCCGCCCCGCAGTACCCCTCGCCCACCGGTCTCGGCCCGACCGTCGCCGAGGCCACCGCGGGCATGTCGCCGAACCGCATTCAGGACATCGTGGCGGCGGCCGGGCTCCCCTCGACCCACGACGCGGTCTCCGCGGTGCGCTCGCTCACCGAACTCTTCACGGACCGCACACGGATGTCGGCGCTCCTCGACGAGGCGCCCGCCGAGTCCGTCGAGGTGCTCTCGCGGCTCGTCTGGGGCCCGCCGTACGGCCAGGTGACCGCCGATCCGGCGCGCCACCTGCGCTGGCTCCTGGACCGCGGCCTGCTGCTCCCGACCTCGCCGGGCACGGTCGTCCTCTCCCGCGAGGCGGCCCTGCATCTGCGCGCGGGCCGCGCGCACCGGGTGCTCGAACCGGTGCCGCCGGCCGTCGACGCGCTGCGCGAACACCGTCCACAGGTTGTGGACGCGGCGGCGGCGAGCCAGGCGTACATGGCGCTCGACACCGTCGAGGAGCTCCTGAAGGACTGGGACGAGGGCGGCCCCACGGTCCTTCGCGCGGGCGGCCTGAGCGTGCGCGACCTGAAACGGACGGCGGTGGCCCTGGACGTTCCGGAGCCGGTGGCCGCGTTCTGGGTCGAACTCGCCTACGCGGCGGGCCTTGTGGCCCCGGACGGCGAGGCGGACGAGCGGTACGCGGCGACACCCGCGTACGACGACTGGCAGGAACTGCCCGCCGCCCAGCGCTGGTCCGTCCTCGCCACGGCCTGGCTGACGGCGACCCGCACCTCGGGCCTGATCGGCGGCCGCGACGGCAAGGACCGCACGCTGTCGGCCCTCGGCCCGCACCTGGACCGCTCGTCGGCGCCGGAGATCCGGCACCGGGTGCTCACGCTCCTCACCACGCTGCCGGACGGCGCGAGCCCGACGCCGGAGTCGATCCTCGCGCGTCTGCGCTGGGAGCGACCGCCGCGGGGCTCGGCCGGGGGCGGCGCCTCCGCGGGCGGCGTGTCCACCGGCCCCTCGTCCGGCGGGGCGCCCATGGAACTGCGGGCCCGGATCGCCCAATGGACCTTGAACGAAGCGGAGTTGCTCGGCGTCACAGGGCGCGGCGCGCTGTCCGCGCACGGACGCGCGCTGCTCGGCTCCGAGAGCGGTGAGGGTTCGGCGGAGGCGGGCCCAGGCGCGGGCTCGGGCACAGGCACAGGCACGGGCACAGGCACAAGCACAAGCACAAGCTCAGGATCCGCCCACCCCTCCCCCGCCGAACTCGCCGCGTACGGTGCACGGGCCGCCCGGCTCCTCGCGCCGCAGCTCCCCGAGCCGCTCGACCACGTGCTGCTCCAGGCCGACCTCACGGCCGTGGCCCCTGGCCCCCTCGACCGGCCCCTCGCCGAGACCCTCTCCGTGCTCGCCGACGTCGAGTCGAAGGGCGGGGCGACCGTGTACCGGTTCACGCCCGGCTCCGTGCGGCGGGCGCTCGACGCCGGGAAGTCCGCGTCCGACCTGCACGCCTTCCTCGCCGCGCACTCCCGTACGCCGGTCCCGCAGCCGTTGGCGTACCTCATCGACGACGTCGCCCGTAAACACGGCCACCTGCGGATCGGCGCCGCCTCCGCGTACGTGCGCTGCGACGACGAGGCGCTCCTGAACGAGATCCTCGCCGACAAGCGCTCGCAGGGCCTGCGCCTGCGCCGTCTCGCGCCGACCGTGCTCGCCGCCCAGGCCGACCCCGGGTCGCTCCTCGAAGGACTGCGGGGGATGGGCTTCGCGCCCGCCGCGGAGAGCGCCGAGGGAGACGTACTGATCACGCGGGCGCACGCCCACCGCTCGCCGCCCCGCACCGCGCCCGAGCCGGTCCACGACGGCCCGCCCCTCGCCGACTCCACGCTGACCGGCGCGGCCGTACGCGCCATCCGCGCGGGCGATCTGGCGTCGACCGCCCCCCGCAAGGCGGCCCCGGAGGCGGGCGACGCGCTGCCCCGCACGACGGCGGCGGAGACCCTCGCCACGATGCAGGCCGCTGTCCTGACCAACGAGGCGGTCTGGATCGGCTACGTGAACGCCGAGGGCTCGGCCAGCCAGCGCGTGATCGCCCCGATCCGGGTGGAGGGCGGCTTCGTGACGGCGTACGACCACACGGCGGACGAGGTCAGGACGTACCCCTTGCACCGGGTCACGGGAGTCGCGGAACTGGCGGACGACTAGGGCGGGCCCTGGGCCGCCCGCCCCGGCCGACGGCTGGGGCAGGAACGTATTGGCGCGCCATGCGGCACACTGGACGTTTGGCTTACCGAAAGGGTGCGCGCGTGAATGGTCCCCTGATCGTCCAGTCGGACAAGACTCTCCTGCTCGAGGTCGACCACGAGCAGGCCGACGCCTGCCGCCGTGTCATCGCGCCCTTCGCGGAGCTGGAGCGTGCTCCCGAGCACATCCACACCTACCGCGTGACGCCGCTGGGCCTGTGGAACGCCCGTGCGGCGGGGCACGACGCCGAGCAGGTCGTGGACGCCCTTGTGGAGTTCTCGCGCTACCCCGTGCCGCACGCGCTGCTCGTGGACATCGCCGAGACGATGGCGCGCTACGGACGCCTCACCCTCTCCAAGCACCCCACGCACGGCCTTGTCCTGACCACCACCGACCGGCCGGTCCTGGAAGAGATCCTGCGGTCCAAGAAGGTGCAGCCGCTCGTCGGGGAGCGGGTGGACGCGGACACCGTCGTCGTCCACCCGTCCGAGCGCGGGCAGGTCAAGCAGACCCTCCTGAAGCTGGGCTGGCCCGCCGAGGACCTCGCCGGGTACGTCGACGGCGAGGCGCACCGGATCGAACTCGCGGAGGACGGCTGGGCGCTGCGTCCGTATCAGAAGCAGGCGGTCGAGGGGTTCTGGCACGGCGGCAGTGGCGTGGTCGTACTGCCCTGTGGCGCGGGCAAGACGCTGGTCGGGGCCGGTGCCATGGCCGAGGCCAAGGCGACCACGCTGATCCTGGTGACCAACACGGTCTCCGCCCGGCAGTGGAAGCACGAGCTGATCAAGCGGACCTCGCTGACCGAGGAGGAGATCGGCGAGTACAGCGGTACGCGCAAGGAGATCCGCCCCGTCACCATCGCCACGTATCAAGTCCTGACAACGAAGCGCAAGGGCGTCTACCCGCACCTTGAGCTCTTCGACTCCCGGGACTGGGGCCTGGTCATCTACGACGAGGTGCACCTGCTTCCCGCCCCCGTCTTCAAGTTCACCGCCGACCTCCAGGCCCGGCGCCGCCTGGGCCTGACGGCCACGCTGGTCAGGGAGGACGGCCGCGAGTCGGACGTCTTCTCGCTGATCGGGCCGAAGCGGTTCGACGCTCCGTGGAAGGAGATCGAGGCGCAGGGGTACATCGCGCCCGCGGACTGTGTCGAGGTGCGGGTCAACCTGACGGACTCGGAGCGGCTCGCGTACGCCACTGCCGAGGCCGAGGAGAAGTACCGCTTCTGCGCCACGACGGCGACGAAGCGAAAGGTGACGGAAGCGCTGGTCAAGAAGCACGCGGGCGAGCAGACCCTGGTCATCGGCCAGTACATCGACCAGCTGGACGAGCTGGGCGAGCACCTGGACGCGCCTGTCATCAAGGGCGAGACGACGAACGCGCAGCGCGAGAAGCTGTTCGGGGCGTTCCGGGAGGGCGAGATCTCCGTTCTCGTCGTCTCGAAGGTCGCGAACTTCTCGATCGACCTGCCCGAGGCTACGGTCGCGATCCAGGTGTCGGGGACGTTCGGCTCCCGGCAGGAAGAGGCACAGCGGCTCGGTCGCGTGCTGCGTCCGAAGGCCGACGGTCACGAGGCCCGCTTCTACTCCGTCGTGGCCCGGGACACGATCGACCAGGACTTCGCGGCGCACCGGCAGCGGTTCCTCGCCGAGCAGGGGTACGCGTACCGGATCGTGGACGCGGACGAATTGCTGGCGGACAACTGAGGGCCGCGAGGGCTGTGAGTGCTGTGAGCGCTGTGAGCGCTGTGAGCGCCAGAACGAGCAGGGGGTAGGGCGAGGCCAACGGCTGCTGCCAGAGAGGCAGCCGCAGGTCGAGGTCGCCCCGGTGCGGGACGAGCCACAGGGTGCGGGCCGTGAAGAGGGCCGCCACCGCCGAGGCCAGGCGGGGGCGGCCCTCCGCCATGAGCAGGGTCAGCAGCGGTACGCACCAGATCCAGTGGTGGGACCAGCTGATGGGCGAGACGAGGAGCGCGGTGGCCGCGGCCAGGAGGACGCCGCGGGGTTCGCTTGAGGTGCGGCTCGCGAGCCACATCCCGGTGACGGCGACGAGGGTGGCGGGGACGGCCCACAGGAGTCCCGGGTGCGGGTCGTGGGCCACGCGGGCGATGAGCCCCTGAAGCGACTGGTTGTCGACGATCCACGCCTTGCCGACGCGGCCCGTCTCGAAGATCCGGTGGGTCCAGAAGTCTGCGCTGGCGGCGGGGAGAGCCAGTGCGCCGAGCGCGACGGTTCCGGCGAGCGCCGCGGTGGCGGTCACCCCTTCGCGTACGCGCCCGGTGAGGAGGAGATACGCGATGAAGACCGCCGGGGTGAGCTTGACCCCGGCGGCGACACCGATGGCGAAGCCCTTGCCCACGGCACCGGGGGGCCTGGTCAGATCCCAGAGGATCAGACAGGCGAGGGCGAGATTGATCTGCCCGAAGAGGATGGTCTGGAAGACGGGCTCCAGCCAGAGGGCGAGGGCGGTGCCCGTGAGGAGGGGGGCGAGTCGGGTGGGGAGACCGGCGAGGCGGCAGGAGAGGTGGATCAGGAGTACGAGGAGAGCGATGTTCCCCGCGATGAAGGCGAGCTTGAGGGCGGGGAGGGGGAGCCAGGTGGTCGGTACGAAGAGGATGGCGGCGAACGGGGGGTACGTGGCGGGGAGATCCCACTCGGTGACCGTGAACCCGTAGAGATCACCTCCGTCGGCCACGGCGGCCCCTTCGGCTCGGTAGACGAGGGTGTCTGCCATGGGGATGTGCTGGGTCAGGCAGAGGGTGGCCAGGGCGGCTAGGGAGAGGGCCAGGAGGAGGAGGAGGGCGGCGGCGGATGCTGGCGCGGGGGTATTTACGGTGCGTGACTTTGTGCTCACCCTGGGTTGCTTCACGGCGGCGACTTTAGTGGACCGCGGGGGCCGCTCATCCGGGGGCGGGGCCGCGCCGGTATGTCCGTCCTCGCCATCCGCCAGTGGGCGCCTGTCTGCTTCGGCGGGGGAGTGCCGCGAACCGTGCTCCGGGCGGAAATACCGACACGTCCCCTCACGTCTCGATGCCGACTGCGGGCGGATGATGGTCGGCTCACCGCCCTCACCGCCCTCGCCGCCCTCGCCGCCCTGTGCTTGTTCGCCCACGGGTGAGACGCGGGCCAATCGGGCGGGTGGGCGGGAAAGCTCGTTCGTCGAGGTAAGACGCGGGGCAATCGGGCGGGCGGGCGGGAAAGCTCGTTCGTTCAGGTGAGACCCGGGGCAATCGGGCGGGTGGGCGGGAGAGCTCGTTCGTCGAGGTAAGGCGCGGGGCAATCGGGCGGGCGGGCGGGAAAGCTCGTTCGTCCAGGTGAGACCCGGGGCAATCGGGCGGGCGGGCGGGAAAGCTCGTTCGTCCAGGTAGGACCCGGGGCAATCGGGCGGGTGGGCGGGAGAGCTCGTTCGTCCAGGTGAGGCGCGGGGCACCCCAGCCCCCGGGAGGAAAACCGGTGGCCCCTCCACGCGGGGGAGGCATAAGATGCCCGGTCTGCCCGCGTGGAACGCGGTCGCCGGCCGGACGGAAACCGGCCGGCCCAGAACCCGCACCCAGGCCGGAGGCAACCGTGCATGCCCGCCCCAACCCTCTCTCCCACGAGCAGTCCCACCTCTCGGCGTCCCGCTCGGCCCTGAGAGCGATGCGCGAGGACGCCGAGGCACTCGACATCCGCGACGTCACCGCGAACTGGGTGAACGCCGCCGTCCTGCAGAGCCAGATCGACGAGCGGATCAAATCCCTCGCCGACCTCTCCCACACCCCCCTCTTCTTCGGCCGCCTCGACTACCTCCACGCCCCCGGCGCCGACCAGGCGGAAGGCGCCGAGGGCGAGCAGTTCTACATCGGCCGGCGGCATGTCCACGACGCCGACGGCGACCCGATGGTCATCGACTGGCGCGCCCCCGTGTCACAGCCCTTCTACCGGGCTTCCAAGAAGACGCCGATGGACATCGCCCTGCGACGGCGGTTCGGTTACACGGGCGGCGACCTCACCGCGTACGAGGACGAACGCCTCAGCGACGCCGACGAGGTCGAGCGGACCAGCAAGCTGCTCCAGCAGGAGATCGAGCGGCCCCGCGTCGGCCCGATGCGCGACATCGTCGCCACGATCCAGCCCGAGCAGGACGAGATCGTACGGAGCGGGCTCGGCGGATCCGTCTGCGTGCAGGGCGGTCCCGGTACCGGCAAGACCGCCGTCGGCCTGCACCGCGTCGCCTACCTCCTGTACGCCCACCGGGAGCGCCTGGCCAGGACCGGCACCCTGGTCATCGGCCCCAACAAGTCGTTCCTTCACTACATCGAGCAAGTGCTCCCCGCACTGGGCGAGTTGGAGGTGAAGCAGGCCACCGTCGACGATCTCGTCTCGCACGTCGAGGTGCGGGGCACCGACGAGGCGCCCGCAGCCGTCGTCAAGGGCGACGCCCGCATGGCCGAAGTACTGCGAAAGGCCCTGCGGTCTCACGTGGGTACGCCGAGCGAGCCCCTCATGGTGGTGCGCGGGTCGCGGCGATGGCGCATCCCCGCGTACGAACTCGAAGAGCTCGTGGCCGAGTTGCTCGCCCGCGACATCAGGTACGGAGCCGCCCGCGACGCCCTGCCGCAGCGCATCGCGCACGCCGTGCTCGTGCAGATGGAGCGGGCGGGCGAGGCCCCGGACGACCGCGTACAGGACGCGGTGGCCCGCAACCCCGCCGTGAAGGCCGCCGTCAAGGCCGTGTGGCCGCCCGTCGACCCCGCCAAGCTCGTGCTGCGGCTGCTCTCCGACGCCGATTTCCTCGCCGAGCACGCGGAGGGGGTCCTCGACCCCGACGAGCAGAAGCTCATTCTCTGGGCGAAGCCCGTACGCGGCGTCAAGGCCGCCAAGTGGTCCGCCGCCGATGCCGTGTTGATCGACGAGGCGAGCGACCTCGTCGCCCGGACCCACTCCCTCGGGCATGTCGTACTCGACGAGGCGCAGGACCTCTCCCCCATGCAGTACCGGGCGGTGGGCCGTCGCTGCACCACCGGATCCGCCACCGTCCTCGGTGACCTCGCACAGGGCACCACCCCCTGGGCCACGCGGAGCTGGGAAGAGGCGCTGGGGCATCTGGGGAAGGGCGAGGCCGTGGTGGAGGAGCTCACCGCGGGCTTCCGTGTGCCCCGGGAGGTGATCGCGTTCGCCTCGCGACTGCTTCCCTCCATCGCGCCCGGCCTCGCCGAGGTCAAGTCCGTGCGTGAGTCGGCCGGTTCGCTGGTGGTGCGGCGCGTGGAGGATCTCGAAGCCGCCTCCCTCGAAGCCTGCGTCGAGTCCCTCCGCCACGAGGGGTCCATCGGCCTCATCGCGGCCGACGCGCGCGTCCCGGCGCTCGCCGAAGCCCTCGACGCGGCCGGGATGACGTACCTCTCGCCCGGCGAAGAGACCACCCCCGACACCCGGCTCACACTCGTACCCGCCTCCCTCGCCAAGGGACTTGAGTACGACTACGTGGTCCTCGACGAGCCCGCCGCCGTGGTCGACGGCGAGCCCGACGAGCGGACCGGCCTGCGGCGGCTGTACGTCGCCCTGACCCGCGCCGTCTCGGGGCTCACCGTCGTCCACGCGACCGAACTGCCGGAGCAGCTCGCCCGCTAGACGATCGGTTCCAAGGGGTCGGTGGCCATAGGCGGCCACCGAGCGCGCCCCGAGTGACGCTCGCCTCTCCCGGTTGACCTGAGTAGACCTGTCTGTCTAGCATGACTCGCGATTAGACAGACAGGTCTACTCAAACTTCGGACGGGAATGGTCATGACGAATCTCTCGGTCGTCCCGGCGTCCAAACCGGCGCGCGCCTCGGATGCGGCGCCCGCCGACGCCGGATCCGCTTCCGGATCCGACTCCGCTGCCGTATCGGCGCGGGGCACGCGGCTGCCGCCGAACGTGGCGCTGTACGTACTCGCCTCGATCACTATCTCGTTCCTGGCGGCCTCCAGCGCGCCGACCCCGCTCTACGCGGTCTACCAGGCCGAATGGGGCTTCGACCCGATCACCACCACCGTGGTCTTCGGCGTCTACGCGATGGCCGTGCTGCTCGCGCTGCTCACCATGGGCAAGCTCTCCGACCACGTCGGCAGGCGGCCGATACTGCTGGCCGCGCTGGCGGCGCAGGCCGCCTCGATGATCGTGTTCGCCACCGCCGACGGCGTGCCGGGGCTGATGGTCGCCCGGATCGTCCAGGGCCTGTCGACCGGCGCCGCGCTCGGCGCGATCGGGGCGGGGATAATGGACATCGACCGGTCGCGCGGCACGATCACCAACGCGGTCGCCCCGGGCATCGGCACGGCGACCGGCGCGCTGGTCTCCGGCCTCGTCGTCCAGTTCCTGCCCGCGCCCACGCATCTGGTCTACCTCGGACTGCTGGCCGTCTTCGTCCTCCAGGCCGTCGCCGTCACGCTGATGACGGAGACGGTGACCCGCAAGCCGGGGGCACTGGCCAGCCTGGCGCCGGAGATCAAGCTGCCGCGCGCCGCACGCCACCCGATGCTGGTGGCCGCGCCGGTACTGTTCGCCGTCTGGGCGCTGGCCGGGCTGTACGGGTCACTCGGTCCGTCCCTCGCACGGCAGTTGACCGGTTCCAGGTCCGAAGTCCTCGGCGGGCTGAGCCTGTTCGTGCTCGCCGGGGTGGCCGCCGTCTCGGTGCTGGTCCTGCGGAAGGCGGCCACCCGGACGGTGATGCTCACCGGCATCCTCGCGCTGATCGCCGGGGTGGCCCTCACCCTCGTCTCGATCCGCGATTCCTCCCCCACCGGCTTCTTCGTCGGCACCGCCATCGCGGGCGTCGGCTTCGGCAGCGGGTTCCAGGGCGGCATCCGTACGGTGATGCCGCTGGCCCGGCCGCACGAGAGTTCCGGGGTCCTTTCGCTGCTCTTCATCGTCTCCTACCTGGGCATGGGGGTGCCCGCCGTGATCGCCGGGTTCCTCGTCGTCCACGCGGGCGGACTGACCGCCACCGCGCAGGAGTACGGCGTCGCCGTGATCGTCCTCGCGGCGTTCGCGCTGCTCGGGCTGTTGCGCGGCGGTCGGGACAGGGCGGCGGTCCTGCACGGCGAGCGGGTCGGCGGCAACACCTGAGGGGTGGCCTCCGGCCGGGACTCGGCCGAAGGAGCGCGGTCGGCGCATAATGTAGACAGACCTGTCTGAAGGAGTGACCGTCATGGCGAGTGTCCAGAGCACCGCGAAGCCGTCGGCGCGTGAGCGCCTGCTCGCCGCCGCGAACGAGCTGTTCTACGCCGAGGGCGTGCAGAGCGTCGGGATCGACCGGGTCATCGAGCACGCGGGCGTGGCCAAGGCGTCGCTGTACAACACCTTCGGCGGCAAGGAGCAGCTCGTCCGGGCGTACCTCGACTCCCGGCACGCGGCCACCACCGACCGGATCACCCGGGCCGTCGCGGAGCGCGACACGCCCCGCGAGCAGATGCTGGCGGTCTTCGAGTCCCAGGGGCGGCAGTTCGACCGGCCCGACTTCCGCGGCTGCGCCTTCATCCGCGCCGGCGCCGAGGCCGGCGCCGGCGGGCTGGTCCAGGAAGCGGCAGAGGCCTTCCGCGGCTGGCTGCGCGAACTCTTCACCCGCCTCGCCGTCGAGGCCGGCGCCGCCGCCCCCGAGGCCCTGGGCCACCAGCTCCAACTCCTCTACGACGGCGCCGGCGTCTCCGCCCTGATGGACCACGACTCCACGGTGGCCGCGACCTCCCGCGCGGCGGCGACCGCCCTGATCACGGCGGCGACGGGCGCATCCGCCGAGGCATGAGCGGCGCTCGGCACGCACGCGGGCACGGGAGCGCGAGCGTGAACCACCCGGTGCGCCAGGGCTGCCGACGTGGCGTCGGCGGAGCGGCCCGGCCCGACGCGCCGGGCCGCCTGCGCCGGTCGGGCCCGGTCCGCGGACGGTGCGCCGCAGCCCGCTCGGCCGACGTCCGTCCGCCGGTGTCCCGAGGCAGCACCACCAGCTGATCGAAGTTGGGCACGGGTCGTCAGGACCCGCTTCCCCCGGGGCCGGGCGCGGGACCGTCCGCCGGGGCGTCGGCGGACGGCAGGTGCGTGACGACGAGCACGATGCCCGCGAGCGTCACGATCCGCGTGGCCGCGTCCAGACCGTTCCAGTCCTCCGACTGCCACATGGCGAACCATTCGCCGCCGATGCCGATGAATCCCACCCCGAACAGGACGAGGACCATCAGCAGGCCGACCGTGCCCGCCCTTCGGGCCCGGCGCAGCCCCTGGGGGCGGCGCAGGGCACCCGCCCACAGGGCCGTCGCCGTGAGCAGGACCAGTGCGGCCAGGGTCTCCCAGACGATGATCCCGATGTACGCGGTGTCCTGCAGCGCGGTGGACCCTATGGCGCGCCACATCAGGTCGTCGTCCTTGAAGGTGGTGTCCATCGCCAGGACATGGCGCACGAACTGCTGGTTGCTGTCGAAGTCGGTGATGTTCCCGAACGCGACGAGTGCGATGTAGAGCGCCACCGTTCCGGTGAGCAGCGTCGCGGCAACGGGCAGCGTCCCTGCCGCGAGTATCCGGTCCGCGCGACGCGTCTTGTCCGCCGGTGTCGGCATGAAGTCCCCCTCTTTGTCCGACCTTTGTCCGACCAGTTGTATCGCGTCACGCGGGGAACGTGATCAGGCACCCCGGGCGGAAAGGGATCAGGCGTCCACTGCCGCCCGCCACCGGGCGACGGCCTCGGCGCAGACCGGTGCCGTCCAGCCGCCTGGCCGCGAGGCCCCACCGATGTGGAAGGCGTCGGCGCCCGCCGCCTTCAGCTGCGGAAGGTGGTCGAGGCGGAGGCCGCCGCCCACCAGGATCTGCTGCTCGTAGCCCGGTTCGCCGGACCGCGCGGCCTCGGCGGACAGCGTGGGCAGGCCGTCGTCCACGCCGGTCGCCGAGCCCGCGGTGAGGTAGGTGTCGAGGCCGGGCAGGTCCGCGAGCTGCTTGCGCAGGGCGTCGCGGTCGGGGGTCCGGTCGATGGCCCGGTGGAACGTCCAGCGGCAGCCGTCGAGCACGTCCACCAGCGCTTCCACCGCGGCCAGGTCGGGTCCGCCGGCCTCGTCGAGGAAGCCCAGTACGAACTCGTCGGCGCCCGCGCTCCTGAGCTCGCGCGCACGGCGTACGAGAGCGTCGACGTCACCCGCGTCGAAACCGTCCGCGAGGCGCAGCATCACGCGCAGGGAGATGTCCACGGCGGCACGGATCTCGGCGAAGGTCTCGCGGGACGGGGTCAGGCCGTCCGCGGCCATGTCGGTGACCAGCTCGAGGCGGTCAGCGCCTCCGGCCTGGGCGGCGACGGCGTCCTCGGCGTCGAGGGCGATCACCTCCAGGACTGCACGCTTGCTCATGGATGTCTTCCTTCGGGTCCGGGTCCGGGGTCGCGGCCGCGACCGCACACAGGTCTAGTCCAATTACCCAGCCTACGCGCAGATCACCCCGGCGCGCCCCAAGCGCACCAGGGTGATCGAAAAGTCATGTACACGTCGTACTCGCCGAAGGTTGGGCCCCGCGCCCCCAGCCGTTCAGCCGAGCGGGTCCACCCCCCTCAGCCGAGCGGCTTGAACCCCCTCAACCGCAGGCTGTTGCCGACCACGAAGACCGAGGAGAACGCCATCGCGGCGCCCGCGATCATCGGGTTCAGGAGACCGGCGGCGGCCAGCGGCAGCGCGCCCACGTTGTAGGCGAAGGCCCAGAACAGGTTCGACTTGATCGTGCCGAGGGTGCGGCGCGAGAGGCGGATGGCGTCGGCCGCCGCGCGCAGGTCGCCTCGTACGAGAGTCAGATCGCCCGCCTCGATCGCGGCGTCCGTGCCCGTGCCCATCGCCAGGCCCAGGTCGGCCTGGGCGAGGGCGGCGGCGTCGTTCACGCCGTCGCCGACCATCGCCACGCTCCGGCCCTCCGCCTGGAGCCGCTTCACCACGTCGACCTTGTCCTGCGGCATGACCTCCGCGATCACGTCACCAGGGGCGATGCCCACCTCGGCGGCCACCGATGCCGCGACCGCCTTGTTGTCGCCGGTCAGCAGGATCGGGGTCAGACCGAGGGCGTGCAGGCGCTCGATCGCCTCGGGGCTCGTGTCCTTCACGGCGTCGGCGACCTCCAGGACCGCGCGCGCCTCGCCGTCCCAGGCGACCGCGATGGCCGTACGTCCGGCCGCTTCCGCCTCCGCCTTCGCCCGCGCCAGCTCGACCGGGAGCCGTATCGACCACTCCGCGAGGAGCGCCTCACGGCCGACCAGGACCGCGTGCCCCTCGACGACGCCCTGGACACCCAGGCCCGCCACGTTCGCGAAGCCCTCGGGGGTGGGCAGCGCGCCGACCCGTTCGGCCGCGCCGGTGGCCACCGCCTGGGCGATGGGGTGCTCCGAGGAGTGCTCCAACGCGCCCGCGAGCCGCAGGACTTCTTCCTCACCGACGCCCTGCGCGACACGCGTGGCGAGCAGGGTCATCTTGCCGGTGGTGACGGTGCCGGTCTTGTCCAGGACGATCGTGTCGACCTTGCGGGTCGTCTCCAGGACCTCCGGGCCCTTGATCAGGATGCCGAGCTGGGCGCCGCGTCCGGTGCCGACCATGAGGGCGGTCGGCGTCGCGAGCCCCAGGGCGCACGGGCAGGCGATGATCAGTACGGCGACGGCCGCGGTGAAGGCCGCCGTCAGACCCGAGCCGTTGCCGAGCCAGAAGCCGAGGGTGGCGACGGCGAGCGCGATGACGATGGGCACGAAGACCGCCGAGATCTTGTCGGCGAGGCGCTGGGCCGCCGCCTTGCCGTTCTGCGCGTCCTCGACGAGCTTGGCCATGCGGGCGAGCTGGGTGTCACCGCCGACGCGGGTGGCCTCGACGAGCAGGCGTCCGCCGACGTTCAGCGTGGCGCCGGTGACGGAGTCGCCCTCGGCGACCTCGACCGGCACGGACTCGCCGGTGAGCATCGAGGCGTCCACGGCCGACGCCCCCTCGACGACCTTGCCGTCGGTGGCGATCTTCTCGCCGGGCCGTACGAGGAAATGGTCGCCGACCTTCAAGTCGCCGACCGGAATGGTCTCTTCACGGCCGCTGTCACGCTCTCCCCCACGGATGACGGTGACGTCCTTGGCACCCAGCTGGAGCAGCGCCTTCAGGGCCGCGCCCGCCTTGCGCTTGGAGCGGGCCTCGAAGTAGCGACCGGCGAGGATGAAGGCGGTGACGCCCGCCGCGGCCTCCAGGTAGATGTTCCCGGCGCCGTCCGTGCGGGAGATGGTCAGCTCGAAGGGGTGGGTCATGCCGGGTGTACCGGCCGTGCCGAGGAACAGCGCCCACAGCGACCAGATGAACGCGGCCGACGTGCCGACCGAGATCAGCGTGTCCATCGTCGCCGCGCCGTGCCGCGCGTTCGTGAACGCGGCCTTGTGGAAGGGCCAGGCCGCGTACGTCACGACCGGCGCCGCCAGGGTCAGCGACAGCCACTGCCAGTACTCGAACTGCAGGGCCGGGACCATCGCCATCGCGATGACGGGGACGGAGAGCAGGACCGCCGCCGTCAACCGCTCACGCAGGGGCCGCAACTCCTCGTCGGCCTGCCGATCCCCGTCCGCCGCCGAACCCTGCTCCGTCTCCGTACGGGCCGGGGCGGGCTCCTGCGCGGTGTAGCCGGTGGCCTCGACCGTGGCGATCAGGTCGTGGACGGCGATGTCCTGGCCGCGGTAACTGACCTTGGCCTTCTCGGTGGCGTAGTTGACGGTCGCCTCGACGCCGTCCATGCGGTTGAGCTTCTTCTCGATCCGGGCCGCGCACGAGGCGCAGGTCATGCCACCGATGGCGAGCTCTACTTCTGCCACCTCGGTGGTGCCAGGTGCGCCGGGTGCGCCGGATGTACCGGATGTGGTGGACATGTCTGCGGGCTCCTTGGGGGCGGGGTACCCGGGGTGGGTACCCCCGATAAGATCCATGTATACCCCTGGGGGGTACTGAACGCAAGGGAGGATCGCGGCTTGACTTCATACCCTAGGGGGGTATCTTCGGAATGCGCGAGGAGCGGCGACCGCCCTCCTCCTCCCCCTTCTCGTCTCCCGGGAGCCGTCATGAACACCGGACTGAAGATCACCGCCTTCGCCGCCGCTGTCGCCGCGACCTTCGGCACCGCGTACGGAGTGGGCCGGGGCGTCGACCCCGTGACCTCGCAGAAGAAGCCCGCGAGCGAGCACGGCGGGCACGGCGGGCGCACGGGCGAGAAGGAGGGGTCGGGGCACGCGGCCACCGTGCCCGGCGGTCTGCAGATCTCCGAGCGCGGTTACACGCTCGACCTGAAGACCTCCCGCATCGATGCCGGGAAGCGCGAGGAGCTGCGGTTCGCGGTGGTCAAGGACGGCACGGGCGGGGCAACGGGCAAGAACGTCACCGCATACGAGAGGGAACACGGCAAGGAGCTGCACCTCATCGTCGCCTCACGCGACCTGACGACCTACCGCCACCTGCACCCGACCCTCCCCCAAGCTCTTAAGGAGCAGGGAGGCACCCCCATGGCGGACGGCACCTGGTCGACGCCGGTCGAGCTCCCGGAGGGAGGCGACTACCGCGTCTTCGCCGACTTCAGGCCCAAGGGCGCGAAGGAGGGCCTGACGCTGGGGGCGGACCTGGCGGTGGCGGGGACGTACGCGCCGAAGAAGCTGCCGGAGCAGAGCGCGAAGGCGTCGGTCGACGGCTACGAGGTCAGCCTCAAGGGCGAGTTGAAGCCGGGGAGGTCCAGTGACGTGACCCTGAGCGTGGAGAAGAACGGCAAGCCGGTCACCGACCTCCAGCCCTACCTGGGCTCCTACGGTCACCTGGTCGCCCTGCGCTCAGGCGACCTCGCCTACCTCCACGTACACCCCACAGGCGAACCCGGCGACGGCAGGACCACCCCGGGCCCCGACGTCTCCTTCATGGCCACGGCCCCCAGCGCGGGTTCGTACCGCCTGTTCCTCGACTTCAAGCACGAGGGAAAGGTACGAACGGCGGCGTTCACGGTCCACTCGGGGGCTGTCCAGCCGGGACACGGGGATGAGACTGCCCCGAAGCCGGACGACCACCAGCACTAGGGCCTGGCCGACGGAGTCCTGAGCAGCTGTTTCGAGGGCCGGGTTGCCGCAGAGTCAGCACACGCTTCGATTGTCAGTGGATCGTGTGAGGCTTTCCGAGACCCACCGTTCTCATCATCGGAGTTCTGGAATGACGACCTCTTCACCCCTGACGGTCGCGGAATGGCGCGCGTTCCTCAGCGACTTCAACGCCAGGCACATCAACTCGGACGAGGTCCGTGAGGCCATCGAGGACCAACGCCAGGTCATCAGCGAGGAGCGGCTGGAGGCCGGGTGGGCCGGCGCCGAACCGGCGGGCGAGGAAGCGATCGTGGCCGCCGAGGAGCGGCTCGGGACGAGGCTTCCCCTCTCGTATCGAAACTTCCTCCAAGCCAGTGACGGCTGGGAGGACATCGGGTCCGTCGACCTGTTCCAGGTCGGGGACATCGGCTGGTTCGCCGACCTGGAGGCCGACCTCATCGAAGCGTGGTCGGACAGCGACTCGTTCGTAAACCAGCTCGCCATACTCAAGCGGTGCCTGCTGATCGGCGACGACGACGGCGGCAGCGGCTGCTACTGGCTGCTGCACGCCGACAGCGTCGCGGAGAACGGCGAGTGGACCGCGTATGTGTGGTGGCCCGGTGACGGTGACGACCCCGAGCCCTACCACGACTTCGCCGCCATGGTGCGGGAAGCAGTGCACTCCTAGGTCCTAGGTTCGGCTGATCATGGTCGGAGCCCCTCGGTTCGGGGACAGCGTGCTTGATCTGGCGTCTTCGCAGGTAGCGGCGGTTGCGGCGTGAGCTCACCACGCCGCTCCCACGCCACCCCACCTCTCCCCTCCTCAGCTGAAAACCCCCAGGTCAGCCTCCTTAGCCCCCGCGAGTTCATACCGCGTCCCCGTCAACGGCCGCCCCGCGCTGAGGCGAATCAGCGTCGGCGCATCCCCGATGTACCGCGCGGGCGGCGCGGTGCCACCGGCCGCGCCGAGCAGCAACGGCTCATCCCGCCCGTCAATGTCCGCGTGCAACGCCACCGAGTCCACCGCCTTGCTGTGCGCGGCGAGCAACAGCAGCGCGTCCGGGAGCCCGGGCCCGCCATAGGCCCCCGGCCGGCCCCACGCCTCGCGGACATCCCCCGCGTGCACCCACTCCCCCAGCGCGACGCCGTCGAGGCGCCCCTTGGACCGGGCGATCAGCGGCCCCGCCTCCGTCATCCCGCGCTCCAACTCGTCCACCACACGGGAGTTGGACCAGTCGGCGCGCTCGGCGATGTCACGCTCGTTGCTCTCCGGCGAGTACACGCCCTTCTCGAATCGGCTCTCGACCACCCGCATCAGCGCGGAGCCGCAGTGCGCGAGCACATGGCGCACCGTCCAGCCGGGACAACAGGTCCGGATGCCGTACGCGGCATCGTCGGCGTCCCTCAACAGCGGTATCAGCGCGTCGCGTTCGGTGCGCAGGAGTCGGCCGGGGCGCTCGGGGTCGTACGTCTCGTCAGTCGTCGTGGTCGTCATGGCCGCAGCCAACCCTGTCACCGCCGCGCATGGCAACGGGGAAACGGCAAAGTCAGGCGTCTAGGGTCGCCCCATGGCCGACGACAAGGAACTCCGCGCCCGCTGGCACGCGACCCTGCTCCACGCGAGCGCGGGAACCCCCGACCCCGCGCCCTACGCGGACAACCTGCTCGCGCGCTGGGCCGAGCCGCAGCGGCGATACCACACCACCGCCCACCTCACGGCGGTCCTCGACCACATCGACGTACTGGAGGAGCACGCCGAGGACCCCGAGCTGGTACGGCTCGCGGCCTGGTTCCACGACGCGGTGTACGCGCCCGACCGCTCCGAGAACGAGGAGCGCAGCGCTCGGCTCGCCGAACGCGCCCTCCAAGAAGCGGGGTTGACGCCCGGCGCGACGGCGGAGGTGGCCCGCCTGGTCCGTCTCACCGTCACCCACGACCCCGCCGAAGGCGACCACAACGGCGAGACGCTGTGCGACGCCGACCTGGCGATCCTGGCCGCCGCCCCTGACGCGTACGCCGCGTACGCCGCCGCCGTACGCGAGGAGTACTCCTTCGTGCCGGACGAGGACTTCCGCGCGGGCCGTGCGGCGGTACTCCGCCAGCTCCTGGAACTGCCGAGGCTGTACCGCACCCCGTACGGGACCGCGGAGTGGGAGGACCCCGCGCGCGCGAACCTGGCGACGGAAATTGATCTGCTCGGCGCCTGACGCTCCCGTACGCTCCCCGCATGCTTTCCATGGGTGGGGACCAGGTCGAGGAAGCCGCGGCGCACGCGGCGAAGGTGCTGCGTGCCGTGGTGGGGCTCGACTGGGGCGTCAAGGCGGACGGCCTGGACTGGAGCTGCCTGGAGACGGCCGAGCACGTCGCCGGAGTCCTCGTCGCGTACGCCGGACAGCTGACCGGCCGGGCGACCGACGGGTGGGTCCCCTTCGAGATGGCCTTCGACGAGGGCTCGGGTCCCGATGACGCGATCCGCGTCATCGAGTCGGCCGCCGGCCTGGTGTCGGCGGTGGTGCGGACCACGCCGCCGGGGGTCCGGGCCTACCACCCGTACCCGCACGGCAGCGCGGACGCGACGGGCTTCTCGGCGATGGGTGTCGCCGAACTGCTGCTCCACACGTACGACATCGCGCAGGCGCTCGGCGTGGACACGGAGCCGCCCGCCGCCCTGTGCGAGGCGGTGCTCGCCTGGCTCTTCCCGCAGGTACAGCCCGCGCGTACGCCATCGGACCAGTGGGCGACGCTGCTCTGGGCCACGGGCCGCCGCGCTCTGCCGGGGCGCCCGGCGCGCGACCGGTGGCGTTGGCACAACCCCCTGGAGATCCCCGCCGGGCGGATCGTCCTGCGGGAGGTTTCCCCCGCGGCGGCGGCCGATCTCGCCGTGGGCGGTACGGGGGGTCTGACCTGGATCGAGGGCGGGCCCTTCGACGGGACGCGGACGGCCGCGGAGATGATCACCAAGGCCTACGCGTCCGGCGTCCACCGGCCCGAGTGGGGCATGTTCGCCCTGGTCCGGGTGGAGGACGAGATCACCGTCGGCGGGATGGGCTTCCACGGTCCGCCGGACGAGGAGGGTGTCGCCGAGGTCGGCTACGACCTCGCGGTCGGCGCACGGGGCCGGGGTTACGCCTCCGAGGCCCTGGTCTCCCTCTCCGAGTGGGCCCTCGCCCGGCCCGGGGCGTCGTCCCTCCTGGCCATCGTCGAACCGGAGAACACGGCGTCCCAGGCGGTGGTCGCCCGCGCGGGATACGTCCGCGTCTCGGACCGCGAGGACCTGCGCGCGTACGTGCGGAGCGCCACCGCCTAGGCCGCCGCTCGCTCAGAGGCGGCAGCTGATTTCGAGGCCGTCGTCCACGGGGAACGTGACGCTGTGGTAGCCGTTGGCGGTGTCGCGGACGTGGTCGATGTAGGGGGCGAGGTCGGAGAAGTCCACGTCGTCGGCGACGACGAGGGTGCCGGGGGCGATGTGCGGTTCGAGGAGTTGCAGGACGGGCAGGCAGAGGTTCTTCCACCCGTCCAGGAACAGGAAGTCGACCGGCTCGCGTAGCTCGGCGAGCGTCTCCAGGGCGTTCCCCTCAAGGACGGTGATCACGTCGTCGAGGCCGGTGGCGGCGAAGGTGTCGCGGGCGGCGGTCGCCTTGGCCCGGCTCATCTCCGTGGTGATGACCTGGCCCGTGCCGTTGTCGCGAACGGCCGCGGCCAGATACAGGGTGGAGATGCCGTACGAGGTGCCGAACTCGACGACGGTCGTCGGCCTGGTGGCGCGGACGAGGTTGTAGAGGAGCCGGCCGCCCTCGGCGGAGACCGGCATATAGATCTCCTGCGCCGCGTCGGCGTATTCCTGCGCCGACAGCGCCGCCCGGTCGTAGGACTGGACGCCCCGCATGCGTGCCGCGGCCTCACCGTCACGGTCGGCGGCTTCGAACATGCGGGTCAGGGCGGCGGAGACGCGTGGTTCCGCGAGGGTATGGGCCTTGGTGGGCATGGTGCTTGCTCCTTCTCGGGGAGAGGGGAGGGGGAAGGGGGGAAGAGGGGGAAGGGGGACGGGGGTACGGCCGTCTCGTCAGGCCGTGTAGGCACCCGCGTCGATGTCCGCGAGCAGGGTCGGCCCGGCAGGCTCCCAGGAGAGGAGCCGCCTGGTCGCGTCGGAGGACGCGGTCATGGTGGAGGCGAAGAAGCCGCCGACGAAGCCGAAATGGGCTCCGGCGTCCTGCCGCGCGACCGATTCGACCGGCAGGCCGAGGCTGCGGCCGATCGCCTCGGCGATCGCCTTGGTGGTGACGGCCTCCTCGGCGACGGCGTGCAGCCGCGTCCCCGCGGGTGCCTGCTCCATGCCGAGGCGGATGAGGCGGGCGGCGTCATCGCGGTGCACCGCGGACCAGGTGTCGGAGCCGTCGCCGACGTAGCCGGAGACTCCCTGCTTACGGGCTGCCGCGGTGAGGAAGTTGACGAACCCCCAGTCGCCGCGGCCGTGAACGCTCGGCGAGAACCGGGTGATCACGGTCCGCACGCCCTTGGCCACGTAGTCCAGCGCGAGGTTCTCGCTGCCGCCCCGGTTGGAGTCGGGGCCGATGGCCGGAGAGACGTCGTCCTCCGTGGCGGGCCGCCCCTCGACGAGGCCGGAGAGAGGCGCGGCGACGACGAACGGGCGGTCGGTGCCGGCCAGAGCGTCGCCGAGGGTCTGTACCGCGGCGCGTTCGGAGCGGTCGGTCTCGGCGGGGTTGCCCCAGTCGTGCTTGTTGGCCATGTGGATGACCGCGTCCGCCTGGGCTGCTCCCCGCCGCAGCGAGTCGAGATCGTCCAGGTTTCCGCGTACGACTCCGACGCCCTTGGCCGCGAGAGCCTGCACGGCCTCTTCGGACCGGGCCAGGCCGATGACCTGGTGGCCCGCCGAGATGAGCTCGTCGACGACGGCGGAGCCGATCCAGCCGGTCGCTCCAGTGACAAATGCACGCATGAGCGTGACCTCCTTCGCCCTGAGAAGGGCATGTGAATGATGGGAATGGGTGGTGGTGGGTCGTGGGTGGTGGGTGGTGGGAGTTGCCCTGATCGCGGCGTCGGCGTTCGGCGCCGAGTCAGGTGGCGTGTGGTCCCGCTGCCGCGGCTACCGCGGGACGGTGGCGGTGCGGTGGGCGCGGCGTGCGCCCGCGACGACGACGGCTCCGGCCAGGAGCACGACGAGGGCCGCGGCGCGCAGCGCGGTGTTGGCGCCGTGGGTGAACGCTTCGGTGACGGCGGTGTGATCGGCCGGGGCCAGCGTGAGCGCTTCCTTCACCGTGCGCGGGAGCGGCGTGTGCCGGCTGAGGTCGTCGGGCAGGTGGCGCGTGAACCCGGCCGTGAGGATGGTGCCGACGACGGCCACACCCAGGGCGCTGCCCAGTTCGCGGGTCGCGGACTGCAGGCCTCCGGCGATGCCCGCCCTCTCCACGGGCAGGGCGGAGGCGATCGACGCGGTCAGACAGGGCGCGGCCAGCATGATGCCGAGCCCGATGACGAGCAGACCGGCCGCGTACACGGGGTAGGCCATGGTCGATGCGTACGAGAGGCCGAGCAGTCCCGCGCTGGTGAGCGCGAAGGCGGCGGAGAGTGTCGCGGGGATGCCGACGCTGCGGATGAGCCCGGGAACGTAGCGGGTGCCCAGCAGGATCGGGACGGTCAGCGGGACGATCCCGAGCCCTGCCTGCAGTACGGAGAAGCCGCGCCCGTACTGCAGGAGTGAGGCGTTGACGTAGAAGAGCCCGAAGTTCCCGAAGAACGTGATGGTCATGCCGAGGGCGGCGCTGCTGAGTGCCGGACTGCGGAACAGCCGCGGGTCGAGCATGGGGTGGGGGACGCGCAGCTCGACACGTACCCAGCACAGGCTCAGCAGGACGCTGCAGGCGAAGGCGGTCAGGACGACCGTGCTGCCCCAGCCCTGTTCGGGCCCTTCGATGATGCCGATCAGCAGCGCCACGACGGCCGCCACGAACAACAGCGTGCCGGGTACGTCGAGGGTGCGTTCGTGCCGGGAGCTGCGCGGCGCCGACCGTGCCGCCCACGCCGCGCAGCAGGCCGCGACGAGGGCGACCGCCACGAACAGCGCGCGCCAGGAGCCCGTGCTCAGTACCGCGCCGCCTCCGACGTTGCCGACGACGCCCCCGATGCCGGAGGCCGCCGCCCAGATGGCCAGCGCGTGGGGGCGCCGTTCCGGGGCGGTGGCGTGCAGGAGGATGCCGACGCAGTTGGGCAGGACGCACGCGGCGCCGAGGCCCGTGATGGCGCGCCCGATGAGCATGACCGTCACGTTCGGCGCCATGGCCGACACGACGGCGCCGAACGCGAATATGCCGAGCCCCGCCATGAGGACGCCCTTGCGGCCGAGCTTGTCGCCGGCCGCACCTGCGGGGATGACCAGGCAGGCGAAGATCACGACATAGGCGTCGACGATCCACAGCAGGTTCGACGAGGTCGGTCGCAGTGAACTCGCGGCCAGCTGCGGCACCGCCAGGTTGATCGACGCGACGAATCCGACGACCAGGGCGGTGCACACGCTCACGCAGGCGAGCACCGGGCCGGACCGCTGCGCGGGGCGCAGGGCGCCTTCGAGTGTGGGAGCCACCATTGCTCTCGATTCCTTCTGGGATTGCGGTACATGAAGCACGGCCTACGCAGCACCGCATAAGCGGCACCGCATACGAAGCACGGCCGGAGACTCGTGAACGACTAACGAGTCACCGTGCACCGTAAAGGTAACACATACGAGACACCGTGCCTCGTATAGAGTGGCGGCATGGTGGATGGAAGCGGCCGCGGCAGGCCCCGCAGTGAAAGCGCACGCGCCGCCGTGCTGCACGCCGTCGACGATCTGCTGGTCGAGGTCGGGTACGCGGCCCTGACCATGAAGGGCATCGCCGAGCGGGCGGGCGTGGGCCGTCAGACCGTGTACCGCTGGTGGTCGAACAAGGCGGAAGTCCTCTACGAGGCCAGCGCCATCGACGCCCGGCAGGAACTGTCCGTGCCCGGCAGCGACGATCCCCGCAAGGGCATCAAGGCGTATCTCGACGCCCTCGTCGCCTTCCTGTCCCGCTCCCACGCGGGCGCCGCCTACCGCGCCCTCCTGGGTGAGGCCCAGCACGACGCGGACGTCGCCGCGCTGCTCGCCTCCCGCGACATCCTCGGGGAGAGCGCCGCGGAGGTCGTGGAAGCGGCACGGAAGTCGAGCGGCACCGCCCTCTCGCTCGAACAGGCGACCGCGCTCCTGATCGGCCCGCCCTTCTTCCACATCCTGTCCGGGCGCGGCGCGGACACCATCGACACCGGACAGCTCGCGGAGCAGTTCATGCGCACCCTGAACCATCCGGGGACGTGAGACGCCCGGCACCACAAGGAATGTCAGCCGCGACCCGAGCGTTCAGAACTGTTATGCCGAATCCCGACCCGAAGGCCTCGAAGGCCCCAAAGGCCCCTGCGCCCACGGCCCCCGAGCCAGGGAAGAACGCAAGCCGCAAGACCCCCACGACCACGACCACGACCCGCATGCCCATAGCCGTCTACATCCTCGGCCTTGCCGTCTTCGCCCTCGGCACGAGCGAGTTCATGCTCTCGGGGCTCCTGCCGCCCATCGCCGACGACATGAACGTCTCCATCCCCAACGCGGGCCTGCTCATCTCCGCCTTCGCCATCGGCATGGTCATCGGCGCCCCCCTCCTGGCCGTGGCGACCCTGCGTCTCCCCCGCCGCACGACCCTCATCACCCTCATCACGGTCTTCGGCCTGGGCCAGGTCGCCGGTGCCCTCGCGCCCACGTACGAGATCCTCTTCGCGTCCCGCGTCGTCAGTGCGTTCGCCTGCGCCGGGTTCTGGGCGGTCGGCGCGGCCGTCGCCATCGCGATGGTGCCGATGAACCAGCGGGCCCGCGCCATGGCCGTGATGATCGGCGGCCTCTCCATCGCGAACGTGCTCGGTGTGCCCGCCGGTGCGTTCCTCGGCGACAACTTCGGCTGGCGTTCGGCCTTCTGGGCGGTCGGCGTCGCCTCCGCGATCGCCCTCGTCGGCGTACTCACGCTCATCCCGCGCATCCCGCTCCCGGCCGAGAAGCCGCGCCTCAAGCAGGAACTGGCCATCTACCGCGACCGGCAGGTCTGGCTCTCCATCGCGATCACCGCGCTCGCGGCGGGCGGCGTCTTCTGCGCGTTCTCCTACCTCTCCCCGCTCCTGACGGACGTCGCGGGCCTCGACAAGGGCTGGGTCCCGACCGTCCTCGGTCTCTTCGGTGCGGGCGCGCTCCTCGGCACGGCGGTCGGCGGTCGCATCGCGGACGCGCATCTCTTCGGCGTCATGCTGAGCGGCGCCGCGGCCTCGACGGTCTTCCTCGTGGCGCTCGCCCTCTTCGCCGGTACGGCGCCCGTGGCGATCGCCCTTTCCTTCCTCCTCGGCGTCTCCGCCTTCTACACCGCCCCCGCGCTCAACGCCCGCATGTTCAACGTCGCGGGCGCCGCCCCGACCCTCGCGGGCGCGACCACGACGGCCGCGTTCAACCTGGGCAACACCGGCGGTCCCTGGCTGGGCGGCACGGTCATCGACCTCAAGCTCGGCTACGCGTCGACCGCGTGGGCGGGCGCGGGCATGACGGCGGTGGCGATCGTCGCCGTGGCCGTCTCCCTGCGGCTGCACAGGCGCGCGCCGAGCCGCGTGGTGACCACGTCCGGCGAGAGCGAGTTCGCGCTGAACTCCCTTACGCCGGACGCCCCTTCGGCCTCCGCAGCCCCGCGTCCGTAAGCCTGCGCACCAGTTCCTTCGAGCCGATCTCGACCGCGCCCGCGCGCACCGCGTCCTCGTAGCGGTGCGAGGGCAGGTCGTAGTGGTCGCGCTCGAAGGCGCGCGTCGGGGCGCCGATGCCTGCCGCGAACGCGTGCAGTTCCTCGTACGAGGAGTCGCTGACCAGGTGTGACCACATGCGTCCGTGCCCCGGCCAGGTAGGCGGGTCTATGTAGACCGTCACGCCGGGCCGCCCGTCGGATCACCCATCGGATCGCCCGTCGGACCGCTCGCCGGGCCTCCCGCCGAACCGCCTCCCAGGCCGCCCACCGGGGCCACGATGACGGCCGCCTTGGGGCACACCCAGTGCGGGTCCGGGCCGAGCTCCGGTTCCACGTCCAGGGCGTGCGGGTCGTCCGCGCCGCAGACCGGGCAGAGCGGCCAGCGGCCATAGCGCTCCAGGAGTGCGTCCTGTACGTCCTGGGCGACGAGGCCCGCGACGTACTCGACGCCCTCGGGCCACTGCTCGACCCACCAGCGGCGGTGCACCACCGACTCCTCGACCAGCGAGACGACCTCGGCCTCGGCGACCTCACCGGCCACCAGGTCGGCGAGAACAAGTGCGCGAGCGGCGTGCAGCGCCTGCTCCAGAGGGTCGATCGCTTCCATGCAGCCATTGTCCACCCCACGCGCCACCCATCCCCAAGACCGGAACCGAGAGGGACCGAGCCCGGAGCCGAGCCCGGAGCCGAGATCGGGACCAAAGGGGTCTTGACCGACCCCCGGTACGAAAATATCTTTCAGGCGTGACCAATAACGTGAAGGAAATTTTCGCGGGCGCGGCGCCCCCCGCTCCGGCCGCCCTCGCGGCCAAGGTGCGGACCCTCGCCCCGTCCATGACCCGCTCCATGCAGCTGGTCGCCGAAGCCGTCGCCGGCGACCCCGCGGGCTGCGCGGCCCTCACGGTCACCGGCCTCGCCGAACTCACCGGCACCAGCGAGGCCACGGTGGTCCGCACCGCCCGCCTCCTCGGCTACCCCGGCTACCGCGACCTGCGGCTCGCCCTCGCCGGGCTCGCCGCCCAGCAGCAGTCGGGCCGCGCGCCCGCCGTCACCGCCGACATCGCCGTGGACGATCCGATCGCGGACGTCGTGGCGAAGCTCGCGTACGACGAGCAGCAGACCCTCGCCGACACCGCGGGCGCACTCGACACCGTCCAGCTCGGCGCCGCCGTCGCCGCGCTCGCCGTCGCACCCCGTACCGAGATCTACGGAGTCGCCGCCTCCGGCCTCGTCGCCCAGGACCTCGCACAGAAGCTGCTTCGCATAGGCCACATCGCCCACGCGCACTCCGACCCGCACCTGGCCGTCACGAACGCCGTCACCCTGCACTCCAAGGACGTGGCGATCGCGATCACGCACTCCGGATCGACCGGTGACGTCATCGAGCCGCTGCGGGTCGCCTTCGAGCGCGGGGCGACGACCATCGCGATCACCGGGCGGCCCGGTAGCCCCGTCTCGCAGTACGCGGACCACATCCTGACCACCTCCACCGCGCGCGAGAGCGAGCTCAGGCCCGCCGCGATGTCGTCCCGTACGAGCCAGCTGCTCGTCGTGGACTGCCTGTTCGTGGGCGTCGCCCAGCGGACGTACGAGAGCGCGGCCCCCGCGCTCGCCGCCTCCTACGAAGCGCTCGCGCACCGGCACAGCCCGCGCGGCGGCAACCGCTGAGCCCCACCCGTCACGTCCACCTCTCACGCCCGCACCCGTCACGCCCGCACCCGCACCCCTCGCCGCCGCACACGAAAGAGCCGCACGCCATGCCCTCCACGACCGACGCCACCCCCTCTCCCTCCTCCACCCCCGGCAGCGGAGAGACGTACGGCGAACTCCGCGCCCAGCTGGACACGCTCACCACCGAGGCGTTCCGGCCCGAGCTCTCCGAGATCGACCGGCAGCCCACGCTGGAGATCGCGAAGATCATGAACGGCGAGGACGCCACCGTGCCGACGGCCGTCGCCGAGCAGCTCCCGGCGATCGCCGCCGCCATCGACGCCACCGCCGAGCGCATGGCCCGCGGCGGAAGGCTCGTCTACGCGGGCGCCGGAACGGCCGGGCGCCTGGGAGTGCTCGACGCCTCCGAGTGCCCGCCCACCTTCAACACCGACCCGTCCGAGGTCGTCGGCCTCATCGCGGGCGGGCCGAGCGCCATGGTCACGGCGGTCGAGGGCGCGGAGGACAGCAAGGAGCTTGCGGCCGAGGACCTGGACGGGCTCGGCCTCACCGCGGACGACGTGGTCGTGGGCGTATCGGCGTCGGGCCGCACCCCGTACGCGATCGGCGCGGTGGAGCACGCGAGGCGGCGGGGCGCACTCACCATCGGCCTCTCCTGCAACGCGGGCAGCGGGCTCGCGGCGGCGGCCGACCACGGCATCGAGGTCGTCGTCGGCCCGGAGCTGCTCACCGGCTCCACCCGCCTGAAAGCGGGCACGGCCCAGAAGCTCGTCCTCAACATGCTGTCGACGATCACGATGATCCGCCTCGGCAAGACGTACGGAAACCTGATGGTGGACGTACGCGCGTCGAACGAGAAGCTGCGCGCCCGCTCGCGGCGGATCGTCTCCCTCGCCACCGGCGCGTCCGACGAGGAGATCGAGGCCGCGCTCGCCTCCACCGATGGGGAGGTGAAGAACGCCATCCTCACCATCCTCGGCGGAGTCGACGGCCACACGGCGGCCGACCTGCTCGCGTCGTCGGACGGCCACCTCAGGGACGCACTCGACACGGCACGAACGCCCCGCACCACCACCTGACCCACCTGACCCACCTGCCGCACCCCTCCCATCTGCCCCATCTGACCTACCTGCCCCACCTGCCCCACCTCCCCCTCCTGCCGCTGACCGAACAGCGCCACCCTGCACACAGCAAGGCACCCGCACCATGGCAACTGACAAGAACCGCGCCACAGCCGCCGCGATCCTGCCCCTCGTCGGCGGCGCCCGGAACGTCACGTCCATCGCCCACTGCATGACACGCCTGCGCCTGGGCCTCGCCGACCGCTCGCTGGTCGACGACGAGGCACTGAAGGCGCTGCCCGCCGTGATGGGCGTGGTCGACGACGACACGTACCAGATCGTGCTCGGCCCGGGGATCGTCGCCCGTGTCACCCCGGAGTTCGAGGCCTTGGTGGCGGAGGAGGCGTCCGCGGCCCCGACCGCGACCCCGACGGCACCCGCCGAACACGTGCTCACCGCGGACGAGTTGGCGACGCAGGGGGCAGCCATCCGGGCGGCCCGCAAGGAGAAGAACGCCACCCCGTTCAAGCTCTTCCTGCGCCGCATCGCGAACATCTTCGTGCCGCTGATCCCGGCCCTCATCGGCTGCGGCATCATCGCGGGCATCAACGGCCTCCTGATCAACCTGGAGTGGCTGCCGGGCATCACCCCGGCGCTCGCGGCGATCGCCTCCGGCTTCATGGCGCTGATCGCGGTGTTCGTGGGCTTCAACACGGCGAAGGAGTTCGGCGGTACGCCGATTCTGGGCGGCGCGGTGGCGGCGATCATCGTGTACGCGGGTGTGGCGAACATCGAGGCGTTCGGCCAGAAGCTGTCACCGGGCCAGGGCGGAGTCCTGGGCGCCCTGGGAGCGGCGGTCCTCGCCACGTACATCGAGAAGTGGTGCAGGAGGTGGGTCCCGGAGGCGCTTGACGTCCTGGTCACCCCCACCATCACGGTCCTGCTCTCCGGCCTGGTCACGATCTTCGGCCTGATGTTCCTGGCGGGCGAGGTCTCGACGGGCATCGGTACGGCGGCGAACTGGCTCCTGGACAACACGGGCGCGTTCGCGGGCCTGGTCCTCGGCGGTCTGTTCCTGCCCCTGGTGATGCTGGGCCTGCACCAGGCACTGATCCCCATCCACACCACGCTCATCGAGCAGCAGGGCTTCACGGTCCTGCTCCCCATTCTGGCGATGGCGGGCGCGGGCCAGGTGGGCTGCGCGATCGCGGTCTACAAGCGCCTGAAGAACAACACGTCGATCCGTACGACGATCAAGTCGGCACTCCCGGCGGGCTTCCTGGGCGTGGGCGAACCCCTCATCTACGGCGTCTCACTCCCCCTCGGCCGCCCCTTCATCACTGCGTGCGTGGGCGGCGCGGCGGGCGGTGCGTTCATCGGCTTCTTCTCGATGATCGGCGAGAAGGTCGGCTCCACGGCGATCGGCCCGTCGGGCTGGGCCCTGTTCCCGCTCCTGGACGGCAACAAGGGCCTGGGCCTGACGGTCGCGATCTACGGTGGCGGCCTGCTCGTCGGCTACGTGGTGGGCTTCTTCGCGACGTACTTCTTCGGCTTCAGCAAGCAGATGTTGATCGAACTGAACGTCGACACGACCACCACGACAGCCCCCGAGCAGGCCGTCGCGGATTCCCCTGCCCCGTCCACGGACCCGGCCAAGTCACCCGCCGGGGTCTGACCTCTCCCACACCCGAGGGCGGCACCCAGCTGGCCGGGTGCCGCCCTGCATCAGTGAGGCCGACGCCGACCACGCGTCCCGCCTACGGTCGCCGCCTCAGTCGATCGTTGTACGCCTGCAGGGCATGTGAGACCGCCGCCCTCTTCGTCCGGTGTTCCCCGAGACGCATGGCGGTCGCCAGTACCTCGTCGTCGATTTCGATGCGTGTCAGCGACATTTCGATCACCGGTCAACCGGGGAAGTCGGCGGTATCCACCGTCGCCGCGAACGGATCCGGCAGCTTGAGGCTCTCCCCGAACGGCACCCGCTCGGCGTGCTTGTACGCCCCGTTCTGCGGGCCGGTGAACAACGTGGCTGTCGGGCCGTGCTCATCGAAGCGATCCACGAGGAGGTAGACCGGAACCGGGGCATGCGCATAGGCCCACAGCTTCTTGGTGCGGTCGTCCTTGGCGTTGCTCTGCGACGTGATCTCCACGACGAGCAGGGCTTCCGACGCGTTCAGGGGGTCGTTGGTGTCGGGGTCGGCGGCGTCGACGACATCCCGGGGAGCCAGCACCAGGTCGGGCACGTACAACTTGTCCAAGGGCGCGATGTGGACGCCGAGGGTCTGGTAGACCTCCAGTTTCTCGGAGATCACCCCATAGAGCACCCTGTGCAGCATGGCTGCGATTCCGTTGTGATGCCTGTGCGGCGGGGGTACCAAGACAATCTGCCCTTCATCGATCTCGGCGTGCCAGCCCTCCGGCACATCCAGCTCACGCCACGCCTTGAGCAGGAGGTCCCACGAACGGCGGTCAGGAGCCGTGTCGTGCTCGACCAGTGCTGCGGTCATCGCGGGTCCCTTCTCTTGAAGCCTGCGGCGCGTGAGCGTAGATCGACGAGCCTGCGGTCGTTGACCGCTTTTCCCCAGCGTCCCACGAACGAGCGACCGAGGCGGCGACCCGCTCATCGCGGCCTCGCCTGACCCTGCCGGTTCAGCTCCCGCACTCGTTCCCGCAGCACCTCGCCCGGCGGCGCCTCCCCCACCTTCTCCGGCGGGCAGTCCCACTCCCGGCCACCGCCGAGCGGCCTCAGCTGTACGAGACCGCCCTCGCACCCCATGACCTGCCCCACGCTGCCGTCCCGGTAGTCGACGGCGTACGTCCCCGCCTCCGGCACGCTCGGATCGCCGTCGTTCACCGTGGGCCCTCCAGTACGGCGGCAAGACGCAACGCCGTGTCGAGATTGCAGCGCCCCAACTCCACCAGCGGCAAGGCCCCTTCCGCCGCCGCCGTCAGCGGATCCATCCGCAGGGACGGCAGCGTGACCCCGGCCCCTTCGAGGCCCGCTCTCAGCTGCCGGACGACCTCCTCGGCCGCCCGTACCCGTTCCTCCACTGTCAGCGCCATGCGCCCCGCCTTTCACACTGGGTGTTTCCGTTTCGTCACCCAGCGTGTCCGGTACTGCGTACCCTGAGAAGCGTCGGCGACCCAACAAACCCCCTTGTTCGGTGCAGGAGTTGCCCATGACCCGCCCCAAGGACCTCGACCCCTCATCGAACCCCCGAGCCCTCCTCGGCTGCGAACTCCGCCACGCCCGCGAACGTGCGGGCCTCAGCCAGGACGCGCTGGGCGCCCCGCTCTTCGTCAGCGGCTCCTTCATCGGCCAGCTGGAGGCCGGTACGCGCCGGATGCACCTGGAGTACGCCCACCACTTCGACGAAGTCCTCGATACGGGGGGCTTCTTCACCCGCAACTGCAAGGCCGTCGCCAAGTCCAAGTATCCGGATCACTTCGCGGAGGCTGCGGAGGCGGAGGCCGTTGCCACAGCCGTCAAGGAGTACACGGCGACGCTGATTCCAGGATTGCTCCAGACAGGCGCGTACGCGGAGGCGGTTTTCCGCGCCTACCACCCGACAGGCCTGGACGAAAAGATCAACGCCCTCGTCGTGGCCCGTCTCGAACGGGCTCACCTGCTCGACGACCCAACAACCCCGTTGTTGTGGGCCATCCTCGACGAGGCCGCTCTCAGGAGGAAGGTCGGCGGCGTGGGGGTGGCGGCGGAGGCCCTCCGCCACGTGGCGGCTCTCGCACGCAAGCACCGGGCCATCGTGCAGGTACTGCCATTCGGAGCCGGGGCACACGCCTCCATGACCGGTTCCCTGAAACTCATGGAGTTCGAGGATGCACCCCCGCTCTCCTTCGTCGAAGGACCGGACATGGGCAAGCTCATAGACGATCCGGCCACCGTCACTCGCCATACCTTGACGTTCAGCCTCCTCCAGGCCGCAGCGCTATCCCCTCAGAAGTCCCTGGTCCTGATTGAGTCGGTGGCGCAGGATTATGAGCATGGAGAACAGCAACCGTGAGTACGAGTACGACCTGAGCGCGGCCACCTGGCACAAGTCCAGCTACAGCGGCCCTGACGGAGGCAACTGCCTGGAGATGGCCCGCTGGCGCAAGTCCACGTACAGCGGCGGGGAGGGCGGCAACTGCCTAGAGGTAGCCGACGGTCACCCCGAACTCGTCCCCGTCCGCGACTCCAAGAACCCCACAGGCCCGAAGCTCGTGTTCCGGGCCGCCAGCTGGTCCGAGTTCATCGCGGACCTCAAGGCCAGCTGACCCCGGGGCTCAAGCCGCAAGCCGCGAGCCCTCTTTTCAAGGAACGGGAGGCGGGCCTCAACCCACCCGCCCTCCCTGCGAGTTGGCACAGTCGATCACTTTCGGAGTTCGACTTGCCACGCAACGTGACAACGCTCTACCGTGCCCGATTAACGAACAAAAACAACCCCCGTCAGGTGCTAGCAACACCTGCGGGGGCCTGACCACCAAGATCGAAAGCAGTCGATCCGATGGCTGATACTCAGCTTAGTGCCGCCTTCCGCTCTGTGCACGCAGACCCGCACCCGATGGCCAATCCGGGCTACGGAAAACGCTCGGCGCCCGGACAACTCCGACGCACCGCGCACGACTTCACCCACCTCCCGCCCCGCGAAGCGTCCATCGCCGCGTACCTCGACCGGCTTCCCGACGGCGCGGACATCTCCGTAAAGACCCTGGCCAAGCACCTCCCGTACGGCCAGTGCGCTCTCCGTACCGCCCTCAACAGGCTCCAGGCAGCAGGCCACTTGCGCCGAGGCAGCGAACACGTGCGCGGATCCGGCAGCGCCCGCTGGGTCACCCGGACGTGGTTCTCCCGGACGGCGCGGGACGACGTCTGGTGGGCGGCGTTCACGCGTGGCGACGTACCGGAGAAGGAGCCGGAGCCGGAAGCGAGCAGACCCCGGCACCCCACCCGTAGCCGCGCCTTCATCCTCCTCGCGGCTCTGGGCCGGACGGCCCCCGCGCTGTCGCTCGCGTACGCGGACTGCGTCGCCCTCGAACCCCAGGTCACCGAGTGGTTCACGCGTGGGGCGACGGAGCCGGACATCCTCCGCGCCCTCACCGCAGGGCTGCCCACCCCGGTCCACAGCCCGGCGGCCCTCGTCCGCAGCCGCCTCAAGAGCAAGCTCCCTCCGGAGCCGGCGCCCCGCCCCGCACTTCGCGTACTGGAGTGCGGAAGATGCGGCGCACCCGGCCGCCCCGAAGCCCTGCCCGGCGGCACCTGCGGCCCGTGCCGGGGCGAACCCGTGCGTCACCGCACCGCCCTGGGCCCCACCGAGGTCCGCGCCCACGCGGCACAAGCCCGCGCTGCGGCGACCCGAAACCCCGCACCCATCCACGCCGGAAGCGGGGCCGTTGTAAAGGAGGAGGCGACGCCATGACCCCCAGCACCGAAGAGAGCCCGCAGATGTCCGTCGAGGACTTCGAGGAGATCGAGCACCATGCCCCGGAAACCGTGCGGCTGGAGTTCATCAACGGAAGGCTTGAGGTCAAGGCCGTGCCTGACGGCAGCCGCGGCGAGATCTTCATGTGGCTGCTGCGCCAGTGCATGCAGCATCGCCCGGACCTGAACCTGATGCCCGAACGCGGTCTCAAGGTCGAGGCGTACCGCAAGGGCCGCGCCCGCACGGACGGCTCCCTCGCGCCGGTAGGCCACTTCAGGGGACACGGGGAGTGGTCCGATCCCGAGGGCGTCCTCATGGCCGTCGAGATCACCTCCCGCGACAACGACACCAACCAGCGCGACCGGATCGACAAGCCGATCGGCTACGGCGAGGCCGACATCCCCGTCTACCTCCTCATCGACCGCGACGACAACACTCTCACCGTGTTCAGCGACCCGAAGGACGGCCGGTACCAGCAGGCTCCGTCCTACCCGTGGGGAGCCGCTGTGCAGCTCCCCGCCCCCGTCGGCATCACCCTCGAAACCGAAGAGCTCAAGGACTACGCCGACTGACCCGACGCCCCAACCGCCCCCACGCCCCTGCCGTCCTCACCTGCCGAAGTGCACCGCCGGGAACGCGCCCGCAGCCCTGAGGATCCCGGAGAAGCCACCGGCCAGTTCGGTGAGGCGGGCGGTGGCCGCCGGGCCGAGGTGGGCGTACGGGGCCGCATCGAGGCGGTCGGTGAGCGCCTCGGTCTCCGCGCGCAGAGCCGTGCCCGCCCCCGTGAGGTCCCCCGCCCCGTCCAGCAGGCCACGCTCGCGCAACTGCTCCCGGGCGGCGTCCCATTGCCGCTCGGACCACCCGCGCGTCCGCATGAAGAGTGCCGATGTCGGCGCCTTGCCGGTGGCGTTGTGCAGGACCACCGCCTCGATGCCGGACAGACCGGCCATCGTCAGGGCGACGAGGTGACCGTCACCCCGGTGCTCGCGCAGCAGCGTCGCCGCATGCCACAGGGCGAGGTGCGGTTCTTCGGGTACGGGGAGGTCGGCGTTGGCGGCGTACAGCGGACGCGCCTCCCTGAGGCACGCTTCGGTGGCCCGCAGCGCCAGTTCGGCCGCCTCGGTCATCTCCTTGGATATGAGGGCCTCCGCCCCGAGCAGCCGCCGCAGCGTCCGGTCCGCGCCGCGCAGCCGCGCCGTGAGCACCCTCTCCGGTGCGGTGACGGTCCACGCGGCGGGGATGTACCGCCGTACGTGCTCGTGGTTGAAGTTGAAGAACGTCGCTGTGACGGTGCCCGCCTCGACAGGCCCGAGCGGTGCGGCGCGGCCCGCGAGGTAGACCATGGGGCCTCGCTCAAGGCCGAGTGCCGTGAGTTCTTCCTCCGTCTCCGGAGCGAAGTACATGGCCACGTGCAGAGGGTTGACGGCGTTGTGGCAGTGGCGGCCTGTGCTGGCCTCGATGGACGTCATGCTGTGGCTCCGGTTCCGTCGGTGGGTTCGTCTGTGGGTTCGTCGGTGGGTTCGTGGTGGGGGCAGTCGGCCAGTCCGGCCGCGGTCTGGGTGAGGTGCCGGGTGAGGACATCGGCGGCGGTGTCGGCGTCGCGGGCGAGCGCCGCCTCCTCAAGGCGGCGATGCTCCAGGGCGCCGTCCCGGCCGGGGTTGCGGTGCGCCGACCAGCGGCGGGCCAGCTCGCTCGCGGTCCACATCCGGTCGAAGGTCTCAAGGAGTACGGCGTTGCCGCAGCCATCGAGCAGCGTGCGGTGGAAGACCCGGTGGGCCTCGGCCCATGCGCTGCTGTAGTACTCGCCCTCCTCCGGCTCGAAGGCCGGGATGCGGGTCAGACGGTGGTGGGCGGCTCGTACACGGGCCTCCCAGTCGACGTCGCCGCGCTCGACGGACATGCGCAGCATGACCGGTTCGACGGCCCTGCGGGCCTCCGCGATGTCCTGCCAGCGGCGGTCGGAGAAGGCAGGGACGGCGAAGCCGCGGTTGGGCAGCCGGTCGGCGAGGCCGTCGCCCACCACCCGCACGAGCGCCTCGCGCACGACGGCCAGGCTCACGCCCTGCTCTTTGGCGAGGTCCTGGGGTTTGAGGGGGTCACCGGGAGCGTGATCGCCGCGCATGATCGCGTCCCGCAGGCGTGTGTAGACCTGCTCGGAGAGCATCTGCTTCCCCGCCTGTGGCGAGGTGTGGGGCGTCTGACTCATGACTACACAATAGACGATCCAATGGATAATCGATTACCAGGGTCCACATCGATTCACATGGCGAGCGCTCCCGTCACCTTCGGGACATACTTCCCCCGCGTCATCGCGCGGACCCTGACCGAGTCGAACACCACCACGCCACACCCGTAACCGCCGTAACCGCCGCGCCCGCCCTCGCCCAGGCCCGGCGGCGCCCGCCCCCGTACGGCACAGACGAAAGCGGCCAACACCCCGCTGTCCGAAAGGGTCCCGCTCTCCTTCCGGCGGCCAACCGACGTACCGAAGATGACACCGCACGTCATCCCGGCATCGGAGCCGCACCACCGGAGGGGACCCTTCATGACCGAGCCCAACGAGCCGACGGAAGGCAACGCGCCCGACGAACGGCAGATCGCCGAGGCCTTCGGGGCCGCCGCCCACATCACCCTGGCCCCCGGCCCCCGCGAAGCCAGGGAAGCCCCCGCAGCCGCGCCCGACCCCGACCAGGAATGGACCCTTCCCGGCGGCAGGGCCTGGGTGTACCTCGCCAACTCCAAGCACGGGCTCGTCAAGCCGGTGATCCTCGCCGACGGCTTCAACAGCGGGCCCAGCGAGCTGGACTTCTCCTGGGAGATCATCGAGCGGGGGCCGTACCCGTTCATCAGCGAGCTGCGCAATCGCGGCTACGACGTCATCCTGCTCGGCTTCGACGAGCGCAGCGCGTCCATCCTGGACAACGCCAAGGCCGCCAAATCGGCGATCCAGGAGGCGATCGCGCGGCGCACGGGCGACCACCCGCTGACCGTCGGCGGCTTCAGCATGGGCGGTCTCATCACGCGGTACGCGCTCGCCAAGATGGAACACGAGAAGGTCGACCACCAGACCGCGCTGTACTTCTCCTTCGACAGCCCGCACCGCGGCGCCTGGATCCCCATCGCGCTTCAGTCGTTCGCGCACTACATCCGGCGGCTCAACGCGGCCTTCTCGAACCAGATCAACAGCCCGGCCGCGCGCCAGCTCCTGTGGCAGCACATCTCCGAGTGGGACGACACCCCCGAGATCGACAAGGAGCGCGTCGAGTTCCTCGCCGAGCTGGAGCGGGTCGGCGGCTGGCCGCGCCGCCCGAAGAAGATCGGCGTCGCCAACGGCGTGCGCACCGGACTTGCCAACGGCATCGGCCCCGGCGAGCGGGCGTTCCACGGCCGGGGCCTGGCCATCACCGGAACCCACCTCTACACGCAGCCCGCGGGCCAGGAGAAGCTCGTCGCGCAGCTGCGGGTGGTGACCCTGCGCAAGCCGCAGATCCGCACATCTGATCTGCCCGAGGTCGATGGCGCGCCCGGCGGCACCCTGGAGGGCTTCGGCATCCTCGCCGACGAGCTGAACAAGATCCCCGCCATCATCGGCCTTGGCTCCGAGGCCGAGATCCGCGAGCACTGCTTCGTGCCCTCCGTCAGCGCGGTCGCCCTGCGCGACATCGACAGCCAGGACAAGCTGTACGAGCCCTTCACGGAGAAGGCCGAGGAGAGCGAACTCGACGAGTACCTCTGCGCCGGCCAGAACGAGGGCCACACCCTGGTCACCGAGGAGCTCTGCACCTGGATCATGGACCGGCTGCCGGACTGATCCCCTCCTGGGGGCAGGCGGTGAGCGGCGGCCGGGCCGCAAGGGACTTGAGTCCGACATCGACGACGGCATCGCCTACGCCCTGGCAACGCCCGAGGGCGGTACCCCTTCCTGAGAAGGGATACCGCCCTCGGTACGTGAAGACTGGCCTACCGAGCCGAAGAGGCTCAGAAGTCCATGTCACCGCCCGGCATGCCGCCGCCGGCCGGGGCAGCGCCCGCCTTCTCCGGCTTGTCGGCGATGACGGCCTCGGTGGTGAGGAACAGCGCGGCGATCGACGCGGCGTTCTGCAGGGCAGAGCGCGTGACCTTCGCCGGGTCGAGGATGCCCTCGGCGATCATGTCGACGTACTCACCGGTCGCGGCGTTCAGGCCGTGGCCGACGGTCAGGTTGCGCACCTTCTCGACGACGACACCACCCTCAAGGCCGGCGTTGACCGCGATCTGCTTCAGCGGGGCCTCAAGGGCCAGCTTCACAGCGGCGGCACCGGTGGCCTCGTCGCCTTCGAGCTCAAGCTTCTCGAAGACAGCGGCGGCCTGGATGAGGGCCACGCCACCACCGGCGACGATGCCCTCTTCGACGGCGGCCTTCGCGTTGCGAACGGCGTCCTCGATGCGGTGCTTGCGCTCCTTGAGCTCCACCTCGGTCGCGGCACCGGCCTTGATGACCGCAACACCGCCGGCGAGCTTCGCCAGGCGCTCCTGCAGCTTCTCGCGGTCGTAGTCGCTGTCCGAGTTCTCGATCTCGGCGCGGATCTGGTTGACGCGACCCTGGACCTGGTCGCTCTCACCGGAGCCGTCGACGATCGTGGTCTCGTCCTTGGTGATGACGACCTTGCGGGCACGGCCGAGCAGGTCGAGACCGGCGTTCTCCAGCTTGAGGCCGACCTCCTCGGAGATGACGGTGCCACCGGTGAGGATGGCGATGTCGCCGAGCATGGCCTTGCGGCGGTCACCGAAGCCCGGGGCCTTGACGGCGACGGACTTGAAGGTGCCACGGATCTTGTTGACGACCAGGGTCGACAGGGCCTCGCCCTCGACGTCCTCGGCGATGATCAGCAGCGGCTTGCCGGACTGCATGACCTTCTCGAGGAGCGGAAGGAGGTCCTTCACGTTCGAGATCTTCGAGTTGACGATCAGGATGTACGGGTCGTCGAGCGACGCCTCCATACGCTCCATGTCGGTGGCGAAGTACGCCGAGATGTAGCCCTTGTCGAAGCGCATGCCCTCGGTGAGCTCAAGCTCAAGCCCGAAGGTCTGCGACTCCTCGACGGTGATGACGCCTTCCTTGCCGACCTTGTCCATCGCCTCGGCGATGAGCTCGCCGATCTGGGTGTCGGCGGCGGAGATGGAGGCGGTCGAAGCGATCTGCTCCTTGGTCTCCACGTCCACGGCCTGCTCAAGAAGGGCGCCCGAGACGGCCTCGACGGCCTTCTCGATGCCACGCTTGAGGGCCATCGGGTTGGCACCGGCGGCTACGTTGCGCAGGCCCTCGCGGACCAGCGCCTGCGCCAGGACGGTCGCGGTCGTCGTGCCGTCACCGGCGACGTCGTCCGTCTTCTTCGCGACCTCCTTGACCAGCTCGGCGCCGATCTTCTCGTACGGGTCCTCGAGCTCGATCTCCTTGGCGATGGAAACACCATCGTTGGTGATCGTGGGGGCACCCCACTTCTTCTCGAGGACGACGTTGCGACCCTTGGGGCCCAGGGTCACCTTGACGGCGTCGGCGAGCTGGTTCATGCCGCGCTCGAGGCCGCGCCGTGCCTCCTCGTCGAACGCGATGATCTTGGCCATGTGAAGTGGTCCTCCCGGACAGGGGTGGCATGCTCCGGATCGCATCGGTGCCCGCGACGGACGGCCTGCAAGCCTTGTGGTTCCTTGCCCCACCCGGCCTGCGGGCCTCACCGACCCGATCCAAGTTCTGTCACTCTCACTCGGAGAGTGCTAACGCCAATGATTAGCACTCGACCCCTACGAGTGCAAGCGTCTCTCACGGATCCCAGACACACGAGGGGGCGCACATCGGGGGGCGTACGCACGAGGGGCCCGTACCCCTGTCGGGATACGGGCCCCTCGTCACTCGCTAAGTCGCTGGCCGATCGCGCCGAGATCAGACGGCGAGCTTGACCATGTCCGCCTGTGGACCCTTCTGGCCCTGCGAGATCTCGAACTCCACTCGCTGACCTTCTTCAAGGGTGCGGTAACCGTCCATCTGAATCGCGCTGTAGTGGACGAAAACATCCGCACCACCGTCGACCGCGATGAAGCCGTACCCCTTCTCCGCGTTGAACCACTTGACGGTGCCCTGAGCCATGCCTAACTCCCCTATTACTGGCCCTTGCACGGACCCGCACTTCGCGGGCCCGGGTCAGACCTCACCCCCCCAATGGGTTGTGGAGGCGTGCGCCGGAACGCGTCGACCGCCGCTGAATGTATCTGCCCAACTGCCCTCTGCAACAGGTCAATCGGACGAGAATTCTGGGCATGCGCGATCGGTAATATGCGGAGAATTTGCCGGAGTTCAGGGCAAGTCGGGCCAGACAAATGCCGCGAGAGGCTCAAATAGGCAAGACGCTTTGGCTACTTCTTGTCGGCCCCGGGCCGACTTCATATATGCGCTAGGCACAAACAGCGAAGCTTGCTTCCCAACTGTACCGCGCTCAACCACATGGAATTGCCCCCTCCGCTTCTCTCGCGGAGGGGGCAATGGGAGTGACGCTGCGTACTTTCAGACGGATTCAGCAACCGCCCGCGACGGCGGGAATGATCGAGACGCCGGCGCCGTCCGGCGTCGCGGTCTCAAGGCCCTGCTCGAAACGGACGTCGTCGTCGTTCACGTACACGTTCACGAAGCGCCGCAGCTTGCCCTGGTCGTCGAGGACACGGGCCGCGATACCGGCGTGCTTGGCCTCAAGATCGGCGATGACCTCGGAGAGGTTGGCGCCCTCGGCGGCGACCTCGGACTTGCCGCCGGTGTAGGTGCGGAGAATGGTGGGAATGCGAACGTTGACGCTCATGGGATTCACCTCTTGATATACGGGGGAGGAAGCGCCCCGTAAAGGGCGCGGGGAACTGCGCGAGGACGGACCACGACCGCCGTCCGACGACGGCGGCCGGGCCCCACGGCGACTAACCGGCGAGCCCCGCGGCGCGGAACGCGTCGAGGCTGGGCTTGATCGTCGCCGTCGCCTGAGAGGTCTCGGCAACAGCGTCCAGGGTCTTGAGTCCGTCACCCGTGTTCAGGACCACCGTGGTCAGGGTGGGGTCGATGAGGCCCGCCTCGATCAGCTTCTTGGCGACGCCCACCGTCACCCCGCCCGCGGTCTCCGCGAAGATCCCCTCCGTGCGGGCGAGAAGCTTGATCGCGTCCACGACCTGCTCGTCGTTCACGTCCTCCACCGCGCCGCCCGTGCGACGTGCGATGTCCAGGACGTACGGCCCGTCGGCGGGGTTGCCGATGGCGAGGGACTTGGCGATGGTGTCCGGCTTCTGGGGGCGTACGACGTCGTGCCCGGCCTTGAAGGCGGTCGACACCGGCGAGCAGCCCTCGGCCTGCGCACCGAAGATCTTGTAGGGCTTGTCCTCGACGAGGCCCAGCTTGATGAGCTCCTTGAGGCCCTTGTCGATCTTCGTGAGCTGCGAGCCCGACGCGATCGGGATGACCAGCTGGTCGGGCAGCTGCCAGCCGAGCTGCTCACAGATCTCGTACGCGAGGGTCTTGGAGCCCTCTCCGTAGTACGGCCGCAGGTTCACGTTGACGAAGCCCCAGCCCTCGCCCAGCGGGTCGCCGATGAGCTCGGAGCAGAAGCGGTTCACGTCGTCGTAGTTGCCCTCGATGCCGACGAGCTCGCCGCCGTAGACCGCGGCCATGACGACCTTGCCCTGCTCCAGGTCGTGCGGGATGAACACGCACGAGCGGAAGCCGGCGCGGGCCGCGGCGGCACCCACGGCACCGGCGAGGTTGCCGGTGGAGGAGCAGGAGAGGGTGGTGAATCCGAAGGCGCGCGCCGCCTCGATGGCCTGCGCGACGACGCGGTCCTTGAAGGAGTGCGTCGGGTTCCCGGAGTCGTCCTTGACGAAGAGCTTGCCCTGCTCGACGCCGAGCTCACGGGCGAGGTTGTCGGCCTTGACGAGCTGGGTCCAGCCGGGGTTGATGTTCGGCTTCTCGGCGACGTCCGCGGGGACGGGCAGCAGCGGGGCGTAGCGCCAGATGTTGGCGGGGCCGGACTCGATCTGCTTCCTCAGCGCCTCGGGGTCACCGGTCGGCAGGTCGTACGCGACTTCGAGCGGGCCGAAACAGGCCTGGCAGGCGAAGATCGGGCCGAGGGCGTAGAGCTCGCCGCACTCGCGGCACGAGAGGCCGGACGCGGGGCCGAGATCCACGGACCCACTACGGGAAGCCGTGGTGGAGGGGGTGGTGGTGTCGTTCGTTGCGACAGTCTGCGCAGCCATGGAGGCGAGGCCCTTTCTCCTCATCTTCCCCGCGGCGAATCTCACCGCGAGACGGAATTGGCACCTTCCCCGCCGAGACCTCGCATGCGCGGTCGGCGGGATGGTTGCCGGGGCTTCAACGGGCCGTATCCCTCTGCCCCTCTGGATGAGCGGTATGGCGCCGGGCTTCAGGGGCCCGGGGCGTTTGTTACGCGTCGACCCCCGACATGCGATGGTCATCCGCGTTGTTCAAGACTGTAACCGACGGCCTGGACCCTTGAGATAGTCGTCCGAACCGCGAGATGGATCACATGTAGGCCACACACAGGAGGAACCACCCGTGCTGGAAGAGGCCGAGCGCTGGCTGACCAGGCGTTCCTGGGCTGTTGCCGACCGTCCGCTCAGCGCGCTCGTCGCCGCCAAACGAGCGTCGGGAGCCTCGGTGAGCGTCGTCCTGCCCGCGCTCGACGAGGAGGAGACGGTCGGCGAGATCGTCGCCGTGATCCGCCGCGAGCTGATCGAGAAGGCCGCCCTCGTCGACGAGCTCGTGGTGATCGATTCCGGCTCGCGGGACCGCACGGCCGAGGTCGCGCGCGACGCGGGCGCGCGGGTCGTGCACCGGGACGAGATCCTGCCGCGCATCCCGGCCGTACCCGGCAAGGGCGAGGTCCTGTGGCGCTCGCTCCTGGTGACCGGCGGTGACATCGTCGCGTTCGTCGACGCGGACCTGAAGGAGTTCTCGGCGGACTTCGTCACCGGGATCGTGGGCCCGCTCCTGACCGAGCCCGACGTGCACTTCGTGAAGGCGATGTACGACCGCCCGCTCGCCGGGACCGCGGGTCAGGGCGGCCGGGTCACCGAGCTGATGGCGCGCCCGCTGCTCAACATGCACTGGCCCCAACTGGCCGGGTTCGTCCAGCCGTTGGGCGGCGAGTACGCGGCACGCAGATCCCTCCTCGAACGGCTGCCGTTCCCCGTCGGATACGGGGTGGAGCTCGGCCTGCTCGTCGACGCGCTGCACACCGTGGGCCTCGACGCGCTCGCGCAGGTCGACGTCGGCGTGCGCAGGCACCGGCACCAGGACGGGCAGGCGCTCGGCAGGATGGCGGCGGCGATCTACCGGACGGCGCAGGTCAGGCTCGCGCTCGGTCATCACGTACGCCCCGAGCTCACCCAGTTCGAGCGGGGTGAGCACGGGTTCGAACCGCGGACCCATCCGGTGGACACGGAGGAGCGTCCGCCGATGTCCGGCATCGCGGAGTACACGGCCCGCCGCGTGGCGTAACCATCCAAGACCGGGCATTTTATCTACATTCCCCACTTATGTGGGTCCATATGCGGGTCAGGCAGCTCAGCGTCAGGCAGTCCCGTCTCAGGCAGTCCCGTCTCAGGCAGTTCATGGGAAGCGCGCGACGCGTCGGTGCCGTGGCCATGGCCACGGCCGGTCTCGCGGCAGGCGCGCTGAGCGCCGCAGCCGTACCGGCCGCCGCGGATGTGATCGATCCCTTCGCCAAGCGCTACGACGAATCCCTCTACGGCGACTTCAAGACCATCGGCAACACGGTCATGGGCTGCCCGACGACGCCCGCGGACGGCGAGGTGTCCTGCACCGCGGGCGCGATCCGGGTGATCACGGTGACGGCGCCGGGCAGCAACTGCCCCCGGTCCGTCCGGGGCGGCGACGACCCGTGCACCTCGGCGGTCCACGCGACGCGGCAGCGGGTTCAGGCGCGGCCCGCCCCGCAGCACCAGCAGGGCGATCCCGCGAGACCGGCGGCGGCGAGCGGCCCGGGTCAGCTGGCCGACACGGGCAGCGGCTCCGGCACGATGCTGTACGCGGGCCTCGCGATCTCCCTGAGCGTGCTCGGCGCGCTCGCGGTGGCGGCGGCGAGGAGCAGGCGGGACTAGCGGGGCAGGCCTCGACATCGGCCTTGACGCCGCTCCCTGAACGTATACGGCCGGGCTCGCAAGGGTCCGGCCCTACGTTTGAGCCCTCCCGCTAAGGGCTAGGTTCGGCACATGGTCTCCGAGCACGCCGCCGCCCAGATCCTCGTCGCGTCCAACCGCGGCCCCGTCACGTACTCCCTGGAGGAGAACGGAGAACTGACGGCCAAGCGGGGCGGCGGAGGACTCGTCTCCGGGCTCAGCGCGATCGGAGACTCCGCCGGGGACTCCCTGTGGGTCTGCGCGGCGCTGGGCGACGGTGACCGGGAGGCCGTGCGGCGCGGGGTCGGTGAGCCCGGGGTGCGGATGCTCGACATCGACGCGCGGGTGCACGCCGACGCGTACAACGGCATCGCGAACTCGGTCCTCTGGTTCGTCCACCACATGCTGTACCAAACGCCGCTCGAACCGGCCTTCGGCCCGGAGTTCCGGGCGCAGTGGGCGTCGTACGAGACCTACAACCGGGCCTTCGCCGAGGCGCTCGCGGAGAGCGCCGCGGGGGGCGCGGCGGTCCTCGTCCAGGACTACCACCTGGCCCTCGTGCCGGGGATGCTGCGCGAACTCCGCCCCGACCTGCGCATCGGCCACTTCTCACACACGCCGTGGGCGCCGGTGGACTACTTCCGGATGCTGCCCCAGGACATCGCGGAGCAGCTGCTCCGCGGCATCCTGGGCGCCGACCGCGCGGCGTTCCTGACAGGCCGGTGGGCGGACGCGTTCACGGAGTGCTGCGTCGCCGTCATCGGCGGTACGTCGGGGACGCGGATCGGGGTGCACGGGCTCGGGGCCGACGCGGATTTCCTGCGGGAGCGGTCGCGGCGGGACGATGTGGAGGAGCGGCTCGTCGCGCTGCGGGAGCAGGTCGGGACCGGCCGACGGGTGATTGTCCGGGTGGACCGGACGGAACTGTCGAAGAACATCGTGCGGGGGCTGATGGCGTACCGCGAGCTTCTCGCCTCGCACCCCGAGTGGCGCCAGCGGGTCGTGCATGTCGCGTTCGCGTATCCGTCGCGGCAGGATCTCGCCGTGTACCGCGAGTACACCGCGTCCGTGCAGCGGCTCGCGGACGAGATCAACTCCGAGTACGGGGTCGAGGGCTGGACGCCGGTGGTGCTCCACGTGAAGGACGACTTCGCCCGGTCGCTTGCCGCGTACCGTCTGGCCGACGTGGCGCTGGTGAACCCCATCCGGGACGGGATGAACCTGGTCGCCAAGGAGGTGCCGGTCGTGTCGGACGAGGGGTGCGTGCTGGTGCTTTCGCGGGAGGCGGGGGCGTACGAGGAGCTGGGCGAGGACGCGGTGGTGGTGAACCCCTATGACGTGTCGGGGACGGCTGCGGCGCTGCATGAGGCGCTGACGATGCCGGTGGAGGAGCGGGCGGAGCGAACTAAGCGGCTCGCTGCGGCGGCTACGGCGTTGCCCCCGGCCCAGTGGTTCCTGGATCAGCTGCGGGCACTGGGATAAACGCCGGACGGGCTGAGAATCAGCCCCTCCGGCGTTTGAGGAGCGGGGTCCGGGGCGGAGCCCCAGGTAGGCCCGGGGCGCAGGCACGGTTTTCGGGAAGGGGCGGGGTCGGGGACAGAGTCTGTTCCGGTCAGCCCAGTTGTGCGGCGACCGCGCCGAGCAGGTCCACCACGCCCTGAGGCCCGTCCACCACCAGGTCGGCCCGGTCCGCCAGCTCCGCGACCTCCGCGCTGCCACTGCACACCAGCAAGCCCCGCACCTGATCCGAGCGCAGCTTCTCCACCGCCGCGAAGGCGGGGAGGTCTCCCAGGTCGTCGCCCGCGTAGAGGACGGTCTCGGCGCCGACCTCGCGGACGTAGTCGGCCAGGGCCACCCCCTTGTCCATGCCGGGGGGACGCAACTCCAGGACCAGGCGGCCCGGTTCGACGATCAGGCCGTGGCGGGACGCCAGCTCGGCGAGAGGTTCGCGCAGCTCGTCGAACGCGGCCTGCGGATCGCGCGCACGGCGTGTGTGGACCGCGACCGCACGCCCCTTCTCTTCTATCCACGTGCCGCGCCAGGCACCGATCGCGTCCAGGAACCCGGGGAGTTCGGCGCGGACGGACGCCACCCCGGGGTGCGGCTCGGCCGCGTGCACGGTGGAGGAGACCGCGTCCCAGCGCTCGGCGCCGTAGTGCCCGAGCACGACGAGGTGTTCGAGGCCGGGAACACCCGCGAGACCGCCGTAGCGCACCGCCACGCCCGCCGGGCGCCCGGTGACGACGGCGACGGACCGCACCTTCGGCGCGAGCGCGGCGAGGGCGGGGACGGCACCGGGGTGGGCACGGGCCTGCTCGGGGTCGGGCACGATCGGGGCGAGCGTGCCGTCGAAGTCGAGCGCGATCACGGCCTTCCCGGGCCGCGCGAGGAGCGCGGCAAGGCCCTCGCGCCCTGCCGGTGTCACGGGCTCGGGCAGGTCGGGCACGTCGGGCAGCTCGGGAGAGTACACAGGGTCACCCATGGGCCCGACCCTACGCTCAACGCTCCCCGCGCCGGGACTCCCTGACCCGCCGGAGCCGGTTGACGGTCACCGGATCGTGCGCGAGGGCGCGGGGATCGTCGAGCAGGGCGTTCAGGAGCTGGTAGTAGCGGACCGGCACCAGGCCGAGCTGCTCGCGCACGGCACGCTCCTTGGCGCCGGGCCCGCTCGCCCAGTCGCGGCGCTCCAGGGCGAGGATCGCGCGGTCACGCTCGGAGAGCCCGGTGTCGGGGAACGCGTCGCCCCGCGCGTCGTCGTCCGTGGCATCGGTCATGCCGTCACGCTATTCCGAGTTCTCCTCGGTCGCCGCCTTGGTCTGGATCTGGCTGAGGATCGACTGCGGATTGCCTTCCGGGTCGACGGCCTTGCCGATGTACTTCTTGACATCGACGGAGACCTGCGCCCAGGACGTCTTGCCCACCGGGTACAGCTGCGAGGTGGGCAGCTCGTCGAGGAACGCGGCGAGCGCCTTGTCGTTCTTGTTGCCCGTCATCTGCTGCGCCGCGGACGTCGTGACGGGCAGCAGGTCGTACTCGCGGGAGAAGTCCAGGACGTTCTTCGTGCTGTAGGCGAAGTCGAGGAACTTACCGATCTCCTCGCCGTTGCCGTGCTGCTTGAAGGCCATCATCCAGTCGGCGACGCCCATCGTGGACTGGGCGTGGCCGTTCACGCCGGGCATCGGCACCATGCCGTACTTCACGCCCTTCTTCGCGGCCATCTGCATCAGCGTGGGATGGCCGTTGAGCATGCCCACGTCGCCGCGCGTGAAGGCGGCGAAGGCCTCGGCGCGGTCGAGCTCGGCGGGCGGCGTGTCGCCCGTCAGGCCCTTGCCGACGAGCTCGTCCTTCAGCCAGGTGAAGGTCTTCACGTTCTGCTTGGAGTCGATGTCGTACGTGCCGACGTTGTCGGTGTAGCCGCCGCCACCGCTGAGCAGCCACTGCATCGTCTCGGCCTGCGCCTCTTCCGAGCCGAGCGGCAGGGCGTAGGGGATCTTCACCCCGCGCGCCTTGAGGGCCTTGGCGTCGGCCGCCAGGTCGGTCCAGCTCTGCGGCGGCGTGAGGTCGGCGTCCTTGAAGATCTTCTCGTTGTAGAAGAGCAGGCGCGTGGAGGAGGCGAACGGCATGCCGTACTGGACGCGCTTGACCTCGCCCGCCTCGGCGAGGGGGGCCATGAAGTCGGCCTGGGTGGCGATGGAGACCAGGTCCTCGGTGCGGTACAGCTTGTCCTGCGCGGCGTAGTCGGCGTACGCGCCGATCTGGGCCATGTCGGGGGCGTCGCCCGCCTTGACCATTTCCTTGACCTTGCGGTCCACGTCGGTCCAGGAGTAGACGCTGACGTCGACCTTGATGCCGGGGTTCTTCGCCTCGAACTTCTCGGCGATCTTGTCCCAGTACTTCTGGGAGCTGTTGTCCTTGGAGTCGCCGTAGTCCGCGGCCACCAGCTTGAGGGTGACGTCGCCGGAGTCGCCCGGACCGCCACAGCCTGCGAGCACCGCCGTCATGCTCAGTGCGGCTACCGCCGCGGTCAGTCCTGTCGCGCGCCGCTGCACAGCTGTTCCCACCCTCGAAGATCTTCGTGAACTGCGATTTTCCCCCGCGTACGCACACGAGGTCTACACCACTCAAGTATCGCTTCTGCAACGGCGTGCTACTGACGTCCCACCGTTGCCGAGGAGGCCGACCTGCTGCTAAGCACGTCACGTTCCATCGAGTACCGATGAGCACATCGTGAAGTCCCGCACTGGCAAGGAGCCTTGGCGCATGTCGCGTACCGCAACAGAGATCGCAACCCAGCCCGCCTGCTGGCACCGGGCGGCCGAGGCCGCCGCCGCGTTCGACGGACTGCCGAAGCCGGGTGAGCGGGTGGCCGTCACCGGGTGCGGTACGTCGTGGTTCATGGCCATCGCGTACGCGGCGCTGCGCGAGGCCGCCGGGCAGGGCGAGACGGACGCCTTCGCCTCGTCGGAGTTCCCCGCCGGGCGTACGTACGACCGGGTGGTCGCCATCACCCGGTCCGGCACGACGACGGAGGTCCTCGAACTCCTCGGCGAGCTGAAGGGTGTCGTCCCGACCACGGCCCTCACCGCCGATCCGAAGACCCCGGTCATGGACGCGGCCGACTCGGTGGCCGTCCTGGACTGGGCGGACGAGGAGTCGGTCGTCCAGACCCGCTTCGCCACGACCGCCCTTGCCTTCCTGCGGGCCGGGCTCGGTGACATCCCCGGCGTGAAGTCGATCGCCGATGCCGCGGTCGACGCGGAGCTCGCGGTGACGGAGCCGCTGCCATCGGCGGTTCTGGCGGCCGAGCAGTGGACGTTCCTGGGTCGGGGCTGGACGTACGGTCTCGCCCTCGAAGCCGCGCTGAAGATGCGGGAGGCGGCGGGGGCCTGGACCGAGTCGTACCCGGCGATGGAGTACCGCCACGGGCCGATCGCCATCACCGGGCCCGGCCGTGTGGCCTGGATGTTCGGTGTACTGCCGGAGGGTCTTGCCGGGGATGTCGCCCGGGTGGGCGGGGAACTCGTCGCCCGCGAGGAGGCCGATCCGCTGGCCGATCTGATCCGGGCGCAGCGGCTCGCCGTCGCGCTGGCGGAGTCCCGGGGCTTCGACCCCGACCGGCCCCGGAACCTGACGCGGAGCGTCATTCTGGGCTAGTCGGCTCTCCCGCGGCGGGTGGGTGGCCGATCCTGATTCGCCGCTTCGCGGCGAAATCCTCCCACCCGCCCACTCGATTGCCCCGCACTGATTAGTTGGAATGGACTAGACCTCTCGCACGTCACGCGCGAGACTGTCCCCCGTGAGACATGTCATCGCCCTCGATGTGGGCGGCACCGGAATGAAGGCCGCCCTGGTCGGGGCGGACGGCGCGCTCCTGTACGAGGCGCGGCGGGCCACCGGCCGGGAGCGTGGCGCCGACGCCGTGGTCGAGTCCATCCTCGACTTCGCCGCCGACCTCCGCGCCCACGGGATCAAGGAGTTCGGGGAGCCCGCGGCGGCGGCCGGGGTCGCGATCCCCGGGATCGTCGACACCGAGCGCGGCATCGCGGTCTACGCCGCGAACCTCGGCTGGCGCGACGTCCCCATGCGCGAGCTCCTGAGCCGCAGGCTGGAGGGCGTCCCCGTGACCCTGGGCCACGACGTCCGCACCGGCGGTCTCGCCGAGGGGCGGATCGGCGCGGGCAAGGGTGCCGACCGGTTCCTCTTCGTACCGCTCGGTACGGGGATCGCCGGGGCCATCGGGATCGGCGGCGGCATCGAGCCCGGCGCCCACGGCTCGGCGGGCGAGATCGGGCACATCATCGTGCGCCCCGGCGGCCCGCTCTGCGGCTGCGGCCAGCGCGGCTGCCTGGAGCGGCTCGCCTCCGCGTCCGCGGTGAGCGAGGCCTGGGCTGCGGCGAGCGGTGACCCCGAAGCGGACGCCGCGGACTGCGCGAAGGCCGTGGAGTCGGGCGACCCGCGGGCCCAGGCGGTCTGGCAGAACGCCGTCGACGCGCTCGCCGACGGCCTCATCACCGCCCTCACCCTCCTGGACCCGCACACCCTGATCATCGGTGGCGGTCTCGCCGAGGCCGGGGAAACCTTGTTCACACCCCTGCGGGCGGCCATGACGGAACGCATCGTGACGTTCCAGTCCCAGCCCCTCATCGTCCCCGCCGCACTCGGGGACACCGCGGGATGCCTGGGCGCGGGCCTGCTCGCCTGGGATCTCCTCGCCACCCCCGACCACCCCACCGACCCCACCGACCCCACCGACCCCACCGACCCCACCGACTCCACGGAGGTAACCGCCTGATGGCCACTAGCAAGGTGCTCGCCGGCGCTCAGGTGGTCCTGCCCACCGGGACCATCTCCAACGGCCGTGTGATCGTCGACGGCGCGCGCATCTCCGGGAGCGCTCCCAGCGATGCCGAAGTCATCGACCTGGATCCCGGTCACTGGGTGGTCCCGGGCTTCGTCGACATCCACAACCACGGCGGCGGCGGTGCGTCCTTCACCTCCGGCACCGTCGACGACGTGCTCAAAGGCGTCCACACGCACCGTCTGCACGGCACCACGACCGTCGTCGCGTCGACCGTCACCGGCGAGATGGACTTCCTCGCCCAGCGCGCGGGGATGCTCAGCGAGCTGGCCGAGCAGGGCGACATCGCGGGCATCCACTTCGAGGGGCCGTTCATCTCGCCGTGCCGCAAGGGCGCGCACAGCGAGGTGCTCCTGCGCGACCCCGACCCCGCCGAGGTCCGCAAGCTGATCGACGCGGCACGCGGCCGGGCCAAGATGCTCACGCTCGCCACCGAGCTGCCGGGCGGCATCGACTCCGTACGCCTCCTCGCCGAACACGGCGTCATCGCGGCCATCGGCCACACGGACGCGACGTACGAGCAGACGCAGGAGGCCATCGACGCGGGCGCCACCGTCGCGACGCACCTCTACAACGCGATGCCGACCCTCGGGCACCGCGCGCCGGGCCCGATCGCCGCGCTCCTTGAGGACGAGCGGATCACGGTCGAGCTGATCAACGACGGCACGCATCTGCACCCCGCGTCGTTCGAGCTCGCCTTCCACCACGCGGGCGCCGCCCGTACCGCGCTCATCACGGACGCGATGGACGCGGCGGGCTTCGGTGACGGCCGGTACATGCTCGGCCCGCTGGAGGTCGAGGTGCTCGACAGCGTCGCGCGGCTCGTCGACGGCGGTTCGATCGCGGGCTCGACCCTCACCCTGGACCGTGCGTTCAAGCGCTCGGCGACCGTCGACGGCCTCCCGGTCGCCGACGTCGTGCGGGCCATCTCCGCCAACCCGGCCAGACTCCTGGGGATGTACGACGAGATCGGCTCCCTTGAGCCGGGCAAGGACGCCGATCTGGTGGTCCTCGACGCGGAGTTCGACCTGGTGGGCGTCATGCGCAAGGGCGAGTGGGTAGTTGCGCCGCAGTGACGTTGAAATGGCAACGAACAGGGAGCGGTTGGTCCTGACCCCTGGGCCAACCGCCTTCTCTTTGGCATGATCAGCCCGAAAGCAGACGGAAGCAGACGGAAGCAGACGGAAGCATCCGGAAGCAGACGCAAGCAGGGGACGCCGACAAGCGGCGTTCTCCGTGATCTCGGAGGTATCTGGGGTGAGTGACGAGTGATTCTCACAGTCACGCTGAACGCCGCCCTGGACATCACCTACCGGGTCCCCGCCCTCGTCCCGCACGCCTCGCACCGCGTCACCGAGGTCACCGAACGCCCCGGCGGCAAGGGCCTGAACGTCGCCCGCGTCCTCGCGGCCATCGGCCACGACGTGACCGTGACCGGCTTCGCCGGCGGCGACACGGGCCGCACCCTGCACGAGCGCCTGAGGCACGAGCCCCGCGTCACGGACGCGCTGGTGCCCGTCGAAGGCGCCACCCGCCGCACGCTCGCCATCGTCGACGCGGCGACCGGCGACACCACGCAGCTGAACGAACCGGGTCCGACGGTCTCGCCCGCGGAGTGGTCCGCGTTCCGCGAGTCGTACGAGGAGTCGCTGCGCGAGGGCGCCGCCGCGGTCGCGCTGTGCGGAAGCCTGCCGCCGGGGGTCCCGGTGAACGCCTACGCGGCTCTCGTACGGGCCGCGCGCGCCGCCAGGGTCCCCGTGCTCCTCGACACCAGCGGGGAAGCGCTGCGCCGTGGCCTCGCCGCCCGCCCCGACATCATCAAGCCCAACGCGGACGAACTGGCGGAGCTGACCGGCTCCCACGAGCCCGCCCAGGCGATCCGCGACGCCCGCCGCAGGGGCGCGCACGCGGTGGTGGCCTCCCTGGGCGCCAAGGGCCTGCGCGCCGTCACGCCGGAGGGCACCTGGCAGGCGGCTCCGCCCCGCATGGTGCGCGGCAACCCGACGGGCGCCGGTGACTCGGCGGTCGCGGGCCTGCTCTCCGGCCTGGTGGAGGAACTCGCGTGGCCGGAGCGCCTCGCACGGGCCGTGGCCCTGTCAGCGGCGACAGTGGCGGCCCCCGTGGCGGGCGAGTTCGTGCCCGCGACTTACGAAGACCTGCTCACGCGAGTCGCGGTGACCGGGGAGGTCAGCGCGGCGTGACGTCACGCGTCAGCGCGTGAGCGACGCACAACGGGCCCAGGCGGCCCGGGAATTGGGGATTCATCATGCCACTCGTATCCACCGGCGACCTGGTGGCCGACGCGCGCGCGGCGGGGCGCGGTGTCGCCGCGTTCAACGTGATCACGCTGGAGCACGCGGAGGCGATCGCCGCGGGCGCGGAGCAGGCGGGCTCCCCCGCGATCCTCCAGATCTCCGAGAACGCCGTGAAGTTCCACGGCGGCAACCTCTCCGCGATCGCCGCGGCGGCCGCGGCGGTGGCCAAGGGGTCCTCGGCCCCGCTCTCCCTGCACCTGGACCACGTCATGGACGGGGAACTCATGCGGGCCGCGCACCCCGAGGGCTTCAGCTCGGTGATGTTCGACGCGTCGAAGATGACGTACGACGAGAACGTCAAGGCGACCGCGGAGGCGGTGCGTTGGGGCCACGAGCGCGGCATCTGGATCGAGGCCGAGCTCGGAAAGGTCGGCGGCAAGGAGGGCGAGGCCCCGCTGGACGCGCACGCGCCGGGGGTGCGGACGGATCCGGCGGAGGCAGCGGCGTACGTGGCAGGCACGGGCGTGGACGCGCTCGCGGTGGCGGTCGGCTCCTCGCACGCGATGACGTCACGCACGGCGACCCTGGACCACGAGTTGATCGCGTCCCTGACCAAGGCCGTCCCCGTACCGCTGGTGCTGCACGGCTCAAGCGGCGTGCCGGACGCGGAGATCCGGGCGGCGGTGGCTTCCGGCATGGTGAAGATCAACGTGGGCACGGCGCTCAACACGGCGTTCACGGGTGCGGTGCGGGAGTACCTCGGCACCCACGAGACGGGCGTCGACCCCCGGAAATACCTCGCCCCGGCTCGCGAGGCGATGGCCGGGACGGTGGCGGGGTTCCTGGGGTTGCTGAAGTAACCCCAGGACTAACCCCGTTGTGGGCGTGGAGGGTTCAGCCGCTGCTGCCCTCCACGAGCCACATCTGGTCGATGTTCGCCCCGGTCGTCCCGCACATGTCGCTCTGCGCGCAGGTGAGCGTCACCGCGTTGGTGCCCTTGGTGAGCTGGACCACCGCCCAGGTGTTGGTCCAGCCCTTCTCCCAGTCCCCTTCGTCCGCGCCGGTGAAGTTCTTCATGTTCAGGGGACGGGTCTGCTTCTTGCCATTGACGAGGATGGTGGCGTTGGAGTCCTTGCCGGGGACTCCGTAGTTCACGCGAAGGCTGTACGCGCCGGCCTTGGGGATGCCGTTGACGGTCCACGTCACCTGGGCCCCGACCTTGTCGAACCCGGAGACGTAGACACCGCCCTCGGACTTCGCGCCCTTGATGTCCGAAGCCGTCGCCGTGCCGCCGTCGAGCTTCAGTGCCTTCGCGTCCGTCTTCGGGAGGTCGGCCGCCGGGTCCTTCGGCTTGTTCGTCGGCTTCTCGCTGGGCTTGACCGTCTCGCCCTGCGTCGGCTGGCCGCCCGCGTCCTTGTCGTCGCCCTCGCCCTTGCCGCCGAACGTAATCGCGGCGGCGATCCCGATGGCGACGACCGCGACGACCGCGATCGCGGCGATCAGCAGGCCCTTGGTGTTGGGGCCGCCGCCGCGGCCGCCGGAGCCGCGGGACGCCGGGGTGTACTGCGGTGCCGTGGGGGCTCCGCCGGGCTGCGTCTCCGGGGCGGCGTAGTGCGCGTTCGGCTGGCCGTAGGTCTGCGGCTGCTGCGGCACCTGCTGGCCGTACGTGGGCGCGGCCTGCGTGCCGTACGTGTTGGGCCGACGGTCGCCCACCGCGCGCACGTGGTTGTACGAGGACCGGGGACCCGGGTACCCATAGCCGCCCCCGCCGCTGGGCGGAGTGGCGCCGGCAGCCTTGCCGTCTTCGTACAGATAGCCGAACACGTCGTCGTCGCCCTCTGGCGCGTTCGGCGTCTGTTCGCCGTTGTTGCCGGGCGTCATTCCCAGGTCACTCCCTCATATCGCTGACCGGGGGAGCCTACCCGTTCCGAGTGAGCCCACGGGGTGTCGTCGGCCTCATCCGGCCCGCCTGTGCTGCTTGGCACGGGACCGTTTCTCTACGTACATCCGCTGGTCAGCGGAGTGCAATACCTCGTCCGCCGTCATCCCGCAGTGCGCCCACCCGATGCCGAAACTGGCACCCACCCGGACCGCACGCCCGTCCACCCGGATCGGCGGGATGATCGAGTTCCGCAGCCGCACCGCGAGGTCCTGCGCGTCGGCGCGGCCGAGCCCGTCGGCGAGCACGACGAACTCGTCGCCGCCGAGCCTGGCGACCGTGTCCCCGTCGCGGACGCCGCTGGTGAGCCGCCTCGCCACCTCTATGAGAACCGCGTCACCCGTGGTGTGCCCGAAGCGGTCGTTGATCGACTTGAAGCCGTCGAGGTCGCAGAAGAGAACGGCGAGACCCTTGGTGCCGTCGTCCACGTCCCCGGGCCCCTCCGGCGGCGCGACGGTGTGCACGTGGTGATCGAAGCCATCGCCGCCCTGCTGCAGGCTGTGCGCGTTGTCCGAGCCGTAGTCGAAGCTGTGCCGCCCGTGGGCGTCGTACACGCCGTCGTACGCCGCGTCCAGCGAGTCCACCGCGCTCGGCTGACCCGCGTGCGGCCTGCGACAGAGACGGGCGCTGAGGCGCGAACGCAGCTCGGCGGAGTTCGGCAGGCCGGTGAGGGAGTCGTGCGACGCGCGGTGCGCGAGCTGGAGCTCGCGGCGCTTGCGGTCCTCTATGTCCTCGACGTGGGTGAGCAGGAAGCGCGGGCCGTCGGCGGCGTCCGCGACGACGGAGTTGCGCAGGGAGACCCAGACGTAGGTCCCGTCGCGGCGCGCGAGGCGCAGCTCGGCCCTGCCGCCCTCGGCGGAGGTCCGCAGGAGCGTGCCGATGTCCTCGGGGTCGACCAGGTCGGAGAAGGAGTAGCGGCGCATCGCGGACGCGGGGCGGCCGAGCAGCCGGCACAGCGCGTCGTTCGTGCGCAGGATGCGGCCGTGCTGGTCGCCGCCCATCTCGGCGATGGCCATGCCCGAAGGCGCGTACTCGAAGGCCTGCCGGAAGGATTCCTCACTGGCCCGCAGCGCCTGCTGCTCGCGCTCCAGGCGGACCAGGGCGCGCTGCATGTTGGCGCGGAGGCGGGCGTTGCTGATCGCGATCGCGGCCTGGAAGGCGTACATCTGCAGGGCCTCGCGGCCCCAGGCGCCAGGCCTGCGGCCGTTGCGCGGCCGGTCCACGGAGATCACGCCGAGCAGTTCGCCGCCCGCGGCGCCCGTCGCGTACATCGGGGCGAAGAGGCGGTCGGAGGGGTGCCACTCGTCCTCGAAGCGGGGGGCGGGGCCGTCGGTGTACCACTGCGGGACGTCGTCCTCGTCGAGGACCCAGCCCTCGGTGTACGAGATGAACCTCAGGGCGCCCCAGGGCTCGCCCATGGCGAGGCGCTTCTCCCATGCCTCACGCGAGCCGACCCGGCCGGTGATGAGCGCCTCGGCGGCGGTGTTGCCCGCGAAGGCGGCGACGACGAGATCGCCGTCAGGGCGCACGAGATTGACGCACGCCAGTTCATAGCCAAGGCCATTGACCACGCCGTCGGCGACGGTCTGCAGCGTGTCCGCCAGGCTCCGGGCCGTATTGAGATCCGCCACCACCTGATGCAGCTGCCGCAGGGTCGCAAGACGGACGTACGGCTCCGACTCGGTCTCCATTGCTCGCTCTCCCCGAGACCTCGACAGCAACTCCAGGATTCGCAGCGCCCTTAGTGTTCCCTCAGTACTGAGTTCTCACAGTGTGTCTGATTGCCACCGTCACTGAATCACAGCGAGCAGCTTGCCCGGTACACAGGGTCAACAAAATATGGGTCCTGTGACTCAAGTCACAGATGGGAAGCCTTCGTTGGTCCAGTCCACTCGGCCGAAGGGCGCCTTTTGAGAGTGCCCTGTGTCACGCCGTCGGCCATCGGTCCTAGGCCCGGTCTCGGACCTGGGCCCGATGTGCGGACCGGGGCGGCGGGGCTAGCGTCGCTTCCGTGGTTCCCGTACTGAAGACATCCCTGACGTCCCCGGAGAACGCTCCCGAGACTCCCTCCGCCCTGCCCTCCCCACGCGCCCCGTCCCTCGACGGGCATCCTGTGGGGGTGAGCAACGAACAGTTCCGTGCCGCCATGTCCCGGCTCGCCGCGGGTGTGGTCCTGGTGACCGCCTGCGAGCCGTCCCTGGACGCGGACGACCCCCAGGCGCCGGTCGGCGAGGACGTCGGCATGACCGCGACGGCCTTCCTCTCCGTGTCCCTCGATCCGCCTCTCGTGCTGGTCAGCCTGCGTGAGGGCTCCCGGATGGACGACCTGCTCGCCGAGCAGCCGCTGTGGGGCGTCTCGGTGCTCTCCGAGAGTCAGCGCCACATCGCGGGGCGGTTCGCGATGAAGGGCAGGATCAGCGACCGGCTGCTCTTCGAGGACGTCCCCTACGCGCGAGGAGAGGAGTCCGGGGCACCCCTGATCGGCGGCGCGCTCGCGACACTGGAGTGCCGGACGGAACAGACGGTGACCGCGGGTGACCACACCCTCGTCATCGGGCGCGTACTTTCGGCTGCGCTGCCGAGCATGGACGGGGGTCCGCTGACGTACTTCAAGGGGAAGTACCGGCAGCTGGGCTGAGCCCGCACTCGGCTCTTTCCGCTGTTTCCCGTTGTTTCCCGCCGAGCGGTCTTCACTTACGCACATTTGCCGCGACGGCCGCCAGGGCTCAGCCCCAGCCCTCCCCCGAGCGCCCGCGCTTGGTCTGGCCGCGCTGCTTCTTCTCGCGCAGCCGCCGCTCGTTGATCCCCCGGGGGATCTTCGTGGCGCGGCGAGGGCGCGGCGGCGGCGCGGTCGCCTCGGCGAGCAGCGAGGCGAGGCGGGTCGCGGCCATCTCGCGGTTGCGCCACTGGGAGCGGTGCTCGGAGGCCCGCACGCTGACGACCCCGCCGACGAGCCTGCTCGCGAGCCGCTCCAGGGCGCGCTCCTTCCACACCGGAGGCAGCGCCTCGGTGTTGGCCAGGTCGAATCTCAGCTCCACCTGCGAATCACTGGTGTTGACGTGCTGACCGCCCGGCCCGGAGGACCTGGAGAAGCGCCACATGAGCTCGGCCTCGGGCAGAGAGACGGAGCCGCGGATGACATAGGGACCGGACATGAGTCCTATCGTCCCGCGTCTGTCCGGTCCACGTCACCCGCATTTACGGCGGGTCCCGCTCGCCCCACGTGCCCGTCGGACGCGCTCCAGGCGCACTCCCGGGACGGGTAAAGAAAGTAAAAGGAACTGGAACCTCTGGGACCCCGGTCGACGTTCATAGAGGTGACGGTAGCTTCGTCCCCAGTACGAAGCCCGTTCGTACGCAACGAGGGAAGGGACTCCCAACAATGGCAGTAAGCCTGTCCAAGGGTGGCAACGTCTCGCTCACCAAGGAGGCTCCGGGCCTGACCGCCGTCACCGTGGGCCTCGGCTGGGACGTCCGCACCACCACTGGCACCGACTTCGACCTGGACGCCTCGGCCATCGCGGTGAACCCGCAGGGCAAGGTCTTCTCGGACCAGCACTTCGTCTTCTTCAACAACAAGGTGACGCCGGACCAGACCATCGAGCACACCGGTGACAACGTCACGGGTGAGGGCGAGGGCGACGACGAGCAGATCAAGGTCAACCTGGCGGGCCTCCCGGCCGACATCGACAAGATCGTCTTCCCGGTCTCGATCTACGACGCGGAGAACCGCTCGCAGAACTTCGGCCAGGTGCGGAACGCCTTCATCCGCATCATCAACCAGGCCGGCGGCACGGAGATCGCCCGCTATGACCTGAGCGAGGACGCCGCCACCGAGACCGCCATGGTCTTCGGCGAGCTGTACCGCAGCGGCGCGGAGTGGAAGTTCCGCGCGGTGGGCCAGGGCTACGCGTCCGGTCTCGTCGGCATCGCGCAGGACTTCGGCGTCAACGTCTGAGGTTCGTAGGCCAGTCAGCAGTTCCCGAGGGCCCCCGGCGGATTATCCCGCCGGGGGCCCTCGCCGTTGCCCTGACGGCTCCGGGGCCGCAGGATCGGGAGCACCACCCACCACTTGAGGGAGTGTGAGGGCCATGGCGACCGTGGTGCTGGTCGGGACGCTCGACACCAAGGGCGCGGAGTACGCCTGGCTGCGCGAGCGGCTCAGGGAGTACGGCAGCGACACCCTGCTCATCGACACCGGCATACTGCCCCCACCCGCCCAGGCACCCACCGCCGACGTACCCGCCGACGCCGTGGCCCGCGCGGCCGGGCACGACCTCGCGAAGCTGCGCGGTGCGGGCGAGCGGGGCGCGGCCGTGGCGGCGATGGCGGACGGCGTGAGCGAGGTGGTGCTCGACCTGCACCGGCGGGGCAAGCTGCACGCCGTGCTCGCGGCAGGCGGCAGCGGCGGTTCGTCGATCGCCTCGCAGGCGATGCGCGCACTACCGATCGGGGTGCCGAAGGTGCTCGTCAGCACGATGGCCGGCGGCGACGTGGCGCCGTACGTCGGCAGCAGCGACATCACTCTGATGTACAGCGTCGTGGACATCTCCGGCATCAACGCGGTATCCCGGCAGGTCCTGGGCAACGCGGCGGCGGCAGCCGCGGGCATGGCCCGTCGCTTCGAGCGCAACCACGACGAACTGGCGGGCCGGGGCCGCAAGGTGGTCGCCGCCACGATGTTCGGCGTGACGACGCCCGCGATCGACGCGGCCCGCGCCCGGCTCGACGCACTGGGCTACGAGGTCCTCGTCTTCCACGCGACGGGCGCGGGCGGCAGGGCGGTCGAGAAGCTGGCGTCCGACGGCCTCCTGGACGGCGTACTGGACCTGACGACCACCGAACTCGCCGACGAACTGGTCGGCGGCGTCCTCTCGGCAGGCCCCGAGCGCCTCACCGCGGCGGGCCGCGCGGGCATCCCGCAAGTGGTCGCTCCCGGCGCCCTCGACATGGTCAACTTCGGCCCGGCGCCGACGGTCCCGCCCCGCTTCGCGGACCGCACCCTCCTCGTCCACAACCCCACGGTCACGCTGATGCGCACGACGGCCGACGAGATGGCCGCGCTCGGCACCGCCCTCGGTCACAAGCTCGCCGCCGCGCGCGGCCCCGTCGAATTCTTCTGGCCCCTGCGCGGGGTCTCCGCGGTCGACGTGGAGGGCGGCCCGTTCCAGGACACCGCGGCGGACGAGGCAGGGCTGAGCGCGCTGCGGACGACGGTGCGGGGCAGTGGCGTACGACTGCACGAGCTGGACGCGCACATCAACGACGCGCAGTTCGCGGTGGCGATGGCGGACCGCCTGGACGAGCTGATCAGCGCACAGGCGCTGAAGCGGACGCCTTGACCCTTAGCCCGTGACCCGTGACCCGTGACCCGAACTGACTTGAGACCACCTGAGACCCGCTGAAGACACCCGCTCAAGGAGCACCCCATGACGACGCAGATCACCCGCGAGGAAGCCCTTGCCCGCCTCAACTCCCAGGTGGCGAAGGGGGTTCCGGTGATCGGAGCGGGAGCGGGCACGGGCCTCTCCGCCAAGTGCGCGGAGGAGGGCGGCGTGGACCTCCTGATCATCTACAACTCCGGCCGCTACCGGATGGCGGGCCGCGGCTCCCTGGCCGGCCTGCTCCCGTACGGCGACGCGAACGCGATCGTGGTGGACATGGCCAGAGAGGTGCTCCCGGTGGTGAAGGACACCCCGGTCCTCGCCGGGGTGTGCGGCACGGACCCCTTCCGGGACATGGGCCGCTTCCTGGACGAGCTGAAGGGGATGGGCTTCACCGGCGTACAGAACTTCCCGACGGTCGGCCTGTACGACGGCACGTTCCGCACCAACCTCGAAGAGACGGGCATGGGGTACGGCCTCGAAGTGGACATGGTCCGCGAGGCCCACGCCCGCGACCTCCTCACGACCCCCTACGTCTTCGACCCCGACCAGGCCGCCGACATGGCCCGGGCCGGAGCGGACGTCCTCGTCCCCCACGTCGGCCTGACGACCAAGGGCGCGATCGGCGCGGGCACCGCCCTGACCCTGGATCAGGCGGCCTCGGCGGTGCAGGAGATGCACGACGCGGCCAAGCGCGTGAACCCCGACATCCTCGTCCTGTGCCACGGAGGGCCCATCGCGGAACCGGAAGACGCGGCGCACGTCCTGTCCCGCACCGAGGGGATCGTCGGCTTCTTCGGCGCGTCGTCGATCGAACGCCTCCCCACGGAGCGCGCGATCGTGGACCAGACGCGCGCCTTCAAATCCCTGAAGGCGCGGGGCTGAGTACGGCTAGCCTGCGCCGCATGATCCTCGAACCGCTCACCCTCGCGCAGGACGGCGCGCTCCCCGGTGAGCTGCTCACCGAGCTCACCGCCCTCTACGCGTCGAACCACGTCTTCCACGCACTCTCCGGCGACTTCCCCGACCCCCACGACATCCGCCCCGAACAGGTCGCCGCCGCACTCGCGGACGAACTGGCCGAGCCGGGGGCAGAGGTGCTCGTCGCGCGGTCCGAGGGGCGGGTCGTCGGGATCGGCATCACGCTGAAGCAGCATCCCGATCCCGCCGACCCCGACCCGTGGATCGGGCTGCTCATGGTGGATGCCGGGCAGCAACGCAAGGGCTACGGACGGGAGTTCGCGACCCAGATCGAGGAGCGCTTCCGCCGGGAGGGGCGTGACGGGGTTCGTCTCGCCGTCCTCGACGGGAACGACACCGCGCTCGCCTTCTGGGGCAGGCTCGGGTACGAGGTCATCGACCACCGGCGCGACCGCGACGCGGACCGCCCCTGCGCCGTACTGCGCAAGCCGCTCACGTAACCCCACCGCCTTACGGGTGGTCCGGCTTTCCGTCCTCGTACAGCCACGGGCCCCAGATCGCGTGCACCTTCTTGCGCGCCGCCTCGCCGCCCGCGTGCTTCTCCACGTAGCGCGTGAAGTCCTCGGTGTCGGCGTTGCGGTGGCGGTAGGTCTTCGTCCAGCCCTGCACGATGTCGTAGAAGGTGTCGTCGCCCACCGCCTGGCGGATCTTGTGGATGACCATGCCGCCCCGCTCATACACCGGACTGTCCGAGATCTGGCCGGCGGACGGCGGCTTCGCGGGCGGGAACTCCCAGATGGCCTCGTTGTCCTCCTTGTCCTCGTAGTAGTCGTCGGCGTAGATGTCGTCGAAGGTCTCCTGCACGCTGTCGCCGTCGTTGTCCTCATCCCAGAGCCACTCGGCGTACGTCGCGAAGCCTTCGTTGAGCCACATGTCCCGCCAGGACTTGGGCGTCACGGAGTTCCCGAACCACTGGTGGGCCATCTCGTGGACCACGAGCTCGGTGCTGGGGGCGCCGGGGTAGGTGGGGCGGGTCTGGGTCTCAAGGGCGTAGCCCGCGTCCTCCTCGCGGGCGACGATCGCGCCCGCCGACGAGAAGGGATAGGGGCCGAAGTTCAGCTCCTGCCACTCCATGATCTCGGGGATGCGGTTCAGCGCCTTCGCGCTCGCCTTGACCTCGGAGGGTTCGACCGCCGTGAGCACCGGGATGCCGGACTTCGTCGTCGACTTCTTCACCTCGAACGCCCCGATCGCCACCGTCGCCAGATAGCTCGCCATCGGCTCCGCGCTGTGCCAGGCGAAGGTGGTGCGGCCGTTCTTGGTCGACTCGCGGGTCAGCTCGCCGTTGGAGATGGCCTTCAGGCCCTTGGGGACGGTGACGCGTATGTCGTACGAGGCCTTGTCCGAGGGGTGGTTGTTGGACGGGAACCAGGCCATCGAACCCGTCGGCTCGCCGAGCGCCAGGGCACCTTCCTCCGTCCGCAGCCAGCCCTCCTCGGAGTCGTCCGGGTCGGTGATGGTCTCCGGGCTGCCGGAGTAGCGCACGACCGTGCGGAACGTCTCGCCCTTGTCGAGGTCGTCCGCGGGCCGGATCGTCAGCTCCTGCCCGTCGCGGTGGAAGTTGGCGCCCTTCCCCTCGACGGTCACCCCCTTCACCTCCAGGCCCTTGAGGTCGAGGTTGAAGGCGCTGAGGTCCTGGGTGGCGCGCGCCGTGACCTCGGCCGTGGCGGTGAGGTGGCGCGCGTCCGGGTCGTACCCGAGGGTCAGGTCGTAGTGCGCGACGTCGTAACCGCCGTTGCCCAGCTTCGGGAAGTACGGGTCGCGCACGCCGTCGGCTCCGGGCGTGCCGGACACTCCGGAGCCGCTGCAGGCGGTGAGGACGAGGGCCGTGAGGGCGGCGGCGGAGGTGCCGCGGAGAACCGTGGATCGTGGGTGCACAGCTGTGATCTTATGCGGCATATGTTCGGGGTGCGAGCGCCCCGTAAGGGGCGCGGGGAGCTGCGCGACCCGCCCCCACCGGCCCGCGGCTCCACCACCTCACTCCCCTCAGGGATTTACAGCACCGCGATACCCAACGGCCTCTCCCCTGCCGGGAGGCGACGCGCGTCGCCGCTCTCCAGGTCGACGACGGTGATCCCGTTCCAGAATCCGTCGCGGGTGAAGCCGCCGGTGACGTACGCGGCGGCGCCGTCCTCGGAGACGGCGACGTCCTCGTGCGGCCCGTCCAGCGGGAAGACCTTCTCCTTGCCGTCCTTCGTCCGCACGGTCAGCGAGGGGCCCTCGTCCGACGAGGGGTCGATGGGTCCCGTGCCGACCGCGAACAGCGTGCCGTCCTCGGTGATCCGCGCCCCGTGCTGGTGGGTGTTGGCCGTCATCGGCTCGATGTCCGACTCGCCGGTACGCGGATCGAGCACGACGAGCTTCTCGCCCTCGAAGGGGAGCAGGAGCTTGCCGTCCGAGGGGCGTACGGCGGCGTAGTGCGGCTTGAGCCAGGAGCCGAGGCCGCCTTCGGTTCCGTAGGGGGCGACCTCGATGCGGCGGGGCTTCAGCGAGTCGGCGCGTACGACCGTCACGTCGAAGGAGTCGTGATTGGTCGCGTAGACCTCCCGCCCGTCCTTCGACACGTCCACGTCGAACGGGCGGCGGCCCACCGGGACCGTGTCGGTGACCTCGCGCTTCTCGGTGCCGATGACCTCCAACGTCCCCTTGCCGTCGGGGACGTTGACGCCCACGTAGAGGTGCTCGCCGTCCGGGGCGAGCGCGATGCCCATGCCGCCGCCGCGGTACTCGCCGGTCGTCGCGGGGCCGCTGTCCGTCTCGTACGGGATGCGGTCGACGCGTGCACGGGTGCGGGTGTCGATGACGGTCACGGCGTCGGCGGCGGCGACCCAGGCGCGGCCGTCGTCCCCGACGGTCAGCCCGTAGGGGGCCGTGCCGACCTTCACGGATTCGATGGGGCCGCGCTCGGGGTCGACGAAGGTGACGGTGTCGGAGCCGAAGTCGGCCACCAGGAGGGTGCCTTCGGGGGTGCGCCGTTCGGCGGGGAGGGTGGCGGTGGGGAGGGTGACGGTGGGTGGCGCGGTGGGGGTCACGGTCTCCTTCCCGGTCGCGCGGGAGGGCTCGGAACCGGTGGCGCAGCCCGCGAGGACTGCGGCGCCCAGGAGCACCGTGCCGACGGAGAGCGCCGCGCGAGGCACCTTCACGCGGCGGCCCTCAGCAGCGCGGCGATCTCGGCGAAACCACGGCGCTCCGCGTGCTCCAGGGGCGTGACGCCGTCCCGGTCGGCGAGATCGGGCGTCGCGCCCGCGGCGAGCAGCAGCGCCACGATCTCCTGGTGCGCACCGCCGCCGTCGCCGAGGATCACGGCCTCCAACAGGGCCGTCCAACCCAGGTCGTTGACGTGGTCGGCGTCGATGCCGGTGACGCGCAGGACTTCCCGTACGTACGTGACGTGGCCGCGCTCCGATGCCGGGATCACAGAGATGCCGCCGAACCGGTTGCGGAGCTTCAGGTCGGGCCCCGCGGGAAGCAGGACGTGCAGCATGGCGACGCTGCCCGTCACGCCGGTGACCAGCCAGGGGCTGTCGGCGCGATGGTCCTGCGCGTCGACGTCGGCACCGGCGGCCACGAGGACCTTGGCGGCCTCGACGTGATCGCCGATGGCGGCGAGCAGCAGGGGTGTGCGCAGTTCGGTGTCGCGGGCCTCGACGCGGGCTCCCGCGTCGAGGGCGGCTCTCACCCCGGCGGCGTTCCCGGCCCGTGCGGCGTCGAGCAGCCGCTGGTCCTCGGCGGTCCTTGTCATGAACTTTCTCCTCGTCGTCGTACGGACCGGGAACAGCCTCAGCATGATGAGATCCGGTGGCTTCGGCAGCGGGGCGGTGTCAGCCGCCTCGGGCCTCAGAGCCTCGGGGCCTTATCGGCCGAGCGCCGCGACGCCCGCCTTCGCGAACTTCTCGTCCAGGTCGCCGCTCGGGGCGCCCGCGACACCGATGCCCGCGACGGGCGCGCCCTTGGCGGTCACCGGCGCACCGCCCGCGAGGAACAGGGTGCCGGGGATGTCCTTCAGGTTCGGCGTCTTCTCCAGATTCTTGGTCAGCTCGGAGGTGGGCGCGTTCCAGGAGACGGCGGTGTACGCCTTCTTCTCGGCGGACTCGTACGACTGCGGCCCGGCGCCGTCGCCGCGCAGGGTGACGACCGTGTTGCCGTTGCGGTCGACCACGGCGACCGAGACGCGCTGGTTCTCCTTCTCGGCGGCGTCGAGGGCGGCCTTGGCGCCCTTGGTCGCGGCGTCGATGTTCAGGTGCGTCGACTGCGTGAGGTTCTTGTTGCCCGCGTCGGCGGAGACGGCGGCCTTGGTGGCGGCGTCGGGGGTACCGGCGGTGGCGGAGACGGCACCGAAGGTTCCGGCGCCCAGGACCGCGGCGGTGGCGGCGACGGTGAGGACGCGGGTGCGGCGGGAGATCTTCTTCATGGGGGCTCCTCGGAGTGAAGGTGTCGGAGTGGAGGTGGAGGTGGAGGCAGTGGAGGCGGTGGAGGTGGGGGTCCGGCGGATCGAGCGGATCGGGGGGATCGAGCGGATCGGGGGGATCGAGCGGACCGAGTGGATCGAGCGGACCGGGGGGGATCGGGGGGATCGAGTGGATCGGGGGGGGCGTTCCCGCTGCCTCAATCCTCCGGCCGCATCCGGGGCCCACCCCTCGACGTACCGGCTGGGAGCGGCGCGCGACTCGGCCGACACCAGGGTCAACCGATCGGTTGACCCTCTCGTGGCCCCACCGGGTCACAATGAGGGTGTTTGCCCAGTTCAGCGCCCGCGTGACGGCGACGGAACGGGCGCGCGACGGCGACACGAGACGGCAGTACGAAACAGCAGTACGAAACGGCAGCACGAGAGGGAGGCGCCCCCGTGGCGGGACCGAGAGTGGGACAGCGCACGCCGGGCACAGCCCCCCGCACACCGAGTGCAGGCCCCGCCTCCCGCACACCGAGCGCAGGCCCCGCCCCCCGCACGCCGGACCCGGACGCCCGCACGCCGGACCCGGACGCCCGCTGGCTCGCAGCCGTCATGCACGCGACGTTCTACCTGCTCCTGGCCACCTCACTGGCCCGCTTCCTGCTGCGCCACCCCGCAGGCGGTGCGCGCGTCCCGTGGATCATCGCGCTCTCCGTCGTCCTGGCCTTCCTCTACGCCCTGCCGCCCCTCGCCGCAGCCCTGCGGGGCAAGCGCTCCATGCGCTCCATGCGCTCCACGCGCTCCACGCCCTTCGCGTCAGGACCGGCACCCGGCACGCGCCCCACCCCCCTGCGGCTCACCTGGCTCGCTCTGGTCGTCGCGGTCTGGCTGGTGCTCGTGATCCTCGCGCCGAGCTTCGGGTGGTGCGCGGTGCCGCTCTTCTTCACCGGTCTGCGGACGCTGCCACCGCGCGCGGCCTTCGCCCTGGTGGTCGTCCTGACCGGCTGCGTGATCGCGTCACAACTGCGGCTCGCGGGCCGCTACGACCCGGACCTGGTCCTCGGGCCGCCCGCCGTGTCAGCGATCGCGACGGCGGTCTTCGTCCACATGCAGCGCCAGGCGGCCCGCCAGCGCGAACTGATCGACGACCTCATCCGCACCCGCCGCGAACTGGCCGCCATCGAGCGCCGCGAAGGCACCCTCGCCGAGCGCCAGCGCCTGTCCATGGAAATCCACGACACCCTCGCGCAGGGCCTGTCCAGCCAGCAGATGCTGCTCCAGGCCGCCGACCGCCTCTGGGACACGGACCCGGACAAGGCCCGCGCCCACGTCCGTACGGCCGAGTCGATCACCGAAGTCGGCCTCACCGAGGCGCGCCGCTTCGTGCACGACCTGGCGCCCGCCGACCTGGCCGACGGCGGCGGCCTCGACGAGGCGCTGCGGACGCTGGCCGCGCGCACCGCACAGGACGCGGGCCTCACGGTCCGCTTCCACTCCGAGGGCACGCCCGCCCCGCTCCCCGACCGGACGCAGTCCGCGCTCCTGCGCATCGCGCAGGGCGCGCTGGCCAACGTGGCGGAGCACGCCGACGCGACCACGGCGGCGCTGACGCTCACGCACCTGGACGACCAGGTCGTACTCGACGTCGCGGACGACGGCCGCGGCTTCACCCCCACCGACGAGCCGCCCGCCCGCGAGCGGCGGGGCCATGGGCGGCGGGGCCACGGGCTGCCCGCGATCCGCGCCAGGGCCGGGCAGCTCGGCGGCACGCTGACGATCGAGTCGGCACCCGGCGAGGGCACGGTGCTCTCGGTCTCGATCCCCCTGACCCCGCAGGAGACCCCATGACGCCCCCCGCATCCCCCACGCCCGCCGCCGCATCCGCCACCCCCGCCAAGCCCCCGGTCCGCCTGCTGGTCTGCGACGACCACATCGTCGTACGCGCCGGACTGCTCGCCCTGCTCGGCAGCGCACCGGACATCGAGGTGGTCGGCGAGGCGGGTACCGGCGAGGAGGCGATCGCGCTCGCCGCGAAGCTCGCCCCCGACGTGGTCCTGATGGACCTGCAACTGGGCGAGGGAATGGACGGCGTGGAGGCGACCCGCCACATCACGTCCACCGCCACCCACGCCGCTGCTCCCTCCCTCTCCCCCTCCCCTTCTCCCTCCCCTTCTCCCTCCCCCACACCCCACGTCCTGGTCCTGACGACGTACGACACGGACGCCGACATCACCCGCGCCATCGAGGCGGGCGCCACGGGCTACCTCCTGAAGGCCGAACGCCCCGAGGAGCTCTTCGCCGCGATCCACGCCGCCGCGCAGGGCCGCACCACGCTCTCCCCGCCGGTCGCGTCCCGCGTGATGGCCCGCATGCGCAAGCCGCTGCCCACCCTCACCGACCGCGAGCTCGACATCCTCGCCCAGCTCTCCCACGGCCTCGGCAACCGCGACATCGCCCGCGCCCTGTTCATCAGCGAGGCCACGGTCAAGACGCACCTGGGCCGGATCTACGACAAGCTCGGCGTCGACACGCGTGCGGGCGCGGTGGCGGTGGCGAAGGAGCAGCGACTGCTGCCCTGACATGCGGCGTCGTCCACGGCCCTGACATGCGGCGTCGTCCACCGCCCTGGCAAGCGGCGTCGTCACACGCCCTCCGGGGCCGTGACACCATCGTCCACGTGCTCGACATCGGCTACGCCCTCTCCCGCCGCTTTCCCGACCCCCCGCAGTTCGACTACCGCGGCGCGGACGTCCACGCGCTGCGGCACGACCTGTTCTGCGGGGACGTGTACCTCGCGGACACGAAGGCGGACCGGGAACTGTCCACAGCCTGGGGATGGGTTCCCGTGCTCGACTTCGCGTGGGCGCTGTGCGACATCGTCGAGCTCGTGGACCAGGATCCCCGGGGGAGCCGGGCGTCCCGCCCGCAGCACGCCGAGCTCGACTTCACGGAGTCGACGGACCGCATGCTGTTCACCCGTCGCTTCGGGTGGGTGGACATCGAGGCGGACTGGATGCGGGTGGAGGAGCCCGCGCTGACGTTCTCCCACTCCGAACTCCGCCGCGAGGCGCGGGACTTCCTCCATGACCTCCTGGCGGACCTCATCGACCTCCACGAGACCCTGGCGGACAACCCCGCGATCTGGTCCCTCCAGTCCCGCTTCCCCCGAGTCCCGGCGTAGACGGGCAAGAGCCCTGCGGCGGGCAGAGTGGACCGAGACGCCCCCCTGAGCCGGAAAGCTAGTCCACCCGCACCCCCACCTGCGCGGCGAACGCCGGCGCCAGATCCATCAGCTGCGCCGAACTGATCACCGCGCCCGCCAAGCAGTCGATCCCCCGCAGGATGTCCACCTGCGCCGCACCCCGCAGGTCGACGTCCTTCATGCGGGTCCCGCTGAAGTCCGCCCCCTTCAGCACACACCCCACGAACTCCACCCGCTCCAGCGCCGCCTGCCCGAAGTCCGGCTCGACCAGCACGCATTCCTCGAAGACGACGTCCTTCAACCGCGCCTTCCGCAGGTTCAGATAGTCGATCTTCCCGCCCCGCACGACGACCCGCTCCAAGACACTCCCGTGCAGCTGAACGCCCCCCAGCCGCGCGTCCACCACCTCCACGTCCCGCAGCGACGCCTCCGCCAGCTCCGTGCCGACCCCCCGCAGCTCCGTCAGGACGGAGTCCACGAACCGCGCCCTGCTGAGCCGCGCCTCCGTCACCCCGCAGCCCGTCATCGCGCAGTCCAGGAACAGCGCTCCCCCGCCGTCCTGCCCCGCGAGTTCGAGGTCCCGGAACTCGACCCCGTCGTAATCCCCGTCGGGCTCCAGCTCACCCCCGCCGAGCCCAAGATCCCCGAACGCCCGCAGCTGCGGCAACCGCACCTCGGGCCGCCGAGCCTTCTTCACCCCTGCCGCATCCCTCTGCCGTTCCCTCTGTCCCATGCACCCATCGTGCACCCACCCACTGACAACGCCGCCGCGCCCCGATGTCACATCCCGAGCACCCCCATCCGTCGTACCCAGAGGAAGCAGCCAGCCGCACCGGACCACGACAGGAGCCCACCCCATGCCCAGCACCCCCGCCCGCCTCACCGTCATCGGCGGCGGCTTCGCCGGCCTCACCGCTGCCATCACCGCCGCGGAATCCGGCGCCCGGGTGACCCTCCACGAGGCCCACCACACCCTCGGCGGCCGAGCCCGCACCGCCGAGGGCGCGTACCGCACGAACGAAGGCCCCCACGCCCTCTACAACGGCGGCCCCCACTGGATCTGGCTCAGGCAGCGCGACCTGATCGGCCCCCTCGCGCCCGTCCCGCCCATCGAAGGCACGCGCCTGCGCCTCCACCACCAGGGGCGGTTCCGCCGTACCCCACCCCTCGCGATGCTGAAGCTCCTGCGCCGCAAGCCCGAAGAGGCACCCGTGGAGGCGGACTTCATGACCTGGGCGACCGGCGAGGTGGGCGAGGAAGGAGCGCGCGCCGCCGCGCACTACATCGCCGTGGCGACGTTCCACCACGACCCCGGCTCCCTCTCCGCCAGGTTCGTACAGGAGCGCCTGCGCCGCGCCACGAAGCTGCCCCCGGAGGCGCACTACCCGCGCGGCGGCTGGGGCTCGGTCATCGACCGGATGGCGTCGCTCGCCTGGAACCTGGGCGTACGTGTGGAAACGCTGTCCCGCATCGACAGCGTCGCCTCGCTCTGCGCCAAGAACCCCGTGGTCGTAGCCACCTCCCTCCCCGCGGCCCGCGGCCTCCTCCAGGACGAGACCCTCCACTGGGACAGCGCCCGCACCGCCCTCGTCGACATGGCCCTCACCTCCCGCAAGGGCGACCCCTTCGCGATCTCCGACCTGGACGCGACCGGCTGGATCGAACGGTTCACCACCCAGGACCGCACCCTCGCCCCCGCCGGACAGGACCTCATCCAGGGTCAGATCCCGCTCTCCCCCGAGGAGTCCAAGGCGGACGGAGCAGCCCGCGCCGACCACCTGCTCGACCTCGGCTTCCCCGGCTGGCGCGACCGCCTTCTCTGGCGCCGCGACGGCGTGTCCAACGGCCGCACCGGCGCGGTGGACCTGCCCGGCACCACCTGGCGCGACCGCCCGGCGATCGACCGCGGCGACGGCGTCTACCTCGCGGGCGACCAGGTAGCGGCCCCCGGCCTGCTCTCCGAGGTCTCCTTCAACAGCGCCCTGGAGGCGGTGACCCTCGCACTGGCCCCCGCAAGGCTTGACCTCAAGTCCGCTTGAGGTACGAGGGTGATGACCACACCGAGAACGCCGCCCGACGCGCAACACGCAAGGGCTGACGCCCGACGCCCAAGGAGCCACCCCCATGCACGCCATCCGCCTGCACACCTTCGGCCCGGCCGAGCACCTCACGTACGAGGAGACGCCCGACCCGGCCCCGGCCCCCGGCCAGGTCCGCATCGCGGTGACCGCGGCGGGCGTGCACCTCTTGGACACCGCGATCCGCGCGGGAATCAAGGGCCCGCTCCCCGAACTCCCCGAGCTGCCCACCATCCCGGGCCGCGAGGTGGCAGGGACGGTCGAGTCGCTCGGCGAGGGAGTCGACGGAGGCTGGCTCGGCAAGCGCGTGGTCGCCCACATCGGCTTCGCCCCCGGAGGCTACGCCGAGCTGGCCGTCACGGAGGCGGCCCGCCTGCACGAGATCCCCGAAGGCCTGGACGACGCGGAGGCCGTGGCACTGATCGGCACGGGCCGTACGACGATGGGAATCCTGCAGTTCACCGAGCTCACCCCCGCCTCCGTGGCCGTCATACCGGCGGCGGCGGGCGGCATCGGCACACTCCTGGTCCAGTACGCCAAGCATGCGGGCGCCACGGTGATCGGCCTGGCGGGCGGCCCGGAGAAGACGGACCGGGTCAGCGCGTACGGCGCGGACCTCGCCGTCGACTACAGGAACCCCAAGAACCCGGACTGGCCCGACGAGGTACGCGCGTACCTGACGAAGCTCGGCGTCCCCGGCGCCAGCGTCGTCTTCGACGGAGTGGGCGGAGCGGTCGGCCGTGCCGCCGTGGACCTCCTCGCCCCCGGCGGCGAGCACCTCGTCTTCGGCTGGTCGGGCAAGGGCCCGCACGACGGCGAACCCCTGACGTTCACCGACGAGCAGCTGGCGGTCCGCGGTATCACCCGGACCGGCGTGCTCGGCCCGGTGATGATGCGGAAGGCGGGCGGCGACAACCCCACCCGCACCCTGGAACTTGCCGCACTCGCCGAAGCGGCGAAGGGCCACTTCACCCCGGCGGTCCAGCGCTACCCCCTGGCGGAGGCGGCGACAGCCCACGCCGCCCTGGAGAACCGCCGTACGACGGGCAAGGTGGTCCTCATCCCCTGATACCGCTCGGTCAGCTCGGCGGGCAGCGCGTCGAGGACGGCCAGGAGGCGGCACCGGGCAGGAGGCGGCACCGGGCAGGAGGTCGGCAGGGCAGGCCGTCAGAGTCCCAGCAACAACCGCGCGATCTCCAGGTCCTCCTCGTCGAGCGACCGCCCGTCCTCGATCTCCCACAACGCGTTCTGCAGCACCCGCCCCAGCGTCCAGGCCTTCGCCCGCTCCCGGTCGAGCCCGAGGACCTCACTCATCGCGTCGAACCGCCACAGCACGTCGTCCACGTCGAAACGGTTGTTGAGCGCGGGCCAGAGGTCGAACCCCGGATCCCCGGCCAGCGGCTTCGGGTCGATGGCGAGCCACGGCTCGCGCTCGGCGGCAAGGACGTTCTCGAAGTGCAGGTCCCAGTGCAGCATCCGGTCACCGGGCTCGCCCATGACCTCGCGCACCGCGCCCCCGCACCGCTCCACGATCGCCCGCTCCACCGGATCGGGGATCGCCTTCAGCGCCCCCGGCAGATCGTCGACCATCTCCCCCGCGATGTCCCCGAGCCGTCGCATCCCCTCCGGCGCGGGCACCGACGTGAGCCGTGCGAGCAGCTCGGCGACGACGAGCACGGCCTTGCGCGTATCCGTCATCGTCGACAACATCCGCCCGGAGTCCAGCCGTTCGAGCAGCATCGTGCCGGTGCCGTCGTCGTAGTCCAGCAACCGCACGGCCCCGTCGCCGTCCCACACCCGAAGCCCGACCGGCTCCCCCTCGGTCTCCTCGTCGAGAAGCTGGAACTTCACCGCGGCGGGGGTGCCGTCCCGCCGCACCACGGGCAGTACGAGCGCGGCCATCCCGTGCATCGAGGGCCCGTCGACCGTCAGCCCCCACCGCTCGACGAACTCGGCGACCCGCGCGGGCAGCGCCGCGATGAAGGCACGGCCCGGCTCACCCGCGTACGCGTACTGCGACTCGATCAGCTCGTCCGGAATGCGAATGTCGATCACGCCCGCGACGCTACCGACGTGGGTGAATCGCCGCATGGGGATTATTCGGGCCACGAGAGCCAGGAGAACCGCGAGGACCACGAGAACCGCGAGGACCACGAGAACCGCGAGGACCACGAGAACTGCGAGGACCACGAGGACCACGAGGACCGCGAGGACCGCGAGGCAGACCGTTCTCGGCTACCTACGCAGCGCCCCCGGAACGTACATCTGGCTCGCGATCCTCTTCGTCACCACGGTCGCGATGCACCACATGTCACCGGAGTTCGAGAACGACTTCCTGCGCCAGCGCTCCACGAACATCCACGAGCTGTCGCAGAACCCCGTCCGCGTCCTGGTCTCCAGCGCGTTCTGGATCGACGGCGGCGGCTGGCTCCCGTACGTCGTGCTCTACACCGTCTTCCACTCCACAGCCGAACGCTGGCTCGGCACGGCTCGCTGGCTCGCGGTGGCCGCGGGCTCACACGTCATGGCCACCCTCATCAGCGAAGGCGTCCTCGCGCTCGCGATCCACCACGGCGCCGCACCCACGTCCTCCGTCAAAACCCTGGACGTGGGCGTCAGTTACGCGCTCGCGGGCGTGGTCGCGATCCTCACCTACTGGGTCCCCTCGCCCTGGAGATACGCGTACCTCCTGATCGTCCTCGCCGTGTACGGCACCCCGCTGATCACCGGGAGGACCTTCACCGACCTGGGCCACTTCACAGCGGTCCTGATCGGCCTGGCCTGCTTCCCGCTGACCCGGAGCGCCGTACGCCCGGCCCCGAGGAGATGGGGACCAGCCCGAGGAGATGGGGACTAGGGGGACCACGGGGGATCAGGAAATCCCGGAACCCCTGAGCTCCTTGGCGAACGCGTCCTGGTCGAACAGCGCGTCGCTGTGCACCTTGTTGCCGTCGATCAGGACGGTCGGCGTGCCCTGCATCCCGTCATCGGTGAAAGCCTTCATGGCCTCACCGACCCACTTCTTGTACGTCCCCTTCCGCACGGCCCTGTCGAACTCGGCGCCCCGCAGCCCGTCCACCTTCCCGGCGATCTTCAACAGGAAGGCGGGCGTGTAGGCGTCGTCGGTCTCCGTCCCGGCCTGGTTGGCGTAGACCGCGGCGTGGTACTGCGGGAACTTGCCCGCCTCGACCGACGCCCGCAACGCGTTCGCCGCGTTGACCGAGCCACTGCCACCGAGGTTGCTGTCGAGGAACGAGGCCAGCGTGTACTGGACCTTGACCTTGCCCTCGGCCACCGGCTTCACCAGCGCCTGCGCACCGGACTCCTCGAACTTCTTGCAGATCGGGCAGCGCGCGTCCTCGTACAGCTTGACCGTGTGCCCGGCCTTCGGGTCGCCGACCGTGATCACGCCACCCTGCACGGTGGCGGGCGTCTTCGCGAGCGCGTCGGTACCGGCCGGCGGCTCCTTCGCCTCGGGACCACCGGCGGACGCGGACTCGGACTCGGACTCGGACGCGGAGGCCGACGCCTTGTCGTCGCCCCCGCCCGTGAGGTCGTCGGGCCCGCAGGCGGCTGCGCCCCCGGCGAGAAATGCGGTGGCGGCCACCGCGGCGACGATGCGCCCGGCCTTGCGTACGGCCATCTGAACAGTCCTCCAGGATCAAGGCACATGACACTTCGCCACGCGCCGGATCAACGTATCGGACCCCCCGCCCCGAAACCGCACGCCACGGCCCTCCCCAAAGCCCCCACCAGCGCAGTAACGTCCGGCCCATGAGCAGCACGATCAACGGCGGCATCTCGTTCTGGTACGCGGACCACGGCACCCCGGCCCCCCGTGAACCCCTGCCGGGCGACGAGAGTGCCGACGTCTGCATAGTCGGCGGCGGCTACACGGGCCTGTGGACCGCGTACTACCTGAAGAAGGCCGCCCCCTTCCTCCGCATCACCGTCCTGGAACAGAAGTTCTGCGGCTACGGAGCCTCGGGCCGCAACGGCGGCTGGCTCTACAACGGCATCGCGGGCCGCGACCGCTACGCCCGCCTGCACGGCAAGGATGCGGCGATCCGCCTCCAGGAGGCGATGAATGACACGGTGGGGGAAGTGATCCGCACGGCCGCCGAGGAGTCGATCGACGCGGACATCCACCACGGCGGCGTACTCGAAGTGGCCTACACCCCGGCCCAGTTGGCGCGCCTGAAAGACTTCCACGCCACGGAACTCGCATACGGCGAGAAGGACCGCACCCTGCTGGGCGCCCGCGAGACGGCCGACCGGATCCGCGTCTCGGGCGCCGTCGGCTCCACCTGGACGCCGCACGGCGCACGCCTGCACCCGGTGAAACTGGTGAAGGGCCTGGCGGCCGCGGTCGAGTCCCTCGGCGTGACGATCCACGAATCGACCCCGGTCACGGAGATCAAGCCGAAACACGCGATCACCCCGTACGGAACGGTCCGCGCGCCGTACATCCTGCGCTGCACGGAGGGCTTCACGGCGTCCCTCAAGGGCCAACGCCGGACCTGGCTCCCGATGAACTCCTCAATGATCGCGACGGCACCCCTGACGCCCGCCCAATGGGAATCAATAGGCTGGGAGGGCCGCGAGACGCTGGGCGACATGGCGCACGCGTACATGTACGCCCAGCGCACAGCGGACGGCCGCATCGCACTCGGCGGCCGAGGCGTCCCCTACCGCTTCGCCTCTAAAACGGACAACGACGGCCGCACGCAACCGCCGACGATCGAGGCCCTGCGCGAGATCCTGACCCGCTTCTTCCCCCAACTGGCCGGAGTGCAGGTCGCCCACGCCTGGTCCGGCGTCCTCGGCGTCCCCCGCGACTGGTGCGCCACGGTCACCCTGGACCGCGCGACGGGCCTCGGCTGGGCGGGCGGCTACGTCGGCTCAGGCGTGGCCACCGCCAACCTCGCGGCCCGCACCCTGCGCGACCTGGTCCAACAGGACTCGGGCCAGGCAGGCTCCACGGACCTCACCACGCTCCCCTGGGTCAACCACAAGGTCCGCAAGTGGGAACCCGAACCCCTGCGCTGGCTGGCCGTCCACGGCATGTACGCGACGTACCGCAACGCGGACCACCGGGAACTGACCACCCCGACGATCCAAGCCCCACGCCTGGCCCGCCTCGCGAACCGCTTGTCGGGCCGCCACTGACGCATGCCCATGAGCACCCCGCGCGCCACGCCCTCCGACGCCGCCCTCCGACGCCTCCCTCTACCGCGCCCTCTACCGCCCCGGAGCAGCAGCACCCGCGAGGGGCCGGGCCCCGTCCGACAGCGCGAGCAGCGCCGCATGGGACGGCGAGCCCGCTGAAAAGAGGGTCCTGCCGTCCGAGTGGACGGCAGGACCCTCTTGTTCGGTACTCCCTGGAGCCCCCTGTCGGATTCGAACCGACGACCTACGCATTACAAGTGCGTTGCTCTGGCCATCTGAGCTAAGGAGGCACGCACCGCGAGGCACGCACCGCCAGGCACGCGCCGCGAGGCACGCACCGCACTGACGTGCCCGTGCAGTGTAACCAACACCGCCGATGCCCCGTCGAAAACTTCCTCGAAGGTCACAGCCTCCCGGCTACTGACAGACGTATGACCTCCGGGGTACGGTCACGAGCAGTTCACCCAGGTGGACTACACCACTCCTCTCTTTACAACGGATCGTCCGGCACGTTCCTGCCGGTGAAGGGGGCCCTCACCATGGCCACTGTTTCGTTCGACAAGGCGACCCGCATCTACCCGGGTGGCGACAAGCCCGCCGTCGATCAGCTCGAGCTCGATGTCGCGGACGGCGAGTTCCTCGTACTCGTCGGCCCCTCCGGCTGCGGAAAGTCCACCTCCCTGCGCATGCTCGCGGGCCTGGAGGACGTGAACGCCGGCGCCATCCGCATCGGTGACCGCGACGTCACGCACCTGCCGCCCAAGGACCGGGACATCGCCATGGTGTTCCAGAACTACGCGCTCTACCCGCACATGAGCGTCGCCGACAACATGGGCTTCGCCCTGAAGATCGCCGGCGTCAACAAGGCCGAGATCCGCCAGAAGGTCGAGGACGCGGCGAAGATCCTCGACCTCACCGACTACTTGGCCCGCAAGCCCAAGGCCCTCTCCGGTGGTCAGCGCCAGCGTGTCGCCATGGGACGCGCCATCGTGCGTGAGCCCCAGGTCTTCCTCATGGACGAGCCGCTGTCGAACCTCGACGCCAAGCTGCGTGTCTCGACGCGTACGCAGATCGCCAGCCTCCAGCGGCGCCTGGGCATCACCACCGTCTACGTCACCCACGACCAGGTCGAGGCCATGACGATGGGCGACCGCGTGGCCGTCCTGAAGGACGGTCTGCTCCAGCAGGTCGACTCGCCGCGCAACATGTACGACCGCCCGGCCAACCTCTTCGTCGCGGGCTTCATCGGCTCCCCCGCCATGAACCTCGTCGAGGTCCCGATCACCGACGGCGGCGTGAAGTTCGGCAACTCCGTCGTACCGGTCAACCGCGAGGCGCTCTCCGCCGCCTCCGACAAGGGCGACCGCACGGTCACGGTCGGCGTCCGTCCGGAGCACTTCGACATCGTCGAGCAGGACGGCTCCACCGCGAAGTCCCTCTCCAAGGAGACCGAGGACGCCCCGGCGGGCCTCGCCGTCTCCGTGAACGTCGTCGAGGAGCTCGGCGCCGACGGTTACGTCTACGGCTCCGCGGAGGTCGGCGGCGAGCACAAGGACCTCGTGGTCCGGGTGAACGGCCGCAAGGTCCCGGAGAAGGGCACGCAGCTGCACGTCGTGCCGCGCCCGGGGGAGATCCACGTGTTCTCGACGTCGACGGGTGAGCGTCTCACCGACTGACAGCCGGCCGGAGAGCCGACCGGCGAACCGGCTCACCAGCACTTGTAGGGCCCCGCACCTCGGTGCGGGGCCCTTACCCGTGCGTCAACGTTGTCGACAAATACCCCGGCAGACCGGTCATTTCGCTCCGCCCCCGTCAACACCGCTCCAGAAAAACCTCATTCTCCGTCGCTCGACCGAGTGACTAAATGTCGCCAAATCATCACCGACCGCTACGCTCACTCGCGTGACGCACTCCGCCAACTACACCCAGAAGCCGCGCCGAGCCCATCGAGGCCCCGCCCGTCGCATCGGCCGCACGCTCGCCCTCGTCCTGCCCGTGATGCTGGTGCTCTCCGGGACCCTCGCGGTCACCAGCGTCAACTGGTCCGGTAACAACTCGGATTCGATGCTCACCGCATCCTCCGACGATCTTTCCGTACCGGCCAAGTCCCGCGCCCCGCAGGATCTCCTGCGCGACCGGCTCCTCCTGGAACTCCAGGAGAGGAACCCGGGTGTGGCGCTCACCCATCTCCAGCAGGAGGTGAACCGCCATCCGTCGCTCGCCAGGCACTGTGTCTCCATCGCCCGTGCCCTCGGCCGCGCAGCCGCCCAGAAGTACGGCCCGAGCCGTGCGCAGTCGTATGCGCGCCCGGTCTGCGACACGTCCTTCGCGACGGGCGTCGCCGCCCATCAGAACGGCTGATCGGGCGGGCACGTAGGGTTTCCGGCATGACCGGTGACCCACACGCTCACAAGCCCACGCAGGCCGTTGTCCTGGCCGGAGGCCAGGGCTCGCGCCTCCGTCCGTACACCGATGACCGGCCCAAGCCGATGGTCGAGATCCCTGGCACAGGGACCCCGATCATCGGCCATCAGCTTTCCTGGCTGGCGGCCGAGGGTGTGACGGACGCCGTCGTCTCCTGCGGTCATCTCGCCGAAGTGCTCCAGGAGTGGCTGGAGTCGGCCGATCTCCCCCTGAACGTCACCACGGTGGTCGAGAACGAGCCGCTGGGCCGCGGCGGCGGCCTCAAGTACGCCGCCCGCCACCTCCCGCACGCGGACCGCCCCTGGTACGCGACGAACGGCGACATCTGGACCCGCTTCTCGCTGCGCGACATGGCGGCCTTCCACGCCGAGCGCGACGCCACCGCGACCCTCGCCCTGGCCCGCCCCCGCATCCCGTGGGGCGCCGTCGAGACGGACGCGTTCGGCCACATCACGGACTTCATCGAGTCCCCGCCGTCCCCGTACCTGATCAACGCGGGCGTGTACGTCTTCTCCTCCGCCTTCGCGGCGCTGCTCCCGGACCGCGGTGACCACGAGCGCACCACGTTCCCGCGCCTGGCCCGTGAGAAGAGCCTTGCGGGCTTCCCGCTGCCGCAGGGCGCCTACTGGCGCGCGATCGACACGGCCAAGGACCTGACGGAAGCGGCCAAGGAGCTCGCGGCGCAGTCCGGTTGAGGGTTTCCTCGTCTCGTACGCCGATGGGCCCCGCACACGCCGATGGGCCCCGCACAGTCTCTGTGCGGGGCCCATCGGCGTACGCGTAGGTCACAGGCCTGCTCAGCCTCCGCCGAGCAGCCCTCCCACGAGCCGGCTGTTGCCACCCGTGCTTCCACCGCCGCCGCTGCCGCCGCCGCTCGTGCCGCCCTCAGGCGCTGCGCCGCCGGTGCCGCCGCCGCTGGACGTGGGTCCCGCGGTGGCCGAGGCCGGAGGCTGCTGGGGCGACGACTGCTGGGGCGGGGCCTGCCCGGTGCCCTGCGTCTGGCTCGGCTGCTGCCCCTGACCGGTGCCCGCGTTGGTCGTCTCGGGTGCCGCGCCCGGGGTGGCCGCCCCTCCGGCGCCCTGCGTGGGGCTCGCGGAACTGCCCTGGGTCGGTGCCTGGGACCCGGCGCCCTGCGTGGGGCTCTGCGACTGTCCCTGGCGGTGCCGCTGCTTTCCGGGTTCCTGCGGGAGCGGTGAGCCCGGCAGTTCGTTGCGCGGGGCCTCTCCGGGGCCCGGCACGGTCACGCGGTCGGCGTCCCGCACGGCGCCGCCGAGCATCGAACCGATCAGCAGCGTGAGACCGACGACGAGACCGCCGATGAGACCGCCGCGCCGCAGCACACGGCGCCGCAGTTCCCAGATGTCCACGCGCGGCCCGAGCGTCCGCCAGGCCTCGCCCGCGAGGCGTCCGTCGACGGAGTAGACGGGCGCGCCCGCGATGATGAGCGGCGACCATGCGGCCAGATAGATGATGTCCGGCGCGTCGTACGCGGGAACGGTCTTCCAGCTGACGGTGACGAGGAGCGCGGCGGAGAGAAGCACGCCGATACCGGCCGCGACCCGCTGCCAGAGCCCGAGCACCGTGAGCACGCCGACGATGATCTGCAGGAAGGCGATGCAGAGTCCCGCGCCCACCGGGTGCGAGAGGGCGAACTCCCGCAGCGGCTCGGCGAGCGCCCAGGGGTGCAGCGAGTTGAGCCACTTGACCATGGAGCCGCGTTCGCCGCCGTCGAAGTACACGGGGTCGCAGAGCTTGCCCATGCCGGCGTAGATGGAGATGAACCCGAGGAAGACGCGCATGGGAAGCAGCACGACGCCGAGGTTCATGCGGCGGCCGGGGTAATACGCGTGCCGCACGGGGTCGGCCCCGTGCCGCCTTACGACCTGGCGGCCGTCCTCGTCGCGTTCGTCGTCCGCGTCGTCGAATTCGTCGTCCCCGTAGGGGCGTTGTTCGTCGAAGTCGCTCTCCGACACCGGCATGCGCGGGATGAGCCGGGTATGGGACTCGGGGTGGCGGGGGCCGATGACGGCAGGCGTGGCCTGCGTACTCTCAAGATCGTCGTCGTCGATGCGCGGGATGACCTGCGTGGCGCCTCCGTCGTCGTGGGAGATGCCACCCACTTCGGCCGAATGGCGCACGCCGGTGCCGCGCACCGCCTGCAGCAGCCCGGTGGCCCCGGGGTCGCCCGGCTCGGACTTCCCGCTCCAGACGACGGGCGAGCGGCGCCGCACCGCGGAGCCGGAAGCGGGGATGCGCATGGTGTCATCGGCATTGCTCAAGTGCCGTGCGATACGCGGGGATTGGGTCCGCTGCGCGGTGGGGAGCTGCACGCGGAAGCTCGCGTGGTTCACGATGACCTGCGCCGGGTCGCTCGGCACTTTCACCATGCTCAGCGCGGGAGCTTCGTCGAACCCTGACGAGCTTCCCCCCGTGGGATTGCGGGGCGTTCTGGTGTCCACACTCATCTAACCGAGTGATGTGTGTTTAGGACACTGCCTTGACCGCGCGGAAATGTCCGGACCGCGTCAAGATCTTCGCCAGGCCTTCGCCGGGCGTCGGCCGCCCCCCGGGGTAGCGGGGGGGGCGGCGCCCGGGCGGTCGGCGAACAACGGGGGCGGGGCGCCGCGTAGGG
>NZ_JBHVXJ010000005.1:0-398400 GCF_042881845.1 Streptomyces sp. NPDC058257
AGTAGCGCGCTCAAGACCCGAAGCGGAGTGATCTAGCCATGGGCAGGTTGAAGCGGCTGTAAGAGGTCGTGGAGGACCGAACCCACCAGGGTTGAAAACCTGGGGGATGACCTGTGGTTAGGGGTGAAAGGCCAATCAAACTCCGTGATAGCTGGTTCTCCCCGAAATGCATTTAGGTGCAGCGTCACGTGTTTCTTGCCGGAGGTAGAGCACTGGATAGGCGATGGGCCCTACCGGGTTACTGACCTTAGCCAAACTCCGAATGCCGGTAAGTGAGAGCGTGGCAGTGAGACTGTGGGGGATAAGCTCCATGGTCGAGAGGGAAACAGCCCAGAGCATCGACTAAGGCCCCTAAGCGTACGCTAAGTGGGAAAGGATGTGGAGTCGCAGAGACAACCAGGAGGTTGGCTTAGAAGCAGCCACCCTTGAAAGAGTGCGTAATAGCTCACTGGTCAAGTGATTCCGCGCCGACAATGTAGCGGGGCTCAAGCGTACCGCCGAAGTCGTGTCATTTCAGCATATAGGGCCAACGCCTGCTGGGATGGGTAGGGGAGCGTCGTGTGCCGGGTGAAGCTGCAGCGGAAGCTAGTGGTGGACGGTTCACGAGTGAGAATGCAGGCATGAGTAGCGATACATACGTGAGAAACGTGTGCGCCGATTGACTAAGGGTTCCTGGGTCAAGCTGATCTGCCCAGGGTAAGTCGGGACCTAAGGCGAGGCCGACAGGCGTAGTCGATGGATAACCGGTTGATATTCCGGTACCCGCTGTGAAGCGTCAAACATTGAATCAGGCGATGCTAAGTCCGTGAAGCCGTCCTGGAGCCTTCGGGCAAAGGGAAGTGGTGGAGCCGACGATCCAGACTTGTAGTAGGTGAGTGATGGGGTGACGCAGGAAGGTAGTCCAGCCCGGGCGATGGTAGTCCCGGGGTAAGGGTGTAGGGCGCTGTCCAGGTAAATCCGGACGGCTTGTGCCTGAGACCTGATGCCGAGCCGATTGTGGTGAAGTGGATGATCCTATGCTGTCGAGAAAAGCCTCTAGCGAGTTTCATGGCGGCCCGTACCCTAAACCGACTCAGGTGGTCAGGTAGAGAATACCGAGGCGTTCGGGTGAACTATGGTTAAGGAACTCGGCAAAATGCCCCCGTAACTTCGGGAGAAGGGGGGCCATCACTGGTGATGAGTCTTGCACTCTGAGCTGGGGGTGGCCGCAGAGACCAGCGAGAAGCGACTGTTTACTAAAAACACAGGTCCGTGCGAAGCCGTAAGGCGATGTATACGGACTGACGCCTGCCCGGTGCTGGAACGTTAAGGGGACCGGTTAGTGCACTTTCGGGTGTGCGAAGCTGAGAACTTAAGCGCCAGTAAACGGCGGTGGTAACTATAACCATCCTAAGGTAGCGAAATTCCTTGTCGGGTAAGTTCCGACCTGCACGAATGGCGTAACGACTTCTCGACTGTCTCAACCATAGGCCCGGTGAAATTGCACTACGAGTAAAGATGCTCGTTTCGCGCAGCAGGACGGAAAGACCCCGGGACCTTTACTACAGTTTGATATTGGTGTTCGGTTCGGCTTGTGTAGGATAGGTGGGAGACTTTGAAGCGGGCACGCCAGTGTTCGTGGAGTCAACGTTGAAATACCACTCTGGTCGTGCTGGATGTCTAACCTGGGTCCGTGATCCGGATCAGGGACAGTGTCTGATGGGTAGTTTAACTGGGGCGGTTGCCTCCTAAAGAGTAACGGAGGCGCCCAAAGGTTCCCTCAGCCTGGTTGGTAATCAGGTGTTGAGTGTAAGTGCACAAGGGAGCTTGACTGTGAGACCGACGGGTCGAGCAGGGACGAAAGTCGGGACTAGTGATCCGGCGGTGGCTTGTGGAAGCGCCGTCGCTCAACGGATAAAAGGTACCCCGGGGATAACAGGCTGATCTTCCCCAAGAGTCCATATCGACGGGATGGTTTGGCACCTCGATGTCGGCTCGTCGCATCCTGGGGCTGGAGTCGGTCCCAAGGGTTGGGCTGTTCGCCCATTAAAGCGGTACGCGAGCTGGGTTTAGAACGTCGTGAGACAGTTCGGTCCCTATCCGCTGTGCGCGTAGGAATATTGAGAAGGGCTGTCCCTAGTACGAGAGGACCGGGACGGACGAACCTCTGGTGTGCCAGTTGTCCTGCCAAGGGCATGGCTGGTTGGCTACGTTCGGAAAGGATAACCGCTGAAAGCATCTAAGCGGGAAGCCTGCTTCGAGATGAGTATTCCCACCCCCTTGAGGGGTTAAGGCTCCCAGTAGACGACTGGGTTGATAGGCCAGATCTGGAAGCCCGGCAACGGGTGGAGGTGACTGGTACTAATAGGCCGAGGGCTTGTCCTCAGTTGCTCGCGTCCACTGTGTTGGTTCTGAAACCACGAACAACCCCGTATGTCGGGCCACGACTACGGTGCGGTTGACAGTTTCATAGTGTTTCGGTGGTCATAGCGTGAGGGAAACGCCCGGTTACATTCCGAACCCGGAAGCTAAGCCTCACAGCGCCGATGGTACTGCAGGGGGGACCCTGTGGGAGAGTAGGACGCCGCCGAACTCAATTTATAGCCGTGGTCCCTGGACTTATTGTCCAGGGACCACGGCTTTTTTGTTTTTCTGGACGTCTTCCGCCCCTTGACTACCCCTCTGCACCGCGGACTGACAACTGAGGGTAAGGTCAGGAGGCATCATTGGCTCGTTTCCCACAGGAGGCCCCCGGGTGGAGGTCCAGGAGACTCGCGTCCAGACGGACCGGGTCCTCACCATCCCGAACATCCTCAGCATGGCGCGTCTCCTCGGCGTACCCCTCTTCCTGTGGTTGATCCTGAGGCCGGAGTTCGGCGGGCCCAAGAGCGACGGATGGGCGCTGCTCGTACTGATGCTGAGCGGCATCAGCGACTATCTCGACGGCAAACTGGCCCGCCGTTGGAACCAGATCAGCAACCTTGGGCGGCTGCTCGATCCGGCCGCTGACCGGCTCTATATTCTGTCGACCTTGGTCGGGCTCACGTGGCGGGAGATTCTCCCGCTCTGGCTGACCTCGCTGCTGCTCCTGCGCGAGCTGGTTCTGCTGGTGATGGTCTGGATCCTCAGGCGTCACGGCTATCCGCCGCCGCAGGTGAACTTCCTCGGCAAGGCCGCCACCTTCAACCTGATGTACGCCTTTCCGCTGTTGCTCCTCAGTGACGGAAGTGGCTGGATCAGCACACTGGCTGCTATTTTCGGATGGGCGTTCGCCGGATGGGGTACAACTCTGTACTGGTGGGCAGGGATCCTCTACGTGGTTCAGGTCCGCCGGCTTGTCCGTGGGAACGCCACGGCCGATTGAGCTTGCCGATTAGGCAGCTGTAGAGGCTTGCAGTCCCGTGAGCGACATATAACGGGTCTATCTTGGCGGGCTAAGTCGGCTCGATCGTCGTCTATTGAGGAGGACGCTTCCGACATGAAGGCCGTCGTAATGGCCGGAGGCGAAGGCACGCGCCTTCGCCCTATGACCTCGAGCATGCCCAAGCCGCTCCTGCCTGTGGCCAACAGGCCCATCATGGAGCATGTGCTGCGGCTGCTCAAGAGGCATGGGCTCACCGAGACCGTAGTAACAGTCCAGTTCTTGGCTTCCCTGGTCAAGAACTACTTCGGCGATGGTGAAGAGCTCGGGATGGAGCTCACCTATGCCAATGAGGAGAAGCCACTCGGCACTGCCGGGAGTGTGAAGAACGCCGAGGAGGCATTGAAGGATGATGCGTTCCTAGTGATCTCCGGTGATGCTCTGACTGATTTCGATCTCACCGAGCTGATCAATTTCCACAAGGAAAAGGGCGCACTCGTCACCGTCTGTCTGACGCGCGTTCCCAATCCGCTGGAATTCGGCATCACCATCGTGGACGAAGAAGGAAAGGTCGAGCGCTTCCTGGAGAAGCCGACCTGGGGGCAGGTCTTCTCCGACACGGTGAACACGGGCATCTACGTCATGGAGCCCGAGGTCTTCGACTATGTCGACGCCGATGTGTCGGTCGACTGGTCCGGCGATGTTTTCCCCCAGCTCATGAAGGAAGGCAAGCCCGTCTACGGGTACATCGCCGAGGGCTACTGGGAGGACGTCGGTACGCACGAGAGCTACGTCAAGGCCCAGGCCGACGTGCTGGAGCGCAAGGTCGACGTCGAGCTCGACGGCTTCGAGATCTCGCCGGGTGTGTGGGTCGCCGAAGGCGCCGAGGTGCACCCCGACGCCACGCTGCGCGGGCCGCTCTACATCGGCGACTACGCGAAGGTCGAGGCCGACGCCGAGATTCGTGAGCACACGGTCGTGGGCTCCAATGTGGTGGTCAAGACCGGGGCGTTCCTGCACAAGGCCGTCGTGCACGACAACGTCTACATCGGCCAGCACAGCAACCTGCGGGGCTGTGTCATCGGGCGCAACACCGACATCATGCGGGCGTCCCGCATCGAGGACGGTGCCGTCATCGGTGACGAGTGCCTCGTCGGTGAGGAATCGATTATTCAGGGCAATGTCCGGGTCTACCCGTTCAAGACGATCGAGGCCGGCGCATTCGTCAACACGTCCGTCATCTGGGAGTCCCGGGGCCAGGCCCATCTCTTCGGTGCGCGTGGGGTCTCCGGGATCCTGAACGTGGAGATCACACCGGAGCTCGCGGTGCGGCTCGCGGGGGCGTACGCCACGACCCTCAAGAAGGGCTCGACCGTCACCACGGCCCGTGACCATTCGCGAGGCGCGCGGGCGCTGAAGAGAGCGGTCATCTCGGCCCTGCAGGCCAGCGCCATCGACGTACGCGACCTGGAGAACGTACCCCTGCCGGTGGCACGGCAGCAGACGGCCAGAGGCAGTGCCGGCGGGATCATGATCAGGACGACGGCGGGGGCGCCCGACTCCGTCGACATCATGTTCTTCGACGCGCGCGGGGCCGACCTGTCGCAGGGGAGTCAGCGGAAGCTGGACCGGGTGTACGCGCGCCAGGAGTACCGGCGGGCGTTTCCCGGGGAGATCGGGGATCTGCACTTCCCCTCCAGCGTCTTCGACTCCTACACGGGTTCGCTGCTGCGCAACGTCGACACCACAGGTGTGGCCGAGTCGGACCTGAAGGTGGTCGTCGACGCGTCCAACGGAAGTGCGGGCCTTGTGCTGCCGAGCCTGCTCGGCCGCCTCGGTGTCGACGCGCTGACCATCAACCCCGGCCTGGACGAGTCGCGTCCGACCGAGACCCGTGAAACGCGCAGGTCGGGTCTTGTACGGCTCGGCGAGATCGTGGCGTCGTCGCGTGCCGACTTCGGTGTGCGGTTCGACCCCGTGGGTGAGCGGCTTTCGCTCGTCGACGAGAAGGGGCGGATCATCGAGGACGACCGCGCGCTTCTGGTCATGCTCGATCTGGTCGCCGCGGAACGCCGCAGCGGGCGGGTCGCGCTGCCGGTGACGACGACGCGTATCGGCGAGCAGGTGGCCGCGTACCACGGCACGCAGGTCGACTGGACGACCACGTCGCCCGATGATCTGACGCGTGTGGGGCGCGACGAGTCGACCATCTTCGGTGGAGACGGCCGCGGTGGATTCATCGTCCCCGAGTTCAGCAGCGTCTTCGACGGTACGGCCGCCTTCGTGCGGCTCATCGGTCTCGTCGCGCGGACGCAGCTCACGCTGAGCCAGATCGACGCACGTATCCCGCGCGCCCATGTACTGCGGCGTGACCTCGCGACGCCCTGGGCGGTCAAGGGGCTCGTGATGCGCACGGTCGTGGAGGCGGCGGGGGAGCGGTCGGTGGACACGACCGACGGTGTCCGTGTCGTGGAGACCGATGGGCGGTGGGTGTTGGTGCTCCCCGACCCCGCGGAGGCCGTCACTCATCTGTGGGCCGAGGGTCCCGACGACGCGTCCGCCCAGGCGTTGCTCGACGAGTGGTCCGCCGTGGTGGACAGCGCCGGTCGCTGACCGGTCGCAAGGGCCGGACGGCACCTCTGAGAGGTGCCGTCCGGCACGCCGGTGGGGCCATTCGGAGGTAGGGCCCGCGACGTGCGACGATGTGCGGCATGCCGCAGCAGCCCCCCATCCGGAGCACCCCCTCGCGCCCCCGGCGCCCGGACGCTTCCATGTCGCTGCTGAACACCGTGATGGACCACAGCCTCGATGAGGGCTACGCCGAGGCTGCGGCGCGCAAGAAGGCGCAAGGCGCTGGTGGAGTGCCGCGTCCGCTGCGCGCGAAGCTCGGCCTCGCCCTCGGACTCGTGCTCGCGGCGCTGGTGGTGACCGTGGGTGCCGCGCAGGCGCGGATAGCTGCTCCGGTGGTCGCCAAGGAGCGCGCGGAGCTCATCGACCGGATCGAGTCGGCGACCTCGGACGCCGACGAGCTCGAAGGGGACGTCGAGACGCTCCGCGACGACGTGGGCGAACGACAGCGCGAGGCACTGAAGAAACACGGTGGCAGCCAGGGCGAGTTGGTGTCCCTGCTCTCCGGTGCCACCAAGGTCCATGGGCGCGGTGTGAAGCTCGTGGTGGACGATGCCAAGGAAGCCGACTCGGGTGGGGGCGGGCCGCGCGAGAGCGCGGGATTCTCCGACACCGGACGGGTGCGTGACCGCGACATGCAGCGGGTCGTCAACGGCCTGTGGCAGTCGGGCGCTGAGGCGATCGCCATCAATGACCAGCGTCTGACGGCGTTGTCGGCGATCAGGGCCGCGGGAGACGCGATACTGGTCGACAACAAGCCGCTGGTGCCGCCGTATACGGTGCTTGCCGTGGGTGACGGTCAGCGCTTGAGCACGCGATTCCAGAACAGTCGCGACGGTCAGTATCTGCATGCTCTGCAGGAGAACTTCGATGTCCGGACCAGCATTTCCGTCCATGAAGACGTCCGGCTGCCGGCAGCGCCGAGTGTGACCGTACGTACAGCAGAGCCGAAGGCAGGAAAGGGCACATCGTGATCGCCGTACTGGGCCTCGTCGTGGGAGTCGTGGCTGGATTGTTGGTCCGGCCCGAGGTTCCGGCGATGGTCGAGCCGTACCTGCCGATCGCCGTGGTGGCGGCACTGGACGCGGTGTTCGGAGGCCTGCGCGCGATGCTCGACGGGATCTTCGACGACAAGGTCTTCGTGGTCTCGTTCCTCTCGAACGTGGTCGTGGCCGCCCTGATCGTGTTCCTGGGTGACAAGTTGGGCGTGGGCGCCCAGCTCTCCACCGGTGTCGTGGTGGTCCTCGGTATCCGGATCTTCTCCAACGCCGCCGCCATCCGCCGACACATCTTCAGGGCGTGACGCGTATGGGTACGGACGAGACGCCCGGCGGAGACAACCGCGGCAGGGAGCTTCCCGCCGAGGTGCACAGTGCGCCGGCGGAGCCCGTGGAGGGCGCGGCGCCCGTGCGGGGCGAGCCGCGGGACAAGCAGCAGGACGACGAGCGGGCGCCTTCACTCCGCGGTCGTCAGCGGCTGAAGGAGGGGCTGTGGCCGCCTCGCGTCACGCGTCCTCAACTCATCGTCGCCCTGCTTCTGTTCGTGCTGGGGCTCGGCCTTGCCATCCAGGTGCGCTCCAACAACGACAGCAGTGCGCTCCGTGGCGCACGTCAAGAAGATCTCGTACGCATTCTCGATGAACTGGATGACCGTACACAGCGTCTGGAAGGTGAGAAGCAGCGTCTGGAGGATCAGCGCACCGGTCTTGAGAACAGCTCGGACCAGGCCGAGGAGGCCCGCAAGCAGACTGTCGAGAAAGAACGTCAACTCGGCATTCTGGCGGGCACCGTGGCGGCGCAGGGTCCTGGCATCACGCTGACCATCGATGACAAGAAGGGTTCGGTCGAGGCGGACATGCTGCTCGACGCCATCCAGGAGCTGCGCGCCGCGGGTGCCGAAGCCATCCAGATCAATGACGTACGCGTAGTGGCCAACACCTATCTGTCGGATACGGACAGTGGCGGTGTCAGGGTGGACGGCCGCAAGGTCGGCAAGCCCTACCGGTTCAAGGTGATCGGCAAGCCGCAGGACCTGGAACCGGCGCTGAACATCCCAGGTGGCGTGGTGCAGACTCTGGAGAAGGAGCAGGCCACCGCCACCGTGACGCGAGCGGAGAAGATCGTGGTGGACGCCTTGCGAGCGGCGAAGCGGCCTGATTACGCTCGGTCGTCGTCCCAGTGAGGCGGGGGTGCATGGGGGCCGCCGGTCGAGGGCATGAGGTTGCGGGGGGTCGGCGCACCGTAAGCGTGGTGCGTGGTGGAAACTGTTTGGTGGATGCGGACGTTGTGAGGATGTCTGTGCTGCCGATGTACGCCGGTGTGTGCAATCAGGGTTCGTCCTGCCCCACGGGCGGGTCTGTTTCGGTCAAGGGGAATCGCCCGTGAAGTTGTTTGCGAAGTTGTTCGGCAAGAGTGCACGTGAGGACAGCGGCAATCCCGCCACTGCCCGGCACCGTGCCACGCGCCATGGAGATGCCGAGGAGCAGGGCGGAGAGCGCCCGATGTTCCGCGACCAGGTCGGTGGGCCAGGCGGTGACAATTCGGGCGCGCAGGGCGCGTCGTCTGTTGACCCCGCCGGTGCGGGCCGCATAGGTTTCGGAGAACCGTCAACCTCAAGTACGGGTGGAGGGTTTACCCCCGATCCGTACGCATCGAATGCCCCCGCGGGGCAGCCGCGGCAGGAGGATCCGTCCATGGCCCTGGTGTGTACGAGGTGCGGGAACCGCAACGCGGAGGCGAGTCGGTTCTGCTCCAACTGCGGCGCGCCGCTGCGGGCCGGGGCCGCGCCGGAGCGTCCCTCCGAGACGACCTCCACCATCTCCATCTCGGGCCTGGAGGCCTACGACGCGGAGGTGACGGGGCAGACCGCCTCGCCCGCCCTCTCGCCGGAGGCCCAGGCCGCCGTTGACGCACTGCCGCTCGGCTCCGCGCTCCTCGTGGTGCGCAGGGGACCGAACTCGGGCAGCCGCTTCCTCCTGGACGGCGAGCTGACCACGGCGGGGCGTCACCCGCAGAGCGACATCTTCCTGGACGACGTGACCGTCTCGCGCCGCCACGTGGAGTTCCGTCGCCTCGGGGACGGTTCCTTCACCGTCGCCGACGTGGGCAGCCTCAACGGCACGTACGTCAATCGGGAGCGCATCGACTCGGTCGCGCTGTCGAACGGCGACGAGGTGCAGATCGGCAAGTACCGACTGGTCTTCTACGCGAGCCAGCGGGGCATCGGTATCTGACCCGTAGGGAAGGTCCATGCTTCAAACACCGAGGGGCGGTGCCGGGAACGGCACCGCCGCCGAGGACCGTCGGCTGATGAGTATCGGCGCCGTGCTGAACGCGCTGCGTGACGAGTTTCCCGAGGTTACGATCTCCAAGATCCGTTTCCTGGAGTCGGAAGGGCTCATCGAGCCGGAGCGCACGCCGTCCGGTTACCGGAAGTTCAGTCCCGAGGATGTCGAGCGGCTCGGTCACGTCCTGAGGATGCAGCGGGACCACTATCTGCCGCTCAAGGTCATCCGGGAGCACCTGGACGCCCTGGAGCGCGGAGAACGGGCTCCACTGCCCTCTCTGGGGCAGCCGCGGGAACCGGGTGACGCCTGGGGCGTGAGTGACGCCGAGGGGCCCACAGCGGCCCGTGTGGGCCGTGCCGAGCTGCTTGCCGCCGCGGAGATCGAGGCGGAGCAGCTCGCGGAGTGGGAGACGTACGGGCTCATCGCACCCTTGCCGGACGGCGGTTATGACGCGGAGGCCGTGACGGTCGCCGCGCTCGTCGTCGAACTCGGGCGGTTCGGTATCGAACCGCGACATCTGCGCGCCATGAAGTCGGCGGCCGAGCGCGAGGCCGGACTCGTCGACCAGGTCGTGGCGCCGCTGCGCCGGCACCGTAACCCGCAGACCAGAGCCCATGCGGAAGCCCGTACGAAGGAGCTCGCGGGGCTGACCGGAAAGCTGCATTCTGCACTGGTGCAGACGGCGCTCGGGGTGCGGTTGCCCTGACTCGGGAGGTGCCCGACTACCCAAACCGGCCGGGCACGTCCTAGGGTTGCTGTGTGAACGAGCTCGACGTCGTAGGTGTCCGGGTGGAAATGCCCTCCAACCAACCGATCGTGCTCCTGCGTGAAGTGGGAGGCGATCGCTACCTCCCCATCTGGATCGGACCAGGGGAGGCGACCGCGATCGCCTTCGCACAGCAGGGGATGGCGCCCGCACGGCCGCTGACCCACGACCTGTTCAAGGACGTGCTGGAGGCGGTGGGACAGGAGCTCACCGAAGTGCGCATCACGGACCTCCGAGAAGGGGTCTTCTACGCGGAGCTGGTCTTCGCCAGTGGAGTCGAGGTGAGCGCCCGGCCGTCCGACGCCATAGCGCTCGCGCTGCGCACCGGAACGCCGATCTACGGCAGTGACGGTGTCCTCGACGACGCGGGCATCGCCATTCCGGACGAGCAGGAGGACGAAGTGGAGAAGTTCCGCGAGTTCCTCGACCAGATCTCGCCCGAGGACTTCGGCACCAACAGCCAGTAGTCCGTCGCTTCCGAGTCGCTTCCGAATGGTCCCGGCGGACCATTCGGCTAGCCTTTCCCGGCGGCGCGGTACGGCAAACCACTCTTAGGGTGATTATCACTCGGCGTGCCGAGTGTGGCGATCGTTGACGAGCCCCTGGTGACTGCCTACCTTCGAGAAGGCAGGTCAAGGACGGAGGTCGGCGTGAGAAGCAGCGGCGACGATACGGCGACGGGCAGTCCGTATCCGCTTCACAGCAGCGCGGCCAGTCACTCTCCGAAGAGGCCGATGGCCGTTCAGGGGAGCGTTCAGGGGAGCGGGGACGCCACGTCCGGACAGTCCGAACAGGAACAGATCGGTTACCGGGGGCCGACCGCGTGTGCGGCTGCCGGTATCACGTACCGACAGCTCGATTACTGGGCCCGTACGGGTCTCGTCGAGCCCACTGTGCGGTCCGCGGGCGGGTCGGCGGCCCAGCGGCTCTACAGCTTCCGGGACGTCGTCGCCCTGAAGATCGTGAAGCGGTTCCTCGACACCGGCGTGTCCCTGCAGAACATCCGGACCACGGTCCAGCATCTGCGCGACCGCCGTTGCGAGGACCTGGAGCGGATGACGCTCATGAGCGACGGCGCGACGGTGTACGAGTGCACGTCGCCCGACGAGGTCCACGATCTGCTCCAGGGCGGCCAGGGAGTCTTCGGGATCGCCGTGGGCGTCGTGTGGCGGGATGTGGACGCCGCACTCTCGCAGCTGCACGGCGAGCGGATCGACACCGGAGAGACGCTCCTGCGGCAGAACCCCGCCGACGAGCTCGCGAGGCGGCGCAACAGGGCCGTGTGAGAGGCCGTGACCGCCCGAGCCGGTTCGGGGGCCGGGGTGGCGTTCTCGGGGCGTTGTCAGTGGCGTAGGGCAGCATCAGGGGTGTGAGAACCGCGCCCACGATCCTGCATCTCGACATGGATGCCTTCTACGCGTCTGCCGAGCAGGCCGCGAAGCCGAGTCTGCGCGGGAAAGCCGTGGTGGTGGGCGGCCTCGGACCCCGGGGTGTGGTGGCCACCGCCTCGTACGAAGCGCGTAAGTTCGGCGTGCACTCGGCCATGCCCATGGGGCAGGCGCGTCGCCTGGCGCCCAATGCCGCCTATCTGGTCCCGCGCTTCGGGCTCTACCGCGGGATCAGTGACCAGGTGATGTCGCTCCTTCGGGAGCTGTCGCCGCTGGTGGAGCCGCTCAGTCTGGACGAGGCGTTCGTCGATCTGGAGGCGGGCGGCGTGGCCGACGACCAGGAGTCGGCCCTTGCCGTGGGCGAGCGGCTGCGCGCGGACATCAAGGCGGTGACCGGGCTCGCGGGTTCGGTCGGGCTCGCCGCGTCCAAGATGCTGGCGAAGATCGCCTCGGAGGAGGCCAAGCCGGACGGTCTGCGGCTGATAGTGCCGGGCACCGAGCGGGAGCTGCTCGGGCCGATGTCGGTGCGGACCCTGCCCGGTGTCGGTCCCGCCACCGGGGACCACCTGCGGCGCGGGGGCATCACGACGGTGGGGGAGATCGCCGAGGCGGGTGAGGACGAGCTCGTACGGCTCCTCGGGAAGTCGCACGGGAGCGCGCTGTACGCGATGGCCCTTGCCCGGGACGAGCGGCCCGTGGTGGCGGAGCGGGAATCCAAGTCGGTCAGCGTCGAGGACACGTACGACGTGGACATCCATGACCGGGTACGGGTCAGGGGCGAGGTGGCGCGGCTGGCGGACCGGTGTGTGGAGCGGCTGCGGGCTGCCGGGCACTCGGGGCGGACCATCGTGTTGAAGGTGCGGCGGTTCGACTTCTCGACGCTGACGCGCTCCGAGACGCTGCGCGGGCCGACGGACGACCCCGGGGTGGTGCGGGAGGCGGCGGCGCGGCTGCTTGAGGCCGTGGACACCACCGGAGGCGTGCGGCTCCTCGGGGTGGGGGTCACGGGGCTTGCCGACTACACGCAGGAGGACCTCTTCGCGCAGGCGCAGGCCGCTGAGGCGGCTGAGGCGGCCGAGGCCCTGGAGGCGGGGAGGGAGGCAGAGGGGGAGGCAGAGGGGGAGCCGGCTGGGGTGGCGGCGGCACAGGCCGTGGGTGACGCGGTGGAGGTGCCGGCCGTGTCCCCGGTCGTACCCGTCGTGTCAGTGGCGGCGACCGAGCGGCGGTGGGCTGCCGGGCACGATGTGCGGCATGCCGAGTTCGGGCACGGGTGGGTGCAGGGGAGTGGTCTGGGGCGGGTGACGGTCCGCTTCGAGACGCCGGAATCGTCGGCGCCGGGACGGGTGCGGACGTTCAGGACGGATGATCCGGAGCTGGAGCCCGCGGAGCCCCTGCCGTTGGTGACCGCTCCTGAGGAGCCGGAGCCGGAGCCGGAGCCCGAGCCGGAGCCGTGATGCCCGTACGTGCGTGAGTCGCCGGGGTGACCGATGAGGGTCAGGGCGCTTCCTGGCCCGCGATGGTGCCGAAGTCCTGGTCCGGTGGTGGCGGCGCCTGCGGGGGCGCGATGTCCAGGCCGTAGTGGTGGTAGAGCTGCAGTTCCTGTTCGGGGGAGAGATGGCGGCCCACGCCGAAATCGGGGGCGTCCTTGATCAGGGAGCGCTCGAAGGGGATGCGCAGGGTGCCCTCGCGCGTGACCTCGCTGGGTTCCAGGGGCACGAACGCGTCCCTGCTGAACAGACCCGTGCGTATGGCCGCCCACTCCGGGGCGCCGGTGGCGTCGTCGAGATAGACCTCGTCGATCGTGCCGATCTTGGCCCCGTTCCGGTCGAACGCCTTCCGGCCGATCAGGTTGCGCGGATCGATGTCGGTCTGCACGGGCCCTCCAACTGGTCGAGGCTTGTCGAAGTGGGGCACGACTCATCCTTGTTCGTTCGTAATCACTACGAAAGAGCACTTCGGGGCAGGCGGCCACTCGAGGGATCGCCCGCAGTCCTCGCTGGTAGGCTGGCGCATGGCTGCTGACCCCGTGCGGGAGAGCTCTCCGGTGGAGACACCGGGGGCGCCGAAGGAGCAACTCCTCCCCGGAATCTCTCAGGCCCCTGTACCGCACGGACGAGGTCACTCTGGAAAGTAGGGCGGGCGTCGGGCGGGCACGTTCGAATCCCTTCCTCACCGACGGTGAAAGCCGGGACAGCTCCCTCATGGGGGCGCGGACCGGTGAAACTCTCAGGTTGAGATGACAGAGGGGGAGGCCGTCCGGGTACCCGCGCCGTGGTGCCCCTCGCAGGTCGCGTCAGACCAGGAGGCCTCCGCAATGACCGCCACCCCTCGCATCCCGCTTTCCCAGCTCGAACAGGGCATTCCCTTCGAGCAGCGGCACATCGGCCCCGATGCGGAAGCACGGGCCAAGATGCTCGCGCAGGTCGGATACGGCTCGCTCGACGAGCTGACCGCCGCCGCCGTACCGGATGTGATCAAGAACGCCGAGGCGCTGAACCTGCCCGGAGCGCGCACCGAGGCCGAGGTCCTGGCCGAGCTGCGTTCCCTCGCGGACCGTAACCAGGTTCTTGATCCCATGATCGGGCTTGGCTACTACGGGACCTTCACGCCGCCGGTGATCCTGCGGAACGTCATGGAGAACCCGGCCTGGTACACCGCGTACACGCCCTACCAGCCGGAGATCTCCCAGGGGCGCCTCGAGGCCCTGCTGAACTTCCAGACCGTCGTCGCCGAGCTCACCGGGCTGCCCACCTCCGGTGCCTCGCTGCTCGACGAGGGGACCGCCGCCGCCGAGGCCATGGCCCTGTCGAGGCGCGTGGGCAAGGTCAAGGACGGTGTCTTCCTCGTCGACGCCGACACGCTGCCGCAGACCATCGCCGTCATACAGACCCGCGCCGAGCCGGCCGGTGTCGAGGTCGTGGTCGCCGATCTGAGCGAGGGCATCCCGGCCGAGGTCGCCGAGCGCGGTGTCGTCGGCGTACTGATCCAGTACCCGGGCGCCTCCGGTGCCGTGCGCGACATGAAGCCCCTCATCGAGCAGGCGCACGAGATCGGGGCCATCGTCTCCGTCGCCGCCGACCTGCTGGCTCTGACGCTGCTCACCTCGCCCGGTGAGCTCGGCGCCGACATCGCCGTCGGCACCACACAGCGCTTCGGTGTGCCGATGGGCTTCGGCGGCCCGCACGCCGGTTACATGGCGGTGCGCGAGAAGTTCGCGCGCAACCTGCCGGGGCGGCTCGTCGGCGTCTCCGTGGACGCGGACGGCAACAAGGCCTACCGGCTCGCGCTGCAGACCCGTGAGCAGCACATCCGTCGCGAGAAGGCCACCAGCAACATCTGTACCGCTCAGGTGCTGCTCGCGGTGATGGCCGGAATGTACGCGGTCTACCACGGGCCCGAGGGACTCAAGGCCATCGCGCGCCGTACGCACCGCTACGCGACCGTGCTCGCGGCGGGGCTCACCGCGGGCGGCGTCGAGGTCGTGCACGGCGCGTACTTCGACACCCTGACCGTGCGGGTGCCCGGCAGGGCCGAGGAACTCGTCTCCGCGGCCCGCGAGGGCGGCGTCAACATCCACCAGATCGACGCCGACCACGTCTCCCTGGCCTGTGACGAGACCACCACGCGCAAGCAACTCACCGCGATCTGGACCGCGTTCAAGGTGGAGGCGGACGTCGAGGCGCTCGACGCGGAGACCGAGGACACGCTCCCGGCCGGTCTGCTGCGCGAGGACGAGTACCTCACGCACCCCGTCTTCCACCAGTACCGCTCCGAGACCGCCATGCTGCGCTACCTGCGCAAGCTGGCCGACCGCGACTACGCGCTCGACCGCGGCATGATCCCGCTGGGCTCCTGCACCATGAAGCTCAACGCGACCACGGAGATGGAGCCGGTCACCTGGCCCGAGTTCGGTCAGCTGCACCCCTTCGCGCCCGCCCAGCAGGCGCAGGGTTATCTCACGCTCATCCGTGAGCTGGAGGAGCGGCTCGCCGAGGTCACCGGGTACGACAAGGTCTCGCTGCAGCCCAACGCCGGTTCGCAGGGCGAGCTCGCCGGGCTGCTCGCCGTACGGGGCTACCACCGTGCCAACGGCGACGACCAGCGCACCGTCTGCCTCATCCCGTCCTCCGCGCACGGCACCAACGCCGCGAGCGCCGTGATGGCCGGCATGAAGGTCGTCGTCGTGAAGACCAGCGACGACGGCGAGATCGACGTCGAGGATCTGCGCGCCAAGATCGAGAAGCACCGTGACGAGCTGTCCGTGCTCATGATCACCTACCCGTCGACGCACGGTGTGTTCGAGGAGCACGTCGCCGATATCTGCGCCTCCGTGCACGAGGCGGGCGGCCAGGTGTACGTCGACGGGGCGAACCTGAACGCCCTGGTGGGCCTCGCCCAGCCCGGCAAGTTCGGCGGCGACGTCTCGCACCTGAATCTGCACAAGACCTTCTGCATCCCGCACGGCGGCGGTGGCCCCGGCGTCGGCCCGGTCGGAGTGCGCGAGCACCTCGCGCCGTACCTGCCCAACCACCCGCTGCAGCCCGCCGCCGGTCCCGAGACGGGCGTCGGGCCGATCTCCGCCGCGCCGTGGGGCTCCGCCGGAATCCTGCCGATCTCCTGGGCGTACGTACGCCTCATGGGCGGCGAGGGCCTCAAGCGCGCCACGCAGGTCGCGGTGCTCTCCGCGAACTACATCGCCAAGCGCCTCGAACCGCACTACCCGGTGCTCTACACCGGTCCCGGCGGCCTGGTCGCGCACGAGTGCATCATCGATCTGCGCCCGCTGAGCAAGGCGACCGGTGTCAGCGTCGACGACATCGCCAAGCGGCTCATCGACTACGGCTTCCACGCGCCGACCATGTCGTTCCCGGTCGCGGGGACGCTGATGATCGAGCCGACCGAGAGCGAGGACCTGGTCGAGATCGACCGGTTCTGCGAAGCGATGATCGCCATTCGCGCGGAGATCGAGAAGGTCGGCGGAGAGTGGACCGCCGAGGACAACCCGCTGCGGAACGCGCCGCACACCGCTGCCGCGCTCGGCGGTGAGTGGGAGCACGCGTACAGCCGCGAGGAGGCCGTCTTCCCGGCCGGCGTCGTGGCCGCGGACAAGTACTGGCCGCCGGTGCGCCGCATCGACCAGGCGTACGGCGACCGGAATCTGGTCTGCTCCTGCCCGCCGCTGGACGCGTACGAGGACTGATATCGCGTCCAGAACATGCGTGGGGGCCGGTCCGGAGGTTGTTGCTCCGGGTCGGCCCCTTTGTTGTCCGTGCCGTGGTGCTGCCGCGTGCTGCCGTGATGCTGCCGCGTCAGGCGGCGGTCATGATCTCGTCCGTGCCCAGTGGGCGGTGCGGGGCGATGATCTGGCCGTCCGGCAGCAGCTCGCCAGTGTCCTCGAAGAGGAGAACGCCGTTGCACAGCAGGCTCCAGCCCTGCTCCGGGTGGCTCGCCGTGAGGAGCGCGGCCTCCCGGTCTGCGGAGTCAGCTGTCGGGCAGGGTGGTTGATGCTGGCACATGGAAGGGTTCTTTCGCTGCGGTGTGATGGCTGTGACGTCTGCCTTGCGGCTCGATGCGGTGTTCATGGCCGCCCCCCGTTATGTCGGTCCGATCCCAGTGTTGCCCTACGGACGTCAATCCGCAGGGATTTAGCGGCAGCGCTTCTTACTGCTTAATGACGTATCACCCGCCCGGACGGTTCAGCCCAACTGCGCTGTCTTCTCGGGTGGTTCGGGGTGGTCATACCGGGCTAGTCCGTATGGGCCCAGGACGCACCGAGCCCCGCGGCCGGGAACGGCGGCGGGGCTCGGTGCGTACGGCGAGGTCAGGCGGGCGAGGTGAGCAGCGGTGCCGGGGTCATGCGGTGGGTGAGAACCTTGAGCAGCTCCGCGGCGCGGTGTGGGCGGTGCGCCGCGATGCCGGGAGGCGCGGGTGCGAGCGGAACGAGGATGTCGGAGGGCGCGAGGCCGCCGCTCGCGCCGTCCGCCGTGCAGTCGCCGTGCAGCCAGAGTGTGAGCATGTAGAGCTCGGGTATGGACAACAGTCGTGGCTGATAGGACATCTGCATCGCTTCGGCATGACGCAGGGCGCGTTCGGTGGCCGCGATGTACGGGCCCTCGAAGAAGTGGGAGAAGGTCCACCCGTCAGGCGTCAGCATCGTGTCCGCCGCGGCGACGGCGCGCTCGCCGCAGCGGATCAGGAAACGCCACCCCGCGAGACGGGTGGGGGATGGGCTCGACGGGATGATCCGGTCCAGGACGTGTACGGGCAAAGGGAGTTCGGGGCTCACCGGTCCCTGGGCGGCGCGCAGGGACGGAGTGCGGGCTTCGTGTACGGCGGTGGGTGAACCGAGTGCCGCGAGGACGCTGCGCAGGGCGGGCGCGGGAGCCGGGGGGACTTGCAGCGGCATGATGGGTCGCCTCTCTCATTCGACAGGCACGGTGGAACGAGGACAGGTGCGGACGTCGCTGTCTGCTCCGGGGGCAGAGGGGGGCGGGGGCAGGGGACCGCGAGCGCCAACTCTCTGCCTCGTTCGCGAAGTTTATACGACACGTGTTCTGGTCGTGATTCAGCTAACCGCACCTGATATTGTCCGCAAGGCGTTATCCGGTCGCTATTTTGCGGGCTTTAACCCGATTCCGGATGAGCCCAGACGTTTGACCTCGACTCCCTTCGGGGGAGCGGACGGCCGAATCTCATCGGCGTTTTTCACCATGACTCGGCGAGCGGATTCTGCCGGTGAACATCATTATTGGTGAATGGGTCGTGCGGACACGGCGAAGAGCCTACTGCTCCGGAGGACTGTGCGGGGCGTTATCGATCACATTGCAGGGCATCATCCACCGAGACGCAGCGGCCGGATCATTGGCTGCCCATCAGAGGAGGGGACGCTTCGATGGGGGAGAAGGTCGTAGCAGGAACGTTTGACCTGGCCGAGCGGCGCCGGTACCGGAGCAAGCTCAAGGAGTGTCTGACGGGACTGCGGAGGCTGTTGGAAGAGGAGCGGTTCGATCGGCCCAAGAACCTGATGGGTGTGGAGATCGAACTGAATCTCGCGGGGCCCGACGGGATGCCGAGAATGCTGAATGCCGAAGTTCTCGAACGCATCGCGAGCCGTGACTTCCAGACGGAACTCGGAATGTTCAATCTTGAAGTCAATATCGCTCCGCATCGTTTGGGCGGACGGGTTCTCGACCGTCTCGCCGAGGAGCTGCGCACCGGCCTCGCCTATGCCCACCGAAAAGCGAACGAGGTGAACGCCGGCATCGTGATGATCGGCATTCTGCCGACACTCGCGCACCACGACCTGGTCTCGGGAAACCTCTCCGACGTGGACCGCTACGCACTGCTCAACGACCAGATCGTGGCGGCCCGCGGCGAGGAGTTCGTCCTGGACATCCAGGGCGTCGAACGGCTGACCTGCACCTCCGCGTCGATCGCACCCGAAGCGGCGTGCACATCGGTGCAGTTGCACCTCCAGGTCACGCCGGGCAGGTTCGCCGACGTGTGGAACGCGGCGCAGGCCGTCGCCGCGGCGCAGATCGCCGTCGGCGCCAACGCGCCGTTCCTGTTCGGGCGTGAGCTGTGGCGCGAGTCCCGCCCGCCGCTGTTCCTGCAGTCCACCGACACCCGCCCGCCCGAGCTCCAGGCGCAGGGCGTACGTCCGCGGACCTGGTTCGGGGAGCGCTGGATCAGCGACGTGTACGAGCTCTTCGAGGAGAACCTGCGCTACTTCCCCGCGCTGCTTCCGCTCGTCGACGACGAGAACCCGCTGGAGGTGCTCGCGGACGGCCGGGTACCGCACCTGGGCGAACTCGTCCTGCACAACGGCACCGTGTACCGCTGGAACCGCCCCGTGTACGGCATCGCGGACGGCGTCCCGCACCTGCGCGTGGAGAACCGCGTCCTGCCCGCGGGCCCCACCGTCACCGACGTCGTCGCGAACGCCGCCTTCTACTACGGCGTCGTACGCGCCCTCGCCGAGGAGTCCCGGCCCGTGTGGACCCGGCTGCCCTTCGAGGAAGCGGCCCGCAACTTCGACACCGCGTGCCGCGACGGCATCGAGGCCCGGCTGCGGTGGCCGCGGCGCGGCCGGTACGGGGGGCTCGTGGAGGTGCCGGCGGTAGCCCTCGTACGCGACGAGCTGTTGCCGCTCGCCGCGGCGGGGCTCGACGCGTGGGGTGTCGAGCCCGCCGACCGGGACTTCTATCTCGGCATCATCGAGGAGCGGTGCAGGCGGCGGGTGAACGGGGCGTCCTGGCAGGCGGCGACGTACCACCAGGCCCTGGAGACCGGGCTCGGACGCGAGGCCGCGCTCGCCGCGACCACCCGGCGCTATGCCGAGCTGATGCACGCGGGGGAGCCGGTGCACACCTGGCCGGTGGGGCTGCCCGAACCCGCTGTCCTGAGCTGAGGGCGAGCGGCTGAGGTGGCGCCGGGGGGCGGGCTCAGCCGTGGCTGCCCGCCTCCATGATGGCCTTGAGGATGACCGCGTGGATCTGCGCCGGGTCGTCGACCTGGTGACCCGAGCCGCCGGTCGCCTCCGCGATCTGCACGACCTCCTCCTTGTCCGCGTCCGGGCCGACCGCGATCGCGATGAGCGGCACCGGGTGCTTGGGGTCGGAGAGGTTCTCCAGCTGCGCGATGAGGTTGCTGCGCGAGAGGGAGCCGGGATCCTGGTTCGCGCCGTCCGTGAGCACCACCAGGGCGTTGAACTTTTCGCTCGCGTAGCTGGACGTGGCCTCCTTGTACGCCGCCAGTGTGGTGTCGTACAGGCCGGTCGCCCCGCCCGGGATGGGCGCCAGGTCGCTGAAGGCCTTGGAGACCTTGTCCCGCTGGGTGCCGTCGCCCTTGCGGTCGCCGAGCCGCTGGGTCGGCACGAGCTTGCGGTAGTCGCGTTCGCCGTCCAGGAGCGTGGCGAACTCCCAGAGGCCGATCTCGTCCTCGTCGGTGAACCCGGCGAGCGCCTGGAGCAGCGAGGACTTGGTGACCTCCATCCGGGACCGGTCGCGGCCCGGCACGTACTCGCCCATGGAGGCCGAGACGTCGACGACCGTGCTGATCCTGGCGCTCTGGACGGTGATCGTCCACATGCCGAGCGTCTCCTGGAGCTCCTTCTCGGTGGGAGGCTCGCTCGCCTCGTCGGCGTACGGCTGGGGGGTGCGTCCGCCGGCCGCCGTGACGAGTCGCGTGGAGGGGGCATCGGTGCCGGTCCTGAAGCCGTGCCTCTCCAGGATCGCGCGCCCCCCGTCGTCGCTGAACAGCGTCATGAAGCGCAGGGCGGCCCGGCTCTGGTCCGTGGACAGCTCGTCCTCCTGGACCAGCGTGTACGGGTAGTCGAGGCGCGGTGAGCCGTCCTTTGGATAGAACATGTCGAGGCCGTTCTCCTCGCCGGCCGACGCGTTGTGCTCGAACGCGGCCTGCTCGGAGAGGATCAGCGCCTGGTTGCGGCGCGGGTTGCCCTGTTCGGTGCCGGAGGAATCACGGGCCAGGGTCTCAAGGAGCTGGCTGTCGCTGTCGGATGTGCGTGCGGATAGGGCCTTGGCCATCGCGGCGGCCTCGGTGTCGCCGTCCTTGCCGCCCGATTTCTTCGCCGACGCGCTGAGCTTGGCGAGCGCGAGCAGGCCGGTCGCGCTGCGCGCGGGATCGGCGGCGCCGAGCCGCAGCTTGTCGCCCTTGACCGCCGCGCCGGTCAACTTCGGCCAGCTGTACGTCTTTTTCGGCCAGCCCAGGGTCTCGGCGGCGGAGGGAATCATGGCCATGCCAACCGGCGAGGAGGCTATGTTCCCCGCGGGCGTCACCTTGTCGCGCTTGCCGCCCAGGCCGACGCGTTGCAGCCACAGTTCGGAGTCCGGCACCCATACGTCGTAGTCCGGATGGCTCTTGCCCGTCCGCAGCTCGTCGGCGACCTTGTACGAATCGCGGGCGGTGACCCGTACGTCGATGCACGACCCGTCGGACGTGACCTCCTTCTCGCGCGCGTCGTCGGCGGCCGCGCGCAGCGCGGGGGCGATGTCGGGGGCGGCGGCGACGTCGAGGCGCACCGCGTCGTCGCCGCACGAGCCGCCGAAGTCGAGGAGGTCGCTGCGGACGGCGAACGCCGTGCCCGCCGCGACCGTCAGGACGAGCGCCGTCGTGATGGCCACGGTGCGGCCACGGGTGCGCGGTCGTGGGTCGGGTGCGTCCGTGCCGTACTCATCGGGCAAGCTGTGACGTCCCATGGCGGTGGTGCCCCTCCTTGAGCGATGAAGCAAGGGAAGAGGGGGTGGCATGACCGCGATCGGCGTCCGTCCCCCTCGGCCTGTCGCGCACGATCTTCGTAACTTCTTTCGAGACCCTAGTGGGACGGGGATGGGGATGAGGCGGGATTACTCAACTGGAGGCGCAGTGCAAGCGGAGTCCGGGCCGTTGGCCGGTTCTTTTCGGGGTGAGGGGCCATCGCGACGGATCCTGAGGGACGAGACGCTGCTCGTCCTCGCGGTCTCACTGGGCGCGAGCGGTGTGTCCGCGCTGATCAGCTTTATCGGGTCGGTCACCAAACCTGGCGGTCTGAAGGACCAGGCGGCGACCATGAACGCGTCGGCCGCTCCGGGGCGGCCATGGCTTGATCTCACGTGGCAATTGTTCGGAATCAGCACCGCGTTGGTACCGGTGGCGCTGGTCGCGCACTTCCTGATCAGGGACGGCGCGGGGCTGCGCGCGATCGGCTTCGACCGGAGCCGCCCATGGCCGGATCTGGGGCGCGGGGCGGCGATCGCGGCGGTGATCGGCAGCACCGGGATCGCCTTCTATCTGGCCGCGCGCGGGCTCGGGTTCAACCTGACGGTGGTGCCGGAGGACCTGCCGGACGTGTGGTGGAAGTACCCGGTGCTCGTGCTCTCCGCGGTGCAGAACGCGGTGCTCGAGGAAGTGATCGTCGTCGGCTATCTGCTGCGCAGGTTGGGGCAGTTGGGGTGGACGCCGATGGCCGCGCTCGTCGGCAGCTCGGTGCTGCGCGGCTCGTACCACCTCTACCAGGGCATCGGCGGGTTCATCGGGAACATGGCGATGGGGGTGGTCTTCGTGCTCCTGTACCGGCGGTGGGGGCGGGTCGGGCCGCTGGTGGTGGCCCATTCGCTCCTCGATATCGGCGCGTTCGTCGGGTACGCGCTGCTCGCGGGGAAGGTGGGGTGGCTGCCCACGCCTTAGGCGGCGGGCAGGCGGGTGCTGACGTGACTGTGGGGACGTACGGCCATGACCTGGTCGTACGTCCCCACAGTGATGTCAGGCCCACAGTGATGCCAGGCCCACAGTGATGTCAGGCGTACAGGTCGCCCTCGATGACCGTGACCGCGCGGCCCGTCAGGAGGGTGCGGTCGCCGCGCAGTTCCGTGCGGACCAGGCCGCTGCGGGCCGAGGCCTGCAGGCCGGTGAGCTCCGCGCGGCCCAGGCGCTGGGACCAGAAGGGGGCCAGGGCCGTGTGGGCGCTGCCGGTCACCGGGTCCTCGTCGATGCCGACGCGCGGGAAGAAGCCCCGGGAGACGTAGTCGTAGCCGCGGGCGGGGTCTTCGGCGCGTGCGGTGGCGATGATGCCGCGCTTGGAGTGCTGGGTCAGGGCCTTGTGGTCCGGGGTGAGCGAGCGCACCGTCTTCTCGTCCGCGAGCTCGACGAGCAGGTCGCCGAGGTGAGCCCCGGTGTCGTACACCGCGAGCGGCTCGGCGCCGAGCGCCTCGGCCGCGCCGTCGGGGACAGCGGCCGGGGTGAGCGGGGCGGTCGGGAAGTCCATGGTGACGGTGCCATCGGCGTGAGCGGTCGTGGTCAGGACGCCGCTGCGGGTGGCGAACCGTACGGGGCCTTCGGCGGCGCCGGTGACCTGCAGGACGTGGGCGGTGGCGAGCGTGGCGTGGCCGCAGAGGTCGACCTCGGTGGCGGGCGTGAACCAGCGCAGCGCCCAGTCGGCCTCGCCGCCCGCGGGGAGGCGGTGGACGAAGGCGGTCTCGGCGTGGTTGACCTCTGTGGCCACGTTCTGGAGCCAGCTGTCCTCGGGGAAGGCGTCCAGGAGGAGGACGCCTGCGGGATTGCCCGTGAAGGGGCGGTCGGTGAAGGCGTCGACGATGCGGATGCGGTGAGTGGTCGGCATGCCGATGACGCTAGTGGGCCAATGTGGGGCTGGAACAAGGCCAATCGAGGGTGAGTGGCCCGATTGAGGGGTCCTAGGCCGCTGGTTGGCCCCCTCTGGCCTGCCGCTCCGGCCATCTCTCAGGAGGGGCTTGCCAGGCGAACAGTTCCGATATATCGTTGACGCATCGCGACAGATCAACGATGGCGCGATGGATCATCCGCAAGTTCACGATCACTAAAGGAGTGATTGCTATGCGTTCCCACGGATATGAGCACGAGCACGGACACGGACATGGAAAGCGCGGTCCCGGGCACGAGGGCCGGGGCGGCTTCGAGGGGCGGCGCTCCGCGTTCGGCCCCTTCGGCCCCGGCTTCGGCGGCCCCGGTGGACCCGGCGGCCCTTGGGGCGGCGGGCGTGGCGGCCGGGGCGGCGGTCCGCGAGGCAGGGCACGGCGCGGCGACGTACGCGCGTCGATCCTGGCCCTCCTGAAGGACCGGCCGATGCACGGCTACGAGATGATTCAGGAGATCGCCGAGCGCAGTGGCGGGGCATGGAAGCCCAGTCCCGGTTCGGTCTACCCGACCCTCCAGCTCCTGGAGGACGAGGGCCTGATCAGCAGCGCGAGCGAGGGCGGCAAGAAGCTCTTCTCGCTCACCGAGGCCGGCACCACCGCGGCCGACGAGGGCCCCGACGCGCCTTGGGAAGAGGCCGGGCGCGGGGTCGACTGGGACACGCTGAACGAGATCCGCCAGGCCGGTTTCGGGCTGATGGAGGCGTTCGGCCAGGTCTGGAAGACCGGCAGCAAGGAGCAGCGCGAGAAGGCAGTCGCGGTCATCAACGACGCCCGCAAGAAGCTGTACCTGATCCTCGCCGATGAGGACTGAGGCAGCGAGGGTCGATGACCCCCGGTGCCACTGAGGCGCCCCGCACTTCATGTGTGGGGCGCCTCTTCGCTTCGGGGCCTGTTTGAGCGTGGGGGAGGGTCAGGCCACCAGGCCCGCGAGCTTCCGCAGCGACTCGTTCAGCGCGGCCGTCGCCGAATCCTTCAGCTTGCCCGCCATCAGGGAGACCGCCGCACCCGTGAACTCGCCCTCTATGCGTACGGTCGTCGCGTCCCCGTCGGGGGAGAGCGAGTAGCGGGTGCCGACCGTGACGCCCATCGGGCCCTTGCCCCTGATCGCCAGGGTGCGCTCGCTCCGGAGCTCCTCGATCGTCCAGTTGACCTCGGCGGGGAAGCCCATCAGCTTCATGTTCTCCATGAACGTGCCGCCCACCTCCAGCGTGGTGGGGCCGCCCTTGGGAAAGCTGGTGTGCGTGGCGTTCCACTCGCCGTACGAGGAGAAGTCGGTGAGCTGGGCCCAGACCTTCTCGGGGGGAGCCTCTATCCGTGCTTCCGCGCTGACTTCGGCCATGCGACGACCCCTTTTCGTTGGGCGCTGCGGCGGGGCGCAGCTGCGGTGTCGCGGAACGTAGCCGCAGGGTCCGGAACATTCAATACTGATGAACCGTCAGATATTGTGGACGCTCCGGCGGCGCCGCCCGAAACCGGGTCGGGTACTGTTGCCCTCCCCCGCGACGGACGCGGGCAGACGGACCCGGGAGGTGAGACCCATTACCGCTGCAGCAGGTCGGGTGCTCCCCCTTCACGACCGCGCGGTTCACCCGGCATAGGTGACCGAGGGAGCCCCTCAGGCGTCCCGAAAGGTTCCTCTTCTCATGTCGGTCCCACCTTCGTCACCCCCGTCATCGCCGATGACGTCCCTCACCCCTGCCGCCATCGTCACCAGGCTGCGCGCCGCCGGCTGTGTCTTCGCCGAGGACGAGGCGCGGCTGCTCGTCGCCACCGCGTGCGACCACACCGAACTCGCCGCCATGGTGGAGCGGCGTGCCGCCGGTCGGCCGCTCGAACACGTCCTGGGCTGGGCGGAGTTCCGCGGTCTGCGGATAGCCGTGGACGCCGGGGTCTTCGTGCCACGGCGGCGCACCGAGTTCCTCGTACAGGAGGCCGCCGCCCTGGCCGGACCCGGAGCGGTCGTCGTCGACCTGTGCTGCGGCTCAGGGGCGCTCGGGGCCGCGCTCGGCGCCGCGGTCGGCCGGATCGAGCTGCACGCCGCCGACATCGACCCCGCCGCCGTGCGGTGCGCGCGGCGCAATGTCGCCGACGCGGGGGGAAGGGTGTACGAGGGCGACCTCTACGAGCCGCTGCCCGTCGCGCTCCGGGGCCGTGTCGACGTACTGCTGGCGAACGTCCCCTACGTACCCACCGATGAGGTCGGTCTCCTGCCGCCGGAAGCCCGTATCCACGAGGCGCGTGTGGCGCTCGACGGCGGCGCCGACGGCCTCGACGTCCTGCGGCGGGTGACCGGGGACGCGGCGCGCTGGCTGGCTCCCGGCGGCCGCCTGCTGTTCGAGACGAGCGAGCGGCAGGCACCGTACGCGCTCGCGGCGGTCGTTGACGGCGGCCTTGTGCCGCGGTCGGTGGGCGACGAGGAGATGTACGCGACCGTTGTCATCGGGACGCGGCCCGCCTGAGTCGCGGGCCGCGTCGGGACGGCCGGGGAGCGTGAGCCGCGGGGGCGTCTCAGGTGGCGAAGACCTGCGAGTCGTCGGCGAACGCCTTGAACTCCAGCGCGTTGCCCGCCGGGTCGAGGAGGAACATCGTCCACTGCTCGCCCTGCTGGCCCGCGAAGCGCACGTAGGGCTCGATGACGAACTCGGTGTCCGCCGTGCGCAGCCGCTCGGCGAGCTTCTGGAACGCGTCGACCGTCAGGACGAGTCCGAAGTGCGGCACCGGGACGTCGTGGCCGTCGACCGGGTTGTGTACGCGCTGCGCCCGCTCCGGTGCCAGATGCGTGACGAACTGGTGGCCGTGCAGATCCCAGTCCACCCAGGTGTCCGCACTGCGGCCCTGCGTCAAGCCCAGGACGTCGCCGTAGAAGCGACGTGCCGCGGCCAGGTCGTCGACCGGCACGGCCAGGTGGAACCGCGGGATCGGGGAGTCGAGAGAGGTCATGGCACTGCCTTCCTGTCGGGGAGGGGGTGGGGCGGGCCAGGGCGAGGGCCACAGGCCCGCCAGGAAGACGATCGCGGTCGGGGTCAGCCGACCCTGCGTATCACCGCCGCGTCGAACAGGTCGCACGCCCTGGGGAACGGGCCCTCGTCGTGGCAGTGCCAGGCTTCCCAGAACAGGTCGGCGGGCAGTGCGTCATCGGGTGCGTACACCCGATACACGTACTGTCTGCCGTCGCTTGCCGACAGCGAGACCATCCAGCACCTGCACTCCATGACCTGCACCCCATCACCTGCGCCCCATGCCTGAAAGACGAGTGGCGGGTGTGCCGTGGTTGCGTTCCGGGCGTGAATCAAGGCGCCGCGCGCCCCTGGGGGAAGAAAAGTCGGATCTCATCCGTAAGGAGGAGAAGCCACACATGCGTACCCAACCTGTGTCGGACGCCAAGATGCTTCCCTCCGCCGATGACGCCACCACAGGGGACTGATGGGGTGGAAGATGTGCAAAGCCGTACCCCGCCGGGCGCCGAGCCCGGCCCCACCCGAACAGAGACCGACTCCCGACTGAGCGCAGTGCTGGCATCGGTGGTGGCCGGTGCGCGCCGGCGTGCGGTACGGGACGGGGACCGGCAGATCGACACCGCGCATCTGCTGCACTCGCTCCTGGAGACCGACCCCGAGGTGCGGTCGGCCTTCGACGACGGGGCGCAAGTGGTGCGGCTGCTCGGCTATCTCGTCCAGCGCAGCATCGGGTACGGCCTGCAGTGGCGGGGGACGGTCGAGGACTCCGGAGCGGTGCCGCTGGTGAAGGTGGGCGACTTCGGTCCCGCCAAGGAGAAGCGCTGGTCACCGTCCGCGACCGCGGCCATGGAGACGGCCATCGAGCGGGCCGACCGGCGCGGCGAACCGCGCGCCCTCGGTATCGACCTCCTGGTGGCACTCATCTCCGATCCGGACTGCCGCGCGATCGAGGTACTGGGGCGGGCCGGGGCCGACCCGAAGGCGATCGTCCGGCGCGTCGAGGAGGATCCGTCCACCGGCGCCGCGTCCGCGGATCCGTACGCCGAGACGTCCGCCGATTGAGACAGGGGCTATCGAAGGTGACGCTCATGACGCGGCCTGGCATGCTGTGCCGGTGCACGCGTCTGAGGGGAATCGGGCAGGCTCACGGCTGAGCCGCGGGAGAGGCATGGGCCTCGGCCTTGCCCTGGGGTCGGCGGTCGCCTTCGGCGGTTCGGGCGTCGCGGCCAAGCCGCTGATCGAGGCCGGCCTCGACCCGCTGCACGTGGTGTGGCTGCGGGTGACGGGCGCCGCCCTGGTGATGCTGCCGGTCGCCTGGCGCCACCGTGCCCTGCTGCTCCGCAGGCCCGCCCTCCTGCTCGGCTTCGGCCTGCTCGCCGTCGCCGGTGTCCAGGCCTGTTATTTCGCGGCGATCTCCCGCATCCCCGTCGGTGTCGCGCTCCTGGTCGAGTACCTCGCGCCCGCGCTCGTCCTCGGCTGGGTGCGTTTCGTGCAGCGGCGGCCCGTGACGCGGTCGGCCGCGGTGGGCGTGGTGCTCGCGGTCGGCGGGCTCGCCTGTGTCGTCGAGGTGTGGGCCGGGCTGAGTTTCGACGCCGTGGGGCTGCTGCTGGCGCTGGGTGCCGCGTGCTGTCAGGTCGGCTACTTCGTCCTGTCCGACCAGGGCAGCGACGCGGGGGACGACGCCCCTGACCCGCTCGGTGTCATCGCGTACGGACTGCTGATCGGTGCCGCGGTGCTGACCGTCGTGGCGCGCCCCTGGGGCATGGACTGGTCGGTGCTCGCCGGAAGCGCGGACATGGACGGTTCGGCCGTTCCCGCCTGGGTGCTCATCAGCTGGATCGTGCTCGTCGCGACCGTCGTGGCGTATGTCACCGGGGTGCTCTCGGTGCGTCGGCTCTCGCCGCAGGTGGCGGGGGTCGTCGCCTGTCTGGAAGCGGTCATAGCGACCGTGCTCGCCTGGGTCATGCTGGGCGAACACCTGTCGGCGCCGCAGATCATCGGGGGCGCGGTGGTGCTCGCGGGGGCGTTCATCGCGCAGTCGTCCACGCCCGCGAAGCCCCACGAAGGGCCTGGCGCGGGCGGGCTGCCGGAGCCGGAGCAGCGGTTGTCGTCAACCGGCACTGCCGTCTAGGGTGTTGATCATGCATTCACGCGCGCTCGTTCTTCCGCCCCCCGCCGCTTAGGCGCGGGCACCTTCTGGAACACACCCGGCCGGTGGCCGGGTGGAACGACGCTGCCCGCAGACGGAGCCAGGGACCTTCCTTCTTCTTTCTTTCTGCGGAGAACTCACGTGTCGAATGTGTCGACTGTGTCGACGGCTGCCTCCGGTCTGTCCGTCGGACGCGGCCTCCTCTATCTGATCGTCGCCGGTACGGCCTGGGGCACCGCCGGTGCCGCCGCCGCGCTGGTCTTCAACGCCAGTGACATGGGGCCGGTCAGCCTCTCCTTCTGGCGCTGCGCGGGCGGCTTCGTGCTGCTGTTCGCCGTCCGTCTGATGCGGGCGCGCCGAAGGTCCGCGTACGCCGCCGTGAGCGCGCCGCTGCGGCGGAGGCTGCCGCGGATCGTGACGACCGGCGTGGCCCTCGCCGTGTTCCAGACCGCCTACTTCGCGGCCGTCGAGTCGACCGGGCTCGCCGTCGGCACGGTGGTCACGATGGGCGCGGGGCCCGTGCTCATCGCGCTCGGGGCGCGGTTCACCATGGGCGAGCGGCTCGGGCGTGGCGGGGTCGTCGCCGTGGCGGGGGCGCTTGCCGGGCTCGTGGTGCTGGTCCTGGGCGGCGGCGGTGCGAGCGTGCGTCCGGAGGGTGTCGGGTGGGGGCTGCTCTCGGCGGCCGCGTACGCCACGATGACGCTGCTCACGCGGTGGTGGGGACGGGACGGCGGTGCCGACTCGGCCGACACGACGGTCTGGTCGTTCGCCGTGGTCTCCGTCTGCCTGCTGCCGCTCGCCGCGGTGGAGGGCCTCGTGCCGCATACCGCCGACCCGGCGCGGATGAGCCTCTATGTGCTCTACATCGTCGTGATACCGACGGCGGTCGCCTACGCCCTGTACTTCGCGGGCGCCGCCGTCATCCGGTCCGCGACCGTCTCCGTGATCACGCTCCTCGAGCCGCTCAGCGCCGCGGTCATCGCCGTCGTGCTGCTCGACGAGGAGCTGACCGTGTCGACGGTGCTCGGCACGCTGATGATGCTGGCCGCGGTGACGGGGCTCGCCGTCGCCGAGACGCGGGGCGCGGTCGCCGCGCGGCGGGATGCGGCGCTGGTGTGAGGGTTCTCGCGGGGCGCGGTCCGGTCGGTGTGGGTCGCGCCCCGCGAGCGCTGTCTTGAGTCCGGGGGCCGGTGGGGGGCTGCCCGCGCCGCTCCCCGCGCTCCTGACGGGGCGTTCAGCGGCGGCGTAGTTGGTGTTCGTACGCCGCCTCGTCGCGTGGGCCGTCACGTTTCGTGAGGCCCGCCGCGATCTGGTCCTGGACCTCCTGCGGCTTGTGGCTGGCGTACTTGAACTTCGCCTGTACGTCGCTCACTTCGAGGCACAGGGCGCGGATGCCGGAGAGCATGCGGCCGAACGGGGCCTCGCCCACCGCGGCCGGAACCGAGCCGCCCTCGGGCTGGAAGTGGGCGACCTGGCGGTTGAGGAGCTCGGCCTTCTCCGCCGGGTCGTCCACGATGCGGGCGGTGCAGCGCAGTTGTACGGCGGCGTAGAAGCTGGTCGGCACGCCGTGCTCGGGCAACGTGTCCGGCGGTGCCTGCCAGGGGCCCGGCACGTACACGTAGTCGTCCACCACGCTCAACAGTACTTCGGGGTCTGCCTCCAGCGCGGGCCACAGCGGGTTGGGGCGCGCCAGGTGGGTGATCACCCGGCCGTGCGGGCCGTGACCCCTCTCGTAGGCGAAGTGCGCGGGCTGTACGTGCGGGGGCTCTCCGGGCAGGCCGTTCACGGCGAGCTGCCCGAAGTCGTGGGCGGCGAGCCACTGCTGCCACTCGGCGTCGGAGCGGGGCGCGTCCCAGGGGTGGATCAGCATCACAGCTCGACCAGGTAGTCGGGGGTCTCGATGCCGGGGGCCAGGTCGGCCGACGGGACGAGCGGGTCGTGCCCCTTGCGCAGGGGGACGACGCCGGCCCAGTGGGGCAGGTCGAGGTCCTCGGGGTCGTCGTTCGGGCCGCCGGTGCGCACCTTGGCGGACACCGCGGCGAGGTCGAGGCTGAGCACGGCGGTCGCCGCGAGTTCCTTCGCGTTCGCGGGGCGCGAGTCGACGGAGCGGCCCGGCACGACGTGGTCGACGAGCGCGTCGAGGGCGGCGCGCTTCTCCTCGGGGTCGGTGACCTGGTGGGCCGTGCCGTGGATCACCACGGAGCGGTAGTTGATCGAGTGGTGGAAGGCCGACCGGGCGAGGACGAGGCCGTCGACGTGGGTGACGGTCAGGCAGACCGCCAGGCCCGGGTCCTCCTCCTGCTGCCGGGCGTCGCCCGCCATCCGCAGCGGCCGGGAACCCGTCGAGCCGTGCACGTACAGACGCTCGCCCACCCGGCCGTACAGCGTCGGCAGGACGATCGGAGCTCCGTCCCGCACGAAACCGAGGTGGCAGACATAGGCCTCGTCGAGTATCGCGTGCACCAACTCCTGGTCGTACGCGGCACGGTCCCGCCCACGGGTGGGCACGGTCAGGTCGGTCGGCGCGTACGAGGCGGTGTCGGCGGCCTCGATGCCGGACTCGGATGCGACGCTCATTGCCTTCTCCATTGCACTAGTGCATAATCTGGTTTGTGCTAGGAGAGTATCGGATCGAAGGCCGACGTGCAGCTGAGATCGCTGCCAGTGTGGAGCGCGCGGTGGGTGGCGGAGACCTGGAACCAGGTCAACTCCTGCCGCCGATGCGCGAGTTGGCGGAGCGGCTCGGGGTGAATCCCAATACGGTGGCCGCCGCCTACCGCACGCTGCGCGAACGCGGCGTCATCGAGACGGCGGGGCGGCGCGGCAGCCGTGTACGCCCCAAGCCCGCGACGACCGTGCGCGAGCTGATCCGTGTGGACGTGCCGACCGGTGTGCGCGACGTGTCGAACGGCAACCCGGACACGGCGCTGCTTCCGCCGCTCGCCGGGGTGTTCGCCGCCGCCGCCGCGGAGGGCGACCTGCGCCCCGTGCTGTACGGGGAGGAGGCAGTGGACGCCGAAATGACCCGCCACGCGCGCGTGGCCCTCGACGAGGACGGCGTGCCGGACGGTCCTGTCGCCGTCACCTCCGGGTCTCTCGACGCCATCGAGCGTGTGCTCGCCGCGCATCTCAAGCCGGGCGACGCGGTGGCGGTCGAGGATCCCGGCTGGGGCAGCCTGCTCGATCTGATGCCCGTGCTCGGGCTGCGCACGGTCCCGGTGGGCGTCGACGACGACGGGCCGCTGCCCGCCGACGTGGAGGCGGCGCTGCGCGGCGGAGCCAGGGCGCTCATCGTCACCGACCGCGCCCAGAACCCGACGGGCGCCGCGATCAGTGCTCCACGCGCGCGTGCGCTGCGAAAAGTGCTCTCCGCGCACAAGGGCGTGCTCCTCGTCGAGGACGACCACGGCCACGCCATCGTCGACCTGCCGCTGCACCCGCTGGCGGGCGTGACCCGCAGCTGGGCCTTCGTCCGCTCCACGGCCAAGGCGTACGGCCCTGACCTGCGACTCGCCCTCCTCACCGGGGACTGCGTCACCGTCGATCGCGTACAAGGGCGGCAGCGGCTCGGCCCCGGGTGGGTGAGCCATCTGTCGCAGCGCGCCGTGGTGCGGCTGTGGGCGGACGGGGCGGTGGACACAGCCCAGGTGGCGGCGTCGTACGGGAAGCGGCGTGACGCGCTGATCGCCGCACTCGCCGAGCGGGGTGTCGCGGCGCACGGGCGCAGCGGCATGAACGTATGGGTGCCGGTGCCGGACGAGACCGGCGCGGTCGCCAGGCTGCTGCACGCGGGGTGGGCCGTCGCGCCGGGGGCGCGATTCCGGATGAGTGCGCGGCCCGGGGTGCGGATCACGGTGTCGACGCTCGGGGACGGTGACATCGCGGCGGTGGCGGACGCCGTCGCCTCCGCCACCGGGCCCGCTCCCGCGCGGCGCTATGAGTGATCGGCCCGCTCGTGCGCGGCGTCGGCGATCGGCCGGTTCCGCGCGCGGCCGCGCGGCCTGGACTGGGTGAGCGCGGCGCCCGCCAGGACGATCACCGCGCCCACCGGCGTCGACCAGCTCAGGGTCTCGCCGAGCACGGCGACGCCCGCGGTGGTGGCGATGACCGGGACGAAGTACGTGACCATCTGGGCCGTCGTCGGCCCGACCTCGGAGACGAGGCCGTACTGCATGAGGAAGGCGAGCCCGGTGCCGACGGCACCCAGTGCCACGATCGCGAGGAGCGGCATGACGGGGAAGTGCGTGGGCAACGACGTGAACAGCGGTGTCACCACGGCCAGTTCGACGGTCGCGATCAGCAGTTGGGCGCCGGTCAGTGAGAGGTTGGAGTGACCGGAGCCGGCCAGGGTGCGGCGCACGTAGATCCAGCCGATCGGGTAGCACAGCGCGGCGAGCAGTGCCATCGACGTGCCGCGGAAGTCGAGGCCGCTGAACCCCTGCCAGGCGCCGAGGACCGTGAGCACCCCGAGGAACCCGATGCCGAGCCCCGCGACCCTGCGCCGCGTCGGACGGTCCTCGGAGAGTGCGACCAGCGAGAGCGCCATGCCCCACAGGGGCGAGGTCGCGTTGCAGATACCGGCGAGCGTGGACGGAATCGTCAGTTCCGCGTACGCGAACAGCGAGAACGGCAGGGCGTTGAGCAGGAGCGCCGCGACCGTGAGATGCGCCCACGACCGTGTCCCGCGCGGCAGCCGTTCGCGCTTGACCACGAGGACGACCGCGACGACCGCGGTGCCGAAGAGCAGGCGTCCCAAGGTGACCTGGAACGGTGCGTAGCCCTCCGTGCCGACCTTGATGAGGAGGAAGCTGAAGCCCCAGATCAGCGAGAGGACGCCGAAGCGCAGGCGCCAGCCGAGGACGCGGCGGGGCTTCGGATCGACAGGGGCGGGAGGGGGAGAAACAGCGACGAGGGAGCCCTGAGGGGTGGAGGTGACGCTCATGTACGTCACCTTGAGGCAGCCGACATCGTAGAACAAGCGAAATAAACTGCTAGGTATCGCGTAGCATCGCTTACGTGTTGAACCTGGAACGCCTGCGCACGCTCGACGCACTGGCCCGGCACGGCTCGGTCAGCGGCGCCGCGGCGGGGCTGCACGTCACGACCTCGGCGGTCTCGCAGCAGATGACCAAGCTGGAGCGCGAGGTGGGCCAGCAACTCCTCGCCAAGAACGGCCGGGGCGTGCGCCTGACCGATGCCGGGCGGCTGCTCGCCGAGCATGCCGGGCGCATCCTCTCCCAGGTGGAGCTCGCGCAGTCCGACCTGGAGGAGCAGCGCGGCAAGGCCGTCGGGGAGCTGCGGATCTCCGCCTTCCCCACAGCTATGCGCGGCCTGCTGCCCGCCACGCTCACCGCGCTGCGTGCCGGCCATCCCGGTCTGCGTGTGCGATCCCAGGAGATGGAGGCCCAGCCCGGGGTGGCCGCCGTGGTGCGCGGCGACATCGACATGGCGGTCGTCCTCGACTGGTACAACAAGCCGCTGCCGATGCCCGAAGGCCTCGTCAGGGCCCCCCTCCTGGACGATCCCGCCGATGTCGCCATGCCCGCGGCCCACCCCCTCGCCGACCGCGCCGAGGTGGACCTCGAGGAGTTCGCGGACGACGAGTGGATCGCCTGGGCGGAGGGGGAGTTCTGCCATGAGTGGCTGATGTTCACGCTGCGCGCCAAGGGCATCGAGCCGCGGATCGCGCACCGCGCGGAGGAACATCACACGCAGCTCGCCCTGGTGGCCGCGGGTCTCGGCGTGTGCGTGGCACCCCAGTTGGGGCGCGAGCCGATGCCCGCCGGGGTCAGGACGGTCCCGGTGCGGCACCGGGTGCACCGTCATGTGTACGCGGTGTGGCGCGCGGACGCAGACCGTCGGCCCTCGATCAGGGCGGCGGTCGAGGCGCTCCAAGGAGCGGGGGCCGGGCTGGGCCAGAGCTCAGGGGGTGCGCATCCGCCTCGCTCTGTCAGGGGCGGGCCCGCAGATCCGCCAGCTTCCGGAAGTCCCAGGACGCGATCGCGTCGGGTGTGAGCCGGATCCACGCGTGTTTCCCGTCGTACGGCATCGTGTCCATCCCGAAGTACTTCTGGGTGAACAGCCTCTCCGGGGCTTCGAGTTCGGGGCAGGGCTCGCCCACGCGCGGCGACTCGGCCACGAAGACCGCCGTCCCGGAGAGCTCGACGCCCCGCAGCTCCCCGTACTCGACGCCCGAGTCGATCACCACAGCGATCCGCTGGTCACCCCGAAGGTCCGCCCAGCGCTTGCTGCGGGTGATCGAGAACAGCCACAAGGACGTGCCGTCCCAGGCGAACCAGAGTGCGCTGACGTGTGGGGCGCCGTCGCCGGACACGGTCGCGACCCGGCAGGTGCGTTCCGTGCCGAGGAAGGCGTCGAGCTCGTCCGGCGACATCATGATTTTGCGGCCCCGGCGCTGTGTGACGGCCATCGGTCCTCCCGCGACAAGTGGAAATGGTGGGCGCACAGCCAGAACTGACTACCCATCAGAACTGTCCGTCGGGAAAGCATGCGGTCTCTTCCGCCGTGGCGCAATGGCCGCTAACCTCCGCGCATCCCGGTCGTCGCCGGTCGCCCGCGCTGTCCCGGACGGCCCGGGTGGCCCGGACGACCTGGATGAACCGAATGAATCGGACAGGGGGAGCGATGCCGTCGTACGAACAGCTCAGGGAACTCCTCGATCCCGCCACCACCGTACTGATGACTGTCGAATGCCAGCAGGGTGTGGTGGGGACGGAGAGCGCGCTGCCCGAACTCGCCGACGAGGCACGCTCCTCGGGCTGTCTCGCCAATGTCGCGCGGCTGGTCTCCGCAGCCCACCAGGCCGGGGCCCAGGTCCTGCACGCGGTCGCCGAACGGCGACCCGACGGGCGCGGCGCCAACCACAACGCCCGCCTCTTCCGTGCCGCGGGACGGCTGCCCGTGCAGCAGCTCTCCGGGACGAAGGCCGTGCGGATCGCGCCGCCCATCGAGGTGGCCGAAGAGGACTTCGTCGTACGGCGGCTGCACGGGCTCTCGCCGCTCGCGGGCACGGACGTCGACCCGCTGCTTCGCAACCTCGGCTGCCGCACCCTCCTGGTGACCGGGGTGTCGGCGAACGTGGCGATACCGAACGCCGTCTTCGACGCCGTGAACCTGGGCTACACCGCCGTCGTGCCGTCGGACGCCATCGCGGGAGTCCCCTCCGACTACGCACCCGCGATGATCCGCAACACGCTCGCCCTGGTCGCCACCATCGTCACCACCCAGGACGTCCTCGGCAGCTGGAAGCGGCAGCCTCCTAGGCCAGCTTGATCGAGTCCCCGTCCACACTGATCTGGGCGGCGGGCAGTGGCTTCGGCGCCGGGGAGGATTTCACGCTCCCGTCGGAGATGGCGAACTTGCTGCCGTGACAGGGGCAGTTGATGGTGCCGCCCTCGACGCTCGTCACCGGACACTGTTTATGGGTGCAGCGGTTCGAGAAGGCCTTGAACTCGCCCTTCGTCGGCTGGGTCACCACCACCCCCTCCTCCTTGAAGATCTTGCCGCCGCCCACCGGGATCTCCGATGTCTTGGCGAGCACGGCCCCGGCGGCGCCACCGGATGCTTTGGAGCCGTCGGGCGTCTTCTTCGCATCCGGAGCTGAGCCGTAGTTGTCGCTGTTGCCGCTCTCACCGCAGGCCGCGAGGGCGGCGGCCAGGCTGACGACGCCTGCGGCCGCGACGACCGAACGGCGGGAGAGCGCGGGCAGAGGTTCCCTGGGGACGGGCAGAGGTTCCTTGGAGACGGGCAGAGGTTCCTTGGAGGTGGTCATGTCCGGTGGTACGGGATCGCGCGCCGGTATGTTCAAACGCTCAAGCACTTCTTGCGCAAGCCGCGTTCGGACCGGCATTAACCTGGGGCAATGCTCACCGAAGTCACCGCGGTCCGCTACATCACGCCCCTGCGGGAGGGCGGATCGCTCCCCGGCCTCGTCGAGGCCGCCGACGGCCGGGGGACGTACGCGCCGTACGTCATGAAGTTCACCGGGGCCGGACAGGGCCGCAAGACGCTCGTCGCCGAGGTGATCTGCGGGCAGCTGGCGCGTGGTCTGGGGCTGCGGGTGCCGGGCCTCACGCAGGTCCTGCTCGATCCGGTGCTCGGCCTCGGTGAGCCCGACCAGCAGGTGCAGGGGCTGCTCAAGTCGAGCGGCGGGCTGAATCTCGGGATGGAGTACCTCTCGGGGGCGCTCGGCTTCGACTCGCTCGCGTTCGACGTCGATCCGGCCGAGGCGGGCCGTGTCGTGTGGTTCGACGCGCTCATCAACAACGTGGACCGCTCCTGGCGCAATCCGAACATGCTGGTGTTCGGCGGCGACCTGTGGCTCATCGATCACGGCGCGAGCATGATCTGGCACCACAACTGGCGCACCGCCGAGAGCGCGGCCGCCAAGCCGTACGACGCGTCCGACCACGCCCTCGCCCCGTTCGGCCCAGACGTCGCAGCGGCCGCTGCCGAGCTCGCCCCGCTCGTCACCGAGGAGCTCCTCGCCGCCGCCGCGGCCGACGTACCCGATGTGTGGCTGGTGGACGAGCCGGGCTTCGAGAGCCCCGACGCCGTGCGCCGCGCCTATGTGACGGCGCTGCTGCCGAGGGCCAAGACCATCCACGAACGCATCCAGCTGCCCGAGCCGCAGCGGAAGGGCGCCGGACAGTGACCGAGCGACTGACCGAGCAACCGATCGAGCAACTGATCGAGCGACCGATCGAGCGGGACGTCTTCGAGTACGCCTTGGTGCGCGTCGTGCCGCGCGCGGAGCGCGGTGAGCGGTTCAACGCGGGGGTGGTGGTCTACTGCCGGGCCAAGTCCTTCGTGGCCGCCCGTACGCATCTCGACGAGAACAAGCTGCTGGCCCTGGACCCGGCTGCCGACCTGCCCGGCATCAGGGCCTCGCTCCGAGCCGTCGAGCGGATCTGCGCGGGTGGCGAAGGAGCAGGTCAGGCCGAGCGGGACGATGCGGGGCGGCGCTTTCGGTGGCTGATCGCGCCGCGCTCGACCGTGGTGCAGCCGGGGCCGGTGCACACGGGTCTCACGGCGGATCCTGTCGAAGAGGTGGACCGGCTCCTCGACCTCCTGGTGAGGTAAAGAATCACAGCCCCCTGTGCGCCGTTGACACCGGGTGCCAGGGCTTCTAGCGTCTCGTTCAGCTGAAGGTACTAAGCGGTCGCTCACCATCGGGGCGTACCGTAGAGCCGCATCCCAAGGGCGAGGAGAACCAGCATGTCCACCACTGAGCAGCGCGTCGCGGTCGTGACCGGAGCAGCGCGAGGCATCGGCGCGGCGACCGCCGTGCGTCTGGCCGCCGAAGGCCGCGCCGTCGCGGTGATCGACCTCGACGAGGCCGCCTGCAAGGACACCGTCGCGCAGATCACCACTGCCGGTGGCAAGGCGATCGCCGTCGGCTGCGACGTGTCCGACGAGGCTCAGGTCGAGGCGGCCATCGCCCGGATCGCCGACGAGCTCGGCGCGCCCACGATCCTCGTGAACAACGCCGGTGTGCTCCGCGACAACCTCCTCTTCAAGATGAGCGCCACCGACTGGGACACGGTCATGAACGTGCACCTGCGCGGTGCGTTCCTGATGTCCCGCGCGATCCAGAAGCACATGGTGGACGCCAAGTTCGGCCGGATCGTGAACCTCTCCTCGTCCTCCGCGCTGGGCAACCGCGGCCAGGTCAACTACGCGGCGGCCAAGGCCGGCCTGCAGGGCTTCACCAAGACCCTGGCCAAGGAGCTCGGCAAGTTCGGCGTCACCGCCAACTCCGTGGCCCCGGGCTTCATCGTCACCGAGATGACGAAGGCCACCGCCGACCGCGTCGGCATGGACTTCGAGGACTTCCAGGCCGCTGCCGCCACGCAGATCCCGGTGCAGCGCGTCGGCCGCCCCGAGGACATCGCCAACGCCATCGCCTTCTTCACGGGCGACGCCGCGGGCTTCGTGTCGGGCCAGGTCATGTACGTGGCCGGCGGGCCGCTCAACTAGTTGCGGTCCGGTAGTTCTGGCCCGGTAGTTCTGTTCCGGAGGGTTGCGGAGATGACAGTGCAGGACAGTGGAAAGGCCGCGCTCATCACGGGCGCGAGCCGCGGCATCGGGTACGGCGTCGCGGAGGCGCTCGTCGCCCGCGGTGACCGTGTGTGCATCACGGGGCGCAACGAGGACGCGCTCAAGGAGGCCGTCGAGAAGCTCGGCGCCGACCGCGTCATCGGCGTGGCGGGCAAGGCGCACGACGAGGCCCACCAGGCGGTCGCCGTCGAGCGCGCCATGGAGGCCTTCGGGCGGGTCGACTTCCTCATCAACAACGCCGGTACGAATCCGGTGTTCGGGCCGATGGCGGAGCTCGACCTCAATGTGGCGCGCAAGGTCTTCGAGACCAACGTGATCTCGGCGCTCGGCTTCGCCCAGCAGACCTGGAAGGCCTGGCAGAGTCAGAACGGCGGTGCGATCGTGAACATCGCCTCCGTCGCGGGCGTCGCTCCTTCGCCGTTCATCGGCGCGTACGGGATGAGCAAGGCGGCCATGGTCAACCTCACGCTGCAGCTCGCGCACGAGTTCGCGCCGAAGGTGCGGGTCAACTCGATCGCGCCCGCCGTGGTCAAGACTCAGTTCGCCAAGGCTCTCTACGAGGGCCGTGAGGAGGAGGCCGCCGCCGCGTATCCCCTGGGGCGGCTCGGCGTGCCCGAGGACATCGGGGGCGCCGCCGCGTTCCTCACGTCCCGCCAGTCCGACTGGATCACGGGGCAGACGCTCGTGGTCGATGGCGGCATCTTCCTCAATGCGGGCGTCGGCTGACGAAGACCGCACAATCGTCAGGTACGACCATCTAAAGGGACGTAAACGCGCATCAAGTGCCCCGTCGGCGCCGCAAGTTGGCCTGGCGGGGCATTGCGGTAGGGTCTGCCGACCCATGGCATGGACGAGCGAGGAGTGTGCGCGTGTTCAGTGATGTTCGCCTGGTGACGGCGGCGGGTGCCCGTGGCCTGGCCGGGCTGCCCCGCCGGGGCCTGCGACCGGCCGCGGCGCTGGTGTCCGTATCCCTGCTCGCGGGGTGCGGAGCCATCTCGTCGGACGATTCCGACGAGGACAAGCAGATCACCGTCGGCACGATGAGTGCTCCCAGCACTCTCGATCCCGCGGCCGCCTGGGACAGCTCCTGGGAGCTTTACCGCAACGTGTTCCAGACGCTCCTGAGTTTCCCCAGCGGGGCGGCCGAGCCCGAGCCGGACGCGGCCGAGTCCTGCAAGTTCACCGACGCGACGAACCAAGTCTATACCTGTCAGCTGCGTGATGATCTCACGTTCTCCGACGGCCACGAGCTCGACGCCAAGGCGGTCAAGTACACCTTCGACCGGATGCGGCGCATCGACGTGAAGGGCGGGCCGGCGGGACTGCTCGGGTCGCTCGACTCGGTCCAGGCGAAGGGCGACCGGACGGTCACGTTCCGTCTCAAGAAGCCGGACGCCACCTTCCCGTTCGTGCTCTCCACGCCCGCCATGTCGATCGTCGACCCCCGCGAGTACCCGGCGGACAAGCTCCGCGGGGGCACCTCGATCGCGGGTTCTGGGCCCTACGCCCTGCAGTCGTACAAGGCCGGTGAGAAGGCGGAGCTGGTCAAGAACGCCAACTACAAGGGTGCGGCCGACCGCAAGAACGACGCGGTCATCATCCGCTACTTCAAGAAGTCCTCGACCATGGTCGAGGCTCTGCGGAACAAGCAGATCGACGTCACCTTCCGCGGGCTCGCGGCCCAGGACATCGTGGACATGCAGGCGAACAAGCGCAAGCAGGAGGGCATCCAGCTCGTCGAGGGCTCGGGCACCGAGATCCGCTACCTGGTGTTCAACCCCGATGACCCGTGGGCCAGGAAGAAGGCGGTCCGGCAGGCCTTCGCCCAGGTCATCGACCGCCCGGCCATCGCACACAAGATCTACCAGGACACAGTCGAGCCGCTGTACTCGATGGTCCCCCAGGGGCTCATCGGACACGGCACCGGCTTCTTCGACGACTACGGAGACCCCAGCGACTCCAAGGCCGCGAACATCCTCAAGGACGCGGGCATCAACAAGCCGGTGCCGCTCACGCTCTGGTACACGACGGACCGCTACGGCTCGGCGACCGAGGGGGAGTTCCAGGAGATCAAGCGGCAGCTCGAGGCATCCGGCCTCTTCAAGATCACGCTCAAGGGCCGCCCCTGGACCGAGTTCGACGCGGGCACCAAGAAGGGCGAGTACCCGGTCTTCGGCCGTGGCTGGTTCCCCGACTTCCCCGACGCGGAGAACTTCATCGCGCCGTTCGTCGGCGAGAAGAACGTGCTCAACACGCCGTATCCGTCGCGGGAGATCACCGATGAGGTGCTGCCGCGCTCACGCCGTGAGGCCGACCGGGGGGCGTTGGCCGACGACTTCGAGCAGGCCCAGAAGGTCCTCGTCGACGACGCGCGGCTGCTCCCGCTGTGGCAGGGAAAGCAGTACATCATGGCGAGCGAGGAGATCGCGGGCGGCGAACGTGCCCTCGACCCCTCGGCGATCATGATGATGTGGGAGCTGGAGCGCAAGACCAGCTGGTAGCGCGAGTCCAGCTGGTAGCGGGAGGCCGTGGGCAGCGGGGATCGGATCGATTGTCAGTGGCCGCCGGTAGGTTCTGTGGTGAGAAGTGACCGCACACCGGAGGTTGTTGACGTGACCGACATCGCCATGCTGCCCGCGTCCTGGCGCGGAGTCCTCGGCGAGGAGCTGCAGAAGCCCTACTTCAAGGAGCTCACCGAGTTCGTCGAGGAAGAGCGGGAGAAGGGCCCTGTCTATCCTCCGCGTGACGAGGTGTTCGCCGCACTCGACGCGACTGCGTACGACCAGGTCAAGGTGCTCGTCCTCGGCCAGGACCCATATCACGGCGAGGGCCAGGGGCACGGCCTCTGCTTCTCCGTGCGGCCCGGCGTGAAGACTCCGCCCTCGCTGCGGAACATCTACAAGGAGATGAAGGAGGAGCTCGGCCACCCCGTGCCGGACAACGGCTATCTGATGCCGTGGGCCCAGCAGGGTGTCCTGCTCCTGAACGCGGTGCTCACGGTCCGCGCGGCAGAGGCCAACTCCCACAAGGGCAAGGGCTGGGAGAAGTTCACGGACGCGGTGATCCGCGCCGTGGCCGACCGCCCCGACCCCGCCGTCTTCGTCCTCTGGGGCAATTACGCCCAGAAGAAGCTTCCGCTCATCGACGAGGAGCGGCACGTGGTCGTGAAGGGCGCGCACCCCTCGCCGCTCTCCGCCAAGAAGTTCTTCGGCTCGCGCCCCTTCACGCAGATCGACGAAGCGGTGGCGGCGCAGGGGCACGAGCCGATCGACTGGCGCATCCCGGACCTGGGCTGACCGGCCTGGGCTGACCGACCTGGGCTGACCGACTGGGCTGATCTCAGCCGACCGCTGCCGACCGCTGCCGACTGCGGCCGACCTCAGCCGATCGTGTACGTGAAGGTGTACGGCACGGAGGGCTCGCCGTGCCTCGCCGTGAACGCGCCGGTCCCGCCGAGACCCGCCAGCTCGCCCGTTCCCGAGCCGGGTTGCACGGTGAGGGCGCAGGTGATCGTCCCGTCGGCGCCGAACGACCCGCGCTGCTCCAGGACGAACGAGCCCGTGCGCCCTTCGACGGTCCCTTCTACGAACTCGTAGCCCACGAAGGCGCCGGTGGTCTCGTCGGTGTACACCAGCGTGTACTCGCAGGAGGTGCCGGTGGCCTCGATGGTGCCGGTGAAGTCGTTCGTGACGGCGGCATGCGCGATACGTGCGCCGCTGTCCGCTCCGGCGACGGGCTTCTCGTCCCAGTGGGAGAAGGTGAAGGTGCCGGCGCCCGATTCTGCGGTGTGCGTGGTCATGTGATGCCTTCCTCGGTGGTTCTGCGGTGGCTGCTCTCAAGTGGTTCCGCGGTGGCTGCCGAGAAGATCCTGTCGCCGGTACCTGACACCTTCTGTCAGGTACCGGTGCAGACTTGGCCGTATGCGCGCCGACCGGCTTCTCGCCCTCCTCCTGCTGCTCCAGAACCGTGGGCGCATGACCGCTCCCGAACTCGCCGAGGAGCTGGAGGTCTCGGTGCGGACCGTCTACCGGGACGCGGAGGCCCTCGCCGCATCCGGTGTGCCCGTGTTCGCCGAGCGCGGTCCGGCGGGCGGCTTCCGGCTCATGGACGGCTACCGCACCCGGCTGACCGGACTGACGGACGACGAGGCCGACTCCCTCGCCCTCGCGGGCATGCCGACGGCTGCGGCCGATCTCGGTCTTGGGGCCGAACTGGTCACCGCACAGCTCAAGTTGGGCGCGGCACTCCCAGCCGGGCTCGGTGAGCGATCGCGGCGCATCCAGGAGCGCTTCCATCTCGACGCGGAGGGCTGGTTCCGCGCGGCGGATCCCGCGCCACTGCTGTCCGTCGTCGCCGACGCCGTGTGGCGTCGGCGGGTGCTGCGGGCGCACTACCGGCGCTGGGGCGGCGATGTACGGCGCGAACTGCACCCCTTGGGCCTCGTGCTCAAGGCGGGCAACTGGTATCTGGCGGCGTCCGCCGACGGCACCGTACGCACCTATCGGGTCTCACGCTTTCTGGAGGTGACGGCGACGGATGAAGCCTCCGAACGGCCCGCCCGGTTCGATCTGGCCGCCTACTGGGAGGCGGCATCGCGTGGTCTGCAGGCGCGAGTGCTGCGGGGCACGGCGCGGGTGCGGGTCTCACCGGCGGGGCTGCGGCTGCTGCCCGCGCTGTTCGGGTCGGCGGGGACGAGGGCCGTGGAGGCGGCGGGAGCGCCGGACGCGGACGGCCGGCGGGTCGTCGACCTGGAGGTCGAGACACTGCCCGTCGCCGTGAGCGATCTGCTCAGGCTCGGGCTCGAGGCCGAGGTGCTCGGCCCGCCCGAACTCCGCGCCGAGCTGGCAAGGACCGTCACCGGCCTGGCCCAGCGGTACGCGTGAGCGCCTCGCGGCCGATCGCGCCTGACCGCGATTGTCAGTGGGGGCCGATAGCGTCGAGAGCGGTGGGCACGTTGGGCACGATGGGCGTACGAGTGTGGAGGACCCGGTGGCGGAGCAGCAGGAGCAGGCGGCGAAAGACGCCATGATGACCCGGATCGGGCAGGCGGTCATGCTGCACCACGGGGGCGACCGTGAGGAGGCGCAGGGCCGCTTCCTCGGTCTGTGGTCGGAGATCGGCGAGGAGGGCGACCCCCTGCACCGCTGCACGCTCGCGCACTACATGGCGGACACGCAGGAGGACGCGTCGGACGAACTTGCGTGGGACCTGCGGGCGTTGTCAGCGGCGGACGAGCTCACGGACGAGCGGCTGCACGAACACCACGACTCGATCGCGGTCCGCGGTTTCTACCCCTCCCTGCACCTCAACCTCGCCGCGGACTACGCCAAGCTGGGCCGCCCCGAGGCGGCACGCAACCACATCCGGCGGGCGCGCGGGGCGGTCGGGGCACTGGGCGACGACGGGTACGGGGACGGGGTCCGGGCGGCCATCGGGAGGCTGGAGCTGCAGCTGGGGGAGGGGAGCGAGGTGGAGTGATCCGGGGCGGGATTAGGGCGGATCCGGGGCCGACCGGCTCTGCGTCAATGCCCGTAGGTGCCCTCGCAGATGGTGGCCTCGGGGCTGCCCGGCTTCCAGCTGCCGTACTCCTCACCCATGGCGCAGACGTCGAGGACCGTGGGCGCCGCGGAGGGAACCGCGGGCAGGACGGCGGCCTTGGGGCGGTCGCCGTGGCGGTGCGGGGGAGCGTCGGGCCGCTCGGGCAGCTCGGGGCTGTGGGAGCGGCGCGGCGGCGCGGGAACCGGCGCCGCGCTGCCGGTGGTGCTCGGCGCCGGACCGCGGGGCGGCCCGATGAGGTCGAGCGCCTCCCGCGCCGGGGCCTCCACGACCCGTGGGTGCGCGCTGCCGTCCGGGCGCGGCGCCGGGGGGCGGGCGTGCGCGACGGACGGTCCGGGGGCGGGCTGCCGCTCGACGCTCACACACCCCGAAACGGCGGTGACCGCCACGGATACCAGGAGCGTCGCGGTGGTCGTGGTTCTGTGCATTCGCGCAACTTTGGTGCGTCACATCGCCCTTCGGGAAGGGAATGGGCCCAGGATGCCCCGCATGGGTGAAGCGGCGCGTCCGCCGGGGGCGGCCGGTGATCACGCCGAGTGTCCGCGGCACCCCGGTCCGGTCGACGTGCCCCTCCTGCCGTCCACGCCCCTTGTGCCGTAACGCGCCTTCGGGTCAGTCGCCCGTCGCACCGTCCACCAGCTCGCGGACGAGGTCCGCGTGGCCGTTGTGGCGGGCGTACTCCTCGATCATGTGGGTGTAGATCCAGCGCATGTTGAAGTGTGCGCCCCGGTGGAGACTCTTGCCGACGGACAGGTCGTCGAGGCCGAACTCCGCCGTGGCCACGCGGGCCGCGGCGATCTCCGCCTGCCAGGTCTCTTCGGCCTCCGCCCAGGTGTCGTCCTTGGCGGGGTTGAAGTCGCGCTCCGGCTCCTCCTCGGTGCAGTAGATCTCCGGGAGGTCCTCGCCGGAAGCGATGACGCGGAACCAGTACCGCTCGTTCTCGGACAGGTGCCGCACGAGGCCCATCAGGGAGAGGCTCGAAGACGCGACGGGGGTACGCCGCAGCTGCTCGTCGCCCAGGCCCGCGCACTTCGACAGGAGTGTCGCGCGGTGGTAGTCGAGCCAGCCCTCGATCGACGCACGTTCGTCCGCGGTCAGGGACGGTTGGGCGCGGCGGGCGGGGTCGACGGGCAGCGTCGCGCCCTGCTTCGGCTCGGGTGTCGGCGTCGTTGTCATGCGTGGCATCCTCGCGCGGCGTGCGGCACCGCGCCAGCGGGTTTCCCGGAGCGCCTCAGGCCTGATCCCCTTGGCCCCCTTGGTCCCCCGGGTCCCCCAGCATCCCCCGGAGCAACTCCCGGAAGCCGGCCCGCAGCTCCTCCTCGGTCGGTACGGCGGCGTGGTACGAACCGGCGACGCACGAGAACAGCAGCCCGTCGCACCACGCCACCAGGGCCAGGGTGTGCCGGCCGGGATCCGTCGACCCCGCGGCCCGCAACATGGCCGTCAAGGGTTCCCTGAACTGCGCCCCCGCCGCGTCGTAGTAGGCGCGGAGCTCCGGCCTGCGGGTCGCCTCCAGGGCCAGCTCGTAACGGGAGACGAGCAGTTGGCGGGAGCCTTCGGTGAGGTAGCGGTGCAGAGCGAGGGCGAGCGAGGCGACGAGGGTCTCGCGGCCGCCAGCGGGGTCCGGCAGCTCGCCCGGATCGAGCACCACCGCCTCGCGCTCGGCCTGTCTGCGCACCGCTGTCTCCAGGAGCGCGAGCCGGGTGCGGGCGTGGTTCGACGTCGAACCCTGCGGGAGCCCCGCGGCGTCGTCAACGGCCCGGTGCGTGAGACCCCGCATGCCGCGCTCGGCGAGCAACGCGAGCGCCGTGTCGGCGATCAGTTCGGTGCGGGGCTGCCCCGCGCTGCGTACGGACATGGAGTCCAGCCTACCGCCGATCACTACAGGTGTAGTACGGTCGGCGTGTCGCGCACTACAGGTGTAGTGACGGCCTGCCGATGCTTGTCGGCGAGCCTGTTGAGGGGCCCCCAGGAGGAGCCATGGCACCGCAGCCAGATCCGCAGCCAGATCCGCAGCCACAGCCGTATCCGCAGCCACGCCTACACTCACAGCCACCCCCGCGGCCCCAGCAGGGCCACAGTCCCCACGCAGTCGTGATCGGCGGCGGCATCGGCGGCCTCACCTCCGCCATCGCACTGCACCAGTCGGGCTGGCGGGTCACTGTCCTGGAGCGCGCCGCCACCCTGGAACCCGTCGGCTCCGGCATCGGACTCGCCCCCAACTCCCAGCGCGCCCTCGACGTCCTCGGCCTCGGCGACCGGGTCCGCGAACTCGCCGCCTGGGAGGGCGGAGGCGGGATGCGCGCGCAGGCAGGGCGCTGGCTCGTGCGGACCAGTGCCTCGGCGACGTCGCGGGAGTTCGGCGGCGCGCTCGTCCTCGTGCACCGCGCGACCCTCGTCGACCTGCTTCTCTCCGCGCTGCCCGCCGACACCCTGCGCACCGGAGTGCACGCCGAGCTCGCCGATCGGGGAGCACAGAGCCGCAGAGCCGTCGTCCGTGCCGACGACGGGGACATCGAGGCGGATCTCGTGGTCGGCGCCGACGGCATCAACTCGGCCGTGCGCTCGGCCCTGTTCCCGGCCCACCCGCGGCCGACGTACACCGGATTCACGGCCTGGCGCCTCATCGTCCCCGCGCCCGGCCGCCCCTTCGAACCCCACGAGACCTGGGGGCGCGGCGGAGTCTGGGGCACCCATCCGCTCAAGGACGGCAGGATCTACGCCTACGCCACCGCCACCGTCCCCGAAGGCGGCCACAGCCCCGACGGCGAGAAGGCCGAGCTGGCGCGCCGCTTCGCCGACTGGCACGACCCGATCCCCGAGATCATCGCCGCCGCGGACCCCGAGGACATCCTGCGCAACGACGTGTGCCACATGAGCACGCCGCTCACCCACTACCACCGGGGCCGCGTCGCCCTCATCGGTGACGCCGCGCACGCCATGGCACCCACCCTCGCCCAGGGCGGCAACCAGGCCATCGAGGACGGCGTCGTGCTTGCCCACCACGTGGCCCCGGGCGGCGACCTGGCCGCGGGTCTCGCCGGTTACAGCGCGGTGCGGGTGCCGCGCACCACGGCGATCGTCCGGCGGGCGGCGCGCGCCGCCCGCATGAACCATCTGACGAGCGCCCCGCTCATCGCCGTACGCAACGAACTGATCGCGGCGGCGGCGCGCCTCGGCCCGAACCTGATCCTGCGGAGCTTCGCATCGATCGCCGACTGGCGACCACCGCAGCAGCCGTATGCTGCGGGAACAGAAATCGCACAGCGGTAGAGGAGACAGGGGACAGTGGTGAAGGTCGGCTGTATCGGACTTGGTGACATCGCGCAGAAGGCGTACCTGCCTGTGCTCACCACCCTGCCGGGGGTCGAGCTGCACCTGCAGACGCGCACGCCCGCGACCCTCGCCCGTGTCGCGGGCGTCCACCACATCCCCGATGAGCGCTGCCACACCGACCTGGACGCCCTGCTCGCCCAGGGCATCGACGCCGCCTTCGTGCACGCGTCGACGGCCGCCCACCCGGAGATCGTGACGCGGCTGCTCGAAGCGGGTGTGGCCACCTACGTCGACAAGCCCCTCGCGTACGAACTCGGCGACTCCGAGCGGCTCGTGCGCCTCGCCGAGGAGCGCGCGACGAGCCTCGCCGTCGGCTTCAACCGCCGCTTCGCACCCGGCTACGCGCAGTGCGCCGAGCACCCGCGCGAGCTGATCCTCATGCAGAAGAACCGCGTCGGCCTGCCCGAGGACGCGCGCACGCTCGTCCTCGACGACTTCATCCACGTCGTGGACACCCTGCGCTTCCTGGCGCCGGGGCCGATCGACCACGTCGGCGTGCGTGCCCGAGTCCAGGACGGACTCCTTGAGCACATCGTGCTGCAGCTCGCCGGGGACGGGTTCACCGCGATCGGCATGATGAACCGGATGAGCGGCTCCACCGAGGAGGTCCTCGAAGTCTCGGGCCAGGACACCAAGCGTCAGGTGCTCAACCTCGCCGAGGTCGTCGACCACAAGGGCCAGCCCAGCGTGCGGCGGCGCGGCGACTGGGTGCCCGTGGCCCGGCAGCGCGGGATCGAGCAGGTCGTGCTCTCCTTCCTCGACGCCGTGCGCGCGGCCAAGGTGCTCAGCGCCAGGGATGCGCTGGCGACCCATGAGCTGTGCGAGCGTGTGGTCCGTGCGGCTCAGGAGCAGGCTGCCTGAACCGTCCCTTCGCAGGTCCTCGCAGGGAGCGCACGCCCAGTGCCGCGCACAGCACCGCGAGCACGGCGAGGGCCGCGTGCACGGGCCAGTCGCCGAGCCTGACGTACGGCGTGACGCCCTTGGCCAGCGGAATGTCGTACGTCGCCGTCGAGCTCGCCGATGTGCCGAGCGGCGCCCCGACCCGCTCGCCGTCCGCGCCGTACACCGCCGAGACGCCGGTGAGCGTGGCGTGCACCATGGGGCGGCCCGTCTCGGCGGCCCGCAGGGCCGCGAGCGAGGCGTGCTGCTCGGGCGCCCAGCTGGACTGGAACGACGAGGTCGACGACTGCGCGAGCAGCAACTGGGCGCCCTCGCGCGTCAGATGGCGGCTCATGTCGGGGAACGCCGATTCGAAGCACACCAGGGGCCCGACTTTCAGACCGTCCCCGACATTCATGAGCACCGGACGCTCACCGCGCCTGCGGTCCTCGCCCGCCGCCTTGCCCACGGACGTCGCCCAGCCGAGGAGCGCGCGGGCGGGGACGTACTCGCCGAAGGGGACGAGCCGCATCTTGTCGTAGCGATCGCCGGTCGGGCCGCCTGGGCCCACGAGGACGGAGCTCTTGAATATGCCCGGCTCGTCGGAGCGGCGCGCGTCCACGTTCACCAGGATATCGGCGCCGACCTCCCTGGACAGCGCGGCTATTCGGCGCGCGACGTCGGGGCGTGCCGCGAGGTCGTACCCGACGCTGCTCTCGCCCCAGACGACGAGGTCCAGGTCCCGCCCGGCCAGGCCGCGCGTCAGCGCCTCCTCGCGCGCGAACCGCTTGTCCGCCCCGCCCACCCCGTCGATGACGCCGGGCTGGACGACGGCCACGCGCATGCGGCCCGCGGGCTCGGGGCGCGGCGCCCAGGCCCAGGCGGAGGTGGTCACGGCGGCCACGGCCACGAGCCCCGCGGTGGCGGGGATGGCCAGGGCGACGGCCGTACGGGATGTCCCTGCCGTGCCCGGTATCCCGGCTCGGCGTACGGACAAGGCCACCACGAGCACCGTGATGCCCGTGTTCAGAATGACGATCAGGGCGCTGACCAGCCACACCCCGCCGACCGACGCGAGGCGCAGGGCGGGCCCGACCTCCCACTGACTGGAGCCGAGCAGTCCCCAGGGCCCACCCAACCCCTCCCAGGATCTGACCAGTTCGACCATCAGCCAGCCGGACGGCAGCACGACCAGCGCGGCCGAGGTCCGCAAGGGCGATGCCACCCCGCCCAGGAAGCGCCGCACCAGCCAGCCCCACGGCGCCCACAGCAGGCCGAGCAGAGCGGCGATCAGGACGGTGAACACATGCAGGCTCGGCAGCAGCCAGTGGTGCACCGCCACCATGAACCCGAGGCCGCCGAGCCATCCGTCGAGCGCCGCCCTGCGCCCGGTCTCCGCCGAGCGCGCGAGCAGCATCCAGGGCACGAGCGCCACGTACGCGAACCACCACAGCGACGGGGCGGGGAAGGCGAGGGCGGGCAGGGCGCCGACGAGGACGGCCAGGGCGCCGCGCCATCGGGCCGAAGCGAGCAGCCCCGTCGTCGAGGCGGCCGAAAGGTGTGGCCACCGCAGGTTCCGGTCGTCGCTGAGTTGATCCATGCAGCGCCTCCCTCGGCCCCGACGCCCGGACGTTCCCCCAGTGTGCGCGCCCCGGACGATCTACGACAGTGTGCCTGCCGAGCTGTTTTCCGGCCGGTTCTCAGCGGGTACTGAGCCGGTTGTCAGCGGGTACTGAGCCGGTTGTCAGCGGGGACTGAGCCGGTTCTCAGCGGTACTGAGCGGGTTCTCAGTTGGGCGTGTGACGGCGCGTGTGGTTGGGGGAGCGCTGCTGGAGTTGGCGCCACTTCTCCTGAACGGTCACCTGACGCAGCCGCCAGCCCTGCTGTGTACGCAGCGCCGTGAAGGCATAGCGGCCACCGCATATGAAGTCCGGAGCCGCGGGTTCCGCCCCGCCTTCGCCGGACCCCTCTCCCTCCTCTCCCCCCTCTCCCTCCTCGCCACCGCCGGGCGCGAAGCGCATCGGATTCACGTAGTCGGCCTGTACGTGCGCGATGTCCCCTATGTCCTGGTCGAGCGTCCCGAACCGTAGCCTCCTGTTGACGATCAGATGCTGGCGCATCGGGAAGAGCTCCATCGTCCCGGCCAGCCATCCGGCCACCTCGGCGGCGCTCGCGTCGATGCCGCCCGCCGAGCTGTAGTCGGCGCGTCCGTCCGGGGTGAAGAGGTGCTGGTAGGCGTCCCAGTCGCCGTCGTCGACGGTCACTGCGTACTCGGTGATGAGGGAGTCGATGGCCAACCGGTCCATCACGGCGGCGAGTTCCACGCGCTGCGTCATCGGGTCAGTGTTGGGCACGTGGGGTACCGAGCCAAGAGGCGTGCACAAACGACCCGGGTCGCACGTGGTTCGCGAGGGGTTCGCGAGGGGATCGCGCTCGGTTCGTACCGGGTCGCGCACGGGTGAACTACCTTACGATACCGGTCAGTTGACGGTCGGAACGATACCGGTCAGTTGGCGGTCGGCGGAGGCAGGATTCCCCCGAGACGGGAGGCCCGGTGAAGAACGAACAGCGCATCGAGGCGTACAAACGCCAGGGCAATCGCCAGGAACTGACGGGGCGCCAGAAGCGGCGCATCGCGAAGAAGGAGCGTCAGGCCAAGGCCTGACGCGGTAGTCGTCGACGGCCTGGTGGGCGGCCCGGTGCGCGGAACTCCGGGCCGCCGATCGCCGACTAGGCCGCCCTCACGACCTCTTCGCGGACGGCGGCCGCCCACTCCGTCACCAACTGTTCGTACTCACTGCGCTGTTCGGCCGAGAGGCGGCCTCCGGTGCGCATCCACAAGCCGCGGATCCGCTCGTTCAATTCCGCGGCAGACCGTGCGGAACCACGGGGCTGAGGGCTTAAGGGCATGTGGTCAAGCCTAGGGGATGCCTACGACAATCGGAACTGTCCGCTACTGGGCAGATCCCCCAAGTGAGCAGTCGCACACCGGCCGACTGCCTCCCGCGCCCGTCACCCGTACGGCGCATCACCGCGGAGTCCCAGGTCGTGACCCCTGGTATCCAGGGAGAAGGGACGCACCGGAAGCCGTGCGTCGTGGGGGATTCGTCGCCCTGACGCCGTCGTGGCGCCCGGGGCCCATCGAGTGGAGGACCACTCATGTCCCAGTACATAAGTCTCTCCGTGGACTTCACCCAGGGCCTCAACGACGCCTGGTCGAAGATCGCGACGTTCGTGCCGAAACTCATCGGCTTCCTGGTCGTCCTGGCCATCGGCTGGTTCGTGTCGAAGATGATCACCAAGGTCCTCGACCGGGTCCTGCGCAAGGTCGGCTCCGAGAAGCTCGCCGAACGGGCGGGCGCGTCCCGCATGCTGGCGAACTCCAAGTACGACACGACGGGGATCGTCTGCAAGGTCGTGTACTTCGCCCTGCTCCTGATCACCCTGCAGATCGGCTTCGGTGTCTTCGGCAGCAACCCGGTCTCCAACATGCTCGACGGGATCGTCTCCTGGATCCCGCGCGGCGTCGTCGCCATCGTCCTGATGGTCGTCGCCATGGCGGTGGCCAACATCGTGCGTGACATCGTCACCAGCGCCCTGTCCTCGATGTCGTACGGGAAGACCATCGGCACGATCGTCTGGGCCTGCATCGTCGCGCTCGGCGTGATCGCGGCCCTCGGTCAGGCGGGCATCGCCACCACGGTCACCCAGCCCGTCCTGTACGCGGCCCTCGCGGCCGGTGCGGGCATCCTGATCGTCGGTGTGGGCGGTGGCCTCATCGGCCCGATGCGGCAGCGCTGGGAGCGCTGGCTGGACACGGCCGAGCAGGAGACGGCCAAGGCCCGCAGCAGTGTCGGCGCCTACCAGGCCGGCCGCGACGACGCCATGACCAACCAGCCCGTGCGGGAGCGCACGCGCGGCGGGATGAGCGGCTCGGGCAGCCACATGCGCGACGATGACACGGGCAACGACATGCGCGACGGCATGTGACCGGGCCGGGTCTCAGGACCCGGCGGACTCCGGCACCAGGTCGTGCCGCTTCACCAGCCAGGAGATGGCGGTGAGGCGGCACACCGCGTAGTCATGGCCCACCGGCTCCCGCCACCCGTTCTCGGAGAGACCGTCGAGGAAGCCCAGGGCGTAGTCGGAGAGGAGCTCCGGGTCCGGCGCCGGCGGCACGAGCCCGGCCCCGCGCATCTCCAGGCGCTCCCGCACTTCCGCGACGTGCTGGTCCACGGCAGCCGTGAAGCCGGGCTCGAAGGCGAACTCGGCGAAGCGCGGCGCGTACGAGGCGCTGATGCGGGCGAGGGGCGACATCTCTTCAGCCTAGGCGGGCGAAACCCCCTGAACAGGGCCTTTCGGCATGCCTTTGGTCACAGCGGGTACGGCCGGGGTCTGGCTGCGGCACGGCTGGGGCCTGGCTGCGGCACGGCTGGGGGCAGGCGGCGGCCGGGTCTCAGCCCGCCGACTCGTGGGCGTACACCGCGGTCCTGTCGTCGAGACCGTGCTCTATGAGCCAGTCCGGGGCCGGTGGCCGGACTGGCTCAGCGCGGATCCGTCGGGCCTCGCGCCGCTCCTCGTCCGAGATCCACTCGCGGGTAGGCGCGAGGTCCCGCTCCTGCGCGCTACTGCGCGGGCTCCAGGAGGCGGGGCAGGTCGAGGCGGGTATGCGGAGCGTGGTCGTTCACGTGTTCGAGTCTAAGTCTCGGGGTGCGGCAATCCTGACGTGTAGGTGCACCTCATCGAACCAAGCCCCAGGGGCCACTTGGGAGCCGCTCCACACATGGGCGAAACTTCGTCATTTTTACAGCTGGAGTAGGTGAAATGACCCCGTAGAGCCCTGGCGGCTCGACTATCAGGGGAGCGCTGTACGCAGGCGCACTGCCGAGCTTCCGGTGTTCGGGCCGCCCGTCGGGTGGTGCTGGACGCCGGACGGACAAGGAGTGCGGATGCCCCACTTCCAGCACGGTGAGATCCCCCATGGCTTCACGTTCGACGAGAACGGTGGGCTGATCCACTACAAGTACTCGATCGTCGTGGCCGCCCCGGGTGCGAACCAGAAAGACGTCTGGGGCGACTTGTACCTCAGCTTCGGCTGCGCTTTCGCCGACGTGAAGCTCGGGGTGAGTGTTCACGACGGCAACAAGTGGAGCGGGGTCCAGCCCTGGGACATCACGGACGCCGGCGGCCGTCTCGCCAAGAAGCTCCCAGCGGGATCGCAGAAGATCGCCATCGGGCGGTGGAAGAAGTCCGGCGGTGACTCGGTGGACGACAACCCGGCCAGCTGGCTCATCGAATACGTGTAACCGACCCGACCGTCTCACCCGAGGCCCCGCCCCTGCCACCGCGCCGGGGCCTCGGCCTTTCCCCCTCCGGCGACAGTCGGAGGCAGAAGAGCCCTTGCTCCGTCAGGAACGAGCTAGGCCACTCAGCAACGCCCCTGAACCACAGCCGCGGTCGCTCTACCGCTGATCACAGGAGAGGCACCGGAGAGGCACTTGGAGCGGCGCAGGCGGGACGGGCATCGAGGACGCCTCGATGTCGCCGAACACGACGGCTACCGGCTTCCGGCATCCGGCAGCCGCGCCTCGCTGACCTCAATGTCCCTTCGGAAATACGAGCACATCCGTGGCTCTCCAGCCTGCGAGGGGAATTCCTGGGCACCGCCGGTGACGCCGCAGGGTGATCTTCGTTGACAGGTCATGAAGAAGATCACCACACTTGCCGTCCTCGCTCTCGGTGCTGTCGCGCTGGCCACTCCTGCCCATGCCGACGACGGCGACGACGGCGTCGTGAACGCCGTGGCAGGCTGGGCCGCCTCCGCTGCCACCGTGGGTATGCAGGAGCTTGCGGACGCTTCATCGGGCCAGGCCCACAGCGGCGACATCTTGACCGAGGACCAACCGCCCGTCCGCTGACTCGCCTCCCATTAGCCCCGCACCCGATCAGGTGCGGGGCTTCGTCATGTCTGGAGGTCCCATGGCCTCACGCCTGCCCCGTCCGCGTTGCTCGCCGCTCTCCGCGCCGAGGGCTGATACCGACGAGCCTGCTCGCCTCTTTGTTGCCGTAGCCCAGCTGCATGAGCCGGAAGTATTCCTCCCGCTACCGGCTCAACTTGCCCCGGGAGTGCTGCTTGACGGGCCGAACTTCGAAGTCCAATGCATCCCCTGAGCTGGGGTGTTGCAACGACGACTAGAACGGAAGCCCCGGGCGGGGGGCCTTTCGTCAGGACCGGTCGGCCTTCTCCTTCGCCGCTGCGAGCACGATGTACTCGGTGCGCACCGGGTGCCCGGTGAGCTCGGCCAGTTCGCCGAGGCTGTCGTCGAGCCATCGCGCGGCGCTAGGCGTCAATCCGAGGCAGACGTCCCACCCGTCGGCCTGCGCCGTCTCGATCACGTCGGCCACCTGGAAGACGGGCGGTGCGGCCGAGCCGAACAGGTACAGGGTGCGTGAGGTCATGGCGTCATCCCACCCTGCACGGCCGGCCCCACGCAACTGCCCCCGATCCAGGTGGATCGGGGGCAGAAGCCAGGCCAGAGCCAGGTAGCGCGGATACCGTTCCAAGTGGTGAGCCAGGAACGGAGTTCCAGTATGCCCAGAGACGACCACACCGGGGCCCGGATCGCGCACCAGCGGAAAATCGCTGGTCTCACACAGAGCGGCCTATCCATGAAGATCCCGTATTCGTACAGCGCATGCTGCACCAGGTCGAGGGCGGGCATAAGGCTGCGAGTCCGGATCTCGTGTCGGCCGTCGCGAGGGCGCTGCATATCGACGTCACCGCCCTGACAGGACAGCCGTACATGACCGAACTGCAACAGGATCGTCTCGCCGAGCTGATCCGCCCCATCCGCGAGTCGCTCGACCTGTACGACCTCGGAGCCGATCCCGACGTCGCCGCGCGGGAGACGCCCCGGCTTGTCGAGGCGGCGGCCGCCCTGTGCGAGCAGGTCCGCGCGACGAAGCTGAACAAGGCGGCGCGGACCCTGCCGCAGCTGGTCGCCGAGCTGACGACAGCGGCGTACCGCACCACCCCTGGTGGGTAGACCATTCCCCCACCAGCTAACGTGCGGGCGCTCAGAAGGGGCGCTCTCCATCGACGACCGCGAGCGTCCAACGAGCGCCGTCAGCTGCCTGGATGGCCAGCTTCTGCTTCACCGGGTCGCCGTAGACCCGCCCGATGGTCACGGGGCTGCTGCACTTGACGGTGGTGGGGTCGTCCTTTGGATTCTCCCTTTCAACTACCGTCACTGTCCTGGCGCCGGAGCACTTGACGTGCACGGTGTACACGTCCTCGCCCGGTGTGAAGTCAGGAACATCCTCTGCTCCCTGTCCGCTGCGCACCTTCACCAGGTACCCGGCATGGGCAGGTAGCCGCATGCTCTTCTCCACGCTCCGCCCGTTGGAGCTCGGAGCAGACGAGGCAGAGGGCGAGCCGCTCGCTTTGGAAGGGGTGTCGTCAGCCTGGGAGTCACCGCCGGTGGAGCAGGCAGTGGCGAGCAGGAGGGGGAACAAGACGACGGACACGGCCGCACTTCGGCCCATGAGCTTCTCCTGAAGAGTTGCGCCCGCCCGACGGCTGTCTCATCGGGCGGGCAGGGATGGAACCTAGCTGATGGTCCATCCCTCGCGGTACGTCGCCCAGAATTCCATGTACTTCTTGTTACCGGCGGAGAGCAGTTGGTGTACCGGGTGGCGCTGTAGCCGTAGACCTTTTCCTTCTTGATGCCGTAGTCGCCACGGACCGTCTTGTGCGGCTTCACCTTGCCGGAGGTTTCGACCCCCAGCTCGGACGTCCAACTCCTCTGAACTGAGCCTTGAAGTGGGGTCTCGATCTTTCCGAGCCACTTGACCTTGATTTCGCCACTTACCGAGATGGAAGCGCCCCACTCCGTCGTACCCGATCGCGAAAGGCCCCGCCTGGCGATTCCGGGCGGGGCCGTCGACATGCGGTGCGCTGCTCGTTGTGGGCAGGTTGGCTCACCCTCAAGCGCCTTCAGCGCTGCGCGCCGTCTGTTGATGCAGCGGAGCGCGTCCTGCCCCCTCGCATGACGCCCGCTGAAGTATCCATAGGGCACTTAGACCGTGTCCTACATGGCAGTTCGTGGGCCCTACCAGCAAAAGGAGTGACTGCTGGGGGGGGCGGCCGATGCCCCTTTTCGTTTCCGAGTTACGGGCGGTCGGTGCTGGTTGGCATCGGCGGAGCTGGGCGGCTTTCAGCACGCCAGGTCGCTACGGCACCGGCTGACACGATCAGTCCCATGCCGATGAGCACCGGTGCGGAGAGACTCTCGGCGAGTGCGAGGGCGCCGATGAGTGCGCCCATAACCGGGTCGAGGGAGAACAACGTCGCGACCACTTTGGCGCCAGCCATCTTCACGGCCTGGAAATCCAGGGTGAAAGCGAGAGCCACCCCGACGACGCCGGAGACAACGACCAGGACCCAGTCGGATCCGTTGGCGCTTGGGGAGGCGGGAAGGGAGAAGGGGAGGAGCAGGATCGCCGATATGCAGACCGACACGGCCAGTCCCTCCAATCCGGAGGACGCCCTGCCCACGCGCTGGGCGAAGACGGTGTAGCAGGCAAGGGCCAGCGCGGAGAGCAGTCCGAAGGCGATTCCTGCCCACTCGTCTGTCCCGCCGGGCTCCGTGACCAGGACTACGCCTGCCAGGCCGACTGCCGGGAGGAGCGCTTCGCGCCAAGCGCGCGCCGAGGCGACCGCCACGACGAACGGACCGAGGAACAGCAGCGTCGCCGCCACGCCGAGTGGGAGTCGGCCCACCGTGCAGTAGTAGGCCACGTTCATGACGGCCATCGCCGCGCCGTAGATGACCATGCCGGCCCAGTCCTGCCGCGTGTGGCCACGGACCCTCGGACGCACCAGCACCATCAGGACGAGGGCAGCGCAGAGCTGCCGCAGCCCGGCGACGGCGGGAGCACCCAGCCGATCGAAAAGTGTCGAGGCGAGTGCTGCTGAGGCTTGCACACTCAGGCAACTGGCGAGGACCAGGCCCGCCCCGATGAATGCTTGGGTACGGGCAGGCCCCGTGGTGATCGGTTCGCTCACGTGTGCACCTCCGGTTGAAGGCAGGAGGCGCTCAATCTTCCCTTGCCTCACTGAAACGACCGTTTCAGTGTAACGCTCGTTATGCTGGGGCGCATGGACCAGGACACCGCTGAGGCCACGGCCAGACCGTCCGCCAGGGACCGATTGCTGGACGCAGCCGACGAGCTCTTCTCCCGGGACGGCATCGCCCGCACCAGCGTCGATCAGGTGCTGCACCACGCCCACGTCGCCCCCGCCACGCTCTACGCGCACTTCGAGGGAAAGGACGGCCTGATCGCATCCGCGCTGCAACGGCGTCTGGACCGCTGGGAACAGGTATGGAAGGAAGCGGTAGACGCCGCGGCCGCACCCGCCGACAAGCTTCTGGCCCTGTTCGACGCTGTCTCCGCCTACCGGGACCGGTACACCCCGGGCCGCGGGTGCGCCTTCCTCGCGACCAGCATTGAGCTGCCTGACCTCGACCACCCCGCCCACGCCGTGATCGAGGCGGAGTCCACGCTCCTTTTCACACGGCTGAACCGGCTGGCGGAAACTGTCACCCCCGAGAACCCCGCTGCCCTGGCAGGCAACGTGCTGCTCGTGTACGACGGAGCCATGGCCAACCTCCAACGAGGACGGACACCAGAGCCGCTCGGCCACGGCAAGGCGCTGGCGAGATACCTGATCCAGAACGCGATCGAGACCGAACAGTAAGGCCGTTCCCTGCATGCCGAGTTGGCGGTTGGGCTGGTCATGGGAAGTGGACGGTGGGGATGGATCGTTCCGGACGGACTGTGGGAGACAGCGCGGCCGTTGCTGCCGCTGGCCCGAGTCCGTCCGCAGGGCGGTGGGGTCGCGAACATCGATGACGAGGCAGTCTTCGCGGCGATCATCTACGTGCTGGTCAGCGGGTGTGCCTGGCGGGTCTTACCGCCGTGCTTCGGAGCGTCGAAGTCGACCGTGCACCGCCGGTTCGTCATCTGGTCGAGAGCCGGCGTGTGGGGCCGGCTGCATCAGAAGATCCTCCAGCTCCTGGACGAACAGAACTTGATCGACCTGTCCCGGGCGGTCCTGGACTCCGCGCATGTCCGCGCTAAAAAAGGGGCGAACTTACAGGTCCGAGCCCCGTGGACCGGGGTAAGCCGGGTTCCAAGATGCACGTCCTGTCCGACGCGGACGGACTGCCTCTACGCGTCGGGCTCTCCGCGGCCAACACCCACGACAGCCAGGCACTGAAGCCGATGCTGTCCCATTTCCACATGGGACACGAATCCCACGCGAGCGAATCGAAGCCCCGCCGCCTTCACGCCGACAAGGCGTACGACATACCTCACCTGCGGCGATGGCTCTGGGGCAGGCACATCGGAGTCCGCATCGCCCGCAAAGGCATCGACTCCAGCGAGCGGCTCGGCCGCCGCAGATGGGTGATCGAACGGACGATGTCCTGGCTGACCGGATACCGCCGACTCAACCACCGCTACGAGCGGGCACCAGGCAACTACCTGGCCTTCCTCGGCCTCGCCGCCGCACTCTGCTGCTACAAACGACTCGTCAAACTAACCATGTAGGACACGGTCTAAGAAGGCCCGGTCTCTCCCGTGAGAGGCCGGGCCTTCGCACGCCCGCAGGAGGTGACCACGTGACGCGACCCAAGGTCAGTAAGGGCGGGCTCGTCACCGACGAGGAGCGCGCAGAGATCATCCGACTTCACGCGCCAGACTACGGCCGCAACGAGATCGCTCGCGCAACTCGCCGGTCATCGCGAACCGTGTCCCCGATCTGCGCCGAGGAAGGCCTCGAATTCGACGTCACGATGACCGAGGACGCCACCCGTCACCGCGTCGCACAACTCGCCGACCGCCGCGCCATGCTCGCCGAAGCCCTCCAGGACGACGCCGAACGGCTCCCGGAGCAACCAACTGTGGCGGCCCGCGAAGGTGTTCAACATCGGCGGCAAAGACAACACGTACGCCGACCACGACGTGGACGAGCCGCCCGCGGACGCGAAGAAGAACCTCATGGCGTCCGCCGGAATCGCCATCGAGAAGAGCCTGAAGCTCGTTCCTCCGGAGCGCGAGGACGCCGAGGGTCCGGCTGCGGTCGACCAGTGGCTGAGGGGAATGATCGGCGGCTAGGGGGGGGGCAGCGATGTTCCGTCCTCTAGCCGGGAAGGGCCTGCGTGCGGCCCAGCTCGGCGGCGATGACGCGGACGGTTGCCCTCTCGCGCACACGGTCAGCTATGTGGATCCGACCGGCCTTTGACAGGAAACGCGAGGAAGCGCCCGAGACCACCTGCGCGATGTGCGCGGGTGATCTCGGGCGCTTTCTGCGGCCCTCGGGCTGGCCGTCACGCCACTCACGACCGGTCCGAGGGCTGATGCCGACGAGCCTGCTCGCCTCTTTGTTGCCGTAGCCCAGCTGCATGAGCCGGAAGTATTCCTCCCGCTACCGCCTCAACTTGCCCCGGGAGTGCTGCTTGACGGGCCGAACTTCGAAGTCCAATGCATCCCCTGAGCTGGGGTGTTGCAACGACGACTAGAACGGAAGCCCCGGGCGGGAGGGCGGCCTTTCGACATGCCCGATTGCTCGCAATCCAGCTCGGATCCGAGGCGTCTGCAATCTCCCGCAATCTCTCTGCGCTCACCGGACATGCGGGCGCATGCTGGTCCTCCAACATCCCCTGACGGAGGCCCACATGACGCTGCGGTTCATCGGCACGACCAGTGATGACGGTGACTGCCCCACCCTGTACGACATCCCGGAGACGGACGAGGTCCTCGTCCAGGGCGACATCGAGACCGACCCCGAGCACCTCGTGCAGCTGCGCGACGTGAAGCCGTCGGAGTCGTTCGTCCGGGTTCCTCGCTCGCTGCTCACTCGGTACGCCCCACGCACCGCAGCCCCGAACCTCGTCCCCTTCTCGGAGGTCACCCACCTATTCCAGGAGCTCCGGCACACAGCCTGGCGGTTGGAGACCCGCCGCGGTTATGCCTCCGACCGCAACAGCCCCAAGTGGGGGCGATGGCTCGCCGGCGAGGACATCGGGGCGGGACCCGACAACGCGTGGCGCGAGAACGTCCGCGCGCGGGTGGCGGAGGGCAAGCGGTTCGAGCGGGTCCGCCTCGTCGACGAACCGGCCACGCAGGGACAGGAGTTCCTTCTCGCGAGCGGTCTGGGCAACGTCGGCGCGGGGGAGGACATCCGTAACCTCACCCGCTCGGAGGCTCAGGCGCTTCGCCTGCCCGACTCCGACTTCTGGCTGTTCGACTCCAAGACCCTGGTTCGCTTTGCATTCGATGAGGAGGACGTCACCCTCGGCGTGTACGTCACCGAGGACCCTGCCGATGTCCTCGCGGCGTGCCAGACCCGCGACGCCGCATGGCATCACGCGGTGTCCACCAGCGAGTTTCAGCAGCGGGTACGTTCCAATATGTGAGTGACTTCCAGGAGACCCGGCAGATCCTCGGCGCGCGGCTCAGTGAGCTGCGCGCAGAGTCGAGTCTGGAGGGCAAGGACCTCGCGGCCAAGCTGGGTTGGCAGCCCTCCAAGGTGAGCCGCATCCAGAACGGAAAGCAGACTGCGAGCGCCCACGACGTCGCGGCGTGGGCCGCTGCTGTCGGCCGGCCGGATGTTGAGCCGGAGTTGCAGGGTCTGCGCGCGGGCGTAGAGATGAAGCACCGGTCGTGGCGCAGGCAGCTCGCAGGCGGCCACTCGGAGCGGCAGAAGCTCGCGATCCGGGAGACCGCGGCGACGACCCTGGTTCGCGCGCTGGAGGTCTCGCGGATCCCGGGGTTGTTCCAGACGCGCGACTACGCCGCCGTGATCTTCGATTCCAACGCCGAGTTCCGGGAGATCCCCTCCACGACGGAGCAGGCCGTGGAGAACCGGATGCGGCGCCAAGAGATGCTGTATCAGCCGGGCAAGGAGTTTCGGTTCCTCGTCTGTGAGGCCGCGCTCTACCACCGGTCATGCCCCAAGTCGGTGATGGCCGAGCAGCTCGACCGCTTGTACGGGGTGGTGGGTATGCCGCGCGTGGACCTCGGGATCCTCCCGTTCGGATCGCAGTTGAGGCGCACGGCGCCGCATGCGTTCTGGATCTACGACCGTCGTCAGGTCATCGTCGAGACGATCACCGAGGAGCTGTGGCTCAACGCAGAGGACGATGTCCGTCTGTACGAGCGGGCGTGGGAGTGGCTTGCCGAGTCCGCGGAGCGCGGGCCTACGGCACGGCGCCTGATTGGGCGAGCGCGCGCCTCGCTGGAGCTCTCCTGAACAACCCGAACAACTGACGGCCCGTTAGGTGCAATCGGGCGCAATCGATCAACAATTGCGGCGCTCCCCTCCCTAACGTCCTGCTCATGGCCGCAAAGACGCGCACCACGCCTGCTCGTGACGCCGGGGACACTTGGCTCGCGGACTGCGCCCGACGCCCCGCCGTCGCCCACCAAGTCTGGGATATGGACGGGCTCGCGCCGATTCACTGCACCCGCTGGCTCGCCGCGGAAGCACAACTCGTCACCGCCCTTCAGGCCATGAAGCGGATTCCTCCACATACGCGCGGCCCGCTTCTCCTGGACCCAGGCCTTGATGCCGCCTGGTGGCTCGTCCCGATCGATGCCGCCGAGGATCTCGCGGACGTCCGGCACGTCACGGTGCAGCCTCGCGGCTGGCCGCTACATTGCCCGCCCGCGCGCCGCCCGGCCGCCGGCCGTTTCTGGCTCGTCCTCCCCGACGGGTCTGGGCGCGTCACGGACCCCGTGTATCTAGCTGCCGCACTCGGCCTTGGCGGTGGCCCTCGACTGCCTGCGGAGGCCTTCGGATGACCCACTTCAGAGCGATCTCTGTAGCCGCGCTGCCACCCGTCAAAAGTCTCTCGGTGGCGCAGACTTGCGGCCGCGTCTGCGTGTTCTGCGCGGTCGCCCTCTCCACAGAGACGGCCGTCGAACTTGGCTCGCGGACTGACGTCGACTTCACCTGGTTCCCTCGCTCCTGCCGTCTCTGTGTCGTCCGGCCCGCATACAGGGCGGTTCTGGACCACACGCAGCAGTGCATGCAGTGCGCCGACAACCCCGCCCTGTGCGCCGACGGCTACGCGCTGCGGCATGCCTTGAACGAGGTTCGGCGGTGAGCGGCACATACGCGAGGTCGCCGTCGTCGGCCTGCGCTTGGCGTATGCCGATGTAGACCCCCGGCCGTGGCCACGTCGGACACGCCGCGGCCGGGTGTAGGACCCCTCCTCCCGACGCGCTCTGCGTCGCGCTCATCCACTCGGGGAGAGGGGCGCCCGATATATCCACACACAGGAGGTCCTCGATGGGCACGCTCACGAACGGCACGACCACCATCCCCTACCAACACGACACCGCGCCTGGTCTGGACTGGCGCAAGGCCGGCCGGACCGACCTCGACCCGATCCTGAAGGACTGCGTCATCCTCGCGGACGCCGGCATCGCGACGGGTCATCCGCACGCCGGTATCCCGGATGGCACGCGGCTGATCGCCATCAGCGACGACAAGGATCCGAAGTCAGCGGTCCTGCTCATGAGCCGAGTCGAGATCAGCAAGTTTTTCGATGGGGTGATCACGGGTGAGTTCAACGAGTTCCGTGCAAGCGAGGACGAGCTCCGGGCAGCCACCGTCGCAGCAGGCTGACGAGGCCGCACCGGTCTACCGCGCTCCGTCGGACAACTCACGCTCCCTGACGGGTGGGCCGATCTGCGAGGTGCACGAGGGCCCACCGCTGGAGACCGAGCGGGACTGGAGCGGGGCCAGGATCTGCCCAGTCTGTTCGCCGCTCGGCCGCACGCATGAGGAGACGCGGATGATCGTCCGGAGGGCGAACGCGCGGTTCGAGCGTGAGGGTTACTGGCGTCAGCCGGGGCGATGCACGTAGCCGCTGGCGCTAGAGGGCTGCCGGTGCTGTGGCGCTGGCAGCCCCCTAGCGTTAGACGAGGTCGGGGAGCGGGACGTCGAGGGCGTCGGCGATGAGGAGTAGGTCTGCGAGAGTCGGCACGCTGGTGGCCCGCTCGTATCGGTGGGCATCAGGTCGAGAGCCCTCGATTAGCTGCCGTTGTCCTCTGGTTTCATCTGGGTTCAGCTAGGGGAAACCGTAGGCGCCGACTCCCGCTTCACCCCGCCGATTCGCCCGCATGAGGGCTGAGTACACCCATGCTGACCAGCACGAACAGCACGATTCCGAGCAGGATCCGGTAGTACACGAACGGCATGAAGGACTTCGTCGTGATCCACTTCATGAACCACGCGATGACCGCGTATCCGACGAGGAAGGCGATGATCGTCGCGAAGATCGTCGGGCCCCAGGACACATGCCCGCCCTCGCCCGCGTCCTTGAGCTCAAAGGCGCCGGAGGCGAGTACCGCCGGGATGGCGAGCAGGAACGAGTAGCGGGCCGCGGCCTCGCGGGTGTAGCCCATGAGCAGGCCGCCGCTGATGGTGGCGCCGGAGCGGGAGACGCCGGGGATCAGGGCCATCGCCTGGCAGACGCCGAAGATCAGACCGTCGCGGACGCCCAGTTCCTTCAGGCTCTTGCGCTCCTTGATGGCGCGGTGCTTGCCGCCCGTCTCGTCGCGGGCCGCGAGGCGGTCGGCGATGCCGAGGACGACGCCCATGACGATCAGCGTCGTGGCGATGAGCCGCAGATCGCGGAACGGCCCCTCGATCTGGTCCTTGAACGTGACGCCGAGCACGCCGATCGGGATCGACCCGACGATGACGAGCCAGCCCATCTGCGCGTCGTGGTCCGAGCGCGGGACCTTGCCGAAGAGCGAGCCGAACCACGCGGAGATGATCCTCGCGATGTCCTTCCGGAAGTAGATCAGCACGGCGGCCTCGGTACCGATCTGGGTGATCGCGGTGAACGCGGCCCCCGGATCGTGCCAGCCCGCGAACGCCGCGGTCAGCCGTAGATGTGCGCTGGAGGAGATCGGGAGGAACTCGGTCAGTCCCTGGACGAGCCCGAGGATGAAGGATTCAAGCCAAGACATGGAAACTGCGCCGTCCAAGTACGGATCATGGGCTGCGGGTGCGGTCATGTGATGGGGATGGGGAAGGTGAGCGCGAGGGGTGATCACTCCCCTGCCGAGGGGCAGCGTAGCGCCACTTGGTTACGAGACCGTCGCAGGGCCGCTGTCCGCGAGCGGCGGCACTCCTTGTGCCGGTCTCCTCCGGAGGCGGCGGAAGCCGCTGGTGTTCAGTGACCGCGCAGGTGGTGGCGCTTGCACCACGCCACCACCGCCCCCGCCAGACCCGTCACCGCGATGAAGCCCATCGCGACGAGGAAAGCGGGAGACGTCGGCGTCGAGGCGCGGGCGCCCGCGATGACGTACGCGGCGGTGTTCGGGATCGAACCCAGGCCGGTGGCGAGCAGGAACGGCAGCCATCCCATGCGGGAGACCGCCGCGCAGTAGTTGGCGGCCGCGAACGGCACCCCGGGAAACAGCCGCGCCGCCAGCATCGACCGGAAGCCGTGCTTGCTCAGCTGCCCGTCGGCCGCCTTCAGCCAGCGCCCGCGGAGCAGCGGGCGCAACGCGTCCTGCCCCAGCATCCGGCCGAGCCCGAAGGCGATCCCGGCGCCGAGGACCGTGCCCGCGAGCGCCGAGACCGTCCCCGCCTGCGATCCGAACAGGGCGCCCGCCGCCAGATTGAGCAGCGGACGCGGTACGAACGCCGCGGTGCACAGGCCGTACGCGGCGGCGAACACCGCCACCGCGGCGGCGCCGCCGAGCTGGCGAAGTCCCCCGCCCGAAAGGAGCCGCTGCGGCTCGAAGAGCAGCACGCATGTGCCCGCGGCCGCGAGCAGCAGGACCAGCAGAGACAGCCGCGACCAGGGTGAGAGCAGAACCCTGGAGCAGCGCACGGCGAGGCCCTGCGGGCGGGCGGCAGCGGTGTCGAGCATCCGGGGAGACTAACCGACACATGTGTGTGATCGCCGTATGGTGCGTCTCATGAACGTCACAGTCCCGCGCAGCGACTTGGCGGACACCGTCATGGAACGGCTCACCACGACGTACCCCACGGCGGCCGATCCGGAGCGGGCCGTGGGGGCGCGGGCGTACATGAAGAACGTCGCTCCCTTCCTCGGCGTGCCCACGCCGCTGCGCCGCGAACTGTCCCGCACGGTCCTCGCCGGGCTCCCGCGACCCGACGAGACGGACTGCGCGGCGATCGCGCTGCGCTGCTGGGAGCTGCCGGAGCGCGAGTACGCCTACTTCGCCGTCGACTACCTGCGCCGTCACGTGAAGCGCTGCTCCTCCGGCTTCCTGCCGGTGGTCCGCCACCTCGTGACGACGGTCCCCTGGTGGGACACGGTCGACGCGCTCGCCGCGCACGTCGCGGGCGGCCTGGTCGCCGCCGACCCGAAGCTCGCGTCCGAGATGGACGCCTGGATCGCGGACGAGGACCTGTGGGTGGCCCGCACCGCCCTCCTCCACCAGCTCCGGTACAAGGACGCCACCGACACCGAACGCCTCTTCACCTACTGCCTGCGCCAGTCGGGGCACCCCGACTTCTTCATCCGCAAGGCCATCGGCTGGTGTCTGCGGGAGTACGCCAAGACCGATCCGGAGGCGGTACGCGACTTCGTCGAGCGGGAGCGCGGGCGGCTCGCACCGCTCTCGGCGCGCGAGGCGACGAAGAACCTCTGAGCGCACCGGTCCGCAGGCCGCACCGGTCCGCGCACTGGTCCTCACACCGCACCGGACGCCACGCGGAACCCGCCCTCACGCCGCGCCGGACGCCACACGGAACCCGCCCTCACACCGAACCGGACTTCACGGACCACCCGGCGAAAACCATTCGACGTACCCCCGCCCGTCGGCGAAGATCTGCCACATGTTCCGGTACGCCTTTCACGCAACTCCGCCCGCGGTCGCGGGCGCTGCGAAGGCTGCCGTCCTCTTCCGCGCCGCACTTCCCGTCGACGGCGCCCGACGCTGACCCTCCCCGGACACTCCGGCGGACCCCATAGGGGGAGGGTCGGTTCGGCCCCGGGGTCCCCGTCCCGAGCACGCACGCGACGACGTGCGCCCAGGACTTCAGCTTCGAGTTCCCCAGAAGGAACCGCCATGTCCAAGACGGCATACATCCGCACGAAGCCGCACCTCAACATCGGCACGATGGGCCACGTCGACCACGGCAAGACCACCCTGACCGCCGCCATCACCAAGGTCCTCAGCGAGCGAGGAACCGGCACTTTCGTGCCCTTCGACCGTATCGACCGCGCCCCCGAGGAGGCGCAGCGCGGCATCACCATCAACATCTCGCACGTCGAGTACGAGACCGACACCCGGCACTACGCGCACGTGGACATGCCGGGCCACGCCGACTACGTCAAGAACATGGTGACCGGCGCCGCGCAGCTGGACGGGGCGATCCTCGTCGTCTCCGCGCTCGACGGGATCATGCCGCAGACCGCCGAGCACGTTCTGCTCGCCCGGCAGGTCGGCGTCGACCACATCGTGGTGGCCCTCAACAAGGCCGACGCGGGTGACGATGAGCTCACCGACCTCGTCGAGCTCGAAGTGCGCGAACTGCTCTCCGCGCACGGGTACGGGGGCGACTCCGTCCCCGTCGTACGGGTCTCGGGTCTCAAGGCGCTGGAGGGCGACCCGCGGTGGGCCGCCGCCATCGAGGCGCTGCTCGACGCGGTGGACACCTATGTGCCCATGCCCGAGCGGTATGTCGACGCGCCCTTTCTCCTGTCGGTGGAGAACGTGCTCACCATCACCGGGCGCGGGACCGTCGTCACCGGAGCCGTCGAGCGCGGCACGGTGCGGGTCGGCGACCGGGTGGAGGTGCTCGGCGCGGAGACGGAGACCGTCGTCACCGGGCTCGAGACCTTCGGCAAGCCCATGGAGTCCGCGCAGGCGGGCGACAACGTGGCGCTGCTCCTGCGCGGTGTGCCACGCGACGCCGTGCGCCGCGGGCATGTCGTCGCGGAGCCGGGGAGCGTCAGTCCACGTCGCCGCTTCACCGCTCAGGTGTACGTCCTGTCGACCAAGGAGGGCGGAAGGTCGACGCCGATCGCGACCGGCTACCGGCCACAGTTCTACCTCCGCACCGCGGACGTGGTCGGCGACGTCGACCTCGGCGACGCCGCCGTGGCCCGGCCGGGCGACACCGTCACCATGACGGTCGAACTCGGCCGTGACATGCCTTTGGAGACCGGCCTGGGCTTCGCGATCCGCGAGGGCGGCCGCACCGTCGGCGCGGGCACGGTGACCGAGGTCGGCTGACGCCCGATGCCCGCCCGTGGGGGATCCACCCCCGGGGCCCGATGCCCGCCTCCCGCGGGGGATCCACCCCCGGGGGAGGCGGGCACAATGGAGCGGTGACCGACGACGAACGCGCGGACGAGACCATGGCCGTCATCAAGGACGTGGACCATGGCACCGCCAAGCTGATGCCGGACGTGGACCGGCCTCGCGCCTGGCTGCTCACGGTCGACGGAGCGCCCCAGTCGTACGTCGATCTGGACGCGCCCACGCATCTGGAGTTCGAGTACGCACAGCGCCTCGCCCACGTCCTCGACACCGCCGGCGACCCCGACCGTCCACTGGACGTGACCCACCTCGGCGGTGGCGCGCTCACTCTGCCCCGGTACGTCGCCGCGACCCGGCCGGGCTCGCGGCAGGACGTGGTGGAGGCCGACCGGGGGCTGCTCGAACTGGTCGCCGAGCGCTTGCCGCTGCCGACGGACTCCGGGATCACCGTGCACGGCGCGGACGCCCGGCAGTGGCTGGAAGCCGCGGCGCCCGACAGCACCGACGTGCTCGTCGCCGATGTGTTCGGCGGCTCACGGGTGCCCGCCCATCTGACGTCGCTCGCCTACGCGCGCGCCGCCGACCGGGTCCTGCGAGGTGGCGGCGTCTACGCGGCGAACCTCGCCGACGGGGCGCCGTTCGGCTTCCTGCGTTCCCAGCTCGCCACGTTCACCGAGGTGTTCGGGCAGGTCGCGCTGATCGCCGAACCGACCGTGCTGCGCGGACGCCGCTTCGGCAACGCGGTGCTCGTCGCCTCGCGCGAGGAGATCGAGGTCGAGGCGCTGGCCCGCCGTGCGGCGGCCGACGTCTTTCCGGCGCGTGTCGAGCACGGGGCGGCGCTGCGCCTGTTCATAGGTGACGCGAAGCCGGTGCGCGACGCGGACGCGGTCGCGTCACCCGAGCCGCCCGACGGGGCCTTCAGCATCGGCTGACGGCTCGACCGGGGGAGCGGTGGAAGAAGAGGTCGCCTTGGCGACCTTTGTCGACGCCGTGCGCCGCGTCAGATTGCGTACGTCGGGGACGAACAGCACGAGCGCCGTCACCACGACCACGAGCGCCGCGCAGCCCCACAGCGAGGCCGAACGGCCGAAGGCGAGTTCCGCGGGGCCCGCGAGCGCCGTGGCGAGCGGGACCATCGCGACCGAGCCGAACCAGTCGTACGCGGCGACCCGCGACAGCTTCTCCTCGGGGATCTCCTGATGCATCGCCGTCATCCAGGAGACGCCGAACACCTCGATCGCGACGCCGCTGACGAACATCACCGCCGCCAGACCCCATACCGGCAACGGCACCGCGAGCGCCGCCGACGGCATGGCGAGCGGGAAGACGCAGAGGGTGCCCGCGAGCAGCAGGCGCCGCGGCTTCCACCGCATCATCAGGAACGCGCCGCCGACCGTGCCCGCGCCGAACGCCCCGAGTGCCAGCCCCCAGGGTCCGGCGCCGCCCAGCTCGTCCCGGGCGACCAGTGGCCCGAAGACGGCTTCGGCCGCGCCGACCACCGCCACCACCACGGAGAACTGCGCGACGATGGCCCACAGCCACGGGCGGCCGATGAATTCTTGCCAGCCCTCCCGCAGATCGGAGAGCAGCCCACCGCCGGGCTCGCGCGCCGGTATGTGGCTCACGTTCAGGAACGAGCGCAGGGCCGCGGCCACCGCGAACGCCGCCGCGTCCACGGCGAGCACCCAGCCGGGACCGATCGCGGCGACCATCAGGCCGCCGAGCGCCGCGCCGCCGAGCCCGGCGCCCTGCATCGCCATGCGGTACAGGGCGAAGGCGCGGCTCGCCTGCTCGCCGCTGACGGTCGACATCAGCATGCCCTCGGCGGCGGGGCCGAAGAACGCCTGGCCGGTGCCGCCGAGCGCGGTGAGCAGCATCATCGACCACAGCGGAGGCGTGCCGGAGATGACGAGCACCGCGAAGACCGCCTGCGAGAGGCAGTTGAGCGCGTTGGCCGCGACCATCACGTGGTGGCGCGGCAGCCGGTCGGCGACGGCGCCGCCGATGAGCAGGAAGAGCACGAGCGGCAGCGTGCGTGCCGCCGCCACCAGACCGACGTCCCCGCCGTCGCCGCCGGAGTCGAGCACAGCGAACGCCGCCGCGATCAGGGCGCCGTGGCTGCCCAGGTTGGTCACGATCGCGGCGGCGGTCAGCAGGCTGTAGTTGCGCCCGGCCCAGGAGGGGCGGCGCACGGCTGCGGGATTGGTCACCAGGGGACTATCGCCGCCGGAACACCGACTTGCCAAACCGTTTCACTACGGGCTTGGAGGCTTACGGGCTTGGAGGCCTACGGGCTGAGGGGGCGGACCCCGTCAGCGGAGCGGGACTCGTCTCAGGACCCGTCGCCGTCGCCGTTCAGCCGCACCGTCTTCAGGATCTTCTGGACCGTCGCGTCCGGGATCTCGTCCTTGACGTCCTTGGCGCCGTACATCGACCACGCGACGTACTCACCCTCGGAGTTCATGAAGGCGAACGTGGTGGCCTTGCCGTTCGAGTCGCACTTGTCTTCCTTGACGACTCCGGACGTGGTGGAGGTCACGACGGTGCCCTTGATGCCCGACGCGGTGGTGAACGACTCCGGCTTGCCGATCTTGATCTTCTTCTTGTCGGCCTTCTTCTGGCCCGTGTAACCGGCGAAGACCCACCACGCGGAGTCGTTGCGGGCGACGTCCTTGGTGTTCTTGGCGCCGTTCTGGCCCTTGGTGCCTACCGCGCCGAGGGCGACGTCGCTGGCCGTGCCGTCCTTGTCGTCGTCGGAGGAGCACCACTTCGACTTGTAGTACGCGGGCGCGGACATGCCGATGAGTACGCTGCCGTCACCCTTCTCGTTGTCCTCGAAGCCGATGAAGGTGTCGCCGGTCTGCACCTCCCAGTCGGCCGGGACATCGAAGGCGGTGCCCCATTTGGGGTTCACGACGACCTGCCAGCCCTTGATCGTCGGCTTCGGGCCGCCGTCCGTGCCGCGCTCGGTGCCGCCGTCGTCGGTCGGGCTCGGCTTCGGCTTCGGGGACGCGGACTTGGCGGGAGCCTTCCCGGGCTTCCCGTTCGCTTCGTCGTCCTTGTCACCACCGAGGACGAGGAAGCCGGTGACACCGGCGGCCACCAGGACGGCGAGCGCCGCGGCGATCGCGGTGACCTTCGTCTTGTTCCCGCCCCCGCCCTGACCGCCGCCGCCCGGCTGGGGCGGCATCGGCGGTGGTGTGGGCGCCGCCCACTGCGGCTGCTCGGGCTGCGAGAAGGAGCCCGAGTGAGGCTGCTGCTGGTATCCCGGCTGCTGATACGGGTTCGGCTGCTGGTACCCCGGCTGCTGGTACGGATTGGGATTCTGGTCCTGCGGATTCTGCTCGCCCCCGGGCGGCTGCTGTCCTGGCCACATGGGCAGTAACCATAGAGGGGCTTGTGGCCTGATGTCATCGCTGCCCCCACGGGGGCGTCGGCACATCGGGTCACAAGCCCCACCGGCGTACGAAACGATTCAGGCCCCCGTCGGGTCGCCGTGCGGACGCACCGTATTGAGGATCTTCTAGCGCGGCGACGTCAGGTCGCGGAGGCCGTGACGGTGCGGTCGCTCAGGACCCGTCTTCGTACTCACGCACCGTGCTGAGCATCTTCTTGACCGTCGCGTCCGGCACTTCATCGCTCACACCCTTGGCGCCGAAGAACGACCACGAGACCAACTTCCCCTTGGAGTCCCTGAATCCGAAGGTGGTCGCCTTCCCGTCCGTCCGGCACTTGTCCTTGCTCTTGACGCCGGAGGACGAGGACGTGGCCAGGCTGCCCTTGATGCCGGAGTCGGTGGTGTACGGCTCCACGGCGCTGGTCGTGATGTTCTTCCGGTCGGGCTGGGAATACGCGCCGTACACCCACATCGCCGAGTTCTCCTTGGCGATCTGTTCGGTGCTCTTCGCGTCGCGGTTACCCCTGCTGCCGGCCTCCGCGAGCGGCGTGTCGTCCTTGACGCCGTCCCGGTCGGAATCGCTCCGGCACCACTGTTTCTTGAGCACGGCAGATCCCCCCATCCCGATCAGGAGGCTGTCGGGGTCATCGGCCTCCCCGCGGGCCGTGACCCAGTCGCGCGACCTGAGCTCGTACTGCGGCGGTGCGTCGAAGGCGATGCCGCGCTCGGTGTTCACGGCCGTCGTCCAGCCCGCGATCGTCGGTTTCGGCCCGCCGCCGACACCGCGCTCGGTGTCCTTGGACCCGGCCGGGCTCGGAGACTTGGACGCGGAAGACGGCGTGGGGCCCGGCTTCGCGTCGTCGTCCTTGTCGCCGCCCAGGACCAGGAAGCCCGTGACACCGGCGGCCACCACGACCGCGGCCGCGGCGACGATGGCGATGACCTTGGTCCTGTTGCCGTCGCCCCCGCCGCTGCCCTGTGGAGCCTGTGGCGTGTTCCCGGGCCCGGTGGGCGCGTTCCAGGGCGCCGATTGCCGGTACCCCGGCTGATGGTACGGATTCGGCTGCTGACTCTGCCCGCCCCCGGGCTGCTGCTCTCCTGGCCACATGCGCAGCAACCATAGGTGACCGCGATCTACGTCGGGCAGGCTCCTGGCCAAAGGACGCTACCCGTGGGTAACATCGCGCCATGAGCGCTGACCAGATGTCGATAGGCGAGATGCTCGCCGCCACCGTGCCGATGGCCCGGACCCTGAACCTCGAGTTCCGCGAGACCGCGCCCGAGAAGGCCGTGGTCGCCCTGCCCGATCAGGGTGACTTCCACAATCACGTCGGCGGGCCGCACGCCGGTGCCATGTTCACGCTGGGGGAGTCGGCGAGCGGTGCGATCGTGCTCGCCGCGTTCGGGGAGCAGCTCTCGCGGGCCGTGCCCCTCGCCGTCCGCGCCGACATCGCGTACAAGAAGCTCGCCATGGGGCCCGTGACCGCCACCGCGACCCTCGGGCGCCCGGCCGCCGAGGTCGTCGCCGAGCTGGACGCGGGGCAGCGTCCCGAGTTCCCGGTGTCGATCGCGATCCAGCGCGAGGACGGCGCCGTGACCGGCGAGATGACCGTGGTCTGGACGCTGCGTCCCAATAACTGAGTCGCGTACGGGCGTTCACTTCCGTACGTTCGTTGAACACAGCGGCGTCACGTCGGCCGGGTCACGGGGGTGCCTGCCGGCGAGGCGCCGCTCTCTTCGCGTGCGGCGGGTTTCCCGCGGGCTTTCTCGTGACCTCTCCTCCTCTGTTTCCCTGGTCTTTCGTTCACCTTATTGACACGAGTCAACGACCGTCATAGTTTTCCCGCCGCCAGTGGGCCGACGTCATCCAGGGGAGTCGCTGCATGAGCCGCAGGAGAAGAACGGGACGAAACGCGTCCGCCTTCGTCGTCATGGCCGCCGCCGCGGCCCTGCTCACCCCGCACGCCGCGCAGGCCGCGCCGCAGGACGCGCCCCGCACGGGCGGTGGCACGCTCGTCCGGACGGACGGAGGCTGGCTGCGAGGCCAGGCCGACGCCGAGGGGCGGCAGTTCCTCGGTATTCCGTACGCTCGGCAACCCGTCGGCGACCTCCGCTGGAAGGAACCCCGCCCCGCCGAGCCCTGGCAGGGCGTGCGCGATGCGGACTCGTTCGGCAACCGCTGTGTACAGACGTCCAGTTGGGATCCCGGCTACGAGAATCCCAGCCACACCGAGGACTGCCTCGACCTCAATGTCTACGCGCCCAAGGGGCAGCACGGGCAGCGTCCCGTCCTGGTGTGGCTGCACGGCGGCGGACTCACCGCGGGCGCGGGCGAGGACATCGTGCCCGACGCCTTCGCCCGCAGCACCGGCTCCGTGGTCGTGACCGTCAACTACCGCCTCGGCGCCATGGGGTTCCTCGCCGGAGAGGGGCTCGACACGGAGGCGTCCGACCACGTCTCGGGCAACTACGGCATGCTCGACCAGCAGGCCGCCCTTCGCTGGGTGCGCGCCAACATCGGCTCGTTCGGCGGCGACCGGCAGCGCGTCACCGTCGCGGGCGAGTCCGCGGGCGGCCGTTCCGTCTGCACCCAGCTCGCCTCGCCCGCCGCCAAGGGCCTCTACCGCGCGGCCGTCGTGGAGAGCGGCGCGTACGGGGACTGCGCTGCCCGCGAGCGCAAGGAGGCGCTCACACAAGGCGCCGCCTTCGCGAAGAAGGCGGGCTGCCCCGACCCGGCGACCGCCCCCGCCTGTCTGCGCGAGAAGCCCGCCGAGGAGATCCTCGCGGCGCAGGCCGGATTCGACTGGGCTCCGGTGGCGGGCGGCGACTTCCTTCCGGTCCAGCCGGAGCAGGCGTACAAGAACGGGAGCGCCTCACGCGTGCCCGTCCTGAACGGCGCGAACAGCGACGAAGGGCGGCTCTTCGCCTACGGGCGGTTCGACGGGCAGGGCGAGCCGCTCACCGAGGAGCGGTATCCGGGCGCGCTCACCCAGGCGTACGGCCCTGACCTCGGCGCCAAGGTCCTCAAGCGCTATCCGGTGGCCGGGCACGCCTCACCGACGCACGCGTACGCGGCCGCCTCCGGTGACCAGTTGTTCGCCTGCCCGGCACTGCGCATGGACAAGGCACTCGCGCGCCGCGGCCCCGTCTACGCCTATGAGTTCGCCGACCGCACATCCCCGCCCTTCGCCTCGATCCGCGAGGCGGGCAAGACGTTCGACTTCGGGGCGACCCACGTCAACGAAGTGCAGTACCTCTTCAAGCACTTCGGGCTCCCGACGCCGCTCGACGCGGAACAGCGGGACCTGGCGCGGCAGATGGTCCAGTACTGGGGTTCCTTCCTCCACGGCGGTCCGCCCCGCGCCCACGGCCAGCCCACCGCGCCCGACCAGCGCACGCGGCCCGGCCAGGTGCTCTCGCTGCGCACCGCCTCCGCAGGCGGGAACGAGCTGAGCACCGCGGTGGCCCGTGAGCACCGCTGCGATCTCTGGGACCTCGAAGACCGAGAGGGCTCCGCCCCGGCCGACGCCGGGTGAGCGGGTAGGCTGCCCGGCGTGCGCGCTCCGGGGGGATCGCGCACGCCGGGTACAGGCACACCAGCACAGGAGGAACCGGCGTTGCACGTCCAGGAATGGCTGGAGACCGTACCGGCCGTCAGTATCTACGCGCTGGTGGGCGTGGTCATCGGGCTGGAGAGCCTGGGCATTCCGCTGCCGGGTGAGATCGTCCTCGTCTCCGCGGCCCTGCTCTCCTCGCAGCACGGCGAGCTCAACCCCGTCGTCCTCGGGATCTGCGCCACCGCCGGTGCCATCATCGGCGACTCCATCGGATACGCGATCGGACGCAAGGGCGGCCGGCCACTCCTGGCCTGGCTGGAACGGAAGTTCCCCAAGCATTTCAGCGCGGCGAACGTCGGCAGCGCCGAGCAGTCGTTCCAGAAGTGGGGCATGTGGGCGGTCTTCTTCGGCCGCTTCGTCGCCCTGCTGCGGATCTTCGCGGGACCGCTCGCGGGCGTCCTTCGCATGCCGTACTGGAAGTTCCTCATCGCCAACGTCCTGGGCGGCATCATCTGGGCGGGCGGCACCACCGCAGTCATCTACTACATCGGCGTCGTCGCCGAGGACTGGCTCAAGCGGTTCTCGTACTTCGGTCTTGCCATCGCCGTGCTGATCGGCGTCGGCTCCATGCTGTTCGTCAAGCGCCGCGCCAAGAAGTCAGCGGCGGCGCGCGAGGCCGAGAACGGCGGGGAGTCGGAGTCGACGGCGGCCGATTCGGCACCCGTTCCGGCCGCCGACCCGTCTCACTGACCTCACTCGCCTCACTCGCCTCACCCGGCGTGGGCGTCCCGGTGGGCCTTGGCCAGCTCGACGTACATCGTGCCGTTGAGGGTGATGCCCGCGCGCTCCTCGTCGGTGAGCGTGCGGCGCACCTTGGCCGGTACGCCCGCGACGAGTGAGCCGGGCGGCACGATCATCCCCTGCGGCACCAGGGCCTGCGCGGCGACCAGCGAACCGGCGCCGATCACCGCGCCGTTGAGTACCGTCGCGCCCATGCCGATCAGGCAGTCGTCCTCGACGGTGCAGCCGTGCAGAACGGCGTTGTGGCCGACCGAGACCCGCTCGCCGATCATCATCGGGAAGCCCGGGTCGACGTGGAGGCTGCAGTTGTCCTGGATGTTGCTGTCGGCGCCGACGACGATCGGCCCGCCGTCGGCCCGCAGAACCGCCCCGTACCAGGCGCTCGCACCGGCGTGCAGCGTCACCTCGCCGATGACGACCGAGGTGGGCGCGGTGAAGGCGTCCTGATCGATCTTCGGGTTCTTGCCGCCGATCCCGGTGATGAGTGCCTCGTGGCTCATCGGATTCTCCATTCGTACGTGTCTCGCGCCTGGCGGAACCGTACGGGACGCGGGCGGGCGCGCAGCCGTGTGGGGTGAAGATCACAGGGGTCCGGGCTCACCGGGGCGCGCGGGGCTGAGTAACGTGAGCGCGTGCCGAAGAACAGGAACACGTTCTCATCCGCGGTCGCCGACTGGCGGCGCCGCGCGACCCAGCGCGCCGTCCACGCGGGCTGGGCGTGGGTGCGGGATACGGGGGCCGTGACCGCGCGGCGGCCCGGGCGGCTGCGGTTCGGCGCGCTGGGCGAGGGCACGAGGCTCGCCTTTCCCCAGGGGACCGTCTTCGGTGAGCCGTGGATCCGCATCGGCGACCACTGCATCATCGGCGAGCAGGTCACTCTCACCGCCGGGATGATGCCCGACCTGGATCTGGGCCCCGACCCGATCCTGCGCATCGGCAACGGCGTCGTGCTCGGCCGCGGCAGCCACGTCATCGCCGATACGACGGTGACGATCGGCGACGACTGCTACTTCGGGCCCACCGTCTATGTGACGTCCACGAACCACTCGTACGACGATCCGCACACGCCCATCGGCAAGCAGTGGCCGCGTATGGAGCCCGTCGAGATCGGCCCCGGCTGCTGGATCGGTACGAACGCGGTGATCCTCCCCGGGGCGCGGATCGGGCGCAATGTCGTGGTGGCCGCGGGGGCGGTCGTGCGGGGCTCCGTGCCCGACCACGCCGTGGTGGCCGGAGCGCCGGCCCGCGTGGTGCGGACCTGGGACCCGGACGCGGGGTGGCAGCCGCCGCTGCGGACGCCCGCGCCCGTGCCCATTCCTGACGGTGTCACGCCGGAACAGTTGCTCGCCCTGGGGGAGTTGGGGGAGGGGTGAGCCGGTGGCTCCCTCGGCTGCGGGTGCGTGGGGGCTTGTCGCGCAGTTCCCCGCGCCCTTCGGGGCGCTCCTCGGCGGTCTTGCTCAGCTGGCCAGCAGGACCGTGCCCACCAGTGCCAGGCCTGCGCCTGCCGCCTGGACCCCGCGCAGACGTTCCTTCAGTACCGCTCGTGCCGCCAGTGCGGTGATCACCGGGTACGTCGAGGAGAGCACCGCGGCCAGGGTGACCGGGCCGTTCTGGGCCGCCAGTGAGTACGTTCCGTTGGCCGCGACGTCGGCCAGGCCGACGAAGGCGAGCGCCGGGAGCGACGCCCAGATCAGCCCCATGCCCGTGCCCTCGGGGAGTGCGACGCCGCCGCGCCGCACGGAGGCGAACAGCGCGGTCCCGCCCGCGGCCACGTTCGTCACCCGCTGCACGAACAGGGCGAGGAACAGGCCGGTGAGGTTGCTCGACGCCTCGGAGATGAGGGCGAGGACAGCGCCGAAGCCGAAGGCCGCGAGCAGCGTGAGCAGGACGGCCTGCCGTTGCACGGGGGCGCCGCGCAGCTCGGGGCCGCCCGCGAGCACGATGCCCACGACGGCGACGGCGAGCCCGGCGAACTGTGGGACCCCGGGCCGCTCGCCCAGGAAGAGACCCACCGCCACCGGTACGACGACGCCGACGGAGGCGAGCGGTGAGACCACGCTCATCGGGCCGACGGCCAGGGCCTTGTAGAAGGCGAGCATCGCCACCGGGCCGATGAGCCCCGCGGCCACCGCGAACCACAGCTGCGGGCCCCACTCCGTCCAGCCGCCCGTGGCGACCACGATCACGCCGAGGACGATCACGGCGACGGTCTGCGAGGCGACCACCACGGTGAGCGCGGGGATCCGCCGGGTCAGCAGCCCGCCGCCGAAGTCGGCGAGGCCGTACAGCAGGCTGGTGGCCAAGGCGAACAGTGCTGTCATCGGGGATCCTCGCAGTACAGTGTGGTGAACCTTTAGGTGCACCACACCGTAGTTCAGTATCATGAACTCTGTCATCCATAATATTGGACGGAATGTGTCGGACCTCGACCAGCTCACTCAGTCGCTCGCGCGCAACCTCAAGCGCTGGCGCTCGGAACGCGGCTTCACGCTCGACGCGCTCGCGGCCCGCGCGGGCGTCAGCCGCGGCATGATCATCCAGATCGAGCAGGCCAGGACCAACCCCAGCGTGGGCATCACGGTGAAGCTCGCCGACGCCCTGGGCGTCAGCATCACCACCCTCCTCGACTACGAACAGGGCTCCCACGTCCGGCTCGTGCCACCGGAGCAGGCGGTGCGGATGTGGTCGACGGAGGCGGGCAGCAGCACGACCCTCCTTGTCGGGACCGAGGCGCGCGGGCCCTTCGAGCTGTGGGCGTGGAAGCTGATGCCCGGCGACGGCAGCGACTCCGACGCGCACCCGCCGGGGACCATGGAGCTGCTGCACGTCTCGGCGGGCGAACTGACGCTCCTCGTGGACGGCGTGGAGCACCTCGTGCCCGCGGGGTCGGCCGCGTCGTTCGAGGCGAACGTCCCGCACGGCTACCACAACAAGGGGGCCGAGCCGGTGGAGATGACCATGTCGGTGTCGGTGCCGCCGGCGCACGCCTCCTCGTACTGAGTCCCGCCGGGTTTGTTAGCGTGCGGCCATGCGTGCACCCATGGGAGATTTCGACGACGTCCGCGCCGCGCCCGATGCCCTCGACCTCCTGGTGGCGCCCGTCGCCGAGGCCGTGCGCGGCTGGAGCGGGACGATCCCCGTGGAGCAGGTGCTCCACGTCGACACCGACCCGCGGTGGGCCGACACCGCCACCTTCGTGGAGCACTACGGCCGAGACATCCTGGAGCGGTCCGCGAACTGCGTCGTCGTCGCGGGCAAGCGCGGTGGCGAGGCCTCGCTCGCCGCGTGCCTGGTCCTCTCCACGACCCGCGTCGACGTGAACGGCGTCGTGCGCCGCCAACTCGGCGCCCGCAAGGCCTCGTTCGCCCCGATGGACACGGCGACCGGCGAGACCGGCATGGAGTACGGCGGCATCACCCCGATCGGCCTGCCGGGCGACTGGCCGCTGCTCGTGGACGCCGCCGTCGTCGACCTGCCGTACGTCCTGGTCGGCAGCGGAAGGCGCCGGGGCAAGCTCATCGTGCCGGGCAAGGCGTTCGCCGAGCTGCCGAACGCCGTGGTGCTCGAAGGGCTCGGCGTCGCCTGAGCCGGGCGGGGCTCACCCCGCGTGCGTCCGCACACCCCTCATCCGCACACCCCTCATCCGCACACCCCCGACTCGCGCAGCCGGGCGATGTCGTCCGGGGCGCGCCCCAGCTCCCCGAGGATCCGCTCGGTGTGCTCGCCCGCGGCCGGTACGGGATCCATGCGCGGGTCGACGCCGCTCAGATTCGCGGGCGGCAACAGCGCCTGTACGGGGGACGAGCTGCCCGGGACCGCGACCTCCCGCCAGCGCTCGCGCTCGGTGAGGGCCGGGTGGTCGAGGAACTCGGCGACCGAATTGACGCCCGCGTTGGCGATGTTGGCGCGGTCGAGCAGCTCCATCGCCTCCTCGCCGCCGAGTCCGGCGAAGCGTGCGGAGATGATCGCGTCGAGTTCGTCGCGGTGCGCGACACGGTCGGAGCCGGTGGCGAACCGCGGATCGTCGACCAGCTCGGGCCGGCCGATGACCTGCTCGCACAGAGCGGCCCACTCGCGTTCGTTCTGCACGGACAGCAGGACGTCCTTGCCGTCGGACGCGGTGAAGGGGCCGTAGGGCGCGATCGTGGCATGCCGGGCGCCGACGCGCGGCGGCTGCGTGCCGCCGTAGCGCGTGTAGTAGGCGGGCTGGCTCATCCACTCGGCGAGCGCGTCGAAGAGGGAGATGTCGACGGCCGGTGCGCGCCCTGTGGTCGCCCGGGTGAAGAGCGCGGTGAGGATGCCGGTGTAGGCGTACATCCCGCCTGCGATGTCCGCGACGGAGATACCCGCCCGCACGGCCTCGTCGGGGGTGCCGGTCAGCGAGAGCAGTCCGGTCTGGCACTGCACAAGGAGGTCGTACGCCTTCCGCTCCGCCCAAGTTCCGCTGGTCCCGTACCCGGTGAGGGTGCAGGGGATCAACGAGGGGTAGCGGGACTGGAGTTCGTCCGCGCCGAGGCCGAGGCGGTCGGCAGCGCCGGGGGCGAGGTTCTGCACGAACACATCGGCCCCCGCGAGGAGTTCGTGCAGGATCGCCCTGCCCTCATCGGACTTGAGGTTCAGGGTGAGGGACTCCTTGGAGCGGTTGAGCCAGACGAAGTAACTGGCCTGGCCGTGCACCGTGGTGTCGTAACGGCGGGCGAAGTCACCGCCGCCGGGGCGCTCGACCTTGATCACGCGGGCGCCGAGGTCGGCCAGCTGACGGGTGGCGAAGGGCGCGGCGACGGCCTGTTCGAGGCTGACGACGGTGATGCCCTCCAGGGGGAGCCGTCCGGCCGGATCGTGGTGCCTCATCGCCATGACTGCCTCTCGTTCGCGGGTCCTGCCTGAGTCTGTACCGTCACACGGGGCGCCCCGTCATTCGTCGTCGCCCACCACCGACTTGGACACGAGCCGCCCGTCGGCGAAACAGAGGCGGTAGCCGTCCGACGACATGACGTGCGTGCTGTAGTACGTGCAGTCCTGGCCGCGCGGCGTCGCGGGTGCGCCGTCCGGTGGGCCGTCCCTGGTGAACCGCGGCAGCCGGGCCTCCACCTCGCCGCGCGGCTCCCCGGTCGTCAGGCCGTCGTACACGTCCCGGTCGAGGACCGACCAGACCGAGCTGATCAGGCTGAGGGGGATCATGAGCAGCAGGATCCCGGCAAGCACCGCGAGCGGCGCGAGAACCGCCTGTGTGAGCCGCCGCCTGATCTGCCGTCTTGCCAGCTCCAGTTCACGGGCGGAGGTGGTCGGCCGGGGCGCGTCGGCGGCGCGCGGGGCCGCTCCCGCCGCGGGCAGCTCGGCGTCCACCACGAAGCCGCCGTCGTCCGTGGGCTCCGCCCGCAGCGCCCCGCCCGCGAGGCGCACCCGCTCATCGAGGCCGACGAGGCCGCTGCCGCCCGAAGCGACGCCGGGCAGGCGCCCCGCCGGTGCCGGGTCGTTCACCACCGTCAGGCGCAGCGTGTCGTCCTCGCGCACGGGCTCTCGCACGAGGCGGGCCCGGACCGCCGCGCCGGGGGCATGCTTGGCGGCGTTCGTCAGGGACTCCTGGAGTACGCGGTGGACGGCGAGAGCGACCATCGGCGGCAGGTCCTCCGTACGGCCCGACCGTTCGAGTGTGACCTCGACCCCGGAGGCCCGCGCGCGCTCGACCACGGCGTCCGCGCTCTCCTCCGACGGCCCACGGGGCGGCGCTTCGTCGTCGGCCCGCAGGACGCCGATGATCTCCCGCAGCCGTTCGGTCGCCGCGCCCGCCGCCTCGCGCAGCTCGCCGACGGCCGCCTGCTGGCGGGCGTCGAGCGTGGGATCGACCTCCAGGACGCCCGCCTGGACCGCGATGAGCGTCAGGTCGTGGCCGAGCGAGTCGTGCATGTCGCCCGCGATCCTGGCCCGTTCGCGGATGCGGGTGCGGTCGGCGACGGCCTGCTGCTCGTGCTCCATGCGCTCGGCGAGCCGCCATCCGGCGGCCATCAGGTCGGCGTACTGGCGGCGGTAGCGGCCGAGCAGCCAGGGCAGCACCACGCCGATCAGCAGCGTCAGGAGCATCGTGGGCCAGCCCCACAGATCGTTCGACACGACCGCGCACAGCACGAGCCCGGCAGCGGCCGCCGCCCCGAAGAACCACAGTGCGGGACGCACCGTGACACTGCGGCTGCCCGCGAGATATCCGAAGAGGGCGAGCGCCGCCCAATACACGGGCGTCAGCATCTCCGCGTCCGTCAGCAGACTCAGCGCGACCGGCACGGCAAGTGCCACGAGCGGCCACCGCCTGCTGAAGGCCACAGCGCCCCCGAGCAGCGGGACGCCCACGGCCGCCACGACCGCGTCATGTCCGTCGAGACCGACGGCGGCCGAGACCGGCGGCGCGCACACCACGAGCCACAGCCCGATGTCGAAGAGCCGGGGAAGCCAGCCGTGTCTGCCGCGCATCCGTCAAGGATCGCCGATCACCCCCTGCCCGCGCCCCCGACGAAAGTAAGGGGTCGCGAAGTAAGGGGCCGCAGCGGGGAAGGAGTCGCGAAGCAGGCGGCGCCCAGGAGCCCGAGCGCTCACTCCTCGCCGACGAGCCCCGCCTCGTACGCGAGGATCGCGGCCTGCACCCGGTTCTTGAAGCCGAGACGGGCGAGGACCTGGCTGACGTACGCCTTCACCGTGCCCTCGACGACGTGCAGTCGCTGGGCGATCTCCGCGTTCGAGAGACCCGCGCCGACCAGCGCGAGCACCTCGCGCTCGCGTGCCGTCAGGCCTTCGATGCGGGTCCGGGCGGTGGCCTGCTTGCCGAGCTGCCCCGCGCCGAGGTGGGAGATGACCCGCCGCGCGATCGAGGGGGAGAGATACGCGCCGCCCTCGGCGACGGCCTGTACCCCGGCGATCAGCTCGCGGGGGTTGCCGGACTTGAGGAGGAAACCGGCCGCGCCCGAGCCGAGCGCGCTTGCGATGTACTCGTCCTCGGAGAACGTGGTGAGCATCGCCACGGCCGTGCCGGGCGAGACCCGGCTCAGTTCGGCCGCCGCCTGGAGGCCGTCGAGCCGGGGCATCCGGATGTCGAGGAGTGCGACGTCCGGGCGGTGCCCCAGCGCGAGGTCGACCGCCTCACGCCCGTCGGCCGCCTCGGCGACGACCTCGATGCCCTCGGCGGTGCCGAGGATCGCCCGCACCCCGGCCCGGATCATCGCCTCGTCGTCGGCAAGCAGCACTCGGATCATGCGAGCACGCTACCCGGCCGCCTCGGACCTTACGAAAGTGCAGGGCAGGTGCTGACCAAGGTCCCCTGTTCCGTGCCCCGTCGCTCCATAGCGTTCAGGTCGTCGCCGCCCGTGCCACCGAAGGCGCGGGTACTGAAGACGCGGTCACCTAGAGGGACTTGGGGAACGATGCTCACACTGCGGAACCTGACCAAGAGATACGGCGAGAAGACGGCCGTCGACGCGCTGTCCCTGGAAGTGGCGCCCGGGAAGATCACCGGGTTCCTCGGGCCGAACGGCGCGGGCAAGTCCACCACGATGCGCATGATCCTGGGCCTCGACCACCCCACATCCGGCACCGCTCTCATCAAGGGCAGACGGTACGCCGACCACGCGCACCCCCTGCGGGAGGTCGGCGCGCTCCTGGACGCCAAGGCCGTGCACCCCCGTCGCAGCGCGTACAAGCACCTCCTCGCGATGGCGCGCAGCCACGGCATCCCCGCCCGTCGTGTCGACGAGGTGCTCGACGCCACGGGACTCGGCGACGTGGCGGGCAGGCAGGCGGGCTCCTTCTCGCTGGGCATGGGGCAGCGCCTGGGCATCGCGGGGGCGCTGCTCGGCGATCCGGAGGTGCTGATGCTCGACGAGCCGGTCAACGGTCTCGACCCGGACGGCGTGCTCTGGATCCGTCGCTTCCTGCGGTCGCTCGCCGAGCAGGGCAGGACGGTGTTCGTCTCCAGCCATCTGATGAGCGAGATGGAGGTCACCGCGGACCGGCTGGTCGTGATCGGCAAGGGACGGCTCATCGCGGACGCGCCGATGCGCGACATCCTCGCACGCGGTTCCCGCAACACGGTCCGTGTGCGCGGGCCCGAGCCGGACCGCCTGGACGCCCTGGCGGGACGGCTCGCGCCGGAGGCCCACGACGTCCAGCGGGTGTCGGCGCAGGAGCTGGTGGTGACGGGCCTGACGCCGGAGCGCGTCGGCGATCTGGCCCACGAAGTACACGTACGACTGCATGAACTGCGCGCCGTCGAGGCGTCACTGGAAGAGGCATACATGGAACTGACCGCAGGAAGCGTCGAGTTCGGGGAGGCACGGCTGTGAGCACCCAGATCTCCGATCAGCGCCGTACACCGCAGCGGATGGCCGGGGGCGGTCTGCGCGGGGCCGTGGCCGCCGAGCGGATCAAGCTGTTCTCGCTCCGCTCGACCTGGTATTTCCTGCTGACGGCGGCCGGCGTGATGGGGGCGACGGCCGCGTGTGTCGGTGCGGTCACCCATGACGCGAAGGCCTCGGCCGCCGACCCGGCGACGCTCGCCACCGTCTACGGCGTCGAGTTCGTCGTCGCCGGGCTCGCCATGCTGTGCGTCACCGGCGAGTACGCCACCGGGAGCATCACCAACACCCTCCAGTGCGTGCCGGACCGCGCGCGCCTGCTGACCGCCAAGAGTCTCACCGTCGGGGTCGTGGCGTTCGGCGCCGGGATCGTGCTCGCCGCGCTCGGTGTGGTGGCGGGCGTGGCGGCCATGGACGAGTCGACGTTCGACTTCGCGCACGTGGCGGGCCGGGTGTTTGCCGTCGCCGTTCACCTGATGCTCATGAGCGTCCTGACCATCGGCCTCGCGGCCATCGTGCGCAGTTCAGCCGGGACCATCACCGTGCTGTTCGTGCTGCTGCTCATCGTGCCGACGATCCTTCAATCGATTCCCCTCGACTTCCTCACGAACCTGGCGCAGTTCCTGCCCCAGGCGGCGGGCACGCAGTTCCTCACGGGCGACGCGGATCTCTACGGCCCCGCCACCGGGCTGCTCCTCCTCGCCGCCTGGACGGCCGCCTCGCTGACCCTGGCCACGGTGATCCTCCGGCGCCGCGACGCCTGAGCCACCCTCCGGCCACGACCACCCTCCCCGAACGGAGACCGGAACTGTCATGCCCTCGACATCAGCTGCCCGGACGCCCGCTGCCCCCGCCACCTCCACCGCCCCCGCCACCTCCACTTCCACCGCCCTCACCGGCCCCGCCGCACCCAGCTCGTACGTCACCTCCATCGCCGACTCCGAGGAGCAGATACGGGCCGCGCAGCGGCTGCGGTACCGCGTCTTCGGCGAGGAGATGGGGGCCACCCTCCACACCTCCCTGCCCGGCCACGACGTGGACGCCTACGACGACCTCGTGGACCACCTGATCGTCACCGACACCACCACCGGCGAGGTCGTCGGCACCTACCGGCTCCTGCCGCCCGGCAGGGCCGAACGGACCTACTCCGAAGCCGAGTTCGACCTGTGCGCACTGGAGGCGCTGCGGTCCTCCACGATCGAGGCGGGCCGCTCCTGTGTGCACCCCGACCACCGTTCCGGTGCCGTGATCAACCTGATGTGGTCGGCGCTCGCCCGCTACGTCCTGCTCTCCGGCCACCGCTATCTGGCGGGCTGCGCATCGGTGCCGCTCGCCGACGGCGGCAAGGCGGCGTCCAGCGCCTGGCTGCTCGGCACGTCCAAGCACGCCTCGCCGCCCGACCTGCGCGTGCACCCCCGGCGCCCCTGGGTACCCACCGTGCCCACGGTCGAGCGGCCCGCCTACGCCGACCTGCCCCCGCTGCTGAGGGGCTACCTCCGACTCGGGGCGTGGATGTGCGGGGCGCCCGCGCACGACCCCGAGTTCGGCGTCGCCGATTTCTTCGTCCTCCTCGACATGGACCGGCTCGGCGACCGCTACCGCCGCTATTTCCTGGGAGAGACGCAATGAGCCCCGGGGGAGCCGTGGCCGCGCTGTGCACCCCGGCCTGCGTCACACGTTCGGCGCCACGCGTACCGTCCGCCGAAATAGCCCGCCGGTACGCGGCGTTGGCGTACGAGATCGGCCTCGGCGTGGCTCAGGGCGAGCGCCTCGCCGAGCCCCGCACGCTGCGGGCGCGAGCTCGGGGGATCCTGGGCGCGCTCGGCGTACGCCTTGAGGAAGGGCCGCGGCGGCTGACGGCTGACGGGGTCCGCCGGACCCGCCCCGGCACTCTGATCGTCGCCAACCACATCTCCTGGCTCGACGTCGTCAGCCTGCTCGCCGTCGAGCCTGTGACGGTCCTCGCCAAGCGGGAGGTGGGCGGGTGGCCGGTCATCGGCGCGCTCGCCCGTCGAGCCGGTACGCAGTTCATCGACCGCGACGGGCTGCGCCAACTACCGCACGTAGTAGCAGAGTTGGCGTCGACCTTGCGCTCGGGGCGCTCCGTCCTGGTCTTTCCCCAGGCGACGACCTGGTGTTCGGTCCCCGGCGGCCGGTTCCGCCGGGCCACCTTCCAGGCGGCGGCCGACGCGGGCGCCCCCGTGCGTCCTGTGACCATCCGCTACTACCAGCACGGCACCCGCAGCACCACGGCCGCCTTCCTGGGCGACGAGACCTTCGGGGCCTCGCTGCACCGCGTCGCCCGCGCCCGGGCGCTGACGGTGCGGGTCACCGCGCACGCGCCGCTGCACGGCTCCGACCGGCGTGAGCTGGCCGCAGCGGCCCAAGCGGCCGTCGGCGCCCATGAGATGCCCGCGCATGTCTGAGCTGCTCGGCCGCCTGGCCGACGTGCTGCAGACCAGGCTCGACTCGCCCTGGATCTGGCTGATCGTCTTCCTCGTGGCCGGCCTCGACGCACTGGTACCCCTGATGCCGAGCGAGACGACCGTCGTCATGATGGCGGTGCTCATCGGCCCGGAGCTCCCGCGCCTCGCCCTGCTCGCCGCCGTCGCCGCGGCGGGCGCGCTGTCCGGAGACTGTCTCAGTTTCGGCGTGGGGCGGTGGCTCGGGCCGCGGGCGGTGACGCGCCTGATGCGGGGCGAGCACGGCAGACGCCGCTACGCGTGGGCGCGCTCGATGGTCGAACGGCACGCCGCGGCCCTTGTGATCGCGGCGCGCTTCCTGCCCGGCGGGCGGGTGGCCTCCGGCCTGTGCACCGGCAGCATGGGTTTCCCCTTCCGGCGCTTCGCCGCCCTGGACACCGCGGGGGCGGTGCTCTGGGCGGCCAGCAGTACGGCCATCGGGCTCATCGGCGGGGCGAGCTTCGGCGACGAGCCGGTCAAGGGCCTCGGGCTCGCCTTCGGCCTGGCCCTTTCGGCCGTCGCCGGGGTCGATGCGGTACGCAGGTGGCGCAGACCGCGGGGGCGTCACGTCACCGCCCCCTGACCTGCACCCCCTGGCCTTCCCCCTGACCCTCCAGAGCCCTGGCCGGCGTCACCTCGCGGACATGCGCCACCGCGTCGAACCACTCCGCGAGTGAACTGCCGGACAGGTGATGGGCGGCGTCCTCGCGCGCGTCGTAGAAGGGGCCGACGACGCGGGTCCTGGCGGGGGCGCTGAAGTAGGCGTCGACGGGCACGGGGCGCTGTGAGCGCAGGTCGACGAAGTACGCGGGCGAGTCGGCCGCGCCGAGCACCGCCTCGGCGAACTCCGTGGGCGGCACCGGGTAGTCCGTGCCGTGGTGGAAGGTCAGCGCGATGGACGCGTAACCGTCGCCGAAGTGCTCGCGCAGGTGGCCGCCCGCGTTGCGGTGGGTCTGGGGTGCGGGCGACGACACCGTACGGGGGTCGCCGACGGCCGTGTGGGTGAGGCCGCCCCAGTAGACGGTCTTCTGCCGGGTGCGCTCGTGCCACCGGACGGCGTCGTCGGCCAGGGCCCGCTCGATCTCCGCGAGTCCGACACCGGGCGGCGCCGACTGCGTGGGGAGCGCGGCCAGCTGAACGGGGTCGTGCGGGTCGCGTTCGTTGCGGGCGCGCATCCAGCGCAGTACGCCCAGGATCTCCCCGGTGCGCCAGAAGGAGCGGGCCTCGGAGAGCATCGCTTCCGGATCGCCCGCCCCGGTCAGGACATAGGCGTCGAGCCCGAGCCGTGCGGGATCGTCCCCTTCGAGGACGAGAGAACGAAACCCTTCCTCCTCGACCAGGAAGCGCAGCATCCGGTGCTGGAGGACGGACAGCTCATGTGTCGCACGGGATCCCACGCCGAGCGCGACGATCTCTGCGCCCGCCACCGCGTCGGCCAGCGGGCGCAGGTCATCCAACTCGGCATGCTCATCAGAGGTGTCGAGTGGGTGGGCGTGCTGGTTCAGCCAGTCGACCGCCGCTGCGGCCGCTGTTGCTCCTGAGGTTCGGTTCATGGGGCAAGCCTCGTATCTGAAGCATGGTTGAGGTCAAGTGTGAGGCGAGTTGCGGGAACTCGGACTCCTCCGCGACCGACTCCTGGGGCGTGCCGCGGGAGCGGCCTACCGGCCTACCGGCCGACAGACATGACCAGGAGGAGAGTTGAGAGACGAGATGAGTGCGGCTGAACTCGCGGCCGGTGCGGGCCGTCGTCGGCTGCTGCGGGGCGCGGTGGCCGGGACGCTGGGCGCGGTCGGCCTCGCCGCCGCGTCGGACCACCCGGCGGACGCCGCCGGTGGTCACGCACCCCGCCAGGACGACGAGAGAACGCTGAGCATCGCCGTTCTCCTGTACGACGGGTTCACCGCCCTGGACGCCGTCGGTCCGTACGAAGTGCTGTGTCGCGTACCGGGCGTGCGCGTGTCGACGGTCGCCCGGACGGCGGGCCCGGTCCGCACCGACACCGGCGAACTGACGCTGGTGGCCGAGCGGGCGATGAGCGATGTCGGCGGAGCCGACGTGCTGCTGGTGCCCGGCGGCGGCAATCGCGGGGTCGTCGCGATGATGGAGGACGCCGACGTCCACCGGTGGATCCGTCGCATCCACCGCCGCTCCACATGGACCACCTCGGTCTGCACCGGCTCCCTCATCCTCGGCTCGGCGGGCCTGCTGCGCGGACTCCCGGCCACCACCTACTGGGCATCGCGCCCCTACTTGGAGAAGGCCGGCGCCGTCTACACCCCCGGCCGCTTCGTCGAGGCCGGGAAGATCATTACGGCGGCGGGCGTCTCCGCGGGCATCGACATGGGCCTGCACCTCGCATCCCGCCTCTCCGACGAGAAGGTCGGCCGGGCGATGCAGCTCGCCGTCGAGTACGACCCGGACCCGCCGTACGACACCGGAAGCCCCGAGAAGGCCGACGCGCAGACGCAGGCCCTTGCCCTGAAGCTGCTCGAGGACGCGGCGCGCTAGGGCCAGGCCCCTCCTCGCCTATGCGGGGCGGAGCGCGAATGCAAAGATGACCCCGCCATGACTGCTGGGTGGTGTTCTCGCGCGGTGCGGGCTGCGGTGTTCGCGGCAGCCTGCGTGCTGCTCGCTGCCCTGGGGCACGTGCTGATGTCGGGGACGAAGGTGCCCTGGTGGACGCTGGGTGCCGCAGCCGCCGTGGTCGGCGGCACGGGGTGGGCGCTCGCCGGGCGTGAGCGGGGGCCGGCCCTTGTCGTCTCCGCGACGGTGCTGGTCCAGGCCGCCCTGCACTCGGGGTTCTCCCTGGCGCAGGCCGCCGCGCGGCCCTCGGCCAAAGAGCCGCTCGTCCGGCGGTGGGTGCGGCACATGCTCTGCGCGGCGCCGATGGACGCCGACGCGACGGGCAGGGGCCAGGGCTCGGCGATGTCAGCGCCGATGCCCGGGTCGGGAGCGACGCCCATGCGGGCCGTGCCCTCTCCAGGGGCGCCCATGGAACACATGGAGCACATGGAGCACATGGGCGGCGGCCACGACATGGGCGGCATGTCGCCGACCGGCATGCTCGCCGCCCACCTGCTCGCCGCGCTCCTCTGCGGCCTCTGGCTCGCGCACGGCGAACGCGCGGCCTTCCGTATCGCGCGCGCCTTCGCCGGGTGGGTCATCGCCCCGCTGCGCGTGCCTCTCGCGCCGCCCGTGCCCGCGCACCGTCCCCGTATTCGGCCCCGACGCCACCGCTCGGCGGGCCGGCCACGGGAGTTGCTCCTCGTGCACGCCATCACTTCTCGGGGTCCGCCCGCCGGAACCGCTGTCGTCTGACAGCTGGTTCCCCGACGCCGTGCCCGCGCGCCATGTCGCGCGGCCATGCGGCTCGGGCATCGGTCGTACGCACTCCTGCGCGGCCGTACCCCCTCACCGGACCCGGACGCACGCACGCATGTGTACGCATGTACGGCGCGTCCGGGACCCCGGAATCCCGAGAAGGACACCAGGTGATCATTCCTGCCCTGCCCAGCTCACCCGACGAGTCGATAACGGCCTGGGCGCTCGCGGCCCGTGCCGGTGACCCCGAAGCGGTCGAGCACTTCGTACGCGCGCTGCACCGCGACGTCCGCCGGTACGTGACGTACCTCGGCGGCGATCCGCAGGCCGCCGACGATCTGACACAGGACACGTTCCTGCGGGCCCTCGGCAGCCTGCACCGTTTCGAGGGGCGCTCGTCCGCCCGTGCGTGGCTGCTCTCCATCGCCCGGCGCGCGGTGATCGACAGCCTGCGGTACGCCGCCGCCCGGCCCCGTCTCTGTGACACGGACGACTGGCAGTCCGCCGCCGAGCGGGCTCAGCCCAGGGGCCTGCCGGGCTTCGACGACGGCGTGGTCCTCGCCGACCTGCTCGCGACGCTGCCCGACGAGCGGCGTGAGGCCTTCGTCCTCACCCAGCTCCTGGGGCTGCCCTATGCGGAGGCCGCGCTGCTCACCGGCTGCCCGGTGGGCACGGTCCGTTCGCGTGTGGCGCGGGCGCGCGTCGCGCTGATGGAGCGGCTGCGGGAGGCCGAGCGCCCCGCACTCACGGGCGCCGCGGCCTGACGCCGCGTACGGCTGCCCGGTCCCGACGCCGGGCGGCCGTACGCCTTCCTCCGCCTCGCCGGACCCGTCAGGCCCCTGTCAAAGCCCTGAGCTGTTCCGGAGTCAGACGGTTCTGTCCGGCGTGGCGCAGGGCGTCGGTCACGCGTTCCAAGGGCCAGCCAAGTGCCGTGGCCAGGCGGTCCGCCGGGAGAGGCATGGCCGCGTGCCGCAGTGCGGCCAGTACGGTCAGCGCGTCGTCGACGGCTTCCTGGCCGTCTCCGCTCATGTCGTCGCTGAGCGTCGCGAAGAACGCGCTCATGTGGACGAGCCGGGCCCCCGCGGGCGTCGCCGCGTCGAGCACGTCGACTCCCCGCTGTGCCGTCCGCGCCCACAGGGCGTGCTTCTGAGCGCTCGTCATCCACGCCCGGAGCCAGACGTCGTCGTCGATGACGTACCGCTCGCGACGGTGGCCGGGAACTCTTACGCGGCGGATCACCTCAAGGCCGGCCAGATAGCCGACGGCCTTGGACACCGACGCGGGGCTGACCCGCAGCCGCTGGACGAGATCCGCGGCGGTGAGGCTGCCGGAGTCGTCGGTGATCAGGCGGGCCAGCACCCGCGCGGCCATGCGGGGCACCCCGGTCCTGACCATGAGCGCCGCGAGCTGCTCGGCGAAGTCGCGTACGGCGTCGGGGTCGCGTCCGTACGCGTCGGTGCACGTGGCCGGCTCGCGGTGCGGGACCTTCCCGCGCCGCCGTGCGCGCCGTTCGGTGGCGAGATGGGCGTGGTCGACGCGGTAGCCCTCGGGCCCGCCGTTGCGGGTCACCTCGCGGCTGACGGTCGACGTCGGTCTGTCGAGGCGCCGGGCGATCTCGGCGTACCCGAGCCCTTCGGCGAGGCCCGCGCCGATGTCCCGACGGTCCTGGTGGGTCAGCCTGCCTCCCGGCATCCGCGCGGGCCTCCTCGTGTCCATCCCTTGCGTTCATCGGCAAGTCCATTGCAATGAATCCCCGAAATTCCCAACTGGAGAGGGATACCAGGCTAGTTGTTCATTGATGGCGCACTGAACGCAACGTAGCTTCGTCGATATCTGAAGGCATACGGCGAGGAGTTGACGTGACGACCACGAGCGAGGGGGACCTCGTGCTCGATGTCGAGGGACTGCGCATGCGCTACGGCACGGCCGACGTGCTGCGCGACGTGACATTTCAGGCGCGGCACGGCGAAGTGCTGGCCCTGCTCGGGCCGAACGGGGCGGGCAAGACCACCACCATCGAGATCATGGAAGGGTTCCGCATACGCTCGGCGGGCCGGGTCCAGGTGCTCGGCACGGACCCGGGGCTGGGCACCGAGGCATGGCGTGCGCGGATCGGCGTCGTCCTGCAGTCCTGGCGCGATCACGGCAGGTGGCGGGTGCGTGAGCTGCTCGCGCACCTCGGGACGTACTACGCCCCCTACTCCACCGGCACGATCCGGCGGCCGTGGGACACCGACGAGCTCATGGCGGCGGTCGGCCTGACCGGGCACGCGGGCAAGAAGGTCAAGACGCTGTCCGGCGGCCAGCGGCGCAGGCTGGACGTGGCCATCGGCATCGTGGGCCGCCCGGAACTGCTGTTCCTCGACGAGCCCACCGCGGGGTTCGACCCGGAGGCCCGGCAGGAGTTCCACGAACTCGTCCACCGCCTCGCCGAAGATCATGAGACCACGATCCTGCTCACCACCCACGACCTGGACGAGGCGGACAAGCTTGCCGACCGCATCATGATCCTTTCCGGGGGGCGGATCATCGCGGACGGTTCGGCGGACGACCTGGCGCGGCGGATCGCGGGGGACGACGAGGTGCGCTGGACCTACGGCGGCCGGCAGTTCGTGAAGTCGACGGCCGAATCGACGGCGTTCGTCCGCGGGTTGTTCGGTGAGTACGGCGAGGCCGTGGGTGAACTGGAGGTCCGCCGGGCCTCGTTGGAGGACACCTACCTGGCGCTGGTACGACGCCAGGGCGCGGCGGGGACGCGCGAGGCCGGGGCCGGGACGCACGGAGCGGGGACGCACGGGGCCGGGGCGCACGGAGCGGGGACGCACGGGGCCGGGACGCACGGAGCCGGGACGCACGAGGCCGGTACGGCGGTGGCCCTGTGAACACGACGGGTGTGGCGATCCGCGCGGGCTTGGACCGTGGCCTGATCGAACTGCGGCAGTCGTTCACCAACGGTGGTGACGTGCTGTCCCATCTGCTCTGGCCGGTGCTGATGCTGACCGTCATGTTCTTCATGCGCGACACGGCGTTCGGCACGAGCGGACTGCTGCTCGGCACCCTCGCCCTGCCGAGCGTCCTGGGCATGAACGCGGCGATGGGCATGGTCAGCATGAGCCAGGCGCTCACCGCCGAACGCGAGGACGGCACCCTGCTGCGCGCCAAGGCGACGCCCAACGGGATGCCGGGCTACCTCATCGGCAAGGTCGTCTCCGTGGCGGGCGGCCTGCTCGCCGACCTCGCGATCCTGCTGATCCCCGGCATCTTCATCGTCGGCGGTCTCGCGATCGGCGGCCCGGGCTCCTGGCTGACACTGACCTGGGTTCTCGCCCTCGGCATGATCGCGACCCTGCCCATCGGGGCGGTCCTGGGCTCGGTGTTCACCAGCGCGCGCACCCAGGGCCTGATCCAGCTGCCGATCCTGGGCATGATCGCGATCTCCGGCATCTTCTACCCGATCACCGCGATGCCGGACTGGCTGCAATGGGTCGCCCAGGCGTTCCCCATCTACTGGCTCGGCCTCGGCATGCGCTCGGCCCTGCTGCCGGACAGCGCGGTCGGCATCGAGATCGCCGACTCCTGGCGGCACTGGGAGACGGCCGGAGTACTTGGGGCCTGGGCCGTGCTCGGCCTGCTCGTGGCCCCGCTCGTCCTGCGCCGCATGGCACGCAGGGAGTCGGGCTCCAGCGTGGCGGAGCGACGGGAGAGGGCGCTGCGGCGGGTCGGATAGACGACCGGCCCCAGCGCACGGGCCCGACGCGCGGGCCCGACGGAGTGCGCGCAGCCGACGTGGCGCGGTGCTCCATCTCCGCGAGGCTGCCCTGCTCCCCGAACGCGTGTACCCGACAGATAACCTCCTCGGACCGTCGGCGGCGAGCGGGGAGACGGCCCGTCACCGTTGCCCGACGACTCGGTTGCCCGGCCGTGGGGCCGCGCGGATCGCCAGGACAGCCCCCGAGAGGAAGGACGAGATGCCGGACGAACCGGAGAGCACCGGGCCCGAGGCTCCAGGGATGGAGAGCACCGGGCCGGAGAGCTCCAAGATGGTCAACTCCGGCCCGGAGGCCCCCGAGGTGGATGGGCCCCTACGGCAGGCCCCCGCCCCCCGGCCTTCCGCGCCGGAGCGCCCGGGCCGGATGCGCCGGTTGTCCCGTAGCCGGAGTGGCATCGCTGTCATCGGCGCGCTCGTCGGGGTGCTGCTGGGGTCAGGTGTGATGGCGTGGCGCTCCGGTGAACTGCCCTTCGTGGAGCGGGACGTGTGCTGGGGTTCGCTCTCGCCCGATGTCGAGCACGCGCTGTTCTCGGACACGGACGTCCGCAGTCGTGAGCTGCCGCTGCGCCGGGCCACAGAGGACCACATGCTCACGGAGTGCAGCATGCAGGGGTTCGGGGCCGACGAGCTGGAGTCGGAGGTCACAGCGTCGGTGCGGACGCTGGGCGGGTTGCGGGGCGCGCAGGCATGGAGCTGGACCGAGGAGTACCTCTCCTCCCGTATGACGCCGCTCGGCGAGGGGATCACGGGCATGGCTTCCTCCACCCGGGCTTGGGTGGCGCTCCCCGCGAGCTGTGAGGAACGCTCGTACGAGCCGGGCGAGAAGCCGCCGTTGCGGGTGGTCACCCTCGCGTCGGAAGCGGCTGACCCCGAGGGCCAGAACGAGGTCGACGCGCGGCGGGGCCTGGACGCGATGTCCCGCGCGGTCGTGCGGTTGGCCAACGGGGTCATGGAACGATACGGCTGCGACGGCCCGTACTCCGACCCGCCGAAGCTCCGCCGCGCCCCGGAGGGCAACGAACTGCCGGACGTCGACGCCGACCGGCTCTGCGGGATCCAGGGCGTCCGGCTGCCCAGGTGGGCTCAGGGGCCCGATGCGGAGGTCGTAGGCACCACGCCGGGCACGAAGCCGGGCGCGTCCTCCGCGGACGGAATCCGGGCGTGCGACGTGCGCCAGCCCTTCGGCCCGAACAGGCTCCGGCTGATGACCGTGGCGGAACCGGAGCTGGCCGGAGTTGTCTCCGGGGTGCTCGGAAACCGGGCCACGCGTCTGGGTGGTGACGGGCAGGGCGCCTACGCGGGCGGCCTGAGCGTCTACACGGCGGACTGCCGGTCCGGGCGGGTCGCGTTCGTGGCGTATGAGCCGGGGAAGGAAGGCGAGCCGCACGACGACAAGTCACTCGCCCTTGCCGTTCTGCCGTCGTACGTCAAGGCGGAGGCGAAGCGCGTCGGCTGCGGCGAGATGAACGTGAAGGTGCCCGGTAACCCCGCGCCGTGAGGATGGCGGTTCGGAAGGGCAGCGGCCACGGGCCCCGACTCAGCCTGCGCTTTGAGCCGCGCTTCACCCCGGCCGGCTCCTCCTGGATCAACCGGGTCGAGCGGTGGTTCGACTCCCTCGCCCGCTTCTGCCAACGGATCTCCGGCGCGGGACACTAGCGCAACATCGGCAGTTCGATCGCCGGGCAGCGGTCCATCACCATCTCCAGGCCCGCTGCCCGCGTCCGCTCGTACGCCGCCTCGTCGACGACGCCAAGCTGGAACCAGACCGCCTGCGCGCCGATCGCGACGGCTTCATCGGCGGCCTGGCCCGCCAGGTCGCTGTTGAGGAAGACATCGACGACGTCGATCTTGAAGGGCACGGCGGAGAGGGACGGGTAGCCCTGCTCGCCGTGCACCGTCTCGGCCTTCGGGTGAATCGGGACGATGCGCTTTCCGTGACGTTGCAGGACACTCGCGACCCCGTGCGCGGCCCGCCCCTCGTTCGTGGACAGGCCCACGACCGCCCAGGTGTCTCCGAGCTCCGTCAGGATCTTGCGCACTGTTGCCGGATCGCCGTACACGTCCCGCTCCCTCTGCCGCCGATGGTCGGATGACCGCGCGACGACCGAAGTCCTCGCGTCACGTCATACATACACGTCCGACGCGTACGTCAGACGTTCACGCCGAAGTCCGACGCGATTCCGCGCAGTCCACTCGCGTAACCCTGGCCGACCGCGCGGAATTTCCACTCCGTGCCGTGGCGGTAGAGCTCGCCGAAGACCATGGCGGTCTCGGTCGAGGCGTCCTCGGAGAGGTCGTAGCGGGCGATCTCCGCGTTGTCGGCCTGGTTGACCACGCGGATGAAGGCGTTGCGGACCTGGCCGAAGCTCTGGCCGCGGTTCTCGGCGTCGTGGATGGAGACCGGGAAGACGATCTTCGTGATCGTGGCGGGCACGGCGGCGAGGTTCACCTTGACGGCCTCGTCGTCGCCCTCGCCCTCACCGGTGAGGTTGTCGCCGGTGTGCTCGACCGAGCCGTCGGGGCTCTTGAGCTGGTTGTAGAAGATGAAGTGCTGGTCGGAGACGACCTTCCCCGAGTCGTCGCAGAGCAGCGCGCTGGCGTCCAGGTCGTAGTCCGTGCCGGTGGTCGTGCGGACGTCCCAGCCCAGGCCGACCAGGACGGCGGTGAGGCCGGGGGCCTCCTTGCTGAGCGAGACATTGCCGCCCTTGGCCAGGGAAACTCCCACGATGTCCTCCTGAAGTCCTGAGGTGATGTGCGTACCGACCTTGGTCAGGGCCGGACCTAAAAACTACAACACTGTAGAAGTGAACGGGGTGCCGTGGGCCGACACCGCGTCCCGTTACGATGTGGGGCTCCTCAAGGGGCCGTCAAGAGAGCCGTCAAGACAGCGGCCGGGGCGACTGTCGGCAGGCATCCAGGAGGGACACGGGCATGGAGCGGCATGAACGCGAAGCGCGGCAGCCCCGCCCAGGGCGGCGCGGGCAGGGCGAGCTGGAGGCGCAGGTGCTCGCGGCAGTGCACGCGGCGCCGGGACCCGTGAACGCGGCCTGGGTGCAGGAACGTATCGCCGGAGACCTCGCGTACACCACGGTGATGACGATCCTGACCCGGCTGCTCGCCAAGGGCACCGTCACGCGCGAGCGTGCGGGCCGGTCTTTCGTGTGGCGCTCGACGGTGGGCGAGGCGGGGCTCGCCGCGCTGCGGATGCGCAAGGTGCTCGACGGTGAGAGCGACCGCGGCGCCGTGCTCGCCAGTTTCGTCACCACGCTGTCGCCCGACGACGAGCGGATGCTGCGGGGGCTCCTGGCGTCGGCGGACACGGCGTAGGGGGGGGCGCGGCGTAGGGGGCCTGCGGCGAACGGCCGCAAGCCCCCCACTGGTTCGTCCGGGTTCACCGGGTTCACCGGGTTCACCGGCGTCGCAAAGGTATGAAGACCTCGGAGCCTCAGAGGTCGAACTCGTGCGGGGGCAGGTCGAGCGCGAAGCACGCCTCCCGCACGACGGCCCGCTCGGTCTGGTCGAAGTCGCCGTCCGCGCCGCCGATGACGATGCCGATCTGGATCACGGCACGCGCCTCGGCGGGCTTCTTCTTCGCCTTGGCGACCTCCTGCAACACGCTGACCTTGCCGAACGCGAAGTCGGCGGTCAGCTTGTCGGCGTACTCGTCGAAGCGGCGCCGCAGCTCGTCGGCGGGGAAGTTCTGCAGCACCTCGTTGGTGGCGATGAGCTGGGCCACGCGCTGGCGTTCGGACGGGTCGATGGTGCCGTCCGCCGCTGCCACGAGGGCGCACATCGCCATACTGGAGTCGCGGAAGGCGCCGCTCTTGAGGTCGTTCTTCTTCGCCATGAGCTGGGTCTGCATCGTCGATGCGGATTCCTTGACGCGGTCCCACAGGGCCATGAGAGCTCCGTATGTCGGTTTCTTATTTCTACAGCAGTGTAGAAACTAGCAGGCGGGCCGGGCCGAGCGGTCCGCCTGAGGCAGAGAGGACGGACGATGACACGGACCGCACAGGAACTGCTCGACGCCGTGACGCTGGAGCTCGCACCGGACCCCGCGGCCAACCCGCTCGTCCCGCTCGTCGCGGACGGCACCGCGAACCGTTCCGCGATCACCGCTCTCGCTCTGGAGCAGCGCTCCGTGATCCCCGCCGACCGCCGCTCCTTCCTGCATCTGGCCGCACGCTCGGCCGACGCGGGCGAAGCCGAGTGCGCGGCCTTCTTCCGCACCCTCGCCGAAGGGGAGGCGCTCGCCTTCGACCGGCTCGACGCCCTGGTCGCGGCGTGCGGCGTCGACAAGGCCGACCTCGACGCGTACGAGCCGCGCGCGGGCTGTCAGGCCTATCCGGCGTACGTGGCCTGGCTCGCCCTGAACGGCACCCCCGCCGACGTGGTCCTCGCCCTGACCGCCAACTTCGCCGCCTGGGGTGCCTACTGCGCGACGCTCGTCCGGGCGCTCCCCGCCCACTACGGCTTCAGCGAGGAGGCCTGCGGATTCTTCGCGTTCTTCGCCGAACCCGCGCCCGACCTCGAACGGCAGGCGCTCGCCGCGGTGCGGGCAGGCGTGGACCGGGGTCTCGACGCGGCAGGCCCGGCTCTGCGTCACGGGAAGCTGTTGCAGCGCTACGAGGCGATGTTCTGGGAGACGCTCGCCGACCCAGCGCGCACGCTCTGACCGCCCGGGACCGCCACCGCCGGAGCCGGGGACCGCCTATTCCCCGCAGAACTCTCCGCGGAACCCGCCACGGAACCCGCCTCGAAACTCCGCCAGTTGAGTCACGAGGCCGCGGACCAGCGCGTCGAGCCCCGACGCGAACGCCTCCTCGGCCCGCCCTGCCTTGGTGCCGCCGACGGCGCTCTCCAGCGCGGCCGCGAGGACGGGCACCCGGGGCGCGTGCCCGGCCGGATCGATCATCAGCGGCGGCGCCACGAGGTCGAGCGCCGAACCCAGGAGGAAGGACTCGACGCTGGTCATCGCCGCGACAAGGCGTTCCTGCGGCCAGCCGCCGCGCGAAAGGGCGGTGACGACAGCCTCGTACATGCTGAGTGTGGCCGGCGAGCTGATGGTCGTGGTGGCGAGCAGGTCGATGGAGTGCGGGTGCCGGGCGAAGGCGTCGCGATACGAACGGGCCCACGCGGCGAGGGCGTCGGGCCACGGCAGTGTCTCGAACGCGGAGACGTCCATCTCCTCGACGATCAGGCGGCGTACGCCCTCGATGACCTCGGCGCGGCCGTCCAGATGGTTGTAGAGCGAGGCGGTCCGCACCCCGAGCCGCGCGGCCAGGCGGGGCAGGCTGAACGCGTCGGCCCCCTCGGCGTCGATCAGCGCGAGAGCCTCCCGCGCTATCCGATCCGCGCTGAGCACCGGTAGGCGCGGTCTCCCTCTGCCCATGGCCTGGCAACTCCCTTCCCCGGACGCGGTCTTCACAGCCGCACTCGTGCAGAGTACGGTCCTGCGCAGCCCGGACTAAAGGCTTTAGTTATCGAGTCGCCGCTCTGCGCCCCACCCGGAACCTGCTCTCGGGAGTACCCGCGTGACCGCACCCAACTCCTCCGCCGCTCCCACCGCCAAGGACCTGAGCGGCGGCGCCGTCGGCACCGGAGACCTCGTCTTCTTCGTCGTGGCCGCCGCCGCGCCGCTGACCGTGATGGCCGCGGTGGCCCCCCTGTCCATCGGTATGGCGGGCCGGGCCGCGCCGCTGGGCTACCTGATATCGGGGCTGCTGCTCATCGTCTTCGCGGCCGGATTCACCGCGATGAGCCGCTTCGTCCGCAACGCGGGCGCCTTCTACGCCTACATCGGCCGAGGGCTCGGACGCCCGGCGGGAACGGGCTCCGCGTACGTCGCGCTCTTCTCCTACAACGCCATCGAGGCCGGACTGCTCGTCGCCTTCGGATGGTTCACCGAGTCCGGGTTCGAGGACCTGACCGGGGTCCGCGTGGCCTGGTGGATCTGGGCGCTCGCCGGGCTCGTCGCCATCGGTGTGCTCGGCTGTCTGAAGGTCACGTTCAGCGCCAGGGTCCTCGGCGTCGCGCTGGTCCTCGAAGTCCTCGTGCTCCTGGCCTTCGAGGCCGGGCTGCTCGCGCACGGCGGCGGGCCGCAGGGCCTCGACCTGGGCACGCTCTCTCCGGAACACCTGGGCGGCGCGGGGGTGGGCGGCATGTTCGTGCTCGCCGTCGGCGCCTTCGTCGGGTTCGAGGCGACGGCCGTCTACGCGGAGGAGGCACGCGAACCGGAACGTACGGTGCCGCGCGCCACGTACATCGCCGTGGCGTTCCTCGCGCTCTTCTACACCTTCACGGTGTGGACGATCATCAACGCGTACGGACCCGACCACGCCCAGGCCGTCGCCGAGGGCGCGGGCGGCGCCGACATGGTCTTCACGGCGACCGAGCGGTTCGCGGGAGCCTGGGCCGCCGACTCCATGCACGTACTGATCATCACCAGCGCCTTCGCGGCGACGCTCGCCTTCCACAACGGCGCCGCCCGCTACTTCTACGCCCTGGGCCGCGAAGGACTGCTGCCGCGCCGCCTCGGCTCCGTCTCCCCCAGGACCCGGGCACCCGCCACGGCGGTCGTGACGCAGTCGGCCCTCGCGCTTGCCGTGGTCGGCGTGACCGTCGTCAGCGGCGCGGATCCGTACACCGTCACCTTCCTGTGGAGCAACGGCTCCGGCATCCTCGGCGTGATGCTGACGCAGGCGCTCGCCGCGCTCGCGGTGTACGGATTCTTCCGCCGCGAGCGCAGGGGCATGCCCGCCTGGCGGGTGGTCGCGGCCCCGCTGACCGCCTGCGCGGGCCTCGCGGTACTGATCGCCCTGGTGTGTGCCAACCTCGATCTCCTGACGGGAGCTTCGGGCGGCGTCAACGCGGCCCTCATCGCTCCACTGCCGCTCCTGTTCGTGGCGGGAGCGGTGCTTGCCCTGCGGATCCGTCGGCGCGCGCCGACGGCGTACGAACGGCTGACGACAGTGGACGCGAAGAGCGTGTGATGGAGGGGCGGAGCAGCATGGCGGGGCCGAGCAGCATGGCGGACGAGACGGTGACGCGGGTCTTTCTCGGCGCGGTCCGCACCGGAAGCGACATCCACGCGGACACCACGGCACTGGCCGTACGAGACGGACGCGTCGTCGCTCTGGGGGACGAGGCCCGCGCGCTCGCCGAAGAGGCGGACGACGTGGTCGACTTGGGCGAAGGACTGCTCATCGCCGCCTTCGGTGACGGCCACGCGCACCCGCTCTTCGGGGGCCTGGAGAGCTTCGGCCCGCAGGTCAAGGACCTCACCTCCGTCGACGCGATCGTCACGGAGGTCGGACGGTGGGCCGCCGCGCACCCGGACGCGGAGTGGATCGTCGGCGCCTCCTACGATCCCGCGCTCGCGCCCGACGGCGAGTTCGACGCCCGGTGGCTGGACGTCGCGGTGCCGGACCGGCCCGTCGTCCTGCGGGCGTACGACTACCACACGGTGTGGTGCAACACGGAGGCCTTGCGCCGGGCCGGAGTGCGGGACACGACACCGGACCCGCGCCTCGGCTGGATCGTCCGGCGCCCCGACGGCTCGGCCCTCGGCACCCTGCGCGAGTGGCACGCCTGCGACCTGGTGCTCGACCAGGTGCCTGCCCGCGAAGAGGCCGAACTCGTCGAAGCCGTGCGCCGCGCGGGACAGGCGTACGCGCGAGCGGGCATCACCTGGGTGCAGGACGCCTGGGTCGAGCCGGAGATGGTGGAGGCCTATCTCGCGGCGGCCCGGCACGACGCGCTGAGCGTCCGCGTCGACCTGGCCCAGCGCGCGGACCCCGACCGCTGGCGCGAGCAGCGCGAACAGTTCGACGCGACGCGCGGGCGCGTGGCAGCCGATGGCGGCCCGCTCCTGTCGGCGCGCACGGTCAAGTTCTTCAGCGACGGCGTGATCGAGGGCGGTACGGCCGCGCTGCTCGCCCCCTATCTGGACGCCCCGCACAGCTGCGGCATGCCCGTGTGGGAGCCGGGCGCGCTCGCCGAAGCGGTGCGCGCGTTCGACGCCGACGGCTTCAGGACGCACATCCACGCCATCGGTGACGCGGGCGTACGGGCGGCCCTCGACGCGGTGGAGTCCGCCGTCCACGCCAATCCGGCCTGGGACCGGCGGCCCGTGATCACCCACGTCCAGCTCGTCGACCCGGCCGACCTGCCGCGCTTCGCCGCGCTCGGCGTCATCGCCAACTTCGAGCCCCTCTGGGCACAGCCGGACCCGGTCCAGACCGATCTGTCGATGCCCCGGATCGGCGCCGAAAGATCCGACCTGCAGTACCCGATGGGGGAGTTGGCGCGCGGCGGGGTGCGGCTCTCCTTCGGCAGCGACTGGCCCGTCAGCTCGTACGAACCGCTTGAGGGCATCCAGGTCGCGGTCACCAGGCGTACGTTCGACGGCCTTCCGGAGGACGGTTGGACCCCGCACCAGCGCCTCACCGTGGAGCAGGCGCTCGCGGCGGCCACCAGCGGTGTCGCGCACCAGGCGGGCGCGGACGACCGCACCGCGCTCGTGCCCGGTGCGTCCGCGGACCTGGTCGAGCTCTCCGCCGACCCGCGCACCGTGGACCCGATGGCCATCCGGCAGGTGCGGGTGCTCGGCACATGGCTCGGCGGGGCCCCTACGTACCGGGAACGGGAGGAACGGGAGGGGTGAGCGGCAGGACGATGGCGGTGACGGCTATGCCGTCGCGTATCAGCCAGTTGCCCCGGAAGCCCGTCAGCTCGCGCCCCGCCACCTTCGGCCCCGGGACGAGGAGAGTCGCGGCGAACGTGCCGTCCGGCCTCAGGTCCATCCGCGCCTCCTCGAAGCCGAGCCAGCGCCCGGTCAGCGGGAACCACGTCTTGTAGACGGACTCCTTGGCGCTGAAGAGGAGCCGGTCCCAGGGGACGTCCGGATGCCGGATGCCGAGCTCGGCCAGGGCCGTGCGCTCCGCCTTGTCCGCGACGAGATCCAGGACGCCCGGTTCGGCGATCGGGGCGGCAGGCTCCGCGTCGACGCCGACCGAAAGGACCGCCGAGTCGCGGGCCACGACGGCGGCGCGGTAGCCCGCGCAGTGCGTCATGCTGCCGACGATGCCGTCCGGCCAGCGCGGCGCGCCCTTGGGCCCGGGCAGGATCGGCACGGGCGGCACGCCGAGCTCGGCCAGAGCGGCGCGGGCGCACCGGCGGACCGTGGCGAACTCGCGGCGCCGCTTGTCCACGGCCCGCGCGACGACGTCCGCCTCCTCGGGGAACAGGAAAGGGCCGACCGGTTCGTCCCGGGTGGTCTCCACGACGGTGACGGGCGCGGCGGCGAGCAGCGACCCCAACACGTCGATGTCGCCGGGGACTTGAGCGTCCGTACCGCTTTGGGCCTGGCGTGCGCGATTCGTAGGTGACGTCACAATGGATCACCGTACCGGGGCCGTGGCGTGCGCGGGGGCCTACTCTGGCGGGATGCACGACGAGTACCGCACAGTGGCCCGTGAGGCTGTGCACGAGACCGAGATCAACCGCTCGCGCTTCCTGTGCGCCCTCGCCCCCGCGGCCACCGAGCGGGAGGCCCAGGACTTCGTCGCGCGCATCCGCAAGGAGCACCCGTCCGCCTCGCACAACTGCTTCGCGTACGTCATCGGGGCCGACGCCGGGGTGCAGAAGGCGAGCGACGACGGGGAGCCCGGGGGCACCGCGGGTGTGCCGATGCTCCAGATGCTCCTGCGCCGTGACATGCGCTACGTCGTCGCCGTCGTGACCCGCTACTACGGAGGGGTCAAGCTCGGCGCCGGCGGACTGATCAGGGCCTACGGAGGAGCGGTCGGCGAGGCCCTCGACGCGGTCGGCACCCTGACCCGCAGGCGCTTCAGGCTCGCCACCGTCACGGTCGACCACCAGCGCGCGGGCAAGATCCAGAACGATCTGCGGTCGGCGGGTCGAGAGGTGCGTGACGTGCGTTACGCGGACGCGGTGACCATCGAGATCGGTCTTCCCGACGCCGACGTCGAGGCCTTCACCGCCTGGCTCGCGGACGCGACGGCGGGCAGCGCGGTCCTCGATCTCGGGGGAGAGGCGTACGGGGACGCCTGACGCCGGGCGGGATGTTCGCAGGGGGCAGATCGGGGTTCGTGATCGAGCAGGTGCCGACAGGCGCTAGCGTGGTGGGTGCTGTCGGCGGGGCCGTGCTGGGGCGGTCCTGGATCCGGGGCACAGGAGGGGTTGAGTGAGCATGCGGGCCGGAGCGGCGTCTTGAGAATTCTGCACACGTCCGACTGGCATCTTGGCCGGGCCTTTCACCGCGTGAACATGCTCGGCGCCCAGGCCGACTTCATCGGTCATCTCGTCGCCACGGTGCGTGAGCGCGAGGTGGACGCCGTCGTCGTGTCCGGTGACGTGTACGACAGGGCGGTGCCGCCGCTCGCCGCCGTCGAGCTCTTCGACGACGCGCTGCACCGGCTCGCGGACCTCGGCGTCCCGACGGTGATGATCTCCGGCAACCACGACTCGGCGCGCCGCCTCGGTGTCGGCGCGGGACTCATCGGCCGCGCGGGCATCCACCTGCGCACCGCTCCCGCCGCCTGCGGGGAGCCCGTGGTGCTGGCCGACGGCCACGGGGACGTGGCGTTCTACGGCCTGCCCTACCTCGAACCGGCGCTGGTCAAGGATGAGCTCAAGGTGGCGCGAGCAGGGCATGAGGCGGTGCTCGGCGCCGCCATGGAGCGGGTGCGCGCCGACCTGGCCACCCGGACGCCGGGCACCCGTTCCGTCGTCCTCGCCCACGCCTTCGTCACCGGCGGCGAGGCCAGCGACAGTGAGCGGGACATCACGATCGGCGGGGTGGCCGCCGTGCCCTCCGGGGTCTTCGACGGCGTCGACTATGTCGCGCTCGGTCACCTGCACGGCAGTCAGGCCATCAGCGGGCGCGTGCGCTACTCGGGCTCCCCGCTGCCGTACTCGTTCTCGGAGTCCGCGCACCGCAAGAGCATGTGGCTCATCGACCTCGGTGCGCGGGGGGAGATCGAGGCGGAGCGGATCGACTGCCCGGTGCCGCGTGCGCTCGCCCGCGTCCGGGGAGACATCGAGACGCTGCTCGCCGACCCGGAGCTCGCCCGCCACGAGGACTCCTGGGTCGAGGCGACGCTCACCGACCCGGTGCGCCCCGACGACCCCATGGCCCGCCTCTGCGAGCGCTTCCCGCACACCCTCAGCCTCGTCTTCGACCCGGAGCGCGCACCCGAGGACCCGGACATCTCGTACTCCCAGCGCCTCAAGGGCCGCAGTGACCAGCAGATCGCGGAGGACTTCGTGACCCATGTGCGGGGCGCGGGGCCCGACGGGCGCGAGCAGGCGGTGCTGAGAGCGGCGTTCGACACCGTCCGCACCGACGACACGCTGCGCGAGGTGGCCCGATGAGGCTGCACCGGCTCCGCATCACCGCGTTCGGCCCGTTCGGCACCACCCAGGACATCGACTTCGACGACCTCTCCGCCGCCGGGCTCTTCCTGCTGCACGGACCGACCGGCGCGGGGAAGACGTCCGTCCTGGACGCCGTCTGCTACGGCCTGTACGGCTCGGTGCCGGGCCCCCGGCAGGGCAGCGGCCAAGGAGTGACGCTGCGCAGCGACCACGCGCAGCCCGGTACGCGGACGGAGGTGTGCCTCGAACTCACCGTCGCCGGGCGGCGGTTGGAGGTGACCCGGCAGCCGCCGTGGGAGCGTCCGAAGAAGCGCGGCACCGGCACGACCACGGAGAAGGCGCAGAGCTGGCTGCGGGAGTACGAGGCCGGGCAAGCCCACGACGGTGGTGGGTGGAAGGACCTCAGCCGTTCCCACCAGGAGATCGGCGAGGAGGTCACGCAGCTGCTCGGCATGAGCAAGGAGCAGTTCTGCCAGGTGGTGCTCTTGCCCCAGGGCGACTTCGCGCGCTTCCTGCGGGCCGACGCGGAGGCCCGCGGCAAGCTGCTCGGGCGGCTCTTCGACACGCGCAGGTTCGCCGCGGTCGAGCAGCGGCTCGCCGAACAGCGGCGCGATGCCGAGGGCGCGGTGCGGGGAGGCGACGGAGAGCTTCTCGCCGACGCGCATCGCATGGAGCAGGCCGCCGGGGACATCACCGGGGACGCCCCGTCGCCACTGGCCGAGCTGTCACCCGGCGATCCCGGGCTCGCCGAGTCCGTACTGACCTGGGCCGCTCTCGCCCGCACCAGCGCGCGAGAGCGGCGCACGATCGCCCGGTGCGCTCTCACGGCCGCCGAGTCGGTGCAGGCCGCAGCGGGGCGCGCGCTCGACGACGTACGCGAACTGGACCGGCTGCAAAGGCGTTTCGACCAGACGCGGGAGCGGTCCCGGCGCCTTCAGGAGCGTGCGGACGAGCACCGGCAGCGGCAGGCGCGGATGGAGAGGGCCCGCAAGGCCGAGACGGTCGCGCCCGCGCTCGGCCTGCGCCGGGCCACCGAGGAGGAGCATCGCCGCGCGACCGCCGACGAGGCGCACGCGCGTGGTCGGCTGCCCGCCACGTTCGCGGACCTGGGTGCCTCGGGGCTCGCCGCCGCCGCGCGCAAGATCTCCGAGGAACTCGGCGGCCTCGAATCCGCCCGGCGCGCCGAGCGGCGGCTGGCCGAACTCGGCACGGAACGCGTGTCGTTGGAGCGCGAGGAGCGCGCCGACGACGATCTTTCGCGCGAGGCCGCGGGCTGGCTCGACGGCTGGGAGACGACCCGGGCCGCACTCCAGGAGCGCATCGAGGCCGCCCAGGAGGCGGCCACGCGCACGGAGCAGATCGCTGGCCAACTGGAGCCCGCACAGGGCAGGTTGGACGCGGCACGCCGTCGTGACCGCCTCGCCCGGGAAGTGTCCACCGCGTACGAACGCGCCCTGGCGGCCCGTGAGCGTGCCACCGCTGCCCACGAGCGCTGGCTGGTCCTGAAGGAGCAGCGTCTCACCGGCATCGCGGCGGAACTGGCCGCGGGTCTGACCGACGGCGCCCCCTGTGCGGTCTGCGGAGCCACCGAACACCCCGCACTCGCCCCGAAGGACGCCGGTCACGTCGACCGTGCCACGGAGGAGTCGGCGCTCGCCGCGTACCGGCAGGCTGAGGAGGGGCGCACCGAGCAGGAGCGGCACCTCGGCGAGGTGCGCGAGTCGTTGGCGGCGGCCGGGGCGGCGGCGCTCGGGCCGGGCGCCGGGGACACCGCTTCCGAAGGCGGGGAGGCTGTCGCGCAGGCGCCGTCCGTCGAGCGACTCGCCGCACTCGTGGAGAAGCTGCGCGGTGAACACGCCGAGGCGCGCGGTTGTGCCTCCGGTCTGCGCGCTGCCAGGGAAGCCCTCGCCCAGGCCGAGCGCGAACATGACCGCAGGGTCGCCGTCCGGCAGGAGGTCGCAGTGCGGGCCGCGTCGCGCACGACCATGCGCGATGGTCTCGACCGCGAACAGGCAGCTCTGGAAGTCGAGTTGGCCCGCGCTCGGGGTGCGAGTGAAAGCGTCGCGGCGCGCGCCGCCCAGCTGGAGCGGCAGACCGCGCTCCTGACCGAGGCGGCGGAAGCCGCACGCGTCGCCGCCGACACGGCCCAGCGGCTCAAGGACGCCGACGCGCGACTCGCCGACGCCGCCTTCCGCGCGGGGTTCGACACGCCGGGGGACGCGGCCGAAGCCCTGCTCGACGACGCTCGCCACCGCGAGCTGCAGCACCGTATCGACGCGTGGCAGAACGAGGAGGCGGCGGTACGGTCCCTCCTCGCCGAGCCGGACGCGGCTGCCGCCGCCGAGCGACCGCGGGCCGACCTGCGAGCCGCCCAGGAAGCCGCCGAAGACGCCGACAGGCAGGCCCGCGCCGGCGCCTCCGCACTCGACGCGGCCACGCGGCGCTGCGCCGAACTCGACCGGCTCTCCGAGCGGTCGGCCGCCGGAGCCAGGCGGCTCGCGCCCCTGCGCGACGAGTACGACCGCGTGGCGCGCCTCGCGGGACTCGCCGCGGGCACATCGGCGGACAACGAACGCAGGATGCGCCTGGAGTCCTACGTCCTCGCCGCCCGGCTCGAACAGGTGGCGGCCGCCGCGACCGCACGGCTGTGGCGCATGTCGTCCGGCCGGTACACCCTGGTCCACTCCGACGACCGTACGGGGCGCGGCCGTTCGGGCCTGGGCCTGCACGTGGTCGACGCGTGGACGGGCCGCGAGCGCGACACGTCCACGCTCTCGGGCGGCGAGACCTTCTTCGCCTCCCTCGCCCTCGCGCTCGGCCTCGCGGACGTGGTCACCGACGAGGCCGGCGGTGTGCGGCTCGACACGCTCTTCATCGACGAGGGCTTCGGCAGCCTCGACGACCAGACGCTCGACGAGGTCCTCGACGTCCTGGACTCGCTGCGCGAGCGGGACCGCAGCGTGGGCATCGTGAGCCATGTCGCGGATCTGCGGCGCCGCGTCCACGCCCAGCTGGAGGTCGAGAAGGGCCGTGCCGGGTCGGTCGTACGACAGCGGGGCGGGGTGTGAGGGCAGCCGGGGTCAGCGGCCCAGCGGGCGCCTGGGCAGGGGAGAGGAGTAGACGATGCTCGTCGTCACGGACCCCAGCGCGCCGATCTTCCCCGCGACCTCCTCCAGGTGACTCATCGAACGCGCCGCCACCTTGATCATGAAGCAGTCGTCGCCGGTGACGTGATGCGCTTCGAGTATCTCGGGGGTCGTCTCGACCAGATCGTGGAACGGCTTGTAATTGCCGTTCGGGTAGCGCAGCCGCACGAACGCCAGGATGGGCAGACCGAGCCGATCCGGATCGACCACGGCCGCATACCCCTGGATCACGCCCGCCTCCTCCAGGCGGCGGACCCGTTCGGTGACGGCACTGGGGGACATGTCGACGGCGCGCGCCAGCTCGGCGTAGCTGGCGCGGCCCGCACGCTGGAGGACATCGAGGATGCGCCAGTCGGTGGCATCCGTGGAATAACCGGTCATGCCTGAGAGATAACAGGGGAATCCCCGGCCGATCAAGGGGTACGCCGGGGATCGGCTCTTCCAGGGGCGCGGCTTCGCCCGTAGATTTTCGGCCATGACAGCGACGAACACAGTGACGAACACAGCGCACACCGTAGCGATGACCACCTCGAGCCCGGCTGCCGCCGCCGTGTACTTCGGCGCGAGCCTCGCCTTCCACACCGACGTGTCCGACGTCGCGTCGGCGCTCGCCGCCGACGGCGACCCCGGCTTCGTCGTCATCGACTCCCGCTCGGCCGAGTGCTGGGACCAGGGGCACATCCCCGGCGCGATACACCTGCCCACCGCATTCATCCCCGACCGGGCCGAGCAACTCCTCGACAAGTCCGTCCCCGTGGTCACCTACTGCTGGGGCCCCGCCTGCAACGGCGGCACCCGCGCCGCCCTCGCGCTTGCCCAACTCGGCTTCCAGGTCAAGGAGATGCTGGGCGGCTTCGAGTACTGGGCCCGCGAGGGCCGCGCGTTCGAGACCAGTCAGGGCGGCGAACGCCGGGCTCCCGACCCCTTGGTCGCCCCGCTGCGCGGGGAGGACTGCGGTTGCTGAGGGCAGGGAGGGCGGCGGGTCCCGTAGACGATCCGGGCCCGCCCCACCCTCAGAGTGCCGACAACTCGTCCACCAGATCGTCGAGCCCCAGTGACCCCTGTGACAACGCGGCCATGTGCCACGCCTTCGCGTCGAAGGCTGCGCCGAGACGGCGCTGCGCGTTCTCGCGGCCGAGCAGCCAGGCTCGCTCGCCCAGCTTGTAGCCGATGGCCTGGCCGGGGATGGAGAGGTAGCGGGTCATCTCGCTCGCCACGTACTCCGTGGGGCGGCTGCAGTGCGCGTCGTAGAACTCCTGCGCCAGGTCAGGGGTCCAGCGCTCGCCCGGGTGGAAGGGCGCGTCCGCCGGGATCTCCAGTTCCAGATGCATGCCGATGTCGACGATGACGCGCAGCGCCCGCATCATCTGCGCGTCCAGATAGCCCAGCCTGCGCTCGGCGTCCGTGAGGAAGCCGAGCTCGTCCATGAGCCGCTCCGCGTACAGCGCCCAGCCCTCCGCGTTGGCGCTGACGATGCCGATCGTCGCCTGGTAGCGGGAGAGGCTCTCCGCGACGTGCGCCCACTGCGCCAGCTGGAGGTGATGACCGGGCACGCCCTCGTGGTACCAGGTCGAGACCAGGTCGTACACCGGGAAACGGGTCTCGCCCATCGTCGGCAGCCAGGTCCGTCCCGGACGCGAGAAGTCCTCCGAAGGGCCCGTGTAGTACGGGGCCGCGGCGCCGCCCGGCGGGGCGATGCGGGACTCCACCACGCGTACCCGCTCGGCGAGTTCGAAGTGTGTGCCGTCAAGCGCCTCGATCGCCTCGTCCATCAGCTCCTGCAGCCAGACCCGCACCTCGTCCACCCCCTCGATGTGCGTGCCGTGCTCGTCCAGGTGAGCGAGCGCCACCCATGGCGTGGCCGCGCCGGGCAGGATCTTCTCGGCCTCGGCGCGCATCTCGCCGAGCAGCCGGTGGAACTCGGACCAGCCGTACGCGTACGCCTCGTCGAGGTCCAGATCGGCGCCGTTGAAGTAGCGCGACCAGCGGGCGTAGCGCTCGCGCCCCACCGTGTCGGCAGCGCCCTCGATCGCGGGCGCGTACACGTCCCGCATCCAGTCGCGCAGCGCCACGACCGACGCGGTGGCGGCGCGTGCCGCGGCGTCCAGTTCGGCACGGAGCGAGTCGGGCCCTTCCGACGCGAACTCCTCGAACCAGCCGCGGCCCTCGCCGCCGGACCCCGCCCACTCGCCGAGCTGCTCGATGAAGGTTGCCGTCGGGCGGGGAGGCGCGAACAGCTTGCGTTCCAGGCCGAGTTCGAGCGAGGCGCGATACCCCTCGTACGCGGCGGGTACGGCCCGCAGCCGTTCGGCGATCGCGGCCCAGTCCTCGGCCGTCTCCGCCGGCGTGACCGTGAAGATCTCGCGCACCGCGTGCGGGATCGTGTGCAGGTTGCCGACCGAGCGCAGCCCCTCATCGGCCTCGTGCACGGCGAGTTCGGCGGTGAGCCGCTCCCGCAGGAGCCGCCCGCACCGGCGCTCGGCGTCGCTGTCGGCGCCGGGCAGACGCTCCGCGTCGTCGAGCCGGGCGAGGGTCGTGCGGGCAAGCTCCGCTACGGCGTCCTGGCCCGCCGGTGAGGTGTCGGGGAGCTTGCTGTGGCTCGCCTTGACGCCGAGATACGTGCCGTTGATGGGGTCGAGGGCGATGAGCTCGTCGACGTAGGTGTCGGCGACCTGGCGAGGCAGCGGGCTGCTGCTCCCGCCCGTGTTCGGGCTCGGGATCTTCATGTCTGACATGCGGACATCCTCGTATGCGGGACACACCCGCGTCATCAGGATTGGCCGGAGCTTTCCCCTTGGTCATCGGCCCCCGGGCCCGGCGGCAGGAGCGGTCCGCACTCCCACTGCTGGAAGATCAACCGGGTCTCCACGCGTGCCACCTCGCGCCGTGACGTGAACTCGTCGAGGACGAGCCGCTGGAGGTCCGCCGTGTCGGCCACCGCCACATGCACCAGATAGTCGTCGGGCCCCGCCAGATGAAACACCGACCGGGACTCCGGCAGCGCCCTGATCCGGTCCACGAACGGCCCGACAAGCTCCCGCCGGTGCGGCCGCACCTGGACGGAGAGCAGCGCTTCAAGCCCGCGCCCGAGCTTCGCCGGATCGAGCCGCAGTTGGTGCCCGAGAATCACACCGGAGCGGCGAAGCCGGGTGATCCGGTCCAGACAGGTGGACGGGGCGACGCCCACCTGGGCCGCGAGATCGCGATAGGTGATCCGGGCATCGTTCTGCAGCAGCCGCAGTATTCGGAGATCCACCGGGTCCAGTACGACAGATTCGGCCACCCGCCGAACGTAGCACGGGGTTCAACCATCGGGCACCGGCCTTTGTTCAGGCTGTCGGGCATGGACACGAACACGGAATGCCGCACCGGATCCGGCCACCCGGCCCCCACCCCAGTACCGCGCGCCCTCGCCACGGAAGCCGTGCACGCCGGACGTGACGACCTCGCCGGGCTAGGCCTGCACGCCGCGCCGATCGACCTGTCCACCACCTACCCCTCCTACGACACCCGCGGCGAGGCCGCGCGCGTCGACGCCTTCGCCGCCGACGGCGCCCTCGATGACGGACCGCCCGTCTACGCCCGCCTCGCGAACCCGACCGTCGCCCGTTTCGAGACCGCCCTGGCCCGCCTCGAAGGAACGGAGAGCGCGGTCGCGTTCGCGAGCGGCATGGCGGCGCTGACCGCGGTCCTTCTCGCACGAGGAGCGGCCGGTCTGCGCCATGTCGTGGCGGTGCGCCCGCTGTACGGGTGCAGCGACCACCTGCTGACCGCGGGGCTGCTCGGCTCCGAGGTCACCTGGGTCGACCCGGCCGGGATCGCCGACGCCATCCGCCCCGACACGGGCCTGGTCCTCGTCGAGTCGCCCGCCAATCCGACCCTCGCCGAACTCGATCTGCGCGCGGTGGCCCACGCCTGCGGCACGGTGCCGCTCCTCGCCGACAACACCTTCGCGACGCCCGTCCTGCAACGGCCCGTCGAGAGCGGGGCGCGGCTCGTGCTGCACAGCGCCACCAAGTACCTGGGCGGGCACGGGGACGTCCTCGGCGGAGTCGTCGCGTGCGACGAGGAGTTCGCACGGCAACTGCGGCAGGTCCGCTTCGCCACCGGCGGGGTGCTGCATCCGCTGGCCGGATATCTGCTCCTGCGGGGTCTCTCCACCCTGCCGGTGCGCGTACGGGCGGCCTCCGCGAACGCGGCGGAACTGGCGCGGCGCCTGGAAGCCGACCCGCGGGTGCGCCGCGTGCACTATCCGCGGCTCGGCGGCGCGATGGTCGCCTTCGAGGTCAGGGGTGATCCGCACGCGGTGACCGCCGGGGTGCGGTTGATCACCCCGGCGGTCAGCCTCGGCAGCGTGGACACCCTCATCCAGCATCCGGCGTCCATCAGCCACCGCGTCGTGGACGCGGCGGACCGGCGCTCGTCCGGCGTGAGCGACAGCCTGCTGCGTCTTTCGGCCGGGCTTGAGGACGTCGAGGACCTGTGGCAGGACCTCGACCGGGCCCTCGGCCCTCAGCCGCCCGGCACCGGGGCAGCCGGAATGCCGCGCGTCAGTGCTGCTCGGCCCGTCCCTGCGGCTGGTCGTACGGCAGTTGCGAGCTCACCGGCGTAGCTTCAAGGCGGGCGGTGATGACCAGCGTGCCCTCCTCGATCTGGTAATCGAGGGGGAGCCCCAGGCCGCGCATCGCCGCGACCATGCCCGTGTTGGACGCCTGCGTCACCGCGTACACGCTCTCGCAGCCCGCCTCGACCGCCATCGTCACCAGGCGGCCGAGGAGTTCGCCGCCGATGCCGCGGCGCTGCCAGTCGTCCTCGACGAGCAGCGCGATCTCGGTCTCGTCGCCGTCCCAGAGCAGATGGCCGATGCCGACGATGCGCCCGGACGCGGTCTGCACCGCGAGGGTCCGGCCGAACCGCGGGCTGAGCAGGTGGCCCAGATACCGGTCGGCGTCCCGCACCGGGCCGTGGTAGCGCATGCCCAGGGTGCGCTGTGAGCAGCGCTCGTGCATGGCCTTGGCCGCGTCCACGTCGGTGGTGTCGGCCCGGCGCACGGTGATGGAGCTGCCCTCGGCGAGCGTCAGTACGTCCTTGCTGTGCGGGATGCGCGGGCCGAGCCGGGTGTCGAGCTCGACCAGGGCACGCGCGCGGGCGAACTCGGTGGGCGTGAACGGCAGATACGGCCGCTCCACGGTGATCACCTCACCCTCCGGCGCCTGCAGTCGCAGCACGGTCCCTTCCAGCGCGCCCTCGACGGGCTTGTCCGCCAGGGGCCCGGACGCGGTCTGCGTCTTCGCGGGCAGCGACCGGATGGTGCAGCGGCCCAGCAACTGGCGCAGCGCGAGGGGAAGTTCGGCGGCGTCGAGGGCGGTGCGGGTGGCAAGGCCCAGGATGCGGGTGGGGGCGTCCACCAGGTCGTGGGCGTCGGCCCGCTCGATCCAGGTGCCCGAGCCGCCCGCGTGCGAGACGCCGCGGGTGATCTCGGCCGCGGGCAGATCGGCGGGGGCGCGCAGCAGGAACTCGTCGACGGTGCCTTCGGCCAGCGGGTGCGCCTGGAGGCTCAGGATGTCGACCTTGCCGTGGGCGAGCGTCGTGCACAGGGCGGCGAGCGATCCCGGCTCGTCCCGCACCGTGGTGCGCATCCGCCACAGCGTCGTCGCCCCCGCGGAAGACTTTGTGGCGGTGGCCCCGGCCTGCTCCATGGCCGTCATGGGGCCGGTCCGCTGCCCGGTGTCGAGCCCGGTCGGCTGCCCGGCGGCGAGTGGCCGGGCGCCGGTATCGTCCACCGCCGGCGGTGCGTGGTTGTGGCGGCGTGCCCACCATGTGTGGAACCCGACCGTGGCGAGCAGTGCCACGGCCGAGATCACCAGGAGGGCGGGCCCGTCGGGGCCGTGCCCGATCATGTTCGCCACCGCGTCCGCCACGGCCACGGCCGTGAAGAGGGCGGCGAGCTCCACCAGATCCCGCCGCCAGTGGTGAACGGGACGGCCATGTTTGGTTCGCGTCACATCAGACATGTCAGCACTCATACAGCCACTGTGGAGGATGGGTGTTGCGTGATCACGAACGTTTTGTGACTGACGAGTTAAGACCGCTTCTGCCCGTTTAAATCCTCTTTGCCTACTCTTGATATCCTGGCGTGACAGCTGGCTGAGCGTTCGGTGGCCGGATCACTGCTGTCCCACCCGGCCCGGCTGCAGGACCTGCGTGAACAGCACTCCGCCGCCCTCCTGCCGCAGCCGCACGGTCAGCTCGCCGCTGTCACCGTCGATGTCGACCTCTCCGAAGTACTGCGGAGTCTCGGCCGGTGAGGTGTTGGCGCGGTTCGGCGCCTTGATGAAGCGCTGCTCGGGGCCGAACGTCCCGTCGAGCTTGAGGGCCTGGAAGCCGCCGGCGGCCAGTGGCCCCGAGATGAACTCGTAGAACGGCGCGAAGTCCTTGAACGCCGCGCGCGAGGGGTCGTAGTGCTGCGCGGACGTGTAGTGCACGTCGGTGGTCAGCCACACCGTTCCGGTGACCTTGCGGTGCTTGATGTGCCGCAGCAGTTCGGCGATCTGCAGTTCGCGGCCGAGCGGTGCGCCGGGATCACCCTGCGCGACGGCCTCGAAGTTCGCCGAGCCGTCGGGTACGACGAGGCCGAGCGGCATGTCGGACGCGATGACCTTCCAGGTGGCACGCGAACGGGACAGCTCGCGCTTGAGCCAGCTCAGCTGCCGGGCGCCCAGGATGCCGGTGGCGTCGTCGGGCTGCTTGCCGGGGGAGTTGGCGTTGCGGTAGGAGCGCATGTCCAGGACGAACACGTCGAGGAGCGGTCCGTGCCGCAGGACGCGGTACACCCGCCCGTCCTCGTCGCCCGGCGGGAGCGTGGAGAGCGGGAAGTACTCGCTGAACGCCCGCAGGGAGCGCCCGGCGAGGACGTCCACGTTCTTCTCCGTGTAGCGGGCGTCGGTCAGGATCTGCCCCGGATACCAGTTGTTCTTCACCTCGTGGTCGTCCCACTGGACGATGGAGGGCACCTGCGCGTTGAAGCGCCGCAGGTTCTCGTCGAGGAGGTTGTAGCGGAAGGCGCCGCGGAACTCCGCGAGCGTCTCGGCGACCTTCGACTTCTCCTCCGTGGTCACGTTCCGCCACACGCTGCCGTCGGGCAGGGTGACGCTCGGCAGGATGGGCCCGTCGGCGTAGATGTTGTCGCCGCTGCACAGGAAGAAGTCCGGGTCCCTGCGGCGCATCTCGTCGAAGATCCGCCAACCGCCGCGGTCCGGGTTGATGCCCCACCCCTGGCCCGCGATATCGCCCGACCACAGGAAACGTACGCCTTCCTTGCGCCCCTTCGGCGCCGTACGGAACGTACCGGTGACCGGTTCACCCGCGCGTCTGGGGTCGTCGGGGTCGGCCAGGAGCACGCGGTAGTGGATCTGCTCGCCCGCGGGCAGCCCGCGCAGCCGTGTCGTCCCCGTGAAGTCGGTGTCCGGGCCGAGCAGCGGGCCTTTCCAGCGGGTGGGGTCGCGGAACGACTCCGTGGCGGACGTCTCCACGATCATGCGGGCCGGACGGTCGGAGCGCACCCACACCAGGCCCGCGTGCGCCGTCACGTCACCGGCCTGCACGCCCCACCCGGCCCGCGGGCGCCCCGAGCGGGCGAGCGCCGGAGCGGCCCCGGCGAGAGCCGGCACGGCGAGCGCCGCCGGGACGGCGAGCGAGCCGCGCAGCACACTGCGGCGGCGAGGGGACGAGCTCGGCTGAGGGTGTGACATGAATGCGCCTCCAGTGACAGGTCAGACCAGTGTGCAGGGCTACAACTAGTGGTGCGCGGCGGCGCACACACAAACCACAAGTGAACAACTGCCCACGGCTTCAAGGGAACCGGTGTGCGAACGGTATGTCGTCCGCATCCCCGGTCACCGGCCCCTGCATCCCCGGTCACCAGTCCCTGGATGCCCGGTCACCAGCCCCGAGATGTACGTCTGATGTACGTCTCGGGACGCAGGTCCGCAGGCGTAGGGCCTCGCCGCGCGCCCGAGGCCGTACGGCCGATGCGCGAAGATCGCCCGCTGCCTAGGCTCGGCGGCAGAGGCGCGCGGCCGAGCGCGCCGCGTCATGTCATGTCACGACGTCACAAGGGGGAGCCCCATGCCTGTCAACGGGCAGAGCCACATCCGCGTCGCCCGCCCGTCCCGCGACCTCGCGGCGGCGGAGCGCTTCTGGGTGACGGGCCTCGGCCTGGACGTCGTATGGCGGTCGCGGGGTGGCGGCGCTCCTGGTGAGCACGACTTGCTCATGGCCGGATGGCCGGACGCCTCCTGGCACCTCGAACTGGTCCACGAGGCGGACAAGCCGGTCCTGCCCCGGCCCACGGAGGAGGACCTGCTCGTCATCTATCTCGACGAGCCCGTCCCCGACGACCTCGTGGCCCGCCTCGAAGCGCACGGCGGCACCCGCGTCCAGTCGCCCAACCCGTACTGGAACGAGTGGGGCGTCACCGTCGAGGACCCCGACGGCTACCGCCTGGTGCTCTGCACGCGCGCGTGGTCCAACTCCTGAACCTCCTGAACCTCCTGAACCTCCTCGGCCACCCCGGCGAGGAGCCGCACCCCCTCGGCGATCTTCGCGGGCGTCAGATGGGCGTAACCGAGCACCAGCCGCACGCCCGGGCCGGCTGCCGGGCCGTGGTCGCTCAGTCGGTGGTCGCTCAGCGGCCGGACCGCCACCCCGGCCGCCGATGCCCGCCGCAGGAAGGAATCCTGCGGCCCCCATCGACCGGGCAGCCGCGCGATGACGTGCAGCCCGGCCGCGATCCCGGTCACCTCCGTACCGGGAAAGTGCTCGTCGAGCGCGGCGACGAGCGCGTCCCTGCGCTCACGGTAGGCGCGCTGGCAGCGGCGCAGCTGGCGGTCGTAGTCCCCGCGTTCGACGAAGCGCGCGAGCAGCGCCTGATCCAGCGCCGGATTGCCCAGGTCCATCATGCGTTTGCGGGCGACGACCTCATCGGTCATCGACTCCGGCACGAGCAGCCAGCCCAGGCGAAGGCCCGGAGCGAGCGACTTGCTGACCGATCCCGTGTAAGCGACGTGTTCGGGGTCGAGTCCTTGCAGCGCGCCCACCGGTGCCCGGTCGTACCGGAAGTCACCGTCGTAGTCGTCCTCGATGATCAGACCGTCCACGGACCGTGCCCAGTCGAGGAGTTCGGTGCGCCTTCGCGGTGAGTAGCCGATGCCCAGCGGGAACTGATGGGCGGGCGTGGTGACGACCGCACGCAGATCCCGATCCTTCAGTACGCCGGTGACGACGCCCTCGTCGTCGAGGGGGACCGGCACGGTGGCGACATCGGCCGATGCGAACAACTCGCTGTGCTGGGGGCTTCCGGGGTCCTCGACGCCGACGGCACGCACCCCGCGCGCGCGGAGCACGAAACCGACGAGCGCCATGGCCTGCGCCACCCCGGAGCAGACGACGATGCCCTCCGGGTCCGCGACCACGCCCCGGCGGCGTACGAGCAGTTCGGCGAGGGCCGTACGCAGCCGGGGCAGGCCCCGCGGATCCGGGTAGCCGAGTACATGGTGGGGCAGTTCGGCCAGGACGCCGCGGTGCGCCGCCGCCCACGCGGCGCGCGGGAACAGGGAGAGGTCGGGCGTTCCCGCGATGAAGTCCACGCGCGCGTGCACCGGACGCGGCGCCAGGTCGTGTGTTCCTCGTGCGGCCGTCCGCGCCGCGCCGCCCACCCAGGTCCCCGCGCCCCGGTCGCTGCGCAGATAGCCCTCGGCGGTCAACTGCTCGTACGCCTCCGTGACGAGCCCCCGCGAGACACCCAGATCGGCGGCGAGCGCACGGCTCGACGGCAGCCGCGTCCCCGGCGCGAGGCGCCCTGACCTGACCGCGTCGCGCAGCGCCGACCTGAGGCCGCGGCCACGGCTGCGGGCGGGGGCGGACGCCGCGGGGAGCAGCAGTTCCCAGGCGGCGGTGCCGGGCGTCCGCCCCGATCCGTGCCCCGATCCGTGCCCCGATCCGTGCCCCGATGCGTGCCCCGATGCGTGCCCCGATCCTGATGTCACCGCACGCGCCTCCTGGGATGTCACCGCACGCGCCTCCTGAGAAGGGAAGAAGTGGTCCCCTAACCAGCCCTGGAAGTGGACCCTAAACCGGTCCGCGTCTCCTCCTAGCGTCAGGGGCATGAACGCGAACCTCACGCGCGGGTCCCTGCTCGCCGCCCTTGCCTGCCTCCTCGTCGGCGGCTCCTTCACCGCCAACAGTCTGCTGGGCGACTACCCGTACGCGGGCGGCCAGTTCCTGCGCTACGGCCTGGCCTGCCTGCTGCTCCTGCCGCTGCTCGGGCGGGGCGGCACGGCGCCGCTCCGTCGCCTGACACGGCGCCAGTGGGGGCGCCTCGGGGTCCTCGCCGCCGTCGGCATGGTCGGCTTCAACCTGGCGATCCTCGCCGCGGAACGTACGGCGGAACCTGCCGTACCGGGTGTCTTCGTTGGATGTGCCCCGGTGGTCGTGGCGGTCGTCGTGCCGCTGATCGAGGGGCGCCAGCCGCAGCGATTCGTCATGTACGGGGCGTTGATCGTCGCCGCCGGGGCCTTCACCGTGCAGGGGTGGGGCCGTACGGACGCGATCGGCATCCTCTTCTCCGTGTGCGCGCTCGCGGGCGAGGTCGGGTTCGCGGTCATCGCCGTTCCCGTGCTGCGGCCGCTCGGCCCGAAGCTGCTCTCCGCCACGGTGTGCGGGATCGCCGCCGTCGAGTCCGCCGCCGTCGGCGCGGTGGCCGACGGCGGGGACTGGCTGCGGGTGCCCGACACCACCGAGGCGGCGGCCCTGCTGTGGCAGGCGGCGATCGTCACCGTCATCGGGTTCGTCTGCTGGTACTCGGGCATCCAGCGCATCGGCGCCGAGCGCGCCACCCTCTTCTCCGGCCTCATTCCCGTCGCGGCGGCCTTCACCGCCCCCTTGGTCGGGACGGGCGCCTACGGAGCCCCGCAGGCCGTGGGCAGTGCGCTCGTCGGTGCCGGGGTGGCCCTGGGCTCCGGCGTGCTAGGCGGCGGGCGCACGGTGGCACGTGTCGAGGACGACGCGCGAGACGAGCGCCGGATCGTCGTTCATCGGGACGTGCCCGCAGCCGGGAAGACGCACCAGACGGGCCTCGGGGACGGCGTGCTTGGCGCGGATCCCCTGGCGGCGCAGCAGGATGCGGTCGCGCGCGCCCCACGCGACGGTGACCGCGAGTCCGGGCACGTCGTCACTGAAGAGCACGTCGCGCCCGGCGGCGAGGGTCTGCTCGAACCCCTTGGCGTCGCGCAGCGCGAGCGTCTCGGCGACGACGGCCTCGGGTGAACGGCGGCCGGGGTGCGCGTAGATGGTGCTGGTGAGTGCCGCACGTCCGGCAGCGGTCCGCGAGAGGCGCTCTATCAACGGCAGCGGAAGGAGTCGCGCCCCATGCCGCATCGCGAGCAGCGTGTTGAACGCGTAGCGCCGCTCCCCGGGCGTCCAGAAGCCCGCCGGGGACAGGGCGGTGACCGAGCGCACGAGCTTCTCCCGGCCGAGTTCCAGGGCGAGCAGACCGCCCAGCGAGTTGCCCGCCACGTGCGGACGCTCGATCTCAAGGGCCTCGCACAGCCCGCCGAGCACGGAGACCACCGTCGAGATGTCGTAGGCGAGCCCGTCGGGGAGCGCGGGGGACTCCCCGAAGCCCGGCAGGTCCACGGCTATCACGTCGTACTCGGTGGCCAGGATGCCGAACACCGGGTCCCACGCCTGGCGGTGGTGGCCGATGCCGTGAAGCAGGAGCAGCGGCTCCCCCTCGCCCGCGCGCTCGTACGCGAGTGACATCGATCGCGGACCGCCGGGCGATTCGACGCTGAAGGACACCTCTGCGGCCATTGCTGCTCCAGTCCCCGCCGCCTGGCGACGGTCCTCAGACACCTTAGACACCTTGTCAGCAACAATTACCGCTCAGTAGCCTCCAGTTCAAGAGGGTGGACAGGGCCGCGTGCCGGCCGCTGTGGGGCGTGACGCGCCTGCGTTGCCTGGACAGCGCGTGATCCGTCGGCTGGGATGGAGGAGTGGCGAACGACTGCGTGACCGACGTCTTCGAAGAGCACAGGACCGTCCTGATGGGCGTGGCCTACCGCATGCTCGGCCGGGTGGCCGACGCGGAGGACGTCGTGCAGGAGTCCTGGCTGCGCTGGTCGGCGGCCGACCAGGAGCGCGTGCGCGAACCGCGCGCCTACTTGGTGCGCGTCACCACGCGCCTCGCCATCGACCGGCTGCGCCACGTGCAGTCACGACGCGAGTCCTACGTAGGACCGTGGCTGCCCGAGCCACTCGTCACCGACTACGGGCCGACCGAACCCGACACCGCCGAGCAGGCCGTGCTCGCCGACTCCGTGTCCTTCGCGGTCCTGGTCGTCCTGGAGTCCCTCTCACCCCTGGAGCGCGCGGTGTTCGTGCTGCGGGAAGCCTTCGGGTTCCCGTTCTCGGACATCGCCGCCACGCTGGAGCGCGGGGAACCGGCCGTGCGGCAGCTCGCCGCGCGGGCCCGCAAGCACGTCGGCGAGGGAAGGCCGCGCTACGCGGTGGACCCGGGTGAGCGCCGCGACCTGACCGAGCGGTTCCTCGCCGCGGCCACCAGCGGTGACCTGGACGGTCTGATGTCCCTGCTCGCCCCGGACGTGCGCCTGGTCGGCGACAGCGGCGGCAAGGCCAAGGCGCCGCTGCGCGTCATCGAGGCGGCGGACAAGGTGGGCCGTTTCCTCGTCGGCGCGGCCCGTGGCGGCGTACCGGAGGGAGCGGAGCTCGGGGCCCGGTTCCTGGAGATCAACGGCGCCGACTCCGTCCTTGTCCTGGTCGACGGCAAGCCGGACTCCCTCTTCCAACTGGCCGTCGTCGACGGGCGGATCAGCGACGTCTACATCATCCGCAACCCGGACAAGCTGGTCGGGTTCGCCTCCTGGACCGCAGATGGCAGACCCCCGTCCACCCAGGGCGGGGGTTCTGTCTTGTTCGCTACGCGCGCGTGGACCGACGCCAACAACACGTGAATGCTCTGTGGCATCGTCCCTGTGCGGGCTGTAACGGATCGAGGATTGGTCTTGACCAAGGTTGGGTGCCGCTCTATCGTCGCAGAGATAGTGCAAGGACCTTTAATAAACAAGGCGCTGAAAAGCCGCCGGCACACGGCGATTGCGGAGGACAGGGTGGGGACCACGCAGCTGGAAGCGGCACCGGAGCCGAAGTACTGGCACCTCAAGACCGTGCTCAGCGAGGCACTCGATTCAGAGTTCGCCGTCGGCGAGATCCTGCCCAACGAGCGTGATCTCGCGGCCCGCTTCGGCGTGGCCCGTGCCACGCTCCGTCAGGCACTCGAACAGCTGGAGCTGGAAGGCAGGCTGCAGCGCCGCCGCGGGGTCGGCACGACCGTCGCCCCGCCGCGGATGGGCGTGGCCGTCGGATCCGCGCAGGGCACCTGGCCCGGCGAGGTCGGCGACGCATGGCAGCCCGTCGACTGCGCACCGGCGCAACCGCCCGCCGAGGTGGCCCGCATGCTGGCGGCCGGCCCCGACGAGCAGGTGCACGTGGTGCGCCGCACACGCGTCTCGCACGGCCAGCCCGTGGCCGCCGAGCTGCTGTACGTGGCGATGTCGGCCGTCACCGAACTCTCCGCGATCGACGCCCCGTCCGGAGCCTCACGCGCGCGTGGCGTGCTGCGCGAGCTGCACCGGCTCGGCCTCGAAGGACAGGACCGCGCCGTCGAACTCGGCTCGGCCCGCGCTGACGACGCCAAGGCGCTCGACCGGCTGCCCGGAGCCCCGGTCCTCGTCGTGACGACCCGCTTCTTCGCCGAGGGGCGCACCGTCGCGGTGTCCGTAGCGACGTATCGCGCGGACACCTGCCGCCTCACGTTCGGTGACGCGGGCGGCGTCGAGATCCACCACGGCCCGGAGCGCCAGGCTTCCTGACGCTCGCTTCCTGGTCGGCAACCGCTTCCCGATCCGAGTCCGGCCCGGCGCCTCAGCGCCGGGCCGTCACCGTTCCCTCCACCGCGAACAGCTGCTCCTCGACATGGTCGAGGGCAAGACGCAGCGCGCCCGTCGCGATGGCCGCCTCGCCGAGCATCGACAGGGCCACCCGGGGCGGCCGCAGGCAGTAACGCGCCAACTCGCGGCGCAGCGGCTCCAGTACGCCGTCCAGACCGGCCGCCCAGCCGCCCACGACGACCAGCTCGGGGTCCAGGGCGAGGACCAGCGCCGCCACGTCGTGCACCAGGCGCTGAATGAACCGCTCGACGGCCTGTCGCGCCCGCTCGTCGCCCTCGCGCGCATGGGCGAACACCGCCGCCACCGCCTGCTCGTCCAGCGGGTGCAGCGGCTCGTCCGTGGTCGAAAGGAGCGTCTCGGGGGTCACGTCACGGCCAAGGAGATGCAGGGCGCCGATCTCCCCGGCGGCGCCGCCGTAGCCACGGTGCAGCCGCCCGCCGATCAGCGCCCCGGCCCCCGGGCTGAGCCCGGCGAGGACCATCACCACGTCGTCGGAGTCGGTCGCCGCGCCCTTCCAGTGCTCGGCCACGGCCGCCGTGTTCGCGTCGTTCTCCACCAGGACCGGGCACTTGAAGGACCTGCGCAGGCGCTCGCCGAGCGGCAGCCCCGTCCACTCCGGCAGCGCCGTCCCGAGCCGGACCGTGCCGTCCGCCTCCACGATGCCGGGGCTGCCGACACCGACCGCGCGCAGTGAGCTGCGGGCGATCCCGCCACGGCGCAGCAGATCGGCGACCGCCGTGCGAAGGCGCTCGATGCGTTCGTCGGCAGGTGCCGTCTCCGACACGTCCTTGGCCGCCGTGCCGAGCACCCGGCCGTCCAGGTCCGAGAGGACGGCCGCCACCCGGTGCGGGCCGATCTCCAGGCCGAGCAGATGACCCGCCTCGGCCCGGAAGCGGAACCTCCGTGCGGGCCGTCCCTGGCGTCTTGCCGCGCCCTCCTCGGCGGCGGTCTCCACCACGAGTCCGGCATCGATGAGCCCCTCGACCACGCCCTCGACGGTCGGCCGTGAGAGCCCGGTCACCCGGGTGACCTCGGTGAGTGTCGCGAAGTCCGCTCCACGCAGAGCGTGCAGCACCACAGCGGAGTTGATCCGCCGCAGCAGAGAGGGATCCCCGCCGGTCAGCCGCCCCAACGTCCGTCCTCCCAGCTCGTGCGCATGATGGGCGGATCGTACTCGTAGCGGCCGACCTCTGCGAGTGCCGGGCCCTCCTGTGACGCAGAGTGCCGATCGGCCGCGCTCATCCCGGAGCGACGAAACCGGATTCGTACGCGGCGATCACCGCCTGCGTCCGGTCGCGGGCCCCCAGCCTCGCGAGCACGGCACTCACATGGGATTTGACGGTCTCGGCGCCGACGATCAGCTCTGCCGCGATCTCCGCGTTCGACAGACCGCGCGTCATGAGGCGCAGTACGTCCGCCTCGCGCTCGGTGAGCGCGGCCCGGTCGAGGGACACCGTCGGCACCCGCGCGCAGCTCCTCGTACACGTACTCGTCGTTCCCGAAGGTCGTCACGACGACGATCTTCGGCGGGTCCTGCACGGTGCGCGGGACGGCGCGCGTGGCCTCGATGCCGTCGAGGAGGGGCATGCGTACGTCCATGGCGACCACGTCGGGCCGCGGTTGGCGCGCGAGCGGAATGACGGCGGCCTCGCCGACCACCTCGATTTCGGGCTGCGCCTCCAGGACGGCGCGCAGACCGGCGCGTACGAGGGGTTCGTCGTCGACGAGCAGGACGGTGACCGGCATCGGGTCAGCGTAGATCACCCCAGGTGATCACCCCGGGATCACCCCAGGGGCAGCTCGACGTGGACCTGCCACTCGCCATCGCGCGGCCCCGTGGTGGCCCGGCCGCCGAGCAGGGTGGCCCGTTCCCGGATGCCGCGCGGGCCGCCGCCGCCGCGACTGGTCGGGCCTTCTACGCCCTCAACTTCGGCCAGATCGCCGCCATCGGCTTCGGTACGACGGCGATGTCGTCCGAGTACCTGAACGGCGCGCTGCGGATCTCGCTCTCCGCGGTGCCGCGCAGAGGGCTCTTCTGCGGGGCCAAGGTCGCGGTGGTGGGCGCCCTGGCGCTCGGCGTGGGGATCCTCACCAGCTTCGCGGGCTTCCTGGCCGGTCAGGCCTTCATGGGGGACTGCGCCATCGGCCTCGGCCATGACGGTGCCATGCGGGCGTGCGTCGGCGGCGGTGTCTACCTCGCGCTCATGGCGCTGATCGCCGCGGGCCTGACCATGGTGCTGCGCAGCGGTATCGCCGTACTGAGCATCCTCATCCCCTTCACGCTCATCGTGTCCTTCGTGGTCGGGGACGTCGCGGGCGGTGTGCCGCGGAGTTCCTGCCGGACCGGGCGGGACAACTGGTGCTCCACGAGAATCCGTCGGGAACTCTCGGCCCCTGGAGCGGACTTGCCGTCATGGCGGCGTGGGCGACCGCGGCGCTGCTCGCGGGCTGGTGGGCGGTGCGGCGGCGCGACGCGTGAGGCGCGTGTCCGGATGGTGACGCCAGGGGCCTGACGGCGGGACAGTTGTCAGTGGCGACCGCTTTACTGGATGTCATGAGTACCGCACAGCATCTCGCCGCGATCGACCTGCTGCGCTCACGGGAGTTCCCCGCCGAGCACGGCAGGTCGCACGGCGGCCTCGGCGGTCCGGGCTATCACATCGCCGAGTTGCTGACGAGCGACGGCTTCTGGGAGGACGACGGCACGGAGTGGGAGGCGACCGAGGAGCAGTACGAGGCCGAGCGCGACGGCCTGACGGTCCTCCTCGCCGAGCGCTGGGGGCCGCCCCGGATATTCAGCCTGGCGAGCCTCTTCGAACGGTCCATGGGCGGCGGTTACGACGGCGAGACCGAAGGCGAAGGCGAAGGCGAAGGCGAGGACGAGGGCGAGGGCGTTTCGGGTGAGGACATACCGGAGCCGTGGGGCTCGCTGAGTGCCTCGGTGCCGGACCTGCATCTGTGGCGGGCCGACGGGCGGTGGATCGCTCTCGGGGTCTCCCAGCCGGACAGGGAGCTGCCCTTCCAGCTCCTCGCCGTCGTCACGGCGACAGATCCGCCGTAGCGGGCGCGTTGAAGGCGTGGACGCGGATGGCGCGCCCGCAGTGGGGGTCGAACGTGCCTCGCTCCACACGCATGCCGAGCTTGTTCATGATGCGTTCCGAGGCGTCGTTGCCCACCTGGACGATGCTGACGATCCGCTCAAGACCCCGTTCGGTGAGGCCGAAGTCGAGGGCGGCACGCGCCGCCTCGGTGGCCAGACCCTGCCCCCAGAAGGAGCGGCCGAGGCGCCAGCCGATCTCCACCGCGGGCATCACCTCGGGGAGATAGCGCGGCACGGAGAGACCGGTGAACCCGGCGAGTTCACCGGTGGCGCGGACCTCCACCGCGAAGAGGCCGAAGCCATCTGTCTCCCACCCTTCCTCCCACATCCGCATGGTGGACCGGGTCTGCTTCTGCCCGCCATGGACGGAGCCGTCGCCGATCCACCGCATCACCTCGGGGTCGGAGTTGATGAGGGTCATGGCGGCGACGTCCGTTTCCCGCCAGCGTCGCAGGACGAGGCGGGGTGTCTGGATCAGGGGCATCGCGGGTCCGCCTCGGGGGCGATTCCAAGTCCGAGTTCGTCGCCGTCGCGCGGCGCGAAGTGGCGGGCCACGTCCGCATCGGTCACCCGTGAGAGCTCGGCGGGGGACCAGTGCGGATCGCGGTCCTTGTCGACCACCTGGGCGCGAATGCCCTCGACCAGGTCAGGTGCGCCGATCGCGGTGGCCGATACGCGGTACTCCTGGTCGAGCACCTGCTCCAGCGAGGCGAGGGCGCGGGCCCGGCGCAGGGAGGCGAGGGTGACCTTCAGGGAGGTCGGCGACTTGCCGATGATGGTCTCGGCCGTCTCCTTCGCGGCCCGGTCGCCGAAGGCGTACAGCCGGTCGACGATCTCCTCCACGGTGTCGGCGGCGTAGCAGGCGTCGATCCACTCGCGGTGGGCGGCGAGTTCACCCTCCGGCGCGGTGGCGGCGTACTCCGCGACCGCGTCGCTCGCCGGGGTGTCGGCCAGGGCGGCGGTGAACTCCGGCAGCCGTTCCGAGGGCACGTAGTGGTCGGCGAGGCCGCACAGCAGCGCGTCGCCCGCGCCGACCGCCGAGCCGGTGAGCGCCAGGTGGGTGCCCAGTTCGCCGGGCGTGCGCGTCAGCAGATACGTACCGCCGACGTCCGGCACGAAGCCGATCCCGGTCTCCGGCATGGCGATGCGGGAGCGCTCGGTGACGATCCGCACGCCGCCGTGCGCCGAGACGCCGACCCCGCCGCCCATCACGATGCCGTCCATGACGGCGACGTACGGCTTCGGGAAACGGGCGATGCGGGCGTTGAGCCGGTACTCGTCACGCCAGAAGGCTACGGATGCCGGGCCGCCGCCCGCACGCACATCGTCATGGATCGACCGGATATCGCCCCCGGCGCACAGTCCGCGCGCACCTTTGCCCGTGAGGACGACCGTGGCGATGTCGTCGTCCCGCTCGTATGCGCACAGGGCGTCGTCCATCAAGCGGACCATGGCGTGGTTGAGGGCGTTGATGGCGCGCGGGCGGTTGAGAGTGATGTGGCCCGCGCGGCCCTCGGTGTGCAGGAGGACGGGGGCTTCGTCGTTGGCTGCTGTGGTCATGGGGCAAATCTAGACCGCCGCCTCGCGGCGGATGGTTCCCGCCCACCGACCCGGTCACCCGGCACCACATCCCCACCGCAGGGGCTAGTCACCCCCCTGAAACGCCCCCAGAATCCGTTCGGCCGCCAACGTCGCCGTCAACGTGCCCTCCCGCACCCGCTGCTCAAGATCAGGCGCCAGACCCCGTACCGCCTCGTGGCCCCGCAGCCGGTCGAGGAGTTCGTCGCGCACCATCGTCCACGTCCAGTCGACCTGCTGGTCGCGTCGTTTGGCGGCGAGGCGGCCCGTCGAGTCGAGGAGCGAGCGGTGCTGTTCCAGCCGGTCCCAGACCTCGTCGAGGCCACTGGACTCCCGCGCGCTGCAAGTGAGCACCGGGGGAGTCCACGCGGCGTCCGCCAGCGGGGTCTCCCCTGATCGGGCGGAGCCGAGGGACGGGGGATGCATCAGGCGCAGGGCGCCCGCCAGTTCACGCGCCGCCGAGCGCGCGTCACGCTCGTGCGGGCCGTCCGCCTTGTTGATGGCCAGGACGTCCGCCAGTTCGAGGACGCCCTTCTTGATGCCCTGGAGCTGGTCGCCCGTGCGGGCCAGACTGAGCAGCAGGAACGAGTCGACCATGTTCGCGACCGCCGTCTCCGACTGGCCCACGCCCACGGTCTCCACGAGCACGACGTCGTAGCCGGCCGCCTCCATCACCACGATCGACTCACGCGTCGCCTTCGCGACCCCGCCGAGCGTCCCCGCGGTCGGCGACGGACGCACGAACGCCGCCGGGTCCACCGCCAGGCGTTCCATCCTCGTCTTGTCGCCGAGGATCGAGCCGCCCGTCCGGGTCGACGACGGGTCGACGGCGAGCACCGCGACCCGGTGCCCGAGCCCGGTCAGCATCGTGCCGAGCGCGTCGATGAACGTGGACTTGCCCACGCCGGGCACCCCGCTGATGCCGATCCGCCGCGCCCGCCCGCTGTGCGGAAGCAGCTGGGTCAGCAACTCCTGCGCAAGGGCGCGGTGTTGGGGCCGGGTCGACTCGACGAGCGTGATGGCGCGCGCGATCTGCGCACGCTTCCCGTCGAGTACGCCCTTGACGTACGCGTCGATGTCGATCCTCGGCGCCGCCATGCTCACAGCTCGTGGCCGAGGTCGGCCGCCAGCCGCTTCACCAGGTCGTACGCGGCGTCGGGGATCACGGTGCCGGGCGGGAAGACGGCAGCGGCGCCCATCTCCAGCAAGGTGGGCACGTCCTGCGGCGGAATCACGCCGCCCACGACGATCATGATGTCCTCGCGGCCCTCGGCGGCGAGCTCCGCACGCAGCGCCGGTACGAGGGTGAGGTGCCCGGCGGCGAGCGAGGAGACGCCGACGATGTGCACGTCCGCCTCGACCGCCTGGCGTGCGACCTCCGCCGGGGTCTGGAAGAGCGGGCCGACGTCCACGTCGAAGCCGAGGTCGGCGAATGCGGTGGCGATGACCTTCTGTCCGCGGTCGTGGCCGTCCTGGCCCATCTTGGCGACCAGGATGCGCGGACGGCGCCCCTCGGCCTCCTCGAAGGACCCGACGAGCGTGCGGGTGCGCTCCACGGACGGGGACGAGCCTGCTTCGGTGCGATACACACCGGAGATCGTACGGATCTGCCCCGCGTGCCGCCCGTAGGAGGACTCCAGGGCGTCGGAGATCTCGCCGACCGTCGCCTTCGCGCGGGCGGCGTCGACCGCGAGCGCGAGGAGATTGCCTTCGAGCCCCGGACCGGGGTCCCGCTCGGCCGCCGCCGTCAGCGCCCGCAGCGCGTCCTGGCAGGCCGCCTCGTCGCGCTCCTCGCGAAGGCGCTTCAGCTTGGCGATCTGCTGGGTGCGTACGGAGGAGTTGTCGACCGCACGGACGTCGATCTGCTCGTCGGTCTCCACGCGGTATTTGTTGACGCCGATGACGGGTTGACGTCCAGAGTCGATCCGGGCCTGGGTGCGGGCCGCGGCTTCCTCGATGCGCAGCTTGGGGATGCCCGCGTCGATGGCCTTGGCCATGCCGCCCGCCGCCTCGACCTCCTCGATGTGCTGCCAGGCGCGCCGCGCCAGGTCGTGCGTCAGCTTCTCGACGTACGCGCTGCCGCCCCACGGGTCGATCGACCGCGTCGTGCCCGACTCCTGCTGGATGAGCAGCTGGGTGTTGCGGGCGATGCGCGCGGAGAAGTCGGTGGGCAGGGCGAGCGCCTCGTCGAGGGCGTTCGTGTGCAGCGACTGGGTGTGGCCCTGTGTCGCCGCCATCGCCTCGACGCACGTACGCGTGACGTTGTTGAACACGTCCTGCGCGGTGAGCGACCAGCCCGAGGTCTGCGAATGGGTGCGCAGGGAGAGCGACTTGGCGTTCTTCGGGTCGAACTGCTTGACCAGCTTCGCCCAGAGGAGGCGCGCCGCGCGGAGCTTGGCGACCTCCATGAAGAAGTTCATGCCGATCGCCCAGAAGAAGGAGAGCCGCGGCGCGAACGCGTCCACGTCCAGGCCCGCTTCCTGACCGGCCCGCAGATACTCCACGCCGTCGGCAAGGGTGTACGCCAGCTCCAAGTCCGCTGTCGCGCCCGCCTCTTGGATGTGATAGCCGGAGATCGAGATGGAGTTGTAGCGCGGCATCTTCTGCGAGGTGTACGCGAAGATGTCGGAGATGATCCGCATCGAGGGTTTGGGCGGATAGATGTAGGTGTTGCGGACCATGAACTCTTTGAGAATGTCGTTCTGGATGGTCCCGGCCAGCTTCTCGGGCGCCACGCCCTGTTCCTCGGCGGCCACGATGTACAGCGCGAGTACGGGGAGCACGGCGCCGTTCATCGTCATCGACACCGTCATCTTGTCCAGCGGAATGCCGTCGAAGAGCTGACGCATGTCGTAGATCGAGTCGATCGCGACGCCCGCCATGCCGACGTCGCCGGTCACCCGCGGGTGGTCACTGTCGTAGCCGCGGTGGGTCGGCAGGTCGAAGGCGACCGAGAGGCCCTTCTGCCCTGCCGCGAGGTTGCGGCGGTAGAAGGCGTTGGACTCCTCGGCGGTCGAGAACCCCGCGTACTGCCGGATCGTCCAGGGCTGATTGACGTACATCGTGGGGTAGGGGCCGCGCAGATACGGCGCCACGCCCGGATACGTCTGGAGGAAGTCGAGGCCTTCGAGGTCGGCGCCGGTGTACAGCGGTTTGACCGCGATGCCCTCCGGGGTCTCCCACAGGAGGTCGTCGTCGGCCTTGCCGGTGGACTCCTTGACGGCGCTGCGCCACTGGTCCTTGGAGGCGGCGGGAGACTCGGAGACCTCGCAGGAGGCGTCCGGCGTCAGGCCGACGCCGGAGAAGTCGGGGATCGCCATTACGCCACTCCCATGTGGTCGAGGGTGGAGGAGAGCACGGCCACGGCGTCGCAGCCCGCGAAGACGTACGCGTCGACATCGGCGTGCTCCGCGGGCCGTCCCGCGAGGAACACCCGTCGCGCGCCCGCTGACTTGAGCGCCTCGGCGACCTGCGCGGCCTGCTCCTCGTAGAGCGCGTCGCTGGAGCAGAGGCACGCCACCGTGGCGCCGCTCGCCTTGAACGCGTCGGCGGCGCTCGTCGCGTCCACCGACACCGGGTCGTGGACGGCCTCGATGCCGCCCGCCTGGAAGAGGTTCGAGGCGAAGGAGGCCCGCGCGGTGTGCGCGGCGGCGGGGCCGAGCGCGGCGAGGAACACCCGGGGGCGGGTGCCCGCCGACGCGAGGTGGGCGTCCGAGCGCGAGCGCAGGTTCTCGTACGCCTCGTCGCGGCGGACGCGCGGCAGGCCGCCCGACGGCTCGGCGGGCGGGGCCACGCGCTCGACCGGACGCTCCGTCAGGTTCGGGAACTCGCTGACACCGGTGATCGGTTCGCGCCGCTTGGCCAGCTTCTCGCTGCGCTTCGCCCAGGTGGCGGCGAGGCGGTCACCGATCAGGCCGGACCGCAGAGCCGCCGCCTGGCCGCCCGCGCGCTCGATCTCCTGGAAGAACTCCCAGCCCGCGTGGGCGAGTTCGTCCGTGAGCCGCTCCACGTACCAGGAGCCGCCCGCCGGGTCGATCACGCGGGCGAGGTGCGACTCCTCAAGGAGGATCGTCGAGGTGTTGCGGGCGATGCGGCGCGCGAACGCGTCCGGCAGGCCGAGCGAGTGGTCGAAGGGCAGGACGGTGACGGAGTCGGCGCCGCCGACACCCGCACCGAGGCAGGCGACCGTCGTCCGCAGCATGTTCACCCACGGATCACGGCGCGACATCATCACCGGCGAGGTCACGGCGTGCTGGCGCTGTGCCCCCGCGTCCGGGGCGCCGCAGGCCTGGGCCACGCGGGCCCAGAGTCGCCGAGCCGCCCGCAGCTTGGCGATGGTCAGGAACTGGTCGGCGGTGGCCGCGTACCGGAACTCCAGCTGGGCGCAGGCCGCTTCGACCGTGAGCCCGGCGTCGGTCAGCTCGCGGAGGTAGGCGACCGCCGTGGCGAGGGACGCGCCGAGCTCCTGCGCGGCGGAGCCGCCCGCCTCGTGGTACGGCAGGGCGTCGACGGCCAGCGCGCGCAGGTGGGGGTACTCCTGCCCGCACAGCCGGGCCAGTTCGATCGCGGCGGCGGGATCGAGCCGCTCGCCGGTGCGTGCCTCGTGGCCGAGGTGGTCCGCGCCGAGGGTGCCGCCAGGAGCGTCCTTCGGGATGCCCCGCTCCTCGTAGAGCCGGAACAACTCCCGTGCCGCGGGACCGACTTCGCCGCCCGCGTCCAGGGCGAGGGGTGCCAGGTCGAGAAAGACGCCGTCAAGGGCGCGCTCGATGCCGGAGACCGGGAGGGCGCCGGGGCCGACGCCGAGCCACAGCGAGGTGACGCCGTTCTCCAGGTCCGCGAGCACGGTCTCATTCGTGGCCGCGGGGTCGGCGGTCGTGTGCCGCTGCCGTACGTCCCACCCCGCCGCGGCACCACCCGCGGCGGTGCCGCCCCTGACATAGGGGGCGAAACCCGGGAAACCGGCGTCAGGCGCGGTGTCTCGGGAGGTGTACAGGGGGCGGGTGATGAGCCCGTCATCGAGCGCGGTGGACAGCGCTTCCTCCGCGGCCGGCCCCGATGCGTCCTTACCCGATTTGCGCAGCACGCCTTCCACCAGGCGCTGCCACTGCTCATGGGTCGCATCAGGGAACTCGGCGGCCAGGGAAAGCCCGTCGTCAGGCAGGACCGTCATGGGCATGATGCTAGGGCGGAACCCCTGGCACTCGATGCCGTATAGGGCTGTGACCTTGACCTCTTCCTTACGCTCTTGATCTCGAACGAGTGCGCGGCTACGGCGGGTCGGGGTCCGGGCCTGGCCGTGCCCGCCCCGGAATCACTCCAGGCCAGAGGCCTTGAAGACCCCCTCGGCCGTGTCGCGGTCGATGCGTTCCGCGAGTCTGCGCAGCGCGGTCGCCCCGCACAGGAGCGAGCCGTCGGCGGCAGATGTGCGCGCCCCTTGGGCCACGAGGCGCCAGAGCGGCGGATTGACGAGGAGTACCTCGGGGTCGAGGACGACCTCTCCGCCGGACGCGTCCCGCAGGGCGAGCCGCGGTGCGATGCCGTCGCACCGGCGCACCGCCACGAGACGATCAAGACGCACCGACCGGACACGGATCGGGCCACATGAGACCAGGGTCGTGTCGTGCGCCGCCACACGCGGTGGCGTGAGCGCGGCGAACAGCAGCACGCCGAGTCCCAGCCAGAGCAGCGCCCGCCAGGGGACGAGCCTGCCGGTGGCCGCGTCGAGCGCGAGCAGCAGCCCGAACAACAGTGCGCCGCAGGCCGCGGCGGAGCGTGCGTCACCGGCCCAGGTGCGGTCGTGCGTCCACAGATACGTCGTACGGATGATGCCGGGGGCGCGGGAAGCGGCGGGGGTGCCGAAGGTACGCCGTGCGCAGCGCGTCATGCGTCGGGCCATGGGGGAGACGCTAGGTATCCCGGAGGGGCGGGATTCCCGCCGCGCCGAACCTTGACGCGGCGCTGACGCGGAGCGCGGTCGCTTTTACGGGGGCTTGACGGGCGGGTCCGGACGGGCCGCCGTACGGACGAGGCGTGACCTCGTCAAGCCCTCGTCAACACGTGCCCCGTCACCGTCAACGTCCCGTCATGGAGGGGCAGGTGGCACCCGGCGCCGGGCATAGCGTCAGGAGCGCCCCCCGGGTTCCCGTCCGGGCCGGGGGCCACCGTTCACCGAACAGGATCCTCAAGGAGGAACCCCATGGCAGAGCAACAGTGCGGCGAGGACCCCGAGCCCCTCGAACCCGGCCCGGCCGGACCGCTCTTCGTCCCCGTCCGGCCGGGACCCGCGGGCAGCGTCGCCCGCCTGTTCCGCACACCCGTCGGCGCCCGTACCGCCGTCGCCTTCACCACCCCCCAGCGCCTCAGTGCGGCGCTCGGCGACCGCCAGGCCTGGATCAGGCTCTCGGAACCGGCGCTCCGTGCGCTCACCGAGCCGCTCGGCGTCCACGAGGTCACCGTCGACCCGCGGCTCGCCGCGCACCCCGTCGGCGCGCCCAGGAGGCGCACCGCCGCCTGGCGCGAACGGGACCCCCAGGCGGTCGGCGCGCTGCGTGTCACCGGGGCCGCCGCACTGGTCGGCGCCCTGACCACCTGGACCGGCTGAGGACGCGGCACCACAAGCGGAGCCGTAAGAGGACGAGGACGAGGCGAAGAGAGAACCTGCCCATGACCACCCTGCACGAACCCCTGACCCCGGACGCCACCGCCGACGACGACCTGTCCGTCTGGCCCGCGTCCACCGCGCGTCTCGCCCATGGCGACCTCGCCGTCGGCGGTGTACCGCTCACCGACATCGCCGAACGCTTCGGCACCCCGGCCTACCTCATCGACGAAGGCGACGTACGAACCCGCTGCCGCACCTACCTGCACGCCTTCCCGGGCGCCGAAGTGCACTACGCCGCGAAGGCGTTCCTGTGCCGGGCGATGGCCCACTGGGTCGCCGAGGAAGGGCTCGGCCTCGACGTCTGTTCGGCGGGGGAGCTGGAGCTCGCCGTGACCACGGGCTTCCCCGCCGAGCGCATCGTGCTGCACGGCAACGCGAAGAGCCCGCACGACCTGGAGGCCGCGCTGCGGCTCGGCGTCGGCCGCATCGTCATCGACAGCGCATCCGAGATCGCGCGGCTCGCCGCGGCCGTGCCGCCGGGCAGCCGTCAGAAGGTCATGGTCCGGGTGGTGCCGGGCATCGCGGCGGGCGGTCACGCCAAGATCCGCACCGGGACCGACGACCAGAAGTTCGGCCTGTCGATCACCGACGGCTCCGCGCAGCACGCCATCGCCCGCATCATCGGCCAACCAGGACTGGAACTCACGGGCCTGCACTGCCACTTGGGTTCGCAGATCACCACCGACAAGCCGTTCCTCGCCGCCGTACGCCGGTTGGTCGGCCTGATGGCCCGCACAAAGGACCAGCACGGCGTCACCCTCCCCGAGCTCGACCTCGGCGGCGGCCACGGCATCGCCTACCGCCCCGGCGAGCAAGCCCTCGACATCACCACGCTCGCCCGCAAGGTGCGCGCCGAACTGACCGAGAGCTGCGCGGCGGCCGGGCTCACCGTGCCCAAGCTGCTCATCGAACCGGGAAGGGCCGTCGTGGGCCCCGCCGGAGTCGCCCTCTACCGCGTGCTCGCCGTCAAACGGACCGGCGGACGCACCTTCGTCGCCGTGGACGGCGGAATGAGCGACAACCCGCGGCCCGCGCTGTACGGCGTGCGGTACGTGCCGCGTCTCATCGGCAGGCACTCCACGGTCGCGTCCGCGCCCGCGACCGTCGTAGGGCGGCACTGCGAGGCGGGCGACGTGCTCGCCTCCGACATCGAACTGCCGGGCGACGTACGGCCCGGAGACATCCTGGGCGTGCCGGTGGCCGGCGCGTACCACCTCTCGATGGCGTCCGGCTGCAACCTCGTAGGGCGGCCTCCCGTGGTCGCCGTGGCCGACGGGCACGCGCGGCTCCTGGTGCGGCGCGAGTCCCTGGAGGACTTCCGCAGCAGGGACGTCGGCCTGTAGACGACGCCCCCGCCGGGAGGCTGCTGCCGAGGGTTCTAGAGGATCGCGCCGGGGGCGTAGGCCGCGGCCTCGGGGTGCTCCTTGAGCAGCACCTCGATCTGCGCGACGACGGCGGCGACCTGGTCACCGGCCGCACCCGTGAACGACAGCTTGTCGGCCATGAGTTCGTCGAGCTCGGCGCGGTCCAGCGGAATCCGCGAGTCGGCGGCGAGTTTGTCGAGGAGTTCGTTGCGCTCGGCGCCCTGCTCGCGCATGGCGAGCGCCGACGCGACGGCGTTCTCCTTGATGGCCTCGTGGGCCTCCTCGCGGCCGACGCCCGCCCGCACCGAGGCCATCAGGACCTTGGTCGTGGCGAGGAAGGGGAGGTAGCGGTCCAGCTCACGTGCGACGACGGCCGGGAAGGCGCCGAACTCGTCGAGCACGGTCAGGAAGGTCTCCAGGAGTCCGTCAAGGGCGAAGAACGCGTCGGGCAGGGCGACACGGCGTACGACCGAGCAGGAGACGTCGCCCTCGTTCCACTGGTCGCCCGCCAGCTCGCCGGTCATCGAGGCGTAGCCGCGCAGGATGACGGTGAGGCCGTTGACGCGCTCGCAGGAGCGGGTGTTCATCTTGTGCGGCATCGCGGACGAGCCGACCTGACCCGGCTTGAAGCCCTCGGTGACGAGCTCGTGCCCGGCCATCAGACGGATGGTCTTGGCCAGCGAGGAGGGTCCTGAGGCGAGCTGCACCAGGGCGGTGACGACCTCGTAGTCGAGGGAGCGCGGGTAGACCTGGCCGACCGAGGTGAAGGCACGGTCGAAGCCGAGGTGACCGGCGATCCGCTGCTCGAGGTCGGTGAGCTTCCCGGCGTCTCCGCCAAGGAGGTCGAGCATGTCCTGCGCGGTGCCGACGGGGCCCTTGATGCCGCGCAGCGGGTAGCGGCGCAGGAGGTCGTCGACGCGGCGGTACGCGACGAGCAGCTCGTCGGCGGTCGTCGCGAATCGCTTGCCCAGGGTCGTCGCCTGCGCGGCGACGTTGTGCGAACGGCCCGCCATGACCAGCTCGGCGTACTCGCCCGACAGCTTCCCGAGGCGCGCGAGCACCGCGACGGTGCGATCGCGCACCAGCTCGAGGGAGAGCCGGACCTGGAGCTGCTCCACGTTCTCGGTCAGGTCACGCGACGTCATGCCCTTGTGGACCTGCTCGTGCCCGGCGAGCGCGTTGAACTCCTCGATGCGGGCCTTCACGTCATGGCGCGTGACCTTCTCGCGCTCGGCGATCGAGGCGAGGTCGACGTCGTCGACGACCCGCTCGTAGTCGGCGAGGGCGGCGTCCGGCACCTCGATCCCCAGGTCCTTCTGCGCCCGCAGGACGGCGAGCCAGAGCTGACGCTCCAGCTTCACCTTCTGCTCGGGCGACCAGAGGGTGGCGAGCTCGGCGGAGGCATAACGCCCGGCGAGGACGTTCGGGATACGGGGCTTTGCAGGCGCGGCAGTCACGTGTCCTGAGTTTACCTGCCGTCCGACCTGGCCTTTGACCGTCCGTACAGTCCGGGAGGTCCGGGCCGTTGGAGCATCCTCCAGACCACTGTCCCCGGCCGCTCCCCGCATCGGGCGGGATCCGTCGCGACACGAGCAGCCCGGCGCCACAAGTTGTCGTGATCCGCGTACGTCTAGGCTTCACGGCATGGAGCAGCGCGAGATCATCCAAAGAGTCGTCGGCATCCTGACCGAGGCGATCGAGATGCGCCGACAGGTACGGGAGAACCCGGAAGGCGAGGTCGAACCCAGCGGCGCGGTGGGCACGATGCTCGAGGAGATGCTGCCGCGCATCGAGATCCCCGCCGATGCCACCCCCATCGAGGTCGCCGAGGTGGTGGGCCGGGAACTGAGCCCCGTCATCGAACAGATCACCTCCGCCTTCGCCTTCTCCTTCGCGCAACTCGCCGAAGCCCACGACGAGGGGCGCACCGATGTGACGTCGGCGGACGTGCTGCAGTCCATCGCGCTGCACTTCGAGGACGAGGTGGAGGAGTAGCGCGAGGCGTAGGAGTAGCGCGAGCCGGAGGAGCAGGGCGAGACGGAGGAGCGGGGCGGGCACGCGGAGCGCCGCGACGCGCTTACGTGCGCGGGTCGTCCTCGTACGGCAGCAGGTCGGGCCGCTTGGCCGGGAGGCCGTCCCCGGAGGAGCGGCCCGTGAGGCGGCGGCCGATCCACGGGACGAGGTGCTGGCGCGCGAAGCGGACGTCGCCGACGCGGCGCGCCGTCCAGTTCGGCGGGGTGGCGGCCGGGAGCAGGGAGTTCCAGTCGTCCTCGGGGGCGTAACCGAGCGACTGCCACACCGCTTCCGCGACCCTGCGATGGCCCTCGGGCGTCAGGTGCAGCCGGTCCACGTCCCACATGCGCTGGTCGCCGAGCACGGCCGATCCGTACAGGTCCACCACCGTGGCGCCGTGCCGCGCCGCCAACTCGTCGATGTGGACGAAGAGTTCTTCCATGCGCGGGCGGAACCGCTGGAACACGGGGCCGTTCCGGCCAGGGCTGTGCATCAGGACCAGCTGCTTGCACGCCGGGGCGAGCCGTTCCACCGCCTCCTCCAGGAGGTCGCGTACGCGGACCATGTCGCACTTGGGGCGCAGCGTGTCGTTGAGGCCGCCCACCAGGGTGATCACATCGGGCTGCATGGCGGCCGCGACGTCCACCTGCTCGGCCACGATCTGCGCGATGAGTTTCCCGCGCACCGCGAGGTTCGCGTACCGGAAACCGGGGGACACGGCAGCCATCCGGGCGGCCAGCAGATCGGCCCAGCCGCGGTAGCTGCCGTCGGGCAGCAGGTCCGACATGCCCTCGGTGAAGGAGTCGCCGACGGCGACAAGACTGGTGTAGTTGGCATTCATCTGCATGGCGGGAGCGATCGTACATGGAGCTTCGACCCTTCGCCGTGGCGGATGCGGCCACGGTCGCGGCCTGGCCGGCCTCCGCCGGTGAGGTGGCCCTGTGGTGCGGCCTGCCGGACTTTCCGGTGGCCGCGCGGGTGGTCGCCGAGTGGCAGCGGGACGGGGATGTGCGGGGTCACGTGCTGGTCGAGGGGGAGCGGCCGCGCGCCTACGGGGAGGTGTGGTGCGACGAGGAGGAGGATGAGGCGGAACTCGCCCGGATCATCGTGGCGCCCGGCTTCCGCGGGCGGGGCGTCGGGCGCATGCTGGTGCGGGGCCTTGCCGAGCTGGCCCTGCGGGCCGGGTACACGGAGATCTTCATGCGTGTGCACCCAAGGAACGCCGCGGCCCTGCGCTGCTACCGAGGGGCGGGGTTCCTGCCCGTCGACCCCGCTCTGGCCGCGGAGTGGAACGCCCCGCAGCCGGTCGGCCATGTGTGGCTCCGGCGCGCGGACGAGGGTGCGGGGGCGGGCGTGGGGACCAGAGCCCCTACGCCGTGAAGAAGTCGATGAGCGCGCGGGCGATCCGGCCGGGCGCGTTCTCCGTGGGGATGTGCCCGGCGTCCGGGACGCGTAGGAGAGCGGTCCGCGGCATCTCCGAGGCGAACCGCTCGGCGTACTCCACCTTCTCGAAGTCGTCCTCCTCGCCCCAGATCAGCAGCTTGGGCGCCGTGGACCGCCGCAGCGCGGGAACGAGATCAAGGGTGTAGCGGCTGTCGGCCGCGCCCGCCATGGCCATCCAGGAGCGCCGGACCCGCGCATCGGTCCACGGATCCAGATACTCCGCGATCCGCTGCTCGGTCGCGGCACCGCACAGTGCCGCCGTCACCGCCTGACGGCGCGCGTCGAGAACGTCGCCGACGGTGGTCCCCGCGAGCGTCCCCGGACTCCGGAACCGGGCCACGTGGGGCGCGGGCCAGGAGTCGTAGGTGACCGAGTTGACCAGGGCGAGGCGGGACACATCAAGGCCCTCGTGGACGAGGAGATGCTGGGCGACGGCGCCGCCGATGTCATGACCCGCCACGGAGAGGGGCCCGGAGATCTTCAGCGCGGACGCGAACCGCGCCACCCAGTCCGCGAGGGCCGGGACGGTGGCCGTCCGAGGGGTGAGCTCTCCTCCCGAGCGCCCGAGGCCGGGGAGATCGACCGCGATGGGCCGAAGGCCCGCTCCGGCGATGCGGCCGAGGACCGGGAGCCAGACCCGGCTCCAGTACGTTCCGTGCAGCAACAGGACGGTCGGGCGGTCCCGCTCGGCGGGCTCGGCGGGCTCCACGGTCAGATAGCTGGCCGTCTCGCCGTCGACCCGGACCGCGGTCCTCAGTACTTCCATCTCGGTGGTCTCACTCATAGGACCACTGTGAGCGGGATCGGCGTCCCGGGCCGAGAGTCCGGAAAGACATGGAGGGGTACATTCCTGCCACGAGCCTCCATCGGGTACGAGATGCTCGTCGACGCGGGTCTCTCGGTTCTGCGGGAGGCGGACACCGTGGTCGTCCCCGGCTGGCAGCCGATCGGCGCACCCGTGCCTCCCGATGTCACCGCGGCGGCGTACGCGGCCCGGATCGCCCGGAACATGGTGCTGCCGCCGCACCGGGAGGGCAGCCGGCTCCAGTACGCCGCACGGCAGGCGGAGGCCGCACCGGCCAGGGCGGACGAGCCAGTGGCGCCACTGCTGGAGTGGGCCGCCGCCCGCCTCGACGCACCGCTGACCCTCGGGGGCCTGGCCGAACACGCAGGACTCTCCGGGCGGACCCTTGCCCGGCGGTTCACCGAACAGCTCGGCACCAGCCCGGGACAGTGGCTGCTCGGCCGGCGCCTCGACGCGGCACGGGCCTTGCTCGAGCAGACGGACCTGCCGGTCGAAGCCGTCGCCGCCCGGGTAGGACTCGCCTCGGCGGTCAACCTGCGCCGCCGTTTCCGAGCGCGTCTGGGCACCACGCCCGGCGCCTACCGGCGGGCCTTCGGCGAGACGGCGCAGAGATCCAGTCGCCGGTCGGGCCGTCGTGTGGAACGGTGGAAAACGTACTGAAAGCCACTCATGGCGCACCTGGCGAGAGGGGAATCGCATGTCATCGAAGCGACGCCGCAAGAAGAAGGCACGCCGCAAGCACCCGGCCAACCACGGGAGCCGGCCCCAGTCCTGAAAACCGGTCCGTCGCCGCCCTCGCAAACGGTTTCTGGGTGATCTCGTCAACAGCCTTGCCACCTGGGCTGACGGGTGAACAATGGTGCAATGCTGGAGTTGTTGCGAGAAGTCGGCGTGGAGCTGCCGGGCCGCGCGGGACTGTTGAAGTTCGGGATGACGCCCGGCGAGATCCTGGAACTGCTGCCGGCCGACAGAGTCACGCACCACCGGCAGTGCATGGGGCTGTCCCTGGACCAGTACGCGGAGCTTCGGCACGCGCACGACGCCTGGCTCGGCGGCCTCCTCTTCGAACCGGACTGGAGCTTCGGCGTCGAGTTCGACGGAGTCGTCCTGGGGTTCGGCGGTGGCGGCCCAGGGGCCACGGACCGGCTGGCCCGCGTGGAGATCCAGGCGCGGGCCCGGGCGGACGGCGAGGGCGGCCAGGGCGGTCCGGAGTCGACTCCGGTGGCCTGGGACGACATAGATCTGTTCGGTTATCCCGCTGCCGAGATCGTGGCCGTCCTGCCCGGACTCGCCGCGCCCTCCGACGGGCCGCCGCCGGCCGATATGGCGGTGGACGAGCTGGGCCTGCGCCTCTCGCGGGCAAGGCCCACGGTGGAGCACTGGGAGCGGGTGACCCTCTTCGGGCCCGGATCCGGCGGCTGGGGCGCCTGTTGCGCGGGCGGACTCGTCTGCGCCGAGCAGGGGGACGGCCTCGTGGGGATCATGTACTGACGGGTTGCCCGAGGGCGACTACGGCCGCTGTGGCCCGCCCGCCCCCGCCAGCGCCGCCAGGATCCAGCTCCTCGACTGGGCGGGGTCGATGACCGCGCGTGCTGGAGACCGTGACCGCGTCGGTCTTCCCGCTCACGGTCGCGACACCGACGCCAGGTAGTCCCACGCCGCCCGCGCCGTGAACTCGGCCTGCCCGCCCCGCAGCAGCAGATCGGCGGACGCGAACGCGGGTGCGTCCGCGTGGGCGGTGACATACGGGATCGCGATGCAGCGCATGCCGGCCGCGTGCGCCGCCGTCGCGCCCGGGGCGGCGTCCTCAAGGACCACGCAGTCGGCCGGGTCCGCGCCGATGAGCGCGGCGGCGGCGAGGAAGACGTCGGGCGCGGGCTTGCCCCGCGCGACCTCGTCGGCCGAGACGACCGTGGTCAGGAGTGTGTCGAGGCCGGTGCCCGAGAGGATCGCGTCGATGGCCGCGCGCGAGGACCCGGAGGCCACGGCCATCGGCACCCCTGCTCCATGCAGCTGCTCCACGAGCCCCCGCATCTCGGGGAAGACATGGGTGCCCGCGCGGGCGAGCACGAGATAGCGCCGGTCGAGTTCGGCGAGCAGTTCGGCCACCGGTACGCCGATGCCGTACCGGTCCCTCCACGTGGCGAGGGTCTCCTGGGTTCCGATACCGACGTACTGCTCGTTGTCGGCCCAGGTGTACTCGACGCCGTGCTCGGCGAGCAGCTCGCGCGAAGCCTCGTAGTAGTTCGGCTCGCTGTCCACGAGTGTGCCGTCGAGATCGAGGATGACCGAGGTCCTGCCGAAGGTGCTCATGCACTCCAGCATGCCAAAGCCGCAGATCACCGCTGCGCGGCGGAGGCCCGGCCGATCGACTCGACGAGCGGAAGGAGCCGGTGCGGGACGCGCTCGCGCAGAGCCATCTCCGTCCGGGTGCGGACCACGCCCGGCATCTGGATCAGCTGCTGGACCACGTCCTCCAGATGGCCGTTGTCCCGGGCGACGACGCGGGTCAGGAGGTCGCCGCCACCGGTGATCGAGAAGGCCTCGATGATCTCCGGCACGGCCGCGAGCGCGTCGCCCACCTCGTCCAAATGCCCCTGAGTGACCTCGATGTGCACGAAGGCGAGCACCGGGTGCCCGAGCGCGGCAGGCGAGAGGGACGGCCCCGTCCCGGTGATCACCCCGTCCCGCTCCAGACGGTCGAGGCGGGCCTGCAGGGTGCCGCGGGCGACACCGAGCACGCGCGCGTACTCACGGACGCTGGTGCGGGGCTGCTCCAGGAGGAGACGCAGGATACGGGTGTCGAGTTCGTCGACGGCCATGTGCGGGGGCTCCCGGGGACGAGGGATGAACCTCGTGACTGTACCAATGGAACAGTCCGGGCAGCTTCAGGTGGACCGGTGGATCGCTCGTACGGCCTCGATCAGTGCCGTGACTCCCTGTTCGGCCTTGGTGCGCGGGCAGCCCACGTTCAGGCGCAGGTGGCCGGGGGAGCCGTATGCCGTGCCGGGCATGATGGCCACCTTCTGCGTCTCGATCAGCTCGCGCCGCAGCGCCTCGTCGTCCACTCCCAGGGGGCGTACGTCGATCCAGGCGAGGTAGCCCGCCTGCGGTGGGGTCCAGCGCAGGGTCGGGAAGGCCGTGTTCAGGCGGTCGGCGACGAGTTGGAGGTTGCCGCGCAGGTAGGTGCCCAGGGACTCCAGCCATGGGGCTCCCTCCCGGTAGGCCGCGATGTGGCCGACCAGTGAGAGCACCGCAGGGGACGAGAGGCCGTCGGCCTCCTTGAGGTGACGCAGGTACGCGTCGCGTGTCCCGGGGTCGCCGATGATGCCGTAACTGCCGGTGAGCGCCGGGATGTTGAAGGACTTCGACGCCGATGTGACGATTGCCCAGCGCTCGCCGCGGGAGCCGTGCAGAGCCCATGGGCGGTGCACGTGCGGCGGGTGCGCCAGGTCCGAGTGGATCTCGTCGCTGATCACCGCGACGCCGTACCGCCCGCACAGCTCCGCGACGCGGTCAAGATCGGCCTCCGTCCACACGTGGCCCGTGGGGTTGTGGGGTGAGCACAGGAGCAGGACCGACGTGTCCGGCAGCGCGAGCAGCCGTTCGAGTTCGGCCCAGTCGCCGAGCGGGCAGCCGAGCAGCCGTCGGTCCTGAGCGGCGACGGTCTTGGGGAAGGCGTCGTACGCCGGTGTGTGGACGACGACGCCGTCGCCGGGTCGCGACCAGAGGCGCAGGAGCTGGGCGATCTGGTAGATCACGGACGGGCCGTAGACGATCGATTCCGGGGCCACCTCCGTCGCGTGCCGTGTGCGGTACCAGTCGACGATCGCGGAGAGGAAGTCGTCCTGGCGCCAGCGGGAGTAGCCGAGCACGCCGTGGTCCAGGCGGCCGCGCAGCGCGGAGAGGACCTCGGGCGCCGTCTCGAAGTCCATGTCCGAGATGGTGAAGGGCAGCAGGTCCGGGACGCCGAAGCGGTCCTCCACGTAGTCCCACTGCGTGCACCAGGTGCCGTGCCGGTCGACGGGCGTGTCGAAGTCGTAGGAGACGTGGTGCTCGTCGGCCTCGTAGGAGGGCGTGCGCACTGCTCAGCCCACCCCGGCCATCGACGCGATCGCGTCCTTCACCGACTGCACCTGCGGGCCGATGATGACCTGCACGTTGTGTGCGTCGAGCTTGATGACGCCGACCGCGCCGAGCTTCTTCAGGCGGGGCTCGTCGACCTTTTCGGCGTCCTCGACCGTCATACGCAGGCGGGTGATGCAGTTGTCCAGGGTCTGGATGTTCTCGGCGCCGCCGATCGCGGCCAGGATCGCCACGGCGTCGTACTTCCCGGCGATCAGCTCACGCGGAGCCTCGCCGGTGCCGTCCGGGCCGGTCTTCCCGGTCTTCCCGGTCTTCTCAGCGTCGTCCTCCTCGTCCTCCGCGGGCTCGTCGCGTCCCGGCGTCTTGAGGTCGAAGCGGACGATGGCCCAGCGGAAGAGGAAGTAGTAGGCCGCGAACCACACCGCCGCGATGACGGGTATCAGGTACCACTTCGTGGTGGTGCCCTGGAGGACGCCGAAGACCAGCCAGTCGATGACGTTGCCGTCGGTGTTGCCGATGAACACCCCGAGGACGGCCGCCGTGAGGAATCCGAGGCCGACCAGGACGGCGTGGATCAGGTACAGCCACGGTGCGATGAACAGGAACAGGAACTCGAGCGGTTCGGTGATGCCGCCGACGACGCACGCGACGACGCCGGAGATCAGGAGCGCCTTGATCTCGGGGCGCATCTTCTTGTTCGCGCAGTGGTACATCGCCAGGGCCGCGCCCGGCAGGCCGCCGAGGTAGACCGCCATCTTGCCCTGGGACAGGAAGTGGGTGGCGTTGGTGACCGCGTCGCCGGGCGGGTTCGAGCAGTTGAGCTGCGCGTAGAAGAGGTTGAGGGCGCCGGAGAGGTGGTCGCCGCACACCGCGCCCGAGCCGCCGACGTCGGTGAAACGGAACATGGCCACGAGGATGTGGTGCAGGCCGATCGGGCGCAGGAGCACCTCGCCCATGCCGAAGAAGAAGGGGCCGAAGACACCCGCGTGACCGATCGCGCGCCCGAGGTCCGTGATCCAGCCGTTGAACGTCGGCCACACCAGCGGGATCAGCAGACCGAGCAGGCTGAGCGTGAGCGTGGAGATGATCGGCACGAACCGCAGACCGCCGAAGAAGGCGAGTGCGTCCGGCATCCGCTGAGCACGAAAGCGCTGGTGGAGCACGCTGACAACGATGCCAACAGCGACGGCGCCGAGCAGTCCCGTATCGATGGACTGGATGCCGATGACATCGGCGATGCCGTAGTGGGCGATGACCTTCTCGTCCTCTAGGTCCACGCCCTTGGCGGTGAGGTAGAAGTTCACCGCGAGGTTCATCGCGGCGAAGCCGACGAAACCTGAGAACGCCGCGACGCCCTTGTCCTCGCGGGCCAGGCCCAGCGGGATGGCTATCGCGAACATCACGGGGAGGAACTTGAAGGCGACGAGGCCGGTGCTCGCCATCCACGTGAAGACGAGGTGGAAGCCCTCGCCCTGGAGGAAGGTCAGATTGTCGGTGACGGCGTCGCTGGAGAGCGACGAGCCGATGCCCAGCATGATGCCGCAGAACGCGAGCAGAGCCACCGGGAGCATGAACGTCTTGCCGAGGCCCTGGAGGAATTCCCAGAGCGCGGACTTGGTCTTCTTCATGTGTGCGGGTCTTTCGGGCCTGTGCGGAGGCGTGCAAGTGCGATGACCGGTCCCACAGGCGCGCGGGCCTGGACGGCGGCCGGTCACATGCTGCACGCGAGGATCGCCTGCTGATCAGCGTGGAAGGCCCACCGATCCACGCCGAAGGTCGATCGATCCGCCCGGACGGATGAGATCACAGCAGCTCGGGCGCTGTCCATGGGGTACGAGAGACCGGGGCCACCGCCCCCGGCGCGCCGCCGTCTCAGGCGTCCCGCATCCGCAGCACCGATCCACCCGCGACGAGCGCCGCCCCCGCGTACCCCGCGAGCACCCCGATCCCCGCCCACGGCCCGATCGGCAGCTGATCCAGATCGACGGTCGCCTGAATCGCGAGCCCGGCCGTCGCGGGGGCCGCCCGCCGGGCGTACTCCTGCCAGTCGGGGTCGGCGAGCAGACCCGCGAGCAGCGGAAAGGCGTAGAAGAGGCCGAGGACCGAGGTGACGGCGGTCGCCGTGTCGCGCAGCGCCGCGGCGGCGCCAAGGCCGATCAGGGCGGCCAGCGTGAGGTAGAGGACCGTGCCGACGGCAGCGCGCAGGGTCGGTCCCTCGGTGAGGCCCGGCGTCACGAAGCCGTCGGCGGAGAGCAGCATGCGCCCCGCGAGGAGCGAGCCGAGCACCCCGACGGCACTGGCCGCCGCCGTCAGCGTGCACAGCACCAGGGCCTTGGCGGCGAGCAGCCGTATCCGGCCCGGCTCCGTCGTCAGCGTCGTACGGATCGTGCCCGTGCCGTACTCGCCGCTCATCGTGAGCACCGCGAGGACGACCACAGCGCCCTGGCCGAGCCAGACCCCCGTGAGACTGAGCTTCACGGTGTCCTCATGGCAGTCGGCGGGCACCGGGCAGTCCCCGGCGGTCAGTGACGCGGCGGTGGCCGCGCCCGCGAGCACGGTCAGGGCCACCACGGCGAACAGGAGCCACCAAGTGCTGTGCAGTGTACGGAGCTTGGTCCACTCGGCATGCACTGTGCCGAGCGCGCGGCCGTCCCGCGCACGGATACGGAGGCCGTCCCGCGCACGGATACGGAGGCTGTCCCGCGCACGGATACGGAGGCTGTCCCGCGCACGGATACGGAGGCTGTCCCGCGCACGGGCACGGAGGCTGTTCCGCGCACGGGCACGGAGACTGTCCCGCACGAGGCTCTTCACGCGTCCTTCTTCCGGATGCGCCATACCGCGATGCCGAGCACCACGACGGCGTACGCGGCCAGTGTCGCCAAGCCGGTCCACGGGCCCTGCGGATAGCAGCCGTCCTCGGGCAGACACAGGCTCGCCACCTGGTCGTAGCGAGGTGTCGTCTCCTGGATCGCGAAACCCGCGACGGGCGTGAGTCGTTGCAGCCACTGTGAGAGGCCGAGCGGCAGCATGCTGACCAGGATCAGGGGCAGGACGATCACCACGATGACGGTGGTGATCGCGGCGGCGGTGTTGCGCAGCAGCGACCCGAGCGCCATGGCGAGTACGGCGATCAGGGCGAGCAGAGCCGCCGTGCCGAGGACCGCGCGCAGAACGGGGCCGTCGGTCAAGCTGATCTCGGGGAATCGAGGCGGCTTGTGACCGTTGTCCCGCAGCACGGGCATGCTGAGCAGGAACGAGGCGAGGGACGCGACGAGCCCGGCGGCGAAGGCGGCCGCGCCGACCACCACTGCCTTGGCGACCAGGACCCGGCCGCGCCGCGGACTGGCCGTGAACGTGGTGCGGATCATGCCGCGCCGGTACTCGGCGGTGATGAACAGGACGCCGAGCGCGGCGATCAGGACGAGGCCGAGCTGTGAGCCGTTCAGGGCGGTCGCGACGAGATCGGGCTGCATGGGGGCGCCCGGCGCGATGTCGCCGGAGCCGGTGAGTGTGAACGTGCCCCCGGAACGGCTGAGTTCACCCTGCTCGCCGTTGGCCTGACCGACGTCGGTGCGCTGCCAGTCGCCTCCGCTCGCCGCGCCCTTGACCGTCACCTCGTCGAAGCGCGCGGTCGAGCGCGACGGATCGTCGCCGACCGACACATTGCCGAACTCGCGCTTCATGGACTGGGCGTTGGGCGACGCCACGAAGAGCCCGGCCGAAGCAGCGCCCGTCGACTTGTCGAGTTCGGCGGTGCCGATCCTCCGCCAGTCGCGCCCTTCGGCGGACGTGTACGCCGTGATCGTGGCACCCGCCCGGGTCAGCCGCAGCCAGTGCGGCGTGTCCGCGGACGCCGCGCCGCCCGCGACATCGCGGGTGAAGTCGTTCTGGAACCGCACCCCGTGCCCGGGGGTGACCATCAGAGCCGCGTAGTCGGAGCCGCTCTCGGTGTTCTCCTTGACGAGCACTCCGGCCTTGGCCCACTCGGGCGCCCGACCCGGGCTCACGCCGACGGGCCCCCTCACCCGTGCCGTGACGCTGCCGTCGGCGGGGAGCGTGCGGTGCACGAAGGTGAAGTCGTCGCGGACGTGTCTGCCGGGGCCGTCGGACGCGGACGAGCCGCCACCGCCCTCGACGTCGACTCCCGAACTCGCCGCGGAGAAAAGGGAGATGAGTACGGTCACCAGGACCGCGGCAAGCAGGGTGAGGCCCCAGCGGCGTACGGTGCGCAGCTTGGTCCACTCGGCGCGAAGGAGCTGCGGGAAGCCGGCACGGCCGACCACGACCGTGCCCGGACGGCGAGGAGGCGTCTCGGTGGCAGTCATAGCGTGCCCTCCTCGACCGGGTGCTCGGCGGCGAACTCCACTTCGTTCCTGGTCAGTTCCATGTACGCCTCTTCGAGCGTGGCCCGGTGCGCGGCGACCCCCGAGAAGGCGACGCCGGCGCCACCGAGCAGTTGCACGACCTGTTCCGCCTTGAGACGGGAGACGGTGAGCGTGTCGCGTCCGGTGGCGGCGACACTCGCACCGGCGCCCGAGAGGACGGTCATCGCCGTCGTCCGCTCGGCTGTCCGCACCTCGACGCGGTCGCCGGACGCGGCGGCGAGCAGCTCTCGTACGCTCGTGTCGGCGATGACGCGTCCGCGGCCCACCACCACCAAGTGGTCGGCGGTGTCCTCCAGTTCACTCATCAGGTGGCTGGAGACCAGCACGGCGCGGCCCTCGGCCGCCAGCGACTTCAGGAAGCCGCGGATCCACCGGATCCCTTCGGGGTCGAGCCCGTTGACGGGCTCGTCGAAGAGCAGCACGGGCGGATCACCGAGCAGCGCCGCCGCGATGCCGAGGCGCTGCCGCATGCCGAGCGAGTACCCGCCCGCCCTGCGCCGCGCGGCCTGCCCGAGTCCGACGAGATCGAGGACCTCGTCGACGCGCCGCACCGGAATCCGGTGCGAGTGCGCCATCCACAGGAGATGGTCGCGCCCTCGGCGGCTGGGGTGCACGGCGGCCGCGTCGAGCAGCGACCCCACTTCGAGCAGGGGCGTACGCAACGCCCGGTAGGGGCGACCGCCGATGAGGGCGGTGCCCTCGTCGGCCGAGTCGAGGCCGAGGACGATGCGCATGGTGGTCGACTTGCCCGCGCCGTTGGGGCCGACGAACCCCGTGACCTGACCCGGGGCGACGGTGAAGGAGAGACCGTCCACCGCGGGGATCGACCCGAACCGCTTGCGCAGTCCGCGCACTTCGATGGCCGCTTCGCCGCCATCGGTTGTTGCTGTGATGCCATCCATGGGAGCGAGGCTAGAGACGCCGTGCCCGCGGGTCGTCACGCGGTGGAGCCGTCTTCGTATCCCTCACGTGAGGGACTCCCACAGGTTCGGGGACGGCGACAATGACACGTGTGAGGGCGAAGACTTCCAGAGCGGGTGTGGCGCGGGGCGCGTTGCGCAGTCGCCTCGCGCGCCGCCCGGAGACCCCGGTGGCGGCCGCGGCGCTCTTGGCGCTCGGCGCGGTGAGCGAGGTGTTGCTGCGCACGGACGGCGATGTTCCGCTGCCGCTTGCCCTGTCACTCGCGCTGGGAACGACGCTGCCGGTCGCGGTGCTCGCGGGGGGCGACTTCGCAACGGCATCGGCATCGGCATCGGCATCGGCATCGTCCGCGAGGCCGGGCAGCGTGCGGCCGATTGGCGTGCGGTGGGGCGGTGCGCGGTGGGGCGGGTCGCGGTGGGGCGGTGCGCATCGGGGCGGTGTGCGGTTGAGCAGCGAGCGGTGGAGCGGCGAGCGGTGGAGCGCCTTGCGCCGGAGCCGTTCCGTGGGGCAGGCGTCCTGGCTCCCGAACCCGGCTGACCGGACGCGCTCCTTTGCCTCCGCCTCCCCGGGCCCCTCCCGCGGCGTCTTCGCCACTGCGGCCGTACTCGCGGGAGTGGCGGGCATGCTCTCCCTCGCGCCGTTCCACGTGCTGACGGTCGTCGGCCTTTGCGCGCTGCTCGTCTCGCTCCATCAGGCAGGGCGCCGGGGCCTGAAACACCTGGCGGCCATCCTTCCCTTGCCCTTCATCGCGTACGCGGCCACCACCGCATCCACGGGCGCCGGTGCGGGGGACCGACCCCTCACCGTCCTCACCGCGGTGGGTGCCGCCGTCGCGGCCGGTACCGGTCTCGCGCGCAGCGCGCGAGACACCGCCCGTGTGCACAGCGCGGCCGAGCAGGCCATCGCGGACACCCTCCTGGAGCACGCCGCTCGCGGTGAACGGGCCAGGATCGCACGGGAGTTGCACGACGTCGTCGCCCACCACATATCCATGATCGCGGTGCAGGCGGAGACCGCCCGTCTTACCACTCCCGGCCTGCCCTCAGTCGGCGCCGAACGCTTCCTGGCCATCGGCGACACCGCCCGCACGGCGCTCACCGAGATGCGCAGGCTGCTCGGCGTGCTGCGCGAGGACGCGGGCGCCGCCGCGCCGGACCGCCGCCCCCAACCGGGGCTCGAACAGCTCGGAGAGCTCGTCGACGAGGCCCGTGACGCGTCGGCCGCCGCCGTGCGCCTCATCGTCGAGGGTCCGGTACGACCGCTGGATCCGGGCCTCGAACTCACCGCGTACCGCATAGTGCAGGAGGCCCTCACCAACACCCGGCGTCACGCGCCGGGCGCCGCCGTGGACGTGGAACTCCACTACACCCACGAGACGTTGCGCCTTCGGGTGCGCGACAACGGCCCAAGTCCGCACACTCCGGCGGGGCTTGACGAAGGGCACGGCCTTGTCGGCATGCGGGAGCGTGCCGCCATGGTCGGCGGCGAGTTGCGCGCGGGCCCCGCGCGGCGCGGCGGATTCCTCATCGAGGCGAGTTTCCCGGCACCGGTGAGGGAGCATGCCGCATGAGCACTCCCAGTGGCCCTCCCGCGTCCTCTCCGCTGCGCCTCGTCATCGCCGACGACCACGAAGTCGTACGCGCCGGATACGCCGGACTCCTCGCCACCCAGCCCGACTTCACGGTCGTCGGGACGGCCGCCGACGGGGCACAGGCGGTCGAGCTCTGCCGCGGACTGCTGCCCGATCTGGTCCTGATGGACGTACGCATGCCGGTGATGGACGGCATCGAGGCGACCGGACACCTCGCGGGGACCGGCACGCGCGTGCTCATCCTCACCACCTTCGACCTGGACGAGCACGTGTACGACGCGCTGAGCGCGGGCGCCGCCGGGTTCCTGCTCAAGGACGTCACGGCGGAGCGTCTCTTCGAGGCGGTGCGGGTGGTGGCCGCGGGGGAGGGGCTGCTCGCTCCCACCGTGACCCGCCGCCTCATCGCGGAGTTCGCCCGCCTCAGGCCCGGACCGCCCGCGGGACCCGCCGCCCGCCTGGACGCGCTCACACCCCGCGAGACCGAGGTGCTCCGGCTGATGGCGGAGGGCCTCTCCAATCCTGAGATCGCCGGACGGCTGCACGTCAGCGAGGAGACCGTGAAGACCCACGTGAGCCGGGTGCTCGGCAAACTCGGGCTGCGGGACCGCACCCAGGCGGTGGTGGCGGCGTACGAGTCGGGGCTGGTGGTGCCAGGGGCGGGGGCCTGAGGGCGGGCCGCGGGGCGCTGTCGCCGATTCGACGGTCACGTCCGCAGGGCTGCCGTCCCGCACCGCGTCGAGATCAGCCCAACGGCACGTCGAGCCGGGCCTTGCGGTGACTGAACGTGGCGATGGAGTGCGGCCCGTGGTAGTTGCCGACGCCGCTCTCGCCGACTCCGCCGAACGGCAGTTCCGGGATGCGGAGATGCGCCATCGGAAGGCCGAAGCCGAGGCCGCCCGAGGACGTCTCCGCGGCCAGGCGCCGGCGCGTAGTCTCGTTCTCGGTGAAGCCGTAGAGGGCGAGCGGCTTGTCGCGGTCGTTGATGAAGGCGATGGCCTCGTCGAGTCCTTCGACGTTCACGATCGGCAGTACGGGACCGAAGATCTCCTCCCGCATCACCGGCTCGTCGGGCTTCACGTCGGTGAGCACGGTCGGCGCGATGTACACGTCGTCCCGGTCGCTCTGCCCGCCGAACGCCGTCGTCCCGGAGCCGAGGAGGGCGGACACCCGGTCGAAGTGCCGTTCGTTGACGATGCGTCCGTACGTCTCCGAGGACCTGGGGTCCGCGCCGAACACCCGCTCAACGGCCGTGCGCAGCTCCTTGGCGAGCGCGGGGGCGGTGTCCGGGTCGGTGAGTACGTAGTCGGGGGCGACGCACGTCTGGCCCGCGTTGCGGAACTTGGCCTCGGCCAGGCGCGTGGCCACGGCGGCCACATCGACGTCCCGGTCCACGAACACCGGGGACTTCCCGCCGAGTTCGAGGGTGACCGGGGTGAGGTGCTCGGCGGCGGCGCGCATCACGATGCGGCCGACGGCGCCGTTGCCGGTGTAGAAGATGTGGTCGTAGCGCTGGGCGAGCAGCGCGGTGGTCTCCGGCACGCCGCCCTCGACGACGGCGACGGCGTCCGTGTCCAGGTACTCAGGGATGAGCCGGGCGATCAACGCCGAGGTGGCCGGGGTGATCTCGCTGGGCTTGAGGACCACGGTGTTGCCCGCGGCGAGCGCGCCCACGAGGGGGACGAGCAGCAGCTGGACGGGGTAGTTCCACGGCGCGATGATCAGCACGGTGCCCAGCGGTTCGTACTGCGTACCGGCGGTCGATCCCTCGGGCAGCCCCGCCAGTGCGCCGGGCGCCAGCGGCTGGGGGCTCAGCCACTCCTCCAGATGGGCCAGCGTGTGGTCGATCTCCCGTACGGGGAAGTCGACTTCGGCGGTGTACGCCTCGGAGTGCGGCTTGCGCAGGTCGGTGTACAGGGCGTCCGCGATGTCCTCACGGTGCTCCGTGAACAGGGAGCGCAGCTGGGTGAGCTGCTGCTCGCGCCAGGCCAGCGGCCGGGTGCGGCCGGTGGCGAAGGTGGCACGGAGCTTGGCGACGAGCGCCTCGGGGTCAAGCGCTTCGGGCGCGGACGCTTCGGGGTGGTGCATGAGGGGTCTCCTCGGGAGAGCTGTACGTGGGGAGTGGGGGGGGAGGGGAGGTCGGTCAGCGGGTCGCCGTCGTGGTCACCGGCGAGCCGAGGAGGCCGGTCAGGAGCGCGTCCGTGGCCGGGGCGAAGAGGTGGCGGCCGTCGGACACGGACTCCAGGCCGATGACCAGGGCTATGCAGGAGTCGGCGGCCTCGGCGGGCTCCACCCCGGCCGGGGTCCCCGCCTCGGTGAACAGCTCGATGAGCAGCCCCCGCAGCGAGCCGGTGAAGCCGTGGCAGATGTCGCCGAAGAGGCGCGCCTTCTCGTCGAGGAGTTCGGCGGAGTGCGGAGAGTCCCCGGCGAGGCGCAGGACCAGGTCGAGCTTGGCGTCGAGGACGCCCCGGATGCGCTCGGCGCTCGACGTGTCATCGGCCGCCGCCTGCCGGGCCCGCGCGAGCGCCTCTGCGTGCAGGCGCTCGGCGAGCTTGCGGAAGGCGTCGTCCTTGTTGCGTACGTACTGGTAGACCGCTGACCGGGACACGCCCATCGTGGAGGCGATGTCGTCCATCGTCGTGCGCCGTACGCCATACCGTGTGAGGGAGGCGTAGGTGGCGTCGAGGACCTCGTCGAGCCGGTCGGTGCCCATGAGGGTCAGACCAGCTTCTTGACGATCTCGTCCGCCAACGGAGCTGCGGACGCCGGGTTCTGACCAGTGATCAGGTTACGGTCGACGACCACCTTGGGGGCCCACGCGGCACCCTCCTGGAAGTCGACGCCCGCCGCGACGAGCCGGTCCTGGAGCAGCCACTTGGCCTTCTCGGCGAAGCCGGCCTGCGTCTCCTCGGCATTGGTGAAGCCGGTCAGCCCGTACCCGGCGAACGCGTTGGAACCGTCCTCCTTGGTGGCCGCGAGCAGTGCGGCCGGGCCGTGGCAGACGACGCCCAGCGGCTTGCCCGACTCCAGGGCGGCGGTGAGGAGCCTGCCGGACTCGGCGTCGACGGCGAGGTCCTCCATGGGGCCGTGGCCACCGGGGTAGAAGACGGCGGCGTAGTCGGCGAGGTCGACCTCCTCCAGCTTGAGCGGCGTGAGGAACTCGCTGATCTCCGCGAGGGACACGGCGACCTTGTCGGCGCCTTCCTGGCCGCCGTTGACCTCGGGCGCGAGGCTCGCCTGGTCGACGGTCGGCACGACGCCACCCGGTGTCGCGGCGACGATCTCGTGCCCGGCGGCCTTGAACGCCTCGTACGGCGCGACGGCCTCCTCGGCCCAGAAGCCGGTGGGGTGCTGGGTGCCGTCGGCCAGCGTCCAGTGGTCGGCGCCGGTCACGACGAACAGAATCTTGGACATGTCTCTCTCCGAGGCTGAGATCTTGCTGGGCTCTGTCTGGAACCCCTGACGTTCTGTGCTCAGAACGTCAGGGGGTGCTGTCCTCGAACGTAGATGGGGATGCCCAACGAAATCCAATAGGTTGACCCATATGGGAGATAGGAATTCCGATGGATCGGCGGGAACGGCCCCGGCCGGTGGCCCGCTGGACCTGAACCTCCTGCGTACGTTCCTCGCCGTGTACCGTTCGGGTTCCTTCACCGCCGCCGCCCGCCTGCTCGGCCTCTCGCAGCCCACCGTCACCACGCAGATCCGGGCCCTGGAGCGGCAGGTCGACCGGGAGCTGTTCGAGCGCCTGCCGCGCGGTGTCACCCCCGCGCCGTACGCCGACGCGCTCGCCGCCCGTGTCGTGGATCCCCTCGACGCCCTCGCCGCGGTCACCGGGCACGGCGGCCCCCTCGACGGCGCCCCGGCGGAGCCCGTCCACCTGGCGGGCCCGGCGGAGATGCTCTGCCACTGCGCGCTGCCCGCGCTGGCACCACTGGTCGAGAAGGGGGTCCGGCTGCGCGTGACCACCGGACTGACCGATCGGCTCCTGGACGAGCTGCGTGCGGGGCGACATGATCTGGTGATCGCCACGGAGCGCCCTCGTGGGCGCTCCCTGAGCTCCGTGCCCCTTGCGGACGAGGAGTTCGTCCTGGTCGCGGCGCCCTCCTGGGCCGAGCGCATCGGCGGCGACGCGCGCATCGCCGCCGAAGGGCCGGGCGTGCTGCTCGGCGTCCCGCTGGTGACCTACGCCGAGGATCTGCCGATCGCCCGCCGCTACTGGCGGCACGTCTTCGGCAAGCGGCTGACCTGCGAGGCCTCCGTCACCGTCCCCGACCTGCGCGGTGTGCTCTCGGCCGTCACCGCGGGCGCGGGATTCTCCGTGCTGCCCCGCTACCTCTGCCGTGACGCACTGGCCGCCGGAACCCTGATGCTCCTCCACGACCCGCGGGACGCCCCGATCAACACGGGCTTTCTGGTGCAGCGCCCCGGATCCGCGGACAACCCGCACGTCGCCCTCGTGCGGGACCGGCTCGTCGAGTCGGCCCGCGCCTGGTAGCGGCGGCTGCCTCCCGACGGGCGCCGCCTACGCGTCCGCCGCCTCCCCCATGATCTGGTCCCACTGGGCACCCATGGCCGCGGCGAGCGCCTGGGCGGCCGACAGGGGGCGGACCATCACCATGAGCTCGTCGATCAGTCCGTCCTCGTCGAGGTGGAGGAAGTCGCACCCGGTTATCCGCCGGTCGCCGACCCGGGCCTCGAAGACCAGCGCGGAATCCCGCCCTCCGGCGTCGTTGATCTCCCGTACGTACCGGAAGTCCTCGAAGACCCGCGTGACGCCGCGCAGGATCGCGGCGGTCGTCGCCCTGCCCGGGTAGGGCCGGAACACCACCGGGCTTGAGAAGACGACGTCCTGGGCCAGGAGGGCCTCGATCGCCGCGTGATCGTCGGCCTCGACGGCCTTGCGGAAAGCCTGCACGCCCGCACACCTCGCAATCGTTCGTTCATAGTCAACTTGTTGAATAGGTGTGAAGGAGAGTAATCACATCGGTATACGGTGTCCAGATGTCTCTCAAGTACGCGGTGCTCGCGGCGCTCCTGGAGGGTGAGTCGTCCGGCTACGACCTGGCCAAGATCTTCGACGTGTCCGTGTCGAACTTCTGGTCCGCGACTCCCCAGCAGCTCTACCGCGAACTGGAGCGACTCGCGGGCGACGGCCTGATCGACGCCCGCGTGGTGCAACAGGAACGCAGGCCGAACAAGCGGATGTTCACGCTCACCGATGCCGGTCTGCGGGATCTGCACGCCTTCTCCGCACAGCCGCCCCGGCCCATCGCCATCCGGGATGAACTCATGGTCAAGGTGCAGGCCATGGACGGCGGCGATCCGGCCGCCACCCGCGCGCTGATCGAGGAGCGCATGAAGTGCTCACGCGGCAAGCTCGCCCGGTACGAACGGCTGCGCCTCCACCTCCTCGGCGGCCGTGTAGAGGCGGAGTACCTGCGCGACGCCGAGCGCGTCGGCCCCTACCTCACGCTGATGGCGGGCCGTTACCTGGAGGAGTCGAACCTGCGCTGGGGCGAGCAGGTCCTTGAGATCATCGACCGACGATTCGACTACGCCGCCAAGGGCGGGACTTGAGGAGGCCGAAGTGGCAGAAGTGCTTGAGGCGGCGGAGGATCGGCCGGACACGCCCCCGAGTGCGGTGCTCACCGACTTCGGCGGTGTGCTGACCACCAGCGTGCTCGACTCGTTCCGCTCCTACTCCGCCCGGGTGAGCGACGATCCGCTGCTGATCGAGCGGCTGTTCCGCGAGGACGCGGAGTCGTCGGCGCTGCTCGTGGAGCACGAGTGCGGGCGCATGGGCGAGGCCGAGTTCGAGAAGGGCATCGCGGGGCGGCTGCGCCAGAAGGGCGTGGACGTGGGGTCGGCGGGCCTCGTGGCCGGGGTCGGTGCGGGTATGCGGCCGGATGAGACGATGCTCGCGGCCCTGCGGGAGCTGCGCGCCCAGGGCGTTCCGGTGGCGATCGTGTCGAACGCGCTCGGCGACGACTGCTACCAGGGATACGACCTGGACGCGCTCGCGGACGTCGTCGTCATCTCCAGCGAGATCGGCTCACGCAAGCCGGGCCGTCGCATCTACCGAACGGCCTGCGAGCGCCTCGGCGTCGAACCCTCCGCCTGCGTCATGATCGACGACCTGGAGCACAACCTGCGCGGGGCGGCACGGCTCGGCATCCGGGGCCTGCACCACCTGGACAGCGACGAGACGACGCGCGCCCTGGGGGAGTTGTTCGGCAACGGCAACGGCAACGGCAACGGCAACGGCAACGGCAACGGCCCGCACGCCGGACCCGGCGCCCCGGGCCCGGCGTGAGCCGCCTGTTCTGGCCCCCCTTATCCGGCCGCGTACACATCCTCTACATAACGCCCCTGCGCGGTCAGCTCGCCGAGCCACTGCTCGGAGTCCGCAGCGGTGGCTCCCGGCGTACGGCGCTGATGGAGCGTGCGCAGGGCGTCACGCACGCCCGGTGCCATCCGTGAGCCGTCGCCGCAGACGTACACGCGTGCTCCGGCGGTCAGCAGGTCCCACACCTCGTCGGCCTCCGCCACGATGCGGTGCTGGACGAAGGCCGCCCCGTCGACGGGGGAGGCGCTGAAGGCGGGGCGCAGCGAGACCGCACCGGCGGCTTCCGCGGCGCGCAGCTCCGCAGCGTGCAGGAAGTCGGCATCCGGGTCGTCGCAGCCGAAGTAGCACAGTGCGCGCGGGAGTTCGGCACCCTTCGCCGTCAGTTCCGCGCGGTCCGCGATCGCGCCGCGGAACGGGGCGAGGCCGGTACCCGCGGCGACCATGACGACGGGCGCCGCGTCCGCGTGGTCGATGCGGAAGGCCTCACGGCACGGCTGGACGCGGGCGAGGACGGTGTCGCCCGTACGCACCCCGCCCAGGTGGCCGGAGCCGGTGCCGCGGTACAGCAGCCCGCTGCCTGAGCGGGCCGGGGCCTGAAGGATGGACACCATCAGGTCGGCGTGGCCGGGGCTCACCCCCGGCGATGAGGACACCGAGTAGTGACGAGGGCGCAGGGGCGTGAGCACGTCAAGGAGGCGCGGCCACTCCAGGGCACCGCGCAGGGCCGGAAAGCCCTCGATCAGTTCGAGCAGTGTGCGCCCGTCGGCCGCGCGGGCCGAGGCGTCGTCGGCCAGGGTGGTGAGAGCGGCCCGCTCGGGCGGGCAGGGGTTGGCGGCGGCGAGCACGGCCAACTGGACCTCGGTGGGCCGGTCCTGCAACTCGACGTGGTGAGTAAGGAGTTGGCGTACCGTCAGCGGGCGGTCGACGGCGAGACCGTCGCGGCGCGGGCGGCTCGCGCGGATGTCCAGGACGGCGTCCAGGTCCACGCCGAGCGCGGCGGCGGCCCGGTCGACGAGCGCCGGGTCGTTGACCGGCAGCACGCTGAGATGGTCGCCGGTGCGGTAGGCCACGCCGTCGGGCAGGGCGAGCCGTACGAAGCGCTTCGTACGGGGATGTCCGGGCGCGGTGAGGTCGTGGGCCTCACTGACCGTCATCGGAACGAGGCCGTGCCGTGCGGCGAGCGCGTCCAGCGGACCGCCGGTCAGCTCGCGGACCTCGTAGGCGTCCGAGGCGGCGGCGTCGGGAGCTGCCGGCGCCTCGGAATCGCCGTACCGCGCGAGAAGCGCCGTACGCAGCCGCGACGTGAACTCGTGTATGGTGCCGCCCAGATCGCCCGACGCGTCGGCCGCCGTGCGCTCCAGGAGCCGGGTGCCGCCCAGCTCCGCAAGGCGCTCGTCCAAGCGTGTCGGGACGTGCTGATAGGTGGCGGCCCAGTTGCGGTCGCCCACGCCGAGGACCGCGTACGCGAGGTTCTCGGCGGTGTCGGCAGGGGCGCCGTCGAGCCAGGAGGCGAACACCGTGGCGTCGTCGGTGGGCCGGCCGTTGTACGAGGCGGCCGTGATGACCACAGGGCGGTCGGCGGGCAGCGCCCCGGCGTACTCGTCCAGCGGCGCGACCTCGCTCTCGCAGCCCACCGACGCGGCCTCGTCGGCGAGTCGGGCCGCGAAGTCCCGGCAGGTTCCGTAGTTGCTGCCGTGCAGGAAGAGCGCGCGGGTGCCGGGAACGACGCGTGCGGGAAGCACGGTGGCGTCGGGCTCGACCGCTGCCGGGCCGGATACCGCGCCTGGCAGCGGGCCGTGCACGCGGTCGGCACTGGTGCGCGGTGACAGGGTGAGCGTGAAGCCGTCGGGCTTGAGGGTGAGTGTCTCCTTGACGGTGAGCCGGTAGTCGGCGTGGTCGTGAAGGCGGTAGCGGTGCACCAGCATCCCGAGGAGCATGGTCGCCTCGTGGAGAGCGAACTGCCTCCCGATACACGCCCGTTCGCCGGTTCCGAACGGCTTGAACGCGTGCGGGGAGCGTGCGGCCTCCGCCTCCGGGGTGAACCGCGCCGGGTCGAACAGCTCCGGGTTGTCGCCCCACACGGGCTGGCGGTGCAGCATCGGCGCCAGGATGGTGACGCCCTGCCCGGCACGGAGCGGGATGCGGCCGCCGAGGAGCGTGTCCTCGCGGGCGTGCCGTCCGAACGCGGCGGCCGTCGGCCACAGTCGCAGCGCCTCGTTGAGCACCTGGCGCGTGTACGTGAGCCGCCCGATGTCGTCGAACGTCGGCTCGGGGTCGGCCGTGTCGCCCCACACGGCGTCCACCTCGCGCCGTACGAGGTCGAGGACGGCGGGATGCTTGGCGAGGTAGTACATCGCGAACGACATCGCGCCGGACGTCGTCTCGTGCCCCGCGATCAGGAAGGTGATGACCTGATTGCGGATGTTGGCGGTGTCCAGCTTCGCGCCGTCGCCCGGGTGCGCGGCGCTGAGCATGAGCCCGAGCAGGTCGTCGGCGGGTCCGGCGCCGGTGGCGCCCCCGGCTCGCGCGGAGATGACCTCGTCGACCACTCGCGCCAGATAGTCGGCGTCCGCGCGAAAGGCCGCGTCCGCCGCCGAGTGGTCGGTGCCCGGCGTACGGCTGAGGCGCGTCATGCTCCACTCCAGGCAGCGGACCATGGAGTCGATGAAGGGGTGCGGCTCGGCACGCTCGAACGACCCGAAGTCGTAGCCGAACCCGGCGAGTCCGATCGTGTCCAGCGTCATCCGCGTCATGTCACCCGGTACGTCCACGGGGAGCCCGTCCCGCGCGCCGCGGTCCCACGACTCGATGAGGCGGTGGGCGACGCGCAGCATCACCGGGTGGTACGTACGCATCGAACCCAGCGCGAACGCGGGCATCAGGATGTCGTGCGCGCGGGCCCAGTTGGGCTCGTCGTTGTACGCGGTGAACAGTCCGTCGGCGGTGAACTCCCGCACGTTCTGCAGGGCCGGGCCGACGTGCTTGGCGAAGCGGGTCTCGTCGGCGAGCTCGGTGACGAGATCGAGATCGCTCACGAACAGCGCTTCCCGGCCGTGCAGACGGCGCCGCACCACGGGCCCGTGGCGGCGGAGCATTTCCATGATCTGCTGCAGTGGGGCAGGCCCCTGCCCGGTGGCGGAGATGTCGATCAGCGGTACGCCGTCGAGATCGGGACCGGCGTCCTGAGGGAACGGTGCGATGGTGGTGGGGGGCATGGCGTGACAACTGCCTTTCGCCGTACGGAAGTCACTGCACACCCAGCTTGACCGCCGCCCCCGCGGGCGCACGCCGCGCCACTACATGATTGTGTAGGGGCGAATGGCGCCCCGCTCTTGACTGCTCCTCGCCGAAAGGAGTCGCCCTGTGGACTCCGAGGGCTTTGTCGACCCCGCGAATTCCGTGGACTCCGTGCTGTGGCGCAACCGCGCCATGCTCCTCTTCAACCGCATCCCGATGCCGGTCGCGGTCTGCGAGGCGAGCGGGGCGATCATCATCGCCAACTCGGCGATGGCGGCGGAGTGGGGTGAGACCTCCGGCACCCTGCGGGGCCGCAACGTACTGGAACTGTTCCGCCCCGAGGAGAAGACGCAGGTCCTGCGGATCGCCGAGGCGCTGCGGCTGCGGCACCGCTCGCGCTATCCGGTGGCGGTGCACTGGACGGCGGCCGACGGTGTGCGGCGTCACGGTGAGCTGACGGCGGAGCCGGTGAGCGACACGGCCGACGAGGTTCCCGGCCTCCTCGTGCTGCTCCGCGTCCTGGGCGAGGACCGTGCCCCCGATCCGGCCCCCGCTGAAGCCGCGACGCCGGCCGAGGCGCGCATCCTGGCCCTGCTCGCCGGCGGCGCCACGACGGCGCGGGCGGCCCGCGAGACGGGCCTCACCCGGGACGGCGTCACCTACCACCTGCGCCGTCTGACGGAGCGCTGGGGCGCGGCGAACCGGACGGAGCTGGTGGCACGGGCGTACGCGCTGGGAGTTCTCGCTCCGGGGGTGTGGCCTCCGACGGCCTGAACCGGGCCTGCCGGGGGAGTGGACCTGCCCGGGAGTGGGCCCAGCGCGCGGGCGGTCTCAGTGTGGGGTGCCGCTCGACTCGTCGGTGGCGCGGCGGTACTCGACGTTTATGCGCTTGGCCTCCTCGAGCTGGTCCTCGAGGATGACGATGCGGCAGGCCGCCTCGACCGGGGTGCCCTGGTCCACCAGTTCGCGGGCGCGCGCTGCGATCCGCAGTTGGTAGCGGGAGTACCGCCGGTGTCCGCCCTCTGAGCGGAGCGGTGTGATCAGCCGGGCCTCACCGATGGCCCGCAGGAAACCGGGTGTGGTGCCGAGCATCTCGGCGGCCCGCCCCATGGTGTAGGCGGGGTAGTCGTCGTCGTCCAGACGACCACTGAGCGGGATATCTGCAGTCATGTCACCTCGTTATGGCACGCGTCGAGGGGCCCTGATGCCGTACGGCACCAAGGCCCCGAAGGAAATTCAACACCATCGGTCGGCTTCCTTGCTGCGCCGACCTCTTCTTTCCGCTCTCCGGCCCGTGAACAGGCGGGAATGCGGGGATCGCTGATGCGTGACCGAGGACCACCTTCCAATCCGGGGTCTTGCGGCACCCGGGCCGAATCGATCTCGGGCCGGGCGATCCTGATGGCGTCTGCTCCTCCGTCCTCCCTCTTGGTCTACAACTACGAGAGAAACCCTAATCATGCGGAAGCGCAATGTCTACGATGACGAGCATAGATTTTGTGTGCTGCCATCCGGATGCGGGTGGGGGATGTACGCAAGGAGGGCCCCACCGGCGCACCGGTGGGGCCCTCCTTGCTGCTCTGCTGTCGTGTCCTGCGTCTCCCGCTACGCGGGAGTGGAGGCGCCGAGCAGCGCCGACGCGGTCTGGAGCGGGGTGAGGTCGCGCGGGGCCGCGTCCTCGGAAGGGGTGCGGCAGGTGAAGCCCAGGAGTGCCATGGCGCGGGTGACTTCCCCGGCGCTGAAGTCACGCCGGTCCTGCCGGGTGATGACCGCGCCCACCTGCTTGATGGGGTAATGGCGGCGGCCGATGATGACGGAGTCACCTGTGATCGGCTCGGGCTTGATGCCCTTCATCGTCTCAAGGACGCCACTCTTGGTGAGGTCGAACGGGAAACGGGCGATGACGCAGCGCATGGTGCCTCACAGGTGAGGAGGGGGACGGCTGACAGGGTTGAGGCGATCGACGCGCGAGGGTCCTAGGCCGCCGGGCTGGAGGCGGAAGGGCCCTGGGCGACGCGGCGCGGAGCGCGGTCGGTACGCCGGTCCTGGGCGCTGCGGCTGCGGCGGCCCCGGGAGGAGGAGGAACTGCCGCGCCGGGGGCGCTCCGCGGCGGGCGCGGTGATGGTGACCGGGATGCCTGTAGGAGCCTGGGCGCCGGTGATGCGGCTCAACTCCTCGTCTCCGGAGCGCACCTGGGCGGTCTGCGGGGTGATGCCCGCGGCGACCATCAGGCGGCTCATGTCGCGCCGTTGGTTGGGTGTGACCAACGTGACGACGCTGCCGGACTCACCGGCGCGGGCCGTGCGGCCGCCGCGGTGGAGGTAGTCCTTGTGGTCGGTGGGCGGGTCGACGTTCACGACCAGGTCGAGGTTGTCGACGTGGATGCCGCGTGCGGCGACGTTGGTCGCCACGAGCACCGTCACATGACCGGTCTTGAAGTGGGACAGGGTGCGGGTGCGCTGCGGCTGTGACTTTCCGCCGTGCAGGGCGGCGGCGCGGACGCCGCTGCTCAGGAGGTGCTCGGTGAGGCGGTCGACGGCGTGCTTGGTGTCCAGGAACATGATTACCCGGCCGTCGCGGGCCGCGATCTCGGTGGTCGTGCGGTGCTTGTCGGCGCCGTGGACGTGCAGCACGTGGTGTTCCATCGTGGTGACCGCGCCTTGCGAGGGGTCGACGGAGTGGACGACCGGGTCGGTGAGGTAGCGGCGGACAAGCAGGTCGACGTTGCGGTCGAGGGTGGCGGAGAACAGCATCCGCTGGCCCTCGGGGCGTACCTGGTCGAGGAGCGCGGTGACCTGGGGCATGAAGCCCATGTCGGCCATCTGGTCGGCCTCGTCCAGGACGGTGATGCCGACCTGGTTCAGCCTGCAGTCTCCCCGGTCGATGAGGTCCTTGAGCCGGCCCGGCGTCGCGACGACGACTTCCGCGCCGGCGCGCAGCGCACCGGCCTGCCTGCCGATCGACATGCCGCCGACCACCGTGGCGAGCTTCAGCCGCAGGGCACGGGCGTAGGGAGTGAGCGCGTCGGTGACCTGCTGGGCCAGTTCCCGGGTGGGGACGAGGACCAGGGCAAGGGGCTGGCGCGGCTCGGCGCGCTGACCTTCCGTGCGGGCGAGCATCGCGAGTCCGAAGGCGAGGGTCTTGCCCGAGCCGGTGCGGCCACGGCCCAGTACGTCGCGGCCCGCGAGGGAGTTGGGCAGGGTCGCACCCTGGATCGGGAACGGCTGGGTCACGCCTTCGCGGCCGAGCGCGGTGAGCAGCGGCGCCGGCATCGCGAGATCGGCGAACGACTCGACGGCGGGGAGCGCGGGGGTGACCGTGACCGGCAGGGCGAACTCGCCCTGCGGCGCGGACGGTCGGCGCCCGTAGCCGCCCGAACGGTTCGGACCGCCGGAGCGGCCGCCGGACGGAGCTCCGTAACGGTTCCCGCTCCTGCCGGAGCCAGAGCCAGAGCCGGAGTTGGAGCCGGAGCGGTAGGAGCGGTCGTTCGTACGAGTGCGGTTCATGCGGAACCTTCCTTGATGCGGCACGTACCAAGGAATTTCCGCAGCGAGAGCACAGCGCGGAGAATCGCGAGAACGGGCCGGGGGAATGCGTAAAGCGAATCTGTGGAGCGAATGCGTAAAGCGAATCCGCTAAGCCGATCCGGCCGACGAGGATTACTGCGCGCGCGGATGCGCGGGGGATCCGTGGCCTGGATGGTGTGTCAAATGCACGAGCTGGGGCCCGCACCCAAGGTGCGGGCCCCAGCTACGAAGTACGCGTGAGCGTCAGGCGGGAACGATGTTCTCGGCCGTCGGGCCCTTCTGGCCCTGGGCGATGTCGAAGGTCACCTTCTGGCCTTCCTGGAGCTCACGGAAGCCCTGGGCGGCGATGTTCGAGTAGTGGGCGAAGACGTCGGGGCCGCCGCCGTCCTGCTCGATGAAGCCGAAGCCCTTTTCCGAGTTGAACCACTTCACGGTGCCGTTAGCCATATTAAATCTCCTTCGGGGCAGTGCCCGGAGCCCGCACTGTGCGGACTCCGTGTCGCCGCGATGATTGCCCCGCCGGAAATGACCGGAAATACAAAAGTGCTCCCACCCGCCGAGAAAAGGCTGGTGAGGGCACTTGAAGTTTTTGGGAACCACAACTGCAACTGAGATCGACAGTAGCACGGTGCGATCGGCTCCGGGTGGTAAAAAAATGCGCTCCGGGCGTCGCGCGAGAAACTCTCAGAGCGCGTCGCGCTGATTTCTCTCACGGCCGGCACACATATTGGTCGGCTCGAAACACAGCGTTTCTGCCGCAGGGGTCTGCCCGGGGATCATCCCGAGGACCACCTCGTGTTCCGCGGGGGTGATGCGGCCGTGAACCTGGAACCTGCCCACCGCGTCGCCACCGGCCGACCGCAGGCTGACCGCGACGGGCCCCGCGAACGTGTAGCCCTGCTCGGCGGCGTGACGGTGGACCTGAGCGGCGAGGTAGCGACTCAACTCGGTGCTGGTGGCGCTCAGCCGGCGGTGGCTCTCCGGCGGCAGCTCGATGACGAACGAGTTGGGCACGAGGACACGCTCGCGCCCGAGGATCAGCGCGCTGTCATCGCACTGTCGGCGCAGTATGGCGACCACTTCCCCGCGCTTGTGCCGGGGCGGAAGCAGCAGAGTCCACAGGTTGGCCGTCCAGCGCTCCATGGTGTGTTCGATCCGGTAGATGAGTCGCATGGCGCTTCCGCTGCCCGGCGCTCCAGGGCGCACACTCACCCGATGGGGTGGCCGGTCCGGATCCGGGGCTGACTTCCGGGGTTCTTATACGGAGAGTCAAGTCACGGGAATGTAACGGCAGATGGTGGGTAAGAGCCCGTGCACGGCGCGCTCTCACCCCGGGGGCGCCTTGTGTTTGGGAGTGACGATGGTGGCCTCGACGACGAGCAGCCAAGGACCCGCGACGTCGTTCGCCGAGCGACATACCGCCGGCCCCGACATCGCCGCAGCCGACCCGACGGCATCCGAACACCCCCTGCCCCCCGCCCTCGGGAAGCGCACGGCCGATCTGCGGGCCCTCTCCAAGACGCTCTTCGCCCGCCTCGACGCGGTGGAGGAAGGCACGCCCGAGCACTCCTACGTACGCAACTCGCTGGTGGAGCTGAACCTCAACCTCGTGCAGTACGCGGCGCATCGGATGCGCCCGCGCGACGAATCGTTCGAGGACGTCGTCCAGGTGGGCACGATCGGTCTGATCAAGGCGATCAACCGCTTCGACCTCCAGCGGGGCGTGGAGTTTCCCACCTTCGCGCTGCCGACCATCATGGGCGAGATCAAACGATTCTTCCGCGACACCACCTGGGCCGTGCGCGTCCCCCGCCGGCTTCAGGAACTCCGCCTGGACCTGGTGAAGGCCACCACCGATCTGGAACAGACCAACGGGCACACCCCGACCACGGCGGAACTCGCCGAGCATCTGGACCTGGACGAGGCCGAGATCAGCGAAGGCCTGACCGCCGCCAACGGCTACACCACGGCCTCCCTGGACTTCCCGGCCGACGGCGTCGACTCCGACGACACGCTCGCCGACCACGTGGGCTACCGCGATCCGGAGCTGGACAAGGTCGAGGACCTGCACACCCTGAAGCCGCTCATCGCCGCGCTCCCGGAGCGCGAGCGCAAGATCCTCGCGATGCGCTTCGCCGCCGATATGACGCAGAGCGAGATCGGTGCGGAGCTGGGCATCTCCCAGATGCACGTCTCGCGCATCCTCACCCGGATCCTCGGGCGGCTGCGGGTCAAGCTCCTCGACAAGAGGTAGCGACGGGGCGCGAGCCACGCCGAGCTGTGCCGGGAGAGGGTTCTGTGCCGATCTCGGTACGATGGGTCGTGGGGGTGTGATGTCCACTGAGACCCATCGCCTGACCATCACCGAGCTCGCGAGTTGCTCCGACTCCGCGGTGCTGCGGGTCAGCGGCGAGCTCGACCAGTCCTGCGAGGAGTTCTTCCTGCGTACCCTCGGCGCCAGCGTCGAGGCCGGGCACCGGCATCTGGTCCTGGACGTGACGGCGCTGATGTTCTGCGACTCGCGCGGCCTCAACTGCCTGCTCGCGGTGCGCTGGCTGCTCGCCCGCCGTGAGGGCAGGCTGCTCCTGGCCGGGGCGGGGCGGCGCCTCTCGGAAATGCTGGCGCTGACCGGCAGCACGGAACTTCTCCCCGCTCACCGCACGGTCGGTCAGGCCCTCCTCACCCTGCCGGAGGACGAGCGCCCGCAGTGGCCGCCGAGGGCGCCGTAGCCCGCGGGATCGCGTCCCGCGGCTCCTCAGCTTCTCGGCAGCTTCTCGGCTCCTCTGCGACGCTCAGTGGCGTCCTCGGATCTTGCCGAGCATGCGCTTGGCCTGGGCCCGCTTCCTGGGGTCGGCCGAGGCCTGGCGGACCTGACGGATCGTGCGCTGCCCCTGTGGGCTGCGGACGAACTGCTTGATGCGGTCGATCACTCCGGGCATGGCGACTCCTGAGACGTGAGAACCACCGCCCTACGACGGACGGGGTGCTCGGGAGCTACCCAGGGCAGCGGCGCTTACGCCATGGTCTCGGCCCAGGGTGCTCTCCGGCGCATGGTCCGTTGGCCCTCTCGTGGCGCGGCATGGGGGCATATGAATGGGCCAATGGCTCAGTGAAACTGATGCCTGTTGAGCCAGTGAGGCTCTTGATGGTGTGATGTGGCTGTCGATGGCGCTGCGGATTCCCGCGGCGCCTTTTGCATGCGGGCAGGTTGCGTGCGAGCAGGTCGAGCTGGACGTGAAAGGGGCGGGGAAGCTGTGCTGAGGAGCGTGTTCGTGGCGCCGGATCCGGGGCGGTCGCGGTTGCGGTTCGCCGCGCGGGCCGTCATCGGCATCGCGCTCGCGGTGACCGTGTGCGCTCTGGCCGGGCACTCGCTCGCCGCGGCGATCACCGGCGGGCTCGCGGCGCTGCTCGCTCTGTTCACCGTGGGTGACGCGACGGTGAAGGGGCAGGCCGTCACCACGGCTCTGCTGCCCGCGGTCGGGTTCCCCGTGCTCGCCCTCGCGGCGATGCTGCACGACGTACCCGTGGCCCGGGACATCGCCTTCCTCGGTGTGATGGGCCTGGGCGTGTACGCGCGGCGGTGGGGGCCGCGCGGGCACTCGCTCGGCGTGTTCGCGTTCATGATGTTCTTCGCGACGCAGTTCCTGCACACGGGGCCGGGGCAGCTGCCCGAGCTGTTCGCGGCGATCCTGCTGTCCCTGTGCGCCTCGTCGTCCGTACGGTTCGGGCTGTGGTGCTACGAGCGCCGCCTGCCGCCCGCTGCCGTGCCCGCGGCGCCGGGTGGCAGGGGTCTTGCCAGGACGACGACCCGGCAGGCGGTCCAGGCGGCGCTCGGCGGCGCCTTCGCGCTCGCCGCGGGGCAGGTGCTCTCCGACCAGCGCTGGTACTGGGCCGTGGGCGCCACCTGGTGGGTGTTCGTGAACACCGCGTCGAGCGGGGAGACGCTGGTGCGGAGCTTCAGGCGGGTGCTCGGCACGGTCATCGGCATCGGGGCCGGTTTCGTCCTCGCGGTCCCGCTGCACGGTGCGCCGGTGCCTTCGGCGATCATCGTCGCCGTCAGCGTCTTCGGGATCTTCTACACGGCCGCCGTCTCGTACACGTGGATGATGCTCGCGGTCACCGTGATGGCGGGCGTGCTCTACGGGCTGCTCGGGGTGCTGAACCCGGGGCTGCTCGCCCTGCGGGTCGCGGAGACCGGTGTGGGGGCGCTCGGTGCCGTACTCGCCGTGCTCCTCGTGCTGCCCGTCACCACGCACGCCACGACGAACGCCTGGATCGAACGTGCCCTGCGCTGTGTGCACGCCTGCACGGAGGAGGCCGCGGCCCGGCTCGCCGGGGCCCGGCACGCCGATCCGGCGCCACGCGTCGCCGAGTTGGAGCAGCTCCTTGGGAAGGTGCGGTTCTCGCTCGCTCCGCTGGTGCACCCGTTCAGCCCGCTGCGGGCCCGCAAGGAACGCGCCCGCCAAGTGCTCGCGCTGCTCGACGCCTGCGCCCGCGAGGTGCGCGCTCTCGCCTCGATCGCCGCGGACCCCGAGGCCTCGCACGACGACCGGCTCGCCGCCGCCTGCTGGCGCGTGGAAGCCGCGGTGGAGGCACTCACCGCGCCGCGGGCGGCTCGCGGACCGGCCGCCGACACGGTGTCCCTGCCGCATCCCTCCGCCGCCGAGCCTGTGTTGGCCCATCTGCACGGCCTGGAGAAGGCACTCGTCGAACTGGCCGTGCCGCTGCGCACTTCGACTCGTACGCCTCTGATCGAGGCCTGAGCAGGCACGTTCCCCTCGACCGCGCGAAGCCGTCCTGCCGATGAGAGCCCAGGAGACATGAGGTGGCCCATCGCGTGGTAGACGAACTTCCGCTCCTGCGGGCGCCGGGCCAAGCCGTGCGCCTCCGCCCGGAGGGTGCCGGAGGACCACGAGGCGCGCGACGGAGAGGGATGCTGACCATGCCGGAGGAATCACCGTCGATCATGCATGACGTGTCGATCGCGGCGGCGGTCGGGCGACGCGCGCTGCCGAACCGGCTCTGTACGGCGTTCAGGCAGTCACTGGGCGCGCAGCGGGCAGCCCTGTCGTGGCTGCCCCGGCTCGAGCACTGGCAGCTCCTGCACGCCACCGACGAACCCGCCCTGCGGGCCGAGGCCGCACAGTTCGCCCGCGCCGACGGTCCCTCGGTCAGCGCCGCGCTGGGGATGCGGCCCGTGTTCGTGCCGGACCTGCGCGACTACCCGTGCCGTACGGGAAAACCTTTGTCGGACGAACTGCCCGGTATCCGGCGGGTCCTCGCGCTCCCGCTGCACGCCCGTCGCACACCCGTCGGCGTGCTGTGTCTCTACTACACCGAGCGCACCGACGTGACCCCCACCCACATCACCCACGCGCAGCGCGCCGCCGGTCTGGCCCTGGAGGCGCTGATGCGCTGGCGGCCCGTGCACGAGACCACCGGCTGCCGGCGCCCCGTGTGGGCCACCAGCACACGGGCGGCGCGCTGGGAACGCATCCACCAGGCCGCCGACCATGTCGCCGTCCGCCAGGACTGCGCCGTCACCGAGGGTCTCGCGTGGCTCCAGGAGGTCAGTGCGCGTGACGGCCTCTCGCTGCTCGACGTGGCCGACACCGTCCTGCAGCCGTCGCGCGCCCACCATGCCGACGAGAGCGAGGAGGGGGCGGGCCGTGAACGAGTCGGTGGAAGTGTTGCTTGACCGCGTCCAGGAACGCGGGGGCTACAAGATCCGGCGGGAGGCCGCCGGGGCGGTGCAGAGCGTCCTTGAGGTCCTGGGGGCGCATCTGGTGGGGGACGACCGGACGGATCTCGCCCGTCTGCTGCCCCACCAGTGCGAACCGCTGCTCACCGAAGGCTCACCGGCCAGCGAGCCCCTGACGCCCGCGGCGTTCATCGCGGCGGTGGGTGCCCGCGTCGGCGTCGACGCGGGGCATGCCCGCCGTGCCGTCACCGCGGTGCTCGCCACGGTCGCGGAGGTCGTCGACGACGCGCTGCTGCGCCGGATACTCACGCAGCTTCCGCCCGGGCACGCCGGTCTGTTCGGCCGTACGGACCCCACGTGACGTCCAAAAGGCGCGGACACAACCCCCTGAATGGAGGCTCGTGATGGCACGGACAGTTCCGCAGGGCAAGACCGTGAAGGAAGCCGGGAGCCCAAGCGCTCCCGGCGCGCCCCCGCTCTCCGGATGGGCCCGTGCGATGGCGATGCTGCTGGCCTTCGCGGGGACGGTGGTCTTCGCCGTGCTGCTCGCGCGGCTGACGCTGGAGCCCTCGGCCGCCTCCGAGTCGTTGACGCACAGCAACCTGCGCCCCGGCGACTCGATCCGCGACTATCTCGCGCAGCCCGCGTTCCGCGACACCCTCAAACAGCTCGGCGGCAACATCGTCCTTGGCCTTCCGTTCGGCATGCTGCTGCCAGTGCTCGTGCCCCGCGCCCGAGGCCTTCTGCGTGTCATAGCCGTCACGGCACTGGTGATGCTGCTCGTCGAGGTGGCCCAGGGCCTTCTCGTCACCGGGCGGGCCTTCGACGTCGACGACGTCCTGCTCAACACGACCGGCGCTGTCCTCGGCTACCTGCTGATCGGCCGCAGGCTTGGACGCGCTGTGCACCCCCGGCGGCGGCACTGGTGGCACCGCTTCACCAGGAAGTGAGCGCCGCGGCGGGTTCAGCGGGTGGTGAGCATTCCGGCGCGCAGACGGGCCAGGGTGCGGGTCAGCAGGCGTGAGACGTGCATCTGGGAGACGCCGAGGCGTTCGCCGATCTGCGACTGGGTGAGTTCGTCCACGAACCGCAGACGCAGGATCTGCCGGTCCCGCTCGTCGAGTTGGGCGAGCAGCGGAGCCAGGGCGTGGAAGTCCTCCACCAGCTCCATGGCCGGGTCCTCCGCGCCGATGAAGTCGGCGAGGACCGCCTCGCTGTCGTCGCGGTCGCCGTGCAGGGTGGCGTCGAGGGAGGTGGAGTTGTAGCCGTTGGCGGCCTGCCGGGCCTCGATGACCTCCTCCTCGGTGAGGTCCATCAGCTCGGCGAGCTCGCCGACCTTGGGGGCGCGGCCGAGGCGGGAGCTGAGTTCGTCGGTGGCCTTGGCCAGTTCGACGCGGGCCTCCTGGAGACGGCGCGGAACGTGGACGGCCCAGGAGGTGTCGCGGAAGAACCGCTTGATCTCACCGACGATGTACGGCACGGCGAACGTGGCGAACTGGACCTCGCGGGAGAGCTCGAAGCGGTCGATGGCCTTGATCAGGCCGATCGTGCCGACCTGGACGATGTCCTCCATGTCGTCGCTGCGGTGACGGAACCGTCCGGCGGCGTACCGCACGAGCGACATGTTCATCTCGACGAGGGTGTTGCGGGCGTACTGGTACTCCGGCGTGCCTTCTTCGAGTACGGCGAGCCTGCTGAAGAACAGCTTCGACAGGTCGCGGGCGTCCTTCGGCCCGACCCCCTGGGGGGAAGCGATGTCCGGCAGTTCCGCGATGCCGGTGTCCGTGGATGTCCCGGTTGCCGCTGTCATGGATTCCCTCCCCTGTCTCCCGGCCCTCCGTCGTCCCCCGACCGGCCGATGAGGCGCACGTACCCCCGCGTGCGCGCTTCATGCGCTCTGTGAGGCAACAAGATCCGTTATATGTCGACGGGTTACAGGTTCCGCGTTGCCGGGCAAGTGTGCATCTCGGACAACGGCCACCCCATATTCGGACAGAGGCCACCCCCGTACGAGGAGGGCTCATGAGCACGCAAGGGACGCGACTGGAAACCGGACCGTCTGACAAGCTGAACACCGGGCCGCCGGAGCGGCTGGACGCCGGACCGTCGGTCAAGGCGGTCTTCGACAAGAGGCCGGAAGCCGTCGCCCACGCGCGGGACTTCGCCCGCTCCTTCCTCGGCGGGCTCCACCCGGCCGTGGATTCCCAGGACGCCGCGAGCGTCGAGCTCGCGGTATCCGAGCTCGTCACCAATGTCGTACGGCACGCACGCGGGGCGTCGTGCTCCCTGCGCCTGGAGGCGCAGCCGGACGCCATAGCGGTGGTGGTCGGCGACGCCGATCCGCGACCGCCGCGGGAGCGGGCGCCCGATCTGGCCGGTGGCACCGGCGGGTTCGGCTGGCCCATGGTGCGGCACATGGCAAGGGCGGTCACCGTGACCAGCGGACCCACGGGCAAGACCATCCGGGCCGTCATGCCCAGATAGCCGTCATGCCCGGGTAGCCGTCATGCCCGGGTAGCGGGTCAGCGGCGCCGTGCGCCGGACACCGTCCGTCGAGACGTACGGCATGAGCGCACGAGAGCGGGGCAGGAGAGGTCAATGGATGACCTGTCTCAGCTACTTCAGAAGACCATGCGCCGCCGGCATCTGACGCCGCAGGCGATCGCCGACAAGACCGGGATCCGCACCCCACGCATCCGGGCCTTCGCCGAGGACGGCGCCGAGGGGCCCGTCCGCCCGACCGACGAGGAACTGAGGGAACTGGCAGGCGCTCTCGCACTGCCCGCCATCAAGGACGCCGCACGGCCAACGGCCGCGGCGACCTCTCCCTGACCTCCCTGATCGCGACGCCCTCCCTGACCGCGAACCCCGCCCCGACCCGCCGTCCCCGGTCGCGGTGTGGACAATTGGCCCGCGTCTGATCCGTGTTCACCAGGCACATACAGGGTGGATCACCCCGCCTACGTCCACCACCCCGAGGCGCTCGCCAGGGCGCGCGGCGAGAGCGGCGCCGCGCTGGCCGGGGACGCCCCGACCCAGAGCCCCTTGGTCTAGACCGGCTGCTAGCGTCTGCCGCACGAGTGCCCCCTGGACTTGGCGCTCGGTCGAGAGTCGAGAGGGGAACGCAGTGGTCGGCAGGTACGGGATCAGTCAACGGGCGTACATCGGGTCCTTCACCGCGGCGGGCGGGGCCGGGATCCTCACCGCCGCCGTCGACGCGGACAGCGGCGCGCTGACCGTCCTCAGCGCCACGGACACGATCGCGGACCCCTCGTACCTCGCGCTCTCGGCAGCCGGTGACACGCTCTACGCCGTCAGCGAGACGTCGGACGGCACCGTCGCCGCGTACCGCCTCGACGGCGACAGGCCCGAGCAGGCGGGGAAGCCGGTGGCGGTCGGCGGGGCCGCTCCCACCCATCTCGCTCTGCACGCCGGGCACGTTCTCACGGCCAACTACGGCTCCGGCAGCGTCAGCGCCGTGCCCGTGCGCCCCGACGGCAGCCTCGCCACCACCCCGTCCGGCGTTCTGGCGCACACCGGCGCTGGTCCCCACCCGCAGCGCCAGCAGGGTCCGCACGCCCATCAGGTCCTGCCCGACCCGAGCGGCCGCTGGGTGGTGAGCGTCGACCTCGGCACCGACTCCGTACGCGTCTGCGAGCTCACGGCGGCGGGCGAGCCGACGCTGCACCGGGAGGTCGCGCTGCGGCCCGGCTCAGGGCCCAGGCACCTCGCGTTCCACCCGCGCGGAGATCTCGCGTACGTCCTGAACGAGCTGGCGCCCACCATCACGATCTGCGCCTGGGACGCCGCCGAAGGGGCCCTCAAGCCGCTCGGCGAGGCGGCCGTCCTGCCGGGGCCCACGGACGGTGACGGCGAGGCCTACCCCTCCGAGGTCGTCGTCGCGCCCGACGGCCGCTTCCTGTGGACCGCGACCCGGGGCCAGGACGTCATCTCGGTGCTCGCCCTGGAGGAGGGGGGCGCGCGGCCGAGGCTCACCGCCACCGTCCCCTGCGGCGGCCACTGGCCGCGTGACCTGGCCGTCGACCCGTCGGGGCGGTTCCTGTACGCGGCCAATGAGCGGTCCGGCGACGTGACCTGGTTCTCCGTCGACCCGGCGACGGGCATCCCGCGCCGCGAGGGCTCGATCGGGGCTCCGGCCGCCTCCTGCGTGATCTTCGGCTGAGGCACCCGGGTCATCGCACCCGTGTACGCCGATGGGCCCGCCCCCTGCATCAGGGGCGGGCCCATCGGCGTAACGGCATCAGGTCTGCCAGGCGCGGTGCGGTCAGTGGACCGGCGCGCCCGACGGCTGCTGCGGGGCGATCCCGAGCGCCGTCGCGTACTTGGCAAGGGCGAGCTTGCCGATCGCCGGGTAGGCGCCGAGCGACTCGGCGACCGAGCAGCCGGCCTCCTTGGCGGCGGCTTCGAGAAGGCTGTCGTCGATCTCGGGACCGATCAGGTACGGGGCGAGCGCCAGCTGCGTGGAGCCGGAGCCGCGCAGCTGCTCGGCCATGTCCGCGATGGCACCCTCCTGGTCGAGCGCGGCGGCCATCACCGGCACCGCGAGGCGGGCCGCGAGCAGCATGCCGGTGATCCCGGCGGCCTGCACGGCCTCTTCGCCGCCGACCGTGGCGAGGACGATGCCATCCGCCGCGGTGGCCACCGTGAACAGGCGGGCGCGGTCCGCGCGGGCGAGACCGGCCTCCGACAGGCGTACGTGCAGCCCCTCGGCGAGCAGCGGGTGCGGGCCGAGGACGTCCGTCAGCTCGGCCGGGGCGCGGCTGTCCATCACGGCCTGACGCACGCGCCGCATCAGCGCGCTGTCGGGGCCCGCGAGGAGGGGCACCACGACGGCGACGGGGCCGTCGGGCTCGGTGACGTCCGATCCCGCCGCGCGCGCCTGCTCATAGCGCGCGGTGCGCTCGGTGGCGGCGTGCGCGAGCACGGACTGCAGCGAGGGGAACTCCGGGAACGAGGTGACCGTCGCGTCCTCGGTCCCGTCGAGGTATCCGATACGGGCGTCGAGGCCGGGCAGCTCGGAGCGGGCGATGCTCACGACCTCTTCGGCGAGACTGCGCGTGGCGGTACTGGGTACGCCCGGTACGGCGAGAACGAGCGCGGGCGCGTTCTCGGGAGCCGCCACGGGCTCCGGGCGGCGGTGCCGACCGGGCTGGCGGGGTCGCGGCATTCGTACGGGCAGGCCTGATGCGGGCCCGGTGGGGGAGCTCATGGCCCCGCATGCTACTGGTCTCCGGGGCTTCACTGTTCGGGGAGGGTACAGGTGGGCGGTATAAGTCCGCTTTTGTCTGATGAGTTACGTGAAGGCCACTTGTCACATGGCGGAGTGGTCATCCGGGGTGGTCAATTGTCCTACTCGGTGTGCACGGTGAGCATGCGCGGGTCGAGCGGCAGGCGCAGCCGGTTCATGACGACATCGGCGGCTATGCGCACGGCGCCGTCCAGCGGGTCTCCCGCGGCCCGGACCAGCCGTACGTGCCGCAGGCGGTCCTCCAGCTCCGCCCGCACCGGTTGGAGCAGCGCGTCGCCCATCTTGAACAGGCCTCCGGTCAGGGCGATCTCGGGCCGCTCGCCCGGGCTCACCGCGTCGGGCGCCGGGCAGACGGCTGCCGCGGCATCGGCGATGTGCCGGGCGGCGTCCCGCAGGATCGCGTCGGCCACGGGGTCGTCAGGGGCGCAGTGCGCCACTTCGGGTGCGAACGAGGCGAGCATCGCGGGCCGGTCCGTGCGGGGATAGAGCCGGCCCGGCAGTCCCGACACGGGGCCGAAGAGCTCCTCGGCCCTCGCGAGCAGCGCCTTCGAACCGTGGCGCCGGCCGTCGAAGGCCCGCATCGCCGCCTCCAGGCCCGCGCGGCCGATCCAGGAGCCGCCGCCGCAGTCGCCGAGCAGATGCCCCCAGCCGTCGGCGCGGTGCCAGGCGGTGAGATCCGTGCCGATCGCGATCATGCCCGTACCGGCGGCGACGACCGCGCCGGGGCGGTCGCCGAGGGCGCCCGCGTACGCGGTGACGGCGTCCGCGGCGAGCGCCAGGCGCCGTACGCCCAAAGCCTGTCGGAGTGCGGACGGCAGCTCCGCGCGCAGATCGTCGCCGAGGGTCGCCATGCCCGAGGCCCCGACCGCCACGGCGGTGATCCGACCGCCACCCGCCTGTTCGAGCAACTCCCGTGCCAGGGGCACCAGTTGCTCCATGAAGTGCTCGGCGTCGATGCCGAACGCGCCGGTGCGCACCGGCTCCTTCGAGCTCACCGGGGCGGCGCGGGCGAGGCCGTCAAGACCGTCCAGGGCGACCCGCATCCCGGAGCCGCCGGAGTCGACGCCGAGGACACACGCGGGGTCCGTCACGGAAGCCGCCAGTCCACCGGCTGACCGCCCTGCTGGACAAGGAGGTCATTGGCCCGGCTGAAGGGGCGCGAGCCGAAGAAGCCGCGGTCCGCCGACATGGGCGAGGGGTGCGACGACTCGACCGACGGCAGCGGGCCGAGCAGCGGGCGAAGGTTGCGGGCGTCGCGCCCCCACAGGATGGACACGAGGGGCCGCCCGCGTGCGGCGAGCGCCTTGATGGCCTGCTCGGTGACTTCCTCCCAGCCCTTGCCCCGGTGCGCGGCGGGACGCCCCGGAGCCGTGGTGAGCGCCTTGTTGAGCAGCAGGACGCCCTGCTGGGTCCAGGGCGTGAGGTCGCCGTTCGACGGCTGCGGGACGCCCAGGTCGGAGCCCATCTCGCGGTAGATGTTGATGAGGCTGCCGGGCAGTGGGCGCACCTCGGGCGCGACCGAGAACGACAGACCCACCGCGTGCCCGGGGGTCGGATAGGGATCCTGACCGACGATCAGCACCCGCACCTCGTCGAACGGCTGCTGGAACGCCCGCAGGACGTTCGGCCCGGACGGGAGGTAGGTGCGTCCCGCGGCGATCTCCGCGCGCAGGAAGTCGCCCATCTCGGTGATCTTCCCGGCGACGGGTTCGAGGGCCTTCGCCCAGCCCGCTTCGACGATTTCATGCAAGGGTCGTGATGCCACGGCGTCACCCTACTGCCGTAACGGGGGCGCCGATCAACCGATGGCCGCCGCCCTGACACACAGCACGTCGGGCAGATGGGACGCCAACTCCCGCCAGCTGTCCCCGTCGTCCGCCGACGCGTACACCTCGCCGTTGCGGTTGCCGAAGTAGATGCCCGCGGGATCCTGGCCGTCGCTGCACATCGCGTCGCGCAGCACCGTGCCGTAGTGGTCGTCGGCCGGGAGGCCCGCGCTGAGCGGCTCCCAGCTCTTGCCCGCGTCGGCCGTGCGGTAGACGCGACATCGGTGGTCGGCGGGGACGCGGTCGATGTCGGCGTTGATCGGGAAGACGTAGGCGGTGTCCGCGCGGTGCGGGTGGGCTACTACGGAGAAGCCGAAGTCGGAGGGGAGTCCCTCGCCGATGTCCGTCCAGCGCGCGCCCGCGTCGTCGCTGCGGAACACACCCCAGTGGTTCTGCAGATACAGCCGGTCCGGGTCGCCGGCGTCCCTGGCGACCTTGTGCACGCACTGGCCGAACTCCGGGTCCGGGTCCGGAAGGAAGACCGCCGAGACGCCGCTGTTCGACGGGGCCCAGCTCTTGCCGCCGTCCAGGGTGCGGAAGACTCCGGCGGTGGAGACGGCGACGGTCACCGCGTCCGGGTCGCGCGGGTCGGTCAGGACGGTGTGCAGGCCCTCACCGCCGCCGCCCGGCACCCACTTGTCGCGCGTGGGGTGCTCCCAGAGGGGGCGCACGAGGTCGAAGGTCTCGCCGCGGTCCTGTGAGCGGTAGAGCGCGGCGGGCTCCGTGCCCGCGTAGACGACATCGGGCTCGGCGGCCGCGGGGTGCAGCTGCCAGACCCGCTCCAGGGAGGCACCCGTGTCCTTGGGGAACTTGACGGCCGCCTTGGCGGGTTCCGTCCAGGTCCTGCCGAGGTCGTCGGAGTGGAAGACGGACGGGCCGAAGTGCGAGCTGTCACCGCCCGCCAGAAGCCGGGGCGTACTGCCGCGGGTGTCGATGGCCACGGAGTAGATGGCCTGGGCGTTGAAATACGGACTTTCGTCGAACTGCCAGGTGCTCGCGCCGCCGCGCCTGCGGCCGATGAACAGGCCCTTGCGCGTGCCTACGGTCAGAATGATCTCAGCCATCGTGGCCACCTCCGGGACGTCGTTGTCTCAGGCATGGCTCAGTCTGCACCTCGGCACTGACAATCACCCCTGGGCAGGACTTATCCGCAGGTCAGGACGGGTGTGGCGGAGGTGCTGCGCGCCCTGAGGGCATCACTTGGGCCGCTCGCCCGCGGACAGCTCCGCGGCCACCCGTGTGATCGTTTCCGGCCCCACCCGGCAGCACCCTCCGATCAGCCGCGCCCCCGCGTCACGCCACCCCACGACCCGGCCCGCGCTGAAGTGGGCCGGACCCCGCCACGCCCTGGCGCCCGCGTCCCACGTCTCACCGCTGTTGGGGTAGACCACCACCGGCTTCCCCGTGATCCGCGCGGCAAGACGCACCGCCGCGTCCGCGTCCTTGGGGTCGCAGCAGTTGACGCCGACCGCGATGATCTCCTCGGCGTCGGCCGCCAGGGCGAAGGCCTCCGCCAGGGGCTGGCCCGCCCGCGTGTAGCCGCCGGAGACGGTGTACGAGAGCCAGGCGGGGACCCCGAGGCCTCGCACTGCCCGCAGCAGGGCCCGCGCCTCGTCCGTGTCCGGGACCGTCTCCAGGGCGACGACGTCCGGTTCCGCGTCCGCGAGTACCTCCAGGCGCGGGCGGTGGAAGCGTTCGAGCTCGGCCACCGTCAGGCCGTACCGTCCCCGGTACTCGGAGCCGTCCGCGAGCATCGCCCCGTACGGGCCCGCGGACGCGGCCACCCACACATCGCGGCCCGTGTCCACTCCCGCCTCACGCGCCAACTCGACGCTCAGGCGCAGTAGTTCGGCGCTGCTCACCGCGTCGATACCGTGCTTGGCGAGGCCCTCGAACGTCGCCTGATAGCTCGCCGTGATGGCGATGTCCGCGCCCGCCTCGTAGTACGCGCGGTGCGCCGCCGTGATGGCGCCCGGTTCGTCGGCGAGCAGCCTCGCCGACCACAGGGCGTCGCTCAGGTCGTGCCCGGCGGCCTCCAGCTGGTTGGAGAGGCCGCCGTCGAGCACGAGCGGGCGCTGGGTCAGGGCATCCGTGAGTTTCACACTGTCGACTTTCACACCGCCGACGCTAGCCGAGGGGCGGACAGGGGGAAGTGGCACGCGACCTGGTGTCCCGCGCCGTTCGGTGTGGACACCGGCGGTTCTGTGGTGGCGCACACCTCCTGGGCCATGGGGCACCGGGTGCGGAAGCGGCAGCCCGACGGGGGTCGCGCGGCCGACGGGGTCTCGCCCTCCAGGGGAGTGCGGTCCAGGCCGTCCGCGGCCTCCGGGTCCGGCAGGTTGACCGTGTCGAGGAGCCCTCGCGTGTAGGGGTGCAGCGGGTGCGCGTACACCTGCGCGGCAGGACCCGACTCGACCAGCTTGCCCAGGTACATCACGCCGACCGTGTCCGCGAGATGACGCACCACCGCCAGGTCGTGCGAGATGAACAGATACGTCAGACCGCGCTCCCGCTGCAGCTCCCGCATCAGGTTGAGGATCTGCGCCTGGACGGAGACGTCGAGCGCGGAGACCGGCTCGTCCGCGACCACCAGGTCGGGGGAGAGCGCCAAGGCCCGAGCCAGGCCCAGGCGTTGACGCTGGCCACCGGAGAACTCGTGCGGGTAGCGGTGTACGGCCCCGCGCGGCAGGCCCACCGCGTCCAAGAGGTCGGCGATCAGCCTCTCCTGGTCGGCGCGGCTGCCGACGCCCTGGATGACCAGTGGCTCCCGCAGGATCTCGCCGACCCGCATCCGAGGGTCCATGGCGGCCGTGGAGTCCTGGAACATCAGCTGCACGCGCCGCCGGTGCGCACGCCGTTCGGCCCGCGACATCCGTGCCGGGTCGTGCCCGTCGAAGCGCACCCGACCGGCTGTCGGCTCCTCCAGGCCCGCGACGATCCGGCCCAGCGTCGTCTTGCCGCACCCGGACTCGCCGACCATGCCGAACGTCTCGCCCTTGCGGATCTCCAGGGACACCCCGCCGACCGCGCTCACCGTGCCCCGGCTGCGCGAGAAGGCGCCGCCCTTGAGAGGGAAGTCCTTGACCAGGGAGTCGAGTTCGACGAGTACGTCGCCGGGTGCGCGCGGCGCGGGCACGGTCGCCGCAGTCACGACCTCCGCCTGAGTGGCGTTGTCCGGCACCGGATGGAAACAGGCGAACCGGTGCTCACCGCCCCGCAGTTCGTCGTCAGCGAGCTGCGGCTCCCGCGCACGGCACTCGTCCGTGGCGAAGGTGCAGCGCGGTGCGAACCGGCAGCCCGTCGGGCGCACCGCCAGGTTCGGCGGAAGGCCCGGGATCGTGTGGAGCGCGGAACCGCTGTCCGTGGCCCGCTCGGGAAGTGAGGCGAACAGCGCCTCGGTGTAGCGGTGCCGGGGCCTCGCGAACAGATCGCGCACGTCCGACTGTTCGGCGACTCTGCCCGCGTACATCACCGCGACCCGGTCGACCCGGTTGGCGATGACGCCCAGGTCGTGCGTGACCAGGATCATCGCCATACCGAGGCGCTCGCGCAGGCCGTCGATCAGCTCCAGGATCTGGTGCTGTGTCGTCACGTCGAGGGCGGTGGTCGGCTCGTCGGCGATGAGCAGCTTCGGCTCGCAGACCAGGGCCATGGCGATCGCCACGCGCTGGCGCATGCCGCCCGACAACTGGTGCGGATACGCCTTCATGCGCTCGGCGGGCTGCGGCATGCCGACCAGGCGGAGCATCTCCTCGGCTCGCGCCCACGTCTCCTTCCTGCTCAGCTCGGGGCGGTGCAGGACGAGCGGCTCGGCCACCTGCGCCCCGATCGTCATCGTCGGGTTCAGGGAGGTCAGCGGGTCCTGGAAGACCATGCCGATGGTGTTGCCCCGTACGTCCTGAAGGACCGGCGCGGGCGCCGCGGCCAGATCGCGGCCGTCGAACAGGACGCGTCCGCCGGTGATGTCACCGCCCGGCGGAAGCAGGCCAAGGACGCTGAGCGCGGTCATCGTCTTGCCGCAGCCCGACTCGCCCACGATGCCCAGGGCCTCACCCGGGGCGAGTTCGAGACAGACGCCGTCCAGGGCGTGGACGGTGCGCTCGCGCGAGGCGATGTCGACGCGCAGGTCTTCGATCTTGAGCAGTGGCTCGATGGTCTTGGGCAGTGGCTCGGTCATCTCGTCGGTTCCCCCTTACTTCCGCAGCCGTACTTCGAACGCGTCCCGCAGCCCGTCACCGATGAAGTTGAACGCGGCGACGACAAGGACGATCGCGATGCCCGGCGGGAAGATCAGCCACCAGTAGCCGTTCTGGGTGTAGGTGATCCCGGCCGAGAGCATCGAGCCCCAGTCGGCCGACGGGGGCGGGATGCTCAGGCCCAGGAAGGCCAGATAGCTGACGTAGAGGATGGCGTCGGCGATCTGGAAGGTGCAGTTGACGATGACCGTGCCGATCGCGTTCGGCACGATGTGCTTGAACACGGCCCGTGCGCCACCGCCGCCCATCATCCGCATCGCCTGTACGTACTCGCGGTCGCGCAGCGAGAGCGCCTCGCCGCGCACCAGGCGGGCGGGCGAGAGCCAGGCGACCGACGCGATGATGACGATGAGGACGCCCTTGCTCGGCGTGATGATCGCGGCGACCACGACGAGCAGGAACATCGCCGGGATCGCGAGCGCCGCGTCCGTGATCCGCATCATGGCCGCGTCCACCCAGCCGCCGAAGTACCCCGCCACCGCGCCGTACACGGTTCCGAAGAGCGTGGCGAGGAGCCCCGCGGCCAGGCCGATCTCCAGCGACGTCTGCCCGGCGACCATCAGGCGGCCGACCATGTCGTAGCCGAGGTCGGTGGTGCCCAGGAGATGACCGGAGCTGCCAGGGGCCAGGTTGGCCTGCGACAGGTCGGTGTGCTCCTGTTCGGTCCGGTGGAGCAGCGGCCCGAGGTAGCTGAAGGCGAGGAGCAGGACCAGGACCACCACACCCGTCAGGGCGAGCTTGTTGCCGGTGAAGACCTGGAGCGTGCGCCGGGCGAGCGAGGGCGTGGCCTGCGCGGCCGCCTCGTTCCCCGGAGCGGCCTCAGGGGTGACGTCTGCGGTCGCGGTACTCATGCCACGCTCCGGATCCGGGGGTCGAGGACGGCGTACAGGATGTCGGTGAGCAGCGAGCCGATGACGGTGGCGACGCCGACGACGAGCGTCACGCCGAGAAGGACCGGGAAGTCGGAGCCCTGCGCCGCGTTCCAGAACAGCAGCCCCATGCCGGGGTAGTTGAACATCGACTCGACGACGAGCGCGCCGCTGAAGAGCGTCGGCAGATACAGGCCGAGCAGCGTCGCGAGGGGGATCAGCGCGTTGCGCAGGACGTGGCGGACCATGATCCGGCGGCTCGACTGACCCTTGGCCATCGCCGTACGGACGTATTCCTCGGTGAGGTTGTCAAGGACCGCCGAGCGCATGTAGCGGCTGAACATCGCCACGATGCCGAAGGCCATGGTGACCACCGGCAGCACCAACCCCGTGAAGTCGCTGAGGAGTTCACCGACGCTCTCGCCCTGTGGTGCCTCCGCCGGGAGGATCGGCATCACCTGCGCGAACAGGATGATCATGATGAGCCCGAGGAAGAACACCGGCGTCGCGTAGAGCAGGAAGGCCAGGCCCGTCAGCGCGTAGTCCGATGCCTTGCCCCGCCGCACGGCCTGCAGCAGGCCGAGCGGTACGGCGATGACGACCGCGAGCGCGGTGGAGAGCACGGTCAGGAGCAGTGTCTTCGGCAGCCGCTGCTTGAGCAGGTCGAAGACCGGCGAGTTGAGCTTGAAGGACTCACCGAGGTCGCCGGTGAAGAGCCGCTTCAGATACATCACGTACTGCGCGGGCAGTGAACGGTCGTACCCCTGCTCGTGGTTGAAGTGCTCGATCTGCTGCGGCGTGCCCTTGGGGCCGAGGATGGCGCGCGCGGGGCCGCCGGGCAGCAGGTGGAGCAGGGTGAAGACGATGATCGAGACCAGGAACAGCACGACGAGCGCCTGAAGGAAGCGCTTGACCAGAAAGCCGGTCACTTGTCGGCTCCCTTCTTCTTGACGTAGTACCAGTCCTGCGGCGCGAAGGTGACGGTCGGGTTCTGACCGACTCCCCGCAAGTCGTTGCGGATCACCGAGACCTGGTAGGCCGGATTGGGCATCCACATCACCGGCAGCTGCTCGGCGAGGTACTCGCCGTACGCGTGCATCGCCTTCATGTCGGGCGAGTACTGCACGGCGCGAATGATCCGGTCGGCCTTCTTGTCGCTGTAGTTGCCGAAGTTGGCGGATGCGCCGGTGGAGAAGAGCTGCTCGCCGCTGGGATTGAGCGGGTAGTACCAGCTGCCCGCCGTCCCGAAGAACGACATGTCCCAGTCGCAGCCGGGGTCCTTCGCCTTGCAGGGAACGGAGTTGCCGAGCACCGAGTTCAGCGGCTGCTGGCGCACGGTGAGGTCGACCCCGGCCTTGGAGAGCGAGGACTTGAGCTCCTGCATCATGTTCGTCGTCTCGGTGGAGCCGGACTGGGAGAGCAGGGTGAGTTCGAGCGGGGTGTTCTTCGCGATCCCCTTGCCGCACGAGTCGGCGCCCGTTCCCGGGCGCACGCAGCGTGCCGTGCCGTCGACCGTCTTCCAGCCGTGGGCGGTCAGGAGGCGCCGGGCCTTCTTCACGTCGAAGGGGTACTTGTTCTTCTCCATCGCGTCGGACAGGTACTGGCTCTTCGGCGTCACCGGCACCGGGCCGAGCGTCGACGTCGCGCTGCCCTGCCAGATGACGTCGCTCATCGCCTTCTGGTCGACGAGGTGTTGCATCGCCTGGCGGATGTAGAGCTGGTCCATCATCGGGCCCGCGTGCGTGGAGTTGAAGTTGTAGACGATGTACGTCGCCGCCCAGCCCTCCCACGGATCGACGCGGTAGCCCTTCTCCTGGAACTTCTCCTTCTGCGCCATCACCGACGGCGGGATGTAGCCGTAGTCGACGCCGCCCGAACGCAGCACGTTGTACTCGGAGTCGGCCGTGGTGAAGGGCTTGAAGACGACCTTGTCCAGGTGCGGGCGCTGCGACTTCGGGCCGGTGTACTTCTCGTTCGCCGCGATGGTCACCTGGCCGCTGTCGCGCCAGCCCGCCAGCTTCCACGGGCCGTTGACCGTCTTCCAGAGCGGGTCGGAGCCGTACGAGCCCAGGCTCTTGGCATGCCGGGTGAGCCGAGCGAAGACGGTCTTGGCGCCTTCCTTCGTACGGTCCCAGTCGCCGACCTCGCCACCGTCGGTCTTGGCGTCCCAGGCGTGCTGGGGCAGGGCCCGCATCAGGGTGAGCTGGTTGGCGGTGAACCAGTCGGGGTTGTACGCGCGGCTCAGGTGCAGGCGCACGGTGTGGTCGTCGACCGTCTCGAAGCGCTTGACGTTGTCGGGCATCGTGCCGACCGAGTAGTTGCCCCAACTCGCCTTGTCGGCCTTGACGAGGTTGAACCAGAACTCGATGTCGCGTGCGGTGACCGGCTTCCCGTCGGACCACTCCACGCCCTCGCGCAGCGGCACCGTCACGGTCTTGTTGCCGTCGCTGAACTTCGGCTCCCGGCCGAGCGTGCTCGGGCCGTGCGTGGTCAGCTCGCCCTTCTCCTGCACGGCGTCGTACACCGGCATGAAGAGCAGCGACTGGATCCCGTAGTTGTACGAGGCGCCGTAGCCGGGGGCGCCGATCGGGAAGATCCAGTTCGGTGTCGCGGCGGGCGGCAGAGCCATGGTGGCGGTGCCGCCCTCGACCGGAGTGCCACCGGTGGGGCCCATGTCGACGCGGCCGCCCTCCTGCGTGCAGCCGGTGACCGCCGTGAGGGCGAGCGCGGCGACGAATGCCGCCGCGGCTATGAGAGCGCGGCGCCGCGCGCGGGGACGTGATCGCCTTGAGCGCATGGCGAAGGGCCTCCAAGGATGCGAGAGCCGGACCGTGCCGGAGATCGACGGGCGGCGCCTGAACGCTAGATCTGGCGACAAAATCAAGTCAAGAGCTTCGTTCGGCAAGAAGTCATAAAATCGGGAGGGTCTGGCCAACTTGCTTTGATGAGACTTAGTGTTCCTCCTGATGTCGAACGAACTGATCGAAGCAACTGGGGGCGGCATGGCAGGAACACCGCACGGCGAACCGGGGTCGGCGCAGCACATACTGCAGCTGGTCTCCTCGGGCGCCGCCTCCTCCCGTGCCGATCTCGTACGGGAACTGGGGCTCGCCCCCTCCACCGTCTCCCTGCGCGTGCAGGAACTCGTCACCGCCGGCGTACTCACCGAATCCGGCGAGGGAGCATCCCGCGGTGGCCGCCGCCCCCGGCTGCTGCGGGTCCGCGCGCAGGGCGGCGTCGCCCTCGCCGCCGACCTCGGCAGCCACCACGCCCGCATCGGCGTCGTCGACCTCGGCGGCACGGTCCTGGACGCCGTCGACCTGCCGCACGACATCACCGCGGGACCCGAGTCCGCCGTCGACTGGCTCTCCGGCCAGGTCGCCGAACTCGGCGCCCGCCAGCGCGAGGCGGGCCGCACCGTCCGCGCCCTCGGTGTCGCGTTCCCCGGCCCCGTGCAGCCCGCCCAGGGCCGCGTCCTGAGCCCCTCCCGCATGCCCGGCTGGCACCGCTACCCGCTGCGGGACGTCCTCGCGGAGCGCCTGGGCATCCCCGTTACCGTCGACAACGACGCCACGATGATGGCCGTCGGCGAGCACCGAACCGCGCGCCCCGGACTCGACCACATGGTCGTCGTCAAGGCGGGCCGAGGCATCGGCAGCGGCGTCATCGTGGCGGGCCGACCGCACGACGGCGCCAACGGCTCCGCGGGCGACATCAGTCACGTACGCATCGAGGCGGCGGGCGACCGCCCGTGCAGCTGCGGCAACATCGGCTGCCTGGAGACCGTGGCGAGCGGCGCCGCCCTCATCCGCGAACTCGGCCGGCAGGGCGTCGAGGTGGCCGACACCACCGAACTCCTGCGGCTCGTCTCCGACGGCGACCCGCAGGCCACCACCCTGGTCCGCACCGCGGGGCGGCACATCGGCACGGTCCTGTCCGTCGTCGTGAACTTCTTCAACCCCCAGGCCGTCGCCCTCGGCGGTGTCCTCGCCACCGCCGAACCACTCGTCGCCGCCGTGCGCGGCGTCCTCTACGAGCGCTGCCTGCCCCTGGCCACCGCGGACCTGGAGATCACCACCACCGTGACGGGCCGCGACGCGGGCCTCCTCGGCGCCGGGCTCACCGCCCTGCGCCAGAACCTCCCGACCACACCGGCTCCCCAGGAAGAGAGCGCCCCCGCATGACTGCGCCTGCAACGAACCAGCGTCGCCTCCGCATCGGCATCGGCGGCATCGGCATCGAGTCCTCCACCTTCTGCCCGCACCGCTCCACCACCGACGACTTCCGCCAGACCCGGGGCCAGGACCTCCTGGACCGCTACACCTGGACCCGCCCGGAATCGGACCTCGCGTACACGGTCGAGTGGGTGCCGCTCCTGCACGCGACCTCGCTGCCCGGCGGCCCGGTGGAGGCGGAGTCGTATCTGGTCCTCAAGGACGAACTGGTCACGCGCATACGGGAAGCGGGCCCCCTGGACGGCCTCGTCTACGACATCCACGGCGCGATGAGCGTCATCGGCCTGACCGACGCCGAAGCCGACCTGACCGAAGCGGTCCGGGCCGCACTCGACGCCGTGGGCACCCCCGACGGCGGCCGCCCGATGATGTCGGCCGCCATGGACCTGCACGGCAACGTCTCGCGCCGGTTCGCCGAGCCCATCGACCTGCTCACCGCCCACCGCCTCGCCCCGCACGAGGACGCCTGGGAGACCCGAGAGCGCGCCGCGCGCAATCTCCTGCGCTGCCTGCGCGACGGCGTCCGGCCGCACCGCGCCTGGGTACAGGTGCCGGTGCTGCTGCCCGGCGAGAAGACCAGCACCCGCCTGGAACCCGCCAAGTCGCTCTATGCCTCGCTCGCCGACATCGAGAAGCTGCCCGGCATCCTGGACGCCGCGATGTGGGTCGGCTACGCCTGGGCGGACGAGCCGCGCTGCAAGGCCGCCATCGTCGTCACCGGGGACGATGCCGAACTGGCCGCCGCCGAGGCGCAGAAGCTGGCGCGCCGCTACTGGGACGCGCGCCGCGACTTCGTCTTCGTAGGCCCCACGGGCGGCGCGCGGGAGTGCATCGAGAAGGCGGTCGCATCGGACGAGCGGCCCTTCCTGATCAGCGACTCCGGGGACAACCCCACGGCGGGCGGTGCCGGCGATCTGGCGTACATGCTCGGCAAGCTCCTGGAGAACGACGCGATCCGCTCCGGGCAGGTCACCGCGGTCCACCCGGGCATCACCGACCCGGTCGCCGTCGCCCGCTGCTTCGAGGCCGGGGTGGGCGCCGATGTCGCCCTGAGCGTCGGCGGCAAGGTCGACGCGAACCACGGCGGCCCCTACGAACTCACCGGCACCGTCGTGGCGTTGCAGCGCGCGGCCGAGCAGAAGGACCGGGCGGAGGGCGGCGCGTACGACCGTGGTGTCGACATGGCGGCGGTGCGGACCGGCGGTGTGACCGTGATCCTGGTCGAGCGCCGCAAGCCCTTCCACACCCTCGCGGACTTCATGGGTCCGGCGGACGGCGGCCTCGGCATCGACCCGCGCACCTTCGACCTGGTGGTCGTCAAGATCGGCTACCTGGAGCCCGAGCTCTACGACATGGCTGCCGACTGGCTCCTCGCCCTCACCCCCGGCGGCGTCGACCAGGACCTGCTGCGGCTCGGCCACCACCGCGTGGAGCGCCCGCTGTACCCCTTCGACGAGGACGCGTACGACGCCGGTGCGGGCCCCGATCTGACCGCGACACAGCTGGTGCCGCTCGCCTGATGAGAAGGGGCTTCACCGGCCAGAACGGTTCTGCGAAGGTGATCCCTTCGAGCCGCGAACCCGTCCGGAGGAGCCCCCGTGAAGCGCGCCGCCACCCTGTCCGCCCTGGTCTGTCTGCTCGCCCTCACGGCTGCCGCGCCCGCGTCGCCCGACGCAGGGCGCGGCAAGGACCGCCACCACGGCAGCCTCCTTGACTCCGTGCCGAAGTCGGGCGTCCTGAAGGTGTGCACGACGGGCGACTACCGCCCCTTCACCCACCTCGACCCCGCCGAGGGAACGTACAGCGGCGTGGACATCAAGATGGCCGACGACCTGGCCGAAAGCCTCGATGCCAAGCCCTCGTACGTGGCCACGACCTGGGCGAACCTGACCAAGGACGTCGCGGCTGGCCGCTGCGACATCGCGGTCGGCGGCGTCTCCATCACCCTGCCGCGCGCCCGCCAGGTCTACTTCAGCGAGCCGACCCGCGAGGACGGCAAGACGCCGATCGTGCGCTGCGCCGACAAGGAGAAGTTCGGCGAGGGCACGCTCAAGGACATCGACAAGGCGGGCACCACCGTCATCGTGAACCCCGGTGGCACGAACGAGCAGTTCGCGCGCGCGAGCATCAAGCAGGCCACCATCAAGCTGCACCCGGAGAACACCACGATCTTCCAGGAGATCGTCGAGGGCCGCGCGGACGTGATGATGACGGACGCGAGCGAGACCCGCTACCAGGCCAAGATCCACCCCGAACTCTGCTCGCTGCACCCCGACAAGCCCTTCACCTTCTCCGAGAAGGCGTACGCCCTGCCGCGCGGGGACGAGGAGTTCAAGGAGTACGTCGACCAGTTCACGCATCTGGCCACGCACGACGGGACGTACGCGGGATACGAGGCCGAGTGGATGGGCGCCCCCTCGGGTTCCTAGTCCTCCTGGCCTTACCGGTCAGGGGTTATCCCTGAGGCCGTCCCCGATGTCGGGACGGCCGGGCCGCCCTACGTTCCTGGGCATGGCTTCCTTCCGTGATCGGTGCATCCACAGCAGGCAGGGTGGTCGGCTCGCCTCGACCACCACCGCCGACATCGACGGGCTCGTCGCCGGGCTCAAGGACCGGCCGCGCGTCGTGCTGCACTTCCACGGTGGGCTCATCGACGACACACTGGGGTTCGCCACCGCCGAGCGGCTCGCGCCCGTGTACGAGGCGGCGGGCGTCGATCCCGTCTTCTTCGTGTGGAGCAGCGGGCTGCTCGAGACGCTGCGGGGCAACCTGCCGCAGATCCTGAACGAGAGCGTCTTTCGCACGCTGCTCAACAGGGTCACCCGGTACGCCACCGGCACCGTGTTCAAGGAGCCGGGACAGCGGGGTCTTGTGGCCGCCCCCACCTCGTGGTCGGTAGCAGCCGAACTCGCCCAGGTGCGGACGGGGCAGGAGCCTTACGCGCGGATGATCGCGCCGCAGGACGTGCCGCCGCTGAGCGAGTCCGAGCAGACCCAGATCGCCGTCGAGCTCTCGGCGGACACCGAACTGGCCGAGCGCACCCGGGAGATCGTGAAATCGGCGATGCCCCCGGACACTTGGCAGGCCAACGAGCCGACCGCCGCGGCGCGAGAAGTCATCGGGGGGCGTGCCGCGGCGGTCACCCTGATGTCACCGGATGTCGTGGCCGACCTCGCGGCCAGGGCGGGCACGGGGGAACGTGCCCTGGTGAGCACCGCGTTGATGGTGCGCAAGACCGTGCGGGTGGTGGCCGCCGTCGTCGGCCGCTTCCGGCAGCGCAACGACCACGGGCTCTACCCGACGGTCGTCGAGGAGATCCTCCGCGAGTTCTACCTCGCCAGTGTGGGCGCCGCGATCTGGGACGCGATGAAGCGGCAGACCGCGGACACCTTCGCCGCCGCGGGCGACGAGGTCCGCGCGGGCCGGTACTTCCTGGACCGGTTCGCCGAGCTCCTCGCCACCGGCATCCGCCCCCAGGTGACCGTGGTCGGCCACAGCGCGGGCGCCGTGTTCATCGGCAACCTGCTCGACGACCTCGCGCGCAGGCGCGCCGCGGTCGACGACCCCGTGCCCGCCGACTTCCGGCTGCGGGACGTGGTGCTCCTGGCGCCCGCCTGTACGGTGGCGCAGATCGCTCCCGTGATCCGCCGCCAGGCCGAACTCTTCGACCGGTTCCGGATGTTCACCATGACCGACCCGGCGGAGCGGGCCGACCACCTCGTGCCGTTCCTGTACCCGAGGTCGCTGCTGTACTTCGTCTCCGGAGTCCTTGAACGGGGGCCTTCCCAGCGGTCCGCCGTCATGCCGATCGCGGGGATGCAGCACTGGTACCTGGACGCCGCCGCCGTGGGGCCCGACTCGGACGACCTGCGCGGTTTCCTGCGCGCCGATTCCGCACGCACCGTGTGGTCGCCCGGTGACGGCGGTCCGGGCCTGCGCTCGGGGGCGCGCAGTCACGTGGCCTTCGACCACGACCCGGACGTGCTCGCGAGCGTGGTCACCATGCTCGCCGACTGACGCGACCGACCGATCGCGACCGACGGGGGAGAGACCGATGAACGACCTGCACTACGCCGTGGTCGTCGGCATCAACCGATACCCGGCCATCGGTGACCTACAGGGGGCGCGGGGTGATGCGTGCCGGTTCCGCGACTGGCTCGTCGAACCCGGGGGAGGGTCCCTGCCCGAGGCCAACGTCCACCTGGTCACCGCCACCAAGGAGGACGAGCTCACCGACGACTTCCTGAACGCCGTGCCGACCAAGGAGTACGTGGACCGGGCGCTCTACCGGGCGCACACGGCGGCGGGGGAGGCCGTCAGAGCGCGGCCCGAGGAGGAGCGGTCCGACGCGTGGCGGGCGACACGGCTCTACGTCTTCCTGGCGGGGCACGGGTTCTCGCCGACCAACAACAGCGACGCGGCGCTGCTCATGGCCAACGCCGCCAGGGACTACATGGGCAGCCATGTCGCGGTACGGCAGTACCTGAACTGGTACGAGTCGGCGTCGCCGTTCCACGAGGTGGTCTTCCTGGCCGACTGCTGCCGCACCCGCTTCGGCGGCGTCGAGGTCTTCGCCCCGCCCTTCACCGGGAGCACCGAGGCGCCGGAGGACGTCGACTACTTCGTCGGGTTCGCGACCTCGCTCGGAGACCCCGCCTACGAGGAGCAGAATCCCGACCGGGACCGGGCCCGTGGGCACTTCACGACCGCGGTCCTTGAAGGGCTGCGCGGCGCGAAGCCCACGCCCGAGGGCACGGTCACCTCGGACAGCCTCGCCGACTTCGTCGGACCTTGTGTGCGGGCCCGTACGAAAGAGGCTCTGATCCCGCAGAAGGCCAAGTTCATCAAGGGCACCAACACGCCGATGATCTTCGCGGAGGGGCTTGAGCGCTCTGCGGACCCGGTGACACTGCGGTTCCCGGCGGGATTCCGCGGCTGGGTGCAGCTGCGCGGCGGTGACCTCGACGAGTCGCCGCTGCGGCTGCACGTCGAAGCGGAGGAGAGCGTCGAGAAGCTCGCCGCCGGTTACTACCGCGCCACTCCGGAGAGCTGGACCGCGCCCGACTTCCGCAACGGTGGATTCTTCGAGGTACTGACAGGTGGTGGCAATGGTGTCCAGCTCTGAGCACCCGCGGCGTTCAGGAGGGGACGCGAGGGAGGGGGTGCCGTTCGTCGTCATACCGGACACCCCATCGGTACTCGTCACCGTCACGGACTCCGCGTTCCGTGAGGTGGCGCACGCGATGGGCACCGTCGACACCATGCTGCAGCCCGGTATCTACCGCATCGAGCAGCGGTTCGGCGGTTCGGTCGAGAGTCGATTCGTCGAGGTCGGCGCCGAGCCGTTCACCGAGCGGCTCGCACTGCCCGACATGCCCACGCCCACACCCGTCGAGGGCACCCCCACGACCCGTGAGGACCACCGGGCGGCGGCGGCACGCTGGAGCACACGGACGACGTACGGCGAAGGCTCGCCGACCCTGATGGTGCTGATCCGCAATCTGCGCCGGGGCTGGCAACTGGACCCGTTCGCGCTGGAGATCGCCGGCCCGGACGGCCGCCCCGTCGACGGCGGAGCCCGCGGTTGGGAGCCTTCGGGCGGCGAGGAATGGTCGGCCTGGAGCTGCGAACTGCCGCCGGGCGGCTACCGGTTGCGCCCCCGCAGGGTGCCCGCCGACGGCCCGCCCCTCGCGCAGGCGCTGCACGTGCTCGACGGATGGACCACCCTGGTGTTCGTGAGCAACGGACCGCAGGGCCCGCAGCCGCAGTTCGCCTCGATCCAGATGGTGCGCCGGGGCGCCGGCTGGCAGCCCGCGGACCGCACCCTCGGGCTCGCCCTGGAAGCCGCGCTCTCCGGACTGCGGCAGGGCATCGACCTCGTGTCGAACCGGCAGCTCATGCAGCTGGCCCGGTCCGAGGACGTCAACCCCTTCCTGGGCATCGTCGGCGCCCACGCGCTGCTGCTGCACCCCCGTCCCGACCTGGGGCAGATCCGCACGGTCGTGGAGAGGCTCGTCCACTACGCGCCCGTCCAGCCGGACATCGCCGCCCTGTGCACCCTGCTCGGTGAGCCGGTGGAGCCCGTCGTGTCGCCGCCGATGCTCGCCGCGTCCTGCCGTCTGCTCGTCCGGGCGGACGCGGCCGCCCCGGGGATCCTCCCGGACGGCTCGGTGGTGGAGAGCGTGGCGGAGCATCTCGTGGGGCGCGGCGTCTGGACCACCTGGCTGGAGCAGGAGCAGCGACCGGACGCCGGTGCGCGTGCCCTCGCGCCGGGTGGCACCGGAGGCACGACGTACCCTGCGGCGACCGATCCGGTCGACCGCGTCCAACGCTACGTACGGGAGATCGTGAGCGTCGAGGGCAGGTCCGTCGACGAAGTCCTCAGCAGCCTGGACCGGGAGGAACTGTGCCGCAGGACCGGTCTGCCCCACAGGACGGTCGACTCGGCCATCGAGGAGCTCAGGCGCCCGCGAGGGCCTCAGCGAGGCCCGTGGAGGTAGTGCGGCCGCGACGGCCGGGAGGCGCTGCCCCCGGCCGTCGCCGCTCCCGACGCCTCCTTCGCCGCGCGCGGCACCCCCGTGTCCGTGCGTGGTGGAGCGTCGGTGGCCTGCCGGCCGCGTCCCCCGACACGGCCGGCAGGGGTGGATGGGCCGGCCTGCGGCCCGTGCGCCCCCGAGCGCGCACGGACAGACAGGCCGGCGGTGACGTGGTGGCGCGTCACCCGTTCTTGGAGAACCCCCGCCGCGTTCACGGTCACCATGGCTGCCTCACTCAGGGAGTGCGCGGCGCACCATCGTGCGGAACTGCTCCGAGGGTTCGATGCCGAGCTCCGTGCGGAGCAGCCCGCGGAACGCCTTGAAGTGGCGCACCGCCTCCGCGAGGTTGTTCTCGGCGAGGTGCACCGTCACGACCGCCCGGTGCGCGCTCTCGCGCAGGGGATCGATCCGCGTGCACTCCAACGCGGCCTCAAGGGCGGGGGCGTACTGCTCCCGCGCCACGAGCCGCGCCGAAAGGGCCTCGAGCACGTGCAGCCGCAGCTGGTGCAGCCGCTCGCGCTCGAACACCACCCAGTCCTGGCACCAGCCGGGCAGCAGTTCGCCCATGCCCATCAGCGAGGCGCACGCGGCCCCGGTCCCCTCTGCCGAGGCCGCGAGCATGTGGTGGGCCGTGACGGTGAAGTCCTGGACGTCCATCCGGACGCGCCGACTGAGCGCGAGCACCCCGGGCCGGGGATCGATGACGGCCGAACTCGCCGCGTTGAGACGCCAGATGGCGGTGCGGAGGCAGGCACGCGCACGCTCCTCGGTGACATCGGGCCACAGTGTCCCGGCGAGCACCGAACGCGTCGCGGGACCGTGAAGACCGAGCAGGGCGAGCAACTGCTGCCCGCTGGAGGACACGCCGACCTGCCCGTCGCCGTCGCCCTCGCCGAGGTGGAATCCCCCGAGCAGCCGCAGACGTAGGGCCGGTGGCGCGTCTTCGCGTACCGCCGGACAGTCCGTGACAGTCATCTGTGCACCCCCGATTGTGCGTCCCGTCCCCTGATCAGCCAAGAACCTACGCCGGGCGGCGGCAGGGTGCCTCAGGGAACCGCCCAGGGATAACCCCGGTGTGCCAGGGCTCCGGCCAGGGGACGGGCTAGGAGGACCTGCGCCGGTCCTGGGGGGCGAAGTGGTGCACGAGCCCGATGCGCGAGGCGATCCCGAGCTTCGTATAGGTGTGGCCCAAGTGGTACTCGATGGTCTTGACGCTCAGTGCGAGGGCGGTGGCGATCTGCCGGTTGGTGAAACCCTGCGAGGCGAGACGCGCGACGGCCAGCTCCTGCGGAGTGAGCCCTTCGGCGGCGGAGTCGACGTCCCCCGGGTCGTGCGCGGGCCGCGGGGGCGCCGCACGCCCACAGGCGTCGAGCTCCCGCTCGCACCGCGCCAGGTAGGGCGCGGCGCCCAGCTCACTCATCGTCGTGTACGCCGCCTGCAACTGGGTCACGGCGACCGAGCGGCGGCCGATCCTGCGCAGGAACGCCCCGTGGTCGAGCTCGACGCGGGCGCGGCCGAAGGGTGAGGGGACCTGCGCCGCCTGGTCGTGCGCGCGCAGGAACGACGCCTGGGCGCGGCCCGTCTCACGGCGCGCCGCGTGCAGATTGCCGCGCACCCGTGCCGCGGCGGAGAGCGCCGCGTGCTGCCCGCGCGCCGACGCCCGCTCCTCGTAGGGGAGAAGGACCGCTTCCGCCTCGTCGAACTCGCCCAGCTGGATGTGCGCGTCGACCAGGAGTTCACGCCAGGACACCACGCCCGGTTCGTTCACCCCGTCGTGCGTGGCGAAGTCGAGCAGCGGCCGAAGGGCCTCGACGACCCGCTCGGGCTCCGCGCGCGCCTCGGCGAAGGCCCCGTGCGCCGAGGCCGCGTAGGCGTACGCGAGCGCGCTCTCGTCGCAGCCGGGCGCGTCCAGGGCGAGCCGCAGGTGCACCGACGCGCGGTCCCAACTGCCGCGTGCCGAGAGGATCCAGCTGGCGATGGCGTGCGTGACGGGCTTGAGCCACGACTGCTCGGTGTCGTCGGCGATCGACGCGGAGGCCTCGGCGTGGATCAGCGCCTCGTCCCAGTCGCCGAGCCGGTGCAGGGTCTGCGCGAGCGCCGATGCGGAGAGCAGCCGTAGCGGCACCGACCCCTTGCGGCAGTTGGCCACAGCGCCGAGCAAGTCCGTTCGCGCGCCCGGCAGATCATCCGACCAGAGCCTCAACTGACCCCGTGCGAGCAGCAGGTCGATCTTCGCGGGCGGGACGAGGAGGGGATCGGGAAGGTCACCGGCGAGTTCGATTCCCTTCTTGGCGAACCCGCTGAGCCCCAGCGCGAGAAGGTGGTTGAAGCGCAGCATCCGGCTCGGACCCTGAAGAGTGGAGAGCCGCTGTGCGCGTTCCGCCCACCGGGCGGCGTCGGCCGAGCGCCCCCGCATCACGGCGGCGTAGCTCAGCTGTTCGGCCGCCCGCGCGGCCAGCGAGGGATCGCTCTCCTGGTCGCACTGGTTCCAGGCGTCGACGAGCAGTGTCTGCGCCTGCTCCATGCGCCCTTGGACGCGCGCCACATATCCGCGTACGTAGCCCCGCAGCGCCGGATCCGCGCCTGCCGAGAGACCGGCCGCGAGCTCGGCCGACTCGTGCACCCGGCCGTCGAGCAGCAGCGCCTCGACCGCCTCGACGGCGAGCCGGTCGCGTTCCGGGTCGGTCGTCGCCACGCGTGACGCGTGGCGCAGGTGGGTGCCCGCGACCGCCCACTGCCCGGTGGCCGCCTCGCGCCGCGCGCAGGCGGCGAGCGCGGCGGCGAGATGCTCGTCGGGTCCGGTGGAGGCGAGCACTCGGTGCCGCAGGCTCGCGTAGTCGTCGCCGACCAGGGCCGCGGCCCGCGTGTGCAGGTCGGCCCGGTGCGCGGGACCGATGTCCTGGTAGACGGCGGCGTGGACGAGTGGATGCGGGAAGGTGATCTCGGGCGTGGCCCCTGGTTGCGTCTCCTTCAGCAGCCCTGCCTTGACGGCCCGTTCGAGCGCGGGCAGAGGTGCGGTGACGCGGGCGAGCGAGGCGGCCACGCTCAGCGGGCAGGAGAGCCCGAGCACGCTGACCGCCTGGACGAGCCGCAGTGCCTGGGGCCCGCACTCCGCGAGGTTGGCGAGCACCAGCATGGCGTACGAACGGGGTGCGGGCAGCGGTGTGGTGACGTCCCGCAGGACGTGCGAGGGCACCTGGTCGAGGAGTGCGCGAGCGTGCAGCGGATTGCCGTGCGTGTGGTCGTGGAGACGTACGGAGGCGGAGTGCGGCAGCCGGTCCGCCCACAACTGCGCGCTGAGGGAGCCCAGTTCGTCCGGGCTGAGGCCGTGCAGCGGGATCCGCCGGGTGCGGACGTCCGCGAGCAGCCTGCGAATGCCGTCCGGCAGCTGGGGTGCCTGTGGGTCCCGCGCCGTCACGATCGCCAGGACCTTGTCGACGCGCAGCCGCCGCAGCGCGAAGGTCAGCGCGTTCAGGGACGCGGAGTCGGCCCAGTGGGCGTCGTCGAGCACCAGGATGACAGGTCCCTTGTCCTGCAACTCGCTCAGCAGGTCGAGCAGTCCGAAGCCGGCCGAGAGCGGCGGCAGGGTGCCGGGCGCCGAGCGGGGCGTGCGGACCAGCGAACCGAGGCAGTCCGGCAGCGGGATCGGGCTCTGCCCGACGAACTGGGCGAGCACCCCACAGGGCAGCGCGCTCTCGTTCTCCTCGCCGCTGGCCTGCAGTACGCATGCCTCGCCCGCCGTGTCCAGGAACCTGCGCACCAGTGCGGTCTTGCCGATGCCGCCGGGCCCGTCGATCAGGACGAGACGGGGCACACCTTCGCACGCGCTGCGGAACTCGTCCTGGAGCGCTGTCAGTTCGCGCCTGCGGCCGGAGAACGCCTCATGCGGAGCCTGTGTGTGGACATGGCCGTTCAGTATGTCGCCGGACGTCATCACCGCCCCCACATGTCGGCACCCGGTACGGGCGCCGGGGCTGTGACGGCGAACCGTGCCGGGCGCATGGCCCTGAACGTCCACGATGATGCCGGGACCGGTGTCGGTACAAGCAGATTCCCGGCTCCCGGAGAGGTGTTTGCCGTGCCGTGGGATCAGGCGTCACAGGAGTCACCATCCGCCGCGGAGGCCGGTTCTCCGTTCTCGTCGGAGGCGGCGTCCGGGGGCGGTTCGAGCAGCGAGAGCAGTTCGAGCCAGCCGTGGAACTGAGTGCGGCGGCCCGTGTCTCCTTGCTGGTCTCCCTCATCCACCACGTTCCCGTGCACGCCCCCAGGCGAGCGGAACACCTCGATGACGTAACGCACAACGCCCTCCCGAGGGCCGGTGAAGGCCCCGAACCGTGACACATCGCGACAGAGATCCACGGTACGAATCCCGGTTCGCCCCTCGCGTCAGGGAGTCACCTAGGGATGTCCCCAGTCGCCGACCCTTGGCCAAGAATGTGACACCCCGAACACCTCCTGAAATAACGCGGGTTGTGGTGTTTCACGTCACTCTCTGTGGCATCCTTGCCCTCCACACGCATCAGTTGTACGCGGGGGTGTCACATGATTGCGCCGACTGAGCGCGCCCCGGAGGGCGGCGGGCAGACACGTACACCGGACTCCAAGGAAAAGCGCTTCCTCGGGCAGCAGTTCACCCTTCATCTCGTGGCGATGCTCGTCCTCGTGGCCGTCGCGATCTGGGGCGGCACGGCGGCCGCGGTGACCGCGGCCACCCTCTTCATCGCGTACGCCTCGACCATGACGGGGCGCGCGGCCAGGAGCGAACGGCCCGAGGCGGCGCAGCATCTGCGGGCCTTCCTCGGCGCGATGTTCGTCGCGCTCCTTGTCGGCGTCGTCATCTGGGGCATCCGCTCGTGGGTGCTCGTGGGGCGGCCGGTCGACGTGACGCCCCGGGCAGAGCTGACGGACGCCACTCTCGACGCGGACGGAACGGCGAGGATCACCGTGAAGACCGATCCGGGCGGCAGCACCGAATTGAGGGTCACCCTCGCGGCGCGGGACGGGGTGGCGGGGGGCTCCCCCTGCCTGGCCCTGAGCAGCCTGCGGTTCCAGGGCGCGGACATCGAAGCGAAGGGCCCCGTCGACCTGGAACGCACCCTCACCACCACGCTCGACCTGGTGAACGACACGGGACCGGAGGTCTCGGTCGACATACAGCTGGCCGACAGCGCCGAAAGCAACGACTGCCGGGTCAGCCTCACGCTCGAGAAGGCGGAGTACCGCCGCTAGCCAAGGGAGAGTCCATGTCCTCCATGTCCTCCATGTCCTGCGCGTCCTCGAGGTCCTTCAGAGCGCGACGCCCGCGGTTCGTCACCGCCGCATGCCTTCTCGCCCTCAGCCTGACCGCCGCGTGCAGCGACGGCGGATCGGCGAACGGCTCCGACGCGTCCCGGCCTCCGGGCGGCACCACCAAGAAGAGCGACGCGCCGCCCTCGATACTCACCGGGACGGTGAACATCGCGGTGAAGAAGGGGCAGCCCGGCTTCAGCACCCGCAGCGAGGAGGAGGACGACTTCGCCGGATTCGAGGCGCAGTTGGTGGAGTTCCTCAGCTCGAAGCTCGACTTCAAGGCCGCGGACTGGGACGTCCAGTCACGCGACCGCGAGAACGTGCTGAGCGACAAGAGCATGGACATGGTGGTGGCCACCTACTCCATCACCGATCAGCGGGACAAGGCGGTCGACTTCACGGCTCCGTACTTCAAGACCTACCAAGGGGTGCTTGTCCGCAAGGACTACACCGGCATCGCGAGGCTGGCGGACGTCGACGGCAAGCGGGTGTGCAGCGTGCGCGGATCCACCGGCGACCCGGACAGCGAACAGGACCTCAAGGCGAAGAAGGCCGTCCGTGCCGCCCTTGGCCAGGAGGTGGTGGCCGAGCTCCGCAACAGCTACAAGACATGTGTCAAGGAGCTCATCAACGGCAACTTCGAGGCCGTCTGGACGGACAAGATCATCCTTGAGGGTTTCGCCCAGGACCCGCGGTACGCCGACAAGGTCGAGGTGGCGCGGAACATCACGGTCAAGAACCGGCAGTTCTACGGGATCGGCCTGCGCGAGGGCCAGACCGAGGACTGCCACCGGCTGAACGCCGTCCTGGAGGACTTCCTCCAGACCAACTGGTCCCTGGCCTTCCAGACGTACTTCCCGAAGGTGACCGCGCGGGCGAGCGCCTTCGAGCAGGACTACAAGCCCACCGACGTCGAGTTCAGGAAACTCAGGAAGACGTCGTGCGGCGGCGAGTAGCCCTGCGCGGCGGCAAGCGGCTGTGCGCGGTGGGGCTCACACCATCCGGTGGTACTGCTGGGGTGTGGCGACCTCACCGCCGAGCTCGTTCGCGGCGTGCCGGGCCCACGAGGGGTTGCGCAGGAGCGCGCGGCCAAGGAGCACGGCGTCCGCCTCGCCGTTGGCGAGGATCTTCTCCGCCTGCTCGGCGTCGGTGATCAGGCCGACGGCGGCCACGGGGAGCGAAGTCTCCGCCTTCACCCGTGCCGCGAAGGGCACCTGGTAGCCGGGGCCCGTCGTGATGCGGGCCTTCGGGGCGTTGCCTCCGCTGGAGACGTCCAGGAGGTCCACGCCGTGGGCGTGCAGTTCCTTCGCGAGGCGGACCGTGTCGTCGGCCGTCCAGCCCTCGCGCCCGTCCTCGGGGTTCTCCGTCAGCCAGTCGGTCGCGGAGATCCGGAAGAAGAGGGGCAGTTCCTCGGGCCAGACCGCGCGGACGGCGTCGACGACTTCGAGGGCGAGCCGGGAGCGGTTCTCGAAGGAGCCGCCGTACTCGTCCGTACGGTGATTGCTGAACGGCGAGAGGAATTCGCCGATGAGGTAGCCGTGTGCGCCGTGGATCTCGACGACCTCGAAGCCCGCGTCGAGCGCGCGCCGGGCCGCGTCCGCGAACTGCCCGACGATGTCGCGGATCTCCTGCACGGTGAGTTCGTGCGGCAGGAGGTGGCCCTCGTCGAAGGGGAGCGGGCTGGGCGCCACCGGCTGCCAGCCTTGCGCGTCCTGGCCGAGGGGTCCGCCGCCCTTCCAGGGGCGGTCGGTCGAGGCCTTGCGGCCCGCGTGGGCGATCTGGATGCCCGGAGTGGTGCCGTGGGTCTTCAGGAAGCCGGTGATGCGGCGGAACGCCTCGACCTGCGTGTCGTTCCATATCCCGAGGTCGGCGGGGCTGATGCGGCCCTCGGGGCTCACGGCCGACGCCTCGACGAGGATCAGGCCGGTGCCGCCGGCGGCACGCGCCGCGTAGTGCGCGAAGTGCCAGTCGTTGGCGACGCCCGCATTCGGCCCGAACACCTCGGTCGAGTACTGGCACATCGGTGCCATCCACACGCGGTTGGGGATGGTCAGCGATCGCAGGGTGTAGGGCTCGAACAGCGCGCTCACGGCGGACTCCATTCGTCACGGACTTCGTTTCCGGTCGTACGATAGACCTCGTAGTACGGCAGATGTCAAACTACGATGGGTCTCGTACTATGGAGGCCTTCGAGAAGACGCGAAGCCCGGACGTGAAGCCCCGACGAAGTGGAGCCGTCATGACGACCGCCGCACCGATCAGCAGCCGTGCGCTCGACCATCCGGCGCGTGCGGAGATCCGGCTCGAGGGCGTGCTCCACGCACTGTCGGACCCCATGCGCCTGCGGGTCGTACGGCAGCTGGCCAGGGACGGGGCGGGACTCGACGGGCTCTCCTGTTCGCAGATCGATCTCCCCGTCACGAAGTCCACGAGCACCCACCACTTCAGGGTGCTGCGCGAGAGCGGCGTGATCCAACAGATCTACCGAGGCACGGCCAAGCTCAACGGTTTGCGCCGCGACGACCTGGACGCACTCTTCCCCGGGCTCCTGGACAGCGTCCTCGCGGCGGCGAGGACACAGGCAGAACGCACGGCCGCCCCATAGAAGCACGAGCCAAGCGCCGCGCCCCGTAGGGGGCGCGGGGAACTGCGCGCTCAGCCCCCACGGGCCCGCAGATGTGCATGGTCCCAGCTCAGCGCTCAGCGTGGTGCGCCGCAGAGGTGGTCGGGGCCGGTCGATCGCCGGGCACGGTCGCGCCCCGTAGGGGGCGCGGGGAACTGCGCGCTCAGCCGCAACGGGCCCGCAGATGCGCACGGTCCCAGCTCAGCGCTCAGCGTTGTGCGCCGCAGAGGGCCGGGGCCGGTCGATCGCCGGGCACGGTCGCGCCCCGTAGGGGGCGCGGGGAACTGCGCGCTCAGCGCCAACGGGCCCGCAGATGTGCATGGTCCCAGCTCAGCGCTCAGCGTGGTGCGCCGCAGAGGGTCGGGGCCGGTCAAGCACCGGGCACGGTCGCGCCCGGTCAGGGGCGCGGGGAACTGCGCGATCAGCCCCAACGGGCCCGCACATCCGCACGGTCCCAGCTCAGCGCTCAGCGTTGTGCGCTGGCCGCCCCCAGCAGCCCGGGCCAGTCGGGGATCTTCACGGGCCCGCGCCCCAGCGAGACGCCGAGCGCCGCCTCCGCGCGCTCGATCGCCAGCCAGCCCTGCCACTCGACGGGATGAAGGCCCGCGTCACGGAGAGCGGGCAGAGGATCCTCCGGCACCCCCCTCTGTGCCCCCCTCCGTACGAGTGCGGGGGCGTCGTCGAGCAAGGAGAGCACCGTCTCCTTGGCGCACGGGCGGTTGGTCCCGATGACGCCCGTAGGCCCCCTCTTGATCCAGCCCGCCACATACTCCCCGGCAGACGCGACGCCACCCCGCAGCACCCGCCCCGCCGCATGCGGCACAGTGCCGAGCCCGTCATCGAACGGCAGCCCGTCGATGCGCACCCCGCGGTAGCCGACCGAGCGTAGGACCAACTGCCCCGCGATGTCCTCGTACCGCCCGGAACCCCTCACTCCGCCGAGCCCGTCCGGCAGTGTCCGCTCGAACCGCACCCCGCCGACCCGCCCCGCCGCCTCCGTCACGGCCACGGGGCGCAGGAAGAACCGGAGCCGGATGCGGCGCGGCAGGTGCCGCGCCGGGCGCTCGGCCCAGCCGCGCATCACCTCGACGTTGCGGCGGCCCGCCGCGGGCAGGCCGGAGGGGTCGGCGTACGCGGGATCGAGCGCCAGCTCCGCGGGGTCCACGTTCACGTCGGTGTCCGGGAGCGAGCCGAGCTCGCGCAGTTCCTTGGTGGTGAAGCGCGCCTGCGAAGGGCCGCGCCGCCCCACCATGTGGACCTCGCGCACCCGGCTCTCGGCGAGGACCCCGAGCGCCGCCTGCGGAATGTCGGTGGGCCGCAGCTCGGCCGCGCCGCGCGCCAGCATCCGCGCGACGTCCACCGCGACGTTCCCGACGCCGATGACCACGGCGGACTCCACACCTCGTACGAAGCCGTCGGCCGCCGCGTCCGGGTGCGCGCTGTACCAGGACACGAACTCCGTGGCCGAATGGCTCCCCGGCAGATCCTCGCCCGGCACGCCCAGTCTGCGGTCCGCCGCCGCGCCCACGCAGTAGACGACCGCGTGGTAAAGGTCGAGCAGCCGCGCGGTCGGGAATCCGCCGGGGCCGATCTCGATGCCGCCGAGGAAGCGGACACGGTCGTGTTCGAGGACCGTACGCAGGTTCCCCTGAAGGGACTTGATCTTCTCGTGGTCAGGTGCGACGCCGTAACGGACGAGCCCGTAGGGGCAGGGGAGCCGGTCGATGACGTCGACCCGCACCCCCGGGACGCGGTCCTGCTGGACAAGGGACTGCGCGGTGTAGACCCCGCTCGGGCCTGATCCGACGACGGCGACCTGCAGCACGGCGGTGCTCCTTCCGCGAGGCGGCCTCGGGGGTGAACTCAGCATCGCACTCCGGTGCGTCGAGGGGGAGACGTGGTGAGGGGCGCGTTGATCCGGGCACCGTTCCGGGATCCGCTCCGGGCGCTCGCTCCAGGGCGTGCCGTTCGTGACCTAATGCGATCGCCCGGCTACCTTTTGATTGTGCTTGAGAGCCCCTTTCTTGGCGTTTCTGATCACTATCGGCCGAATGCTGCTGGCTCGCCCTCATTCCCGCCCTCATTCCCGCCCTCATTCCCGCCCTCATTCCCGACCTCGCCCCAGCCTCCGTCCCAGCCCTCATTCCACGTACGGCTGACCTTCGGTGACGGAGCCGCCGTCGACGCGCGGGCCGTGGTCTCGGAAGGGCGGATCACTCTGGAGGGCCTGCACGCCCAGCCACCGCATCCGGCCGACGACCCGTCGCACCCGCACCCGCAACCGCACCAGCACCAGCACCAGCACCAGCACCCGCATCCGCCCGCCGCACACCGCGCCCGCCCGTCGTGGCCGCGCGGGCGCGAGGGGCGGCTGATGGCCGCTCAGGAGTACCGCACGGCGCAGGCCGAGGGGCGCGACCCCGTGCTCGCGGTGATGCACGCGACGGGGCGCAGTCGCCGCAGGTCCCTCAAGCTCATCGCCTCGGCGCGGGACGCGGGCGCCCTGCCCTCGCGCCACAACCGCCGTTGACGCACACGAGCGCACCAGCACATGGGCGCACGAGCGCACGAGCACGTCAGCGCACATGCGCGGTGCTGCACCGCCGCCGTGAGCGGCCGCTGACCGGTTCTGCGTCCGCCCCGGTCAGCTGTCCGTCCGGGGCATGGCCCGGGCGACGGCCAGGGTGTCCTCGAACAGGTGGAGACGCTCGATGCGCCCGCCGCGGACCGTGAGGCGGAAGGCCACGGGGGTGGTGAATCGGCGGCCGGTGGACTTGACGGTGTGTGTGAACCGGCCGAACAGGGCCGCCTCGTCGCCGTCCACCAGGACCTGGTCGATCCGTGACTCGCTCTCGCCTTCGACGAAGACGGGCCACATCGTGCGGAAGTAGGCGGCCACCTGCTCGCGGCGGGTGCGGCGGCCGGTCCACGGCAGGCTGCTGTCGCCGGGGACGAACCAGTCGATGTCGTCGGCGAACAGATCGGCCAGGCCGTCAGCGTCGGCCGCCGCCAGCAGGTGGAGGAAGCGGCTGATCGTGTCCTGAACGCTGTCGGGCTGCTGGGGTGTGGGCATGGTGACTCCTCGCGCGGTGACGTACGTGGTGGTGAGCCGGCCGCGCTTTCGGGGCGGACCGACCTGGCGGCGGTGGCGTGGCGCCTGTTGGTCGGCTGGCCCGTGCCGCCTGTTGGCCGGCTGGGCCGGGCAGGTCAGACCTGGGCCAGTCCTCCGTCGACGAAGAACTCGGCTCCGGTACTGAAAGAGCTCTGCTCGCTCGCCAGGAAGGCCGCCAGAGCGGCCGCTTCCTCGGGCCGTCCCATGCGGCCCATGGGGAGTTGGGAGGCAAGTGCCGCGTGGAACTGTTCGGTGCCCTGCCCCACCCCTGCCGCGAGGCCGTCGATGCCCGGCGTGGCGATGGGGCCGGGCGTCATCACGTTCACCCGCACCCCCCTCGGCGCCAACTCGGAGGCCCACGTGCGGGCCAGGCTCCGGATGGCGGCCTTGGACGCCGCGTAGACCCCGAGCCCCTCACCGCCCTGTCCCGCGTTGGTGGAGGACAGCAGAATGACGGACGCCCCCGGCGCCAGCAGAGGCAGTGACTTCTGCACGGTCAGCAGGCTTCCCTTGACGTTGACGTCGAAGGTCCGGGCGAAATGATCCTCGGTGGCGTCCTCCAGGCGGACGTACTCCCCGATTCCGGCGTTGGCCACCACGACGTCAAGGCGGCGGCCGTCCCGCTCGATGGTGCCGAAGAGCCGGTCGAGGTCGTCGGCCCGCGCCACGTCGCACTGGACGGCCACCGCGGCGGGCCCGGCCTCCGCCGCGGCGGCCTCAAGCTCCGCGGTCCGCCGTCCGGCCAGATACACCGTGGCTCCGTCGGCGGCGAAGCGTCGGGCCACGGCCAGCCCGATGCCGCTGGAGGCTCCGGTCACCAAGGCGGTCTTGCCGGTCATCTGTCCCTTGTTCTCCATGGATTCCACCTGACTAATTGACGTAACTATTACAGTTACATTGAAGATCTGAAGGAAGCGGCCACGTCGGCCGCGTAACGGTCAGTGAGAGGTCATCGAGAGGTCATCGAGAGGTCATCGAGAGGTCATCGAGAGGTCATTGAGAGGAAAGTGTGTCTTTCAGGACGTCGGCCACCGTCGTCCGGGCCAACTCGGTCCGAACGGTCTGGTCGAGCCGGTCGTAGACGCATCCCAGCGCGGGCTGGATGCCCGCGCCCACGACGCAGTCCTTGTTGGGCTCCGCGCGGTGCATGCCGAACAGCGGGCCCGACCCGATGGCCTCGTACACGTCCAGCAAGGTGATCGTGGCGAGTTCGCGGCTGAGCATCCATCCCGCTCCGGTGCCGCGCTGGGCGTGCACCAGGCCTGCTGTTCGGAGCTCACCGAGCAAGCGCCGGATCACCACGGGATTGGTGTTCGCGCTGCCCGCGATCTGCTCCGAGGTGGCTACCTCGAAGCCTCGGCTCTGATAGAGACCCACCCACGCCAGAGCGTGCACGGCGACGGTCAACCTGCTGTTGGCGCTCACGGCACCCCCTCACTTGTCGTAACAGTAAACGTTACGACCGTCGCGGGCAAGCCGCGACGCCCTCACGCGATCCATGGTTGACGCTCTCACGCAGCTCATGGTTGTACATGACCACCGATGCGGTTGTTTGCCCTCTGCGCCCGCCGCCGGATTGGATACCGCAGGTCAAGCAACGGTTGTCCAAGGGCAGGGGATGGCACGAATGGCAGAGGTGGCAGCGAGTGGGGGAGGCGAACGGCCCGGGCGGTCCAGGCGGTCCTTGGGGCGGCAGTTCGGATGGCTGTGGGCGGCCTACGCGGTCAGTGCGTTCGGCACGCGGCTCGCGTTCGACGCCTTCCCCTTGATCGCGATCCTCGCCCTGGACGCCGGTCCGACGCAGGTGTCGGTCCTCGCGGCGGCGGGCTTCGCGGTGGGCGCGATGGTCGCGGTGCCGCTCGGACCGTGGGTGGAGTTCCGCCGCAAGCGAGCGGTGATGATCGCGATGGACCTGGTCCGGTGCGCGGCGCTGCTCAGCGTCCCCGCCGCGTTCGCGCTCGGTCTGCTCGGCTTCGGCCAGCTCCTGTTCGTGGCGGTCGTCGTCGGCGCGGCCGACATCGCCTTCAGCGCGGCGAGCGGTGCGAGCCTCAAGGCGCTCGTGCGGACGCAGGACCTGCTCGTCGCGAACGGTCGTCTGGAGTCCACGAGTTGGACCGCACTGATGCTCGGGCCGCCGCTGGGCGGAGCCGCGATCGGGCTCTTCGGGCCGGTGATGACCGTGGTGGCCGACGCGGTCAGCTTCCTGCTCTCGGCCCTGGGGATCCGCGCGATCGGCGGCAAGGAGCCGCACCCCGGGCGCACCGGGCAGCCGTCCCGGTTCCGGGCGGGCGATCTGCTCGACGGATGGCGGTACATCCTCGCGGGCCCGATGCTGCGCCCGCTGTTCTTCAACATGATCCTCAACAACGGCCTGATCATGGCGACTTCGCCACTTCTCATCGTCCTCATGGTCGGTGAACTCGGCTTCGCGCCCTGGCAGTACGGCCTGGCCTTCGCCGTGCCCTGCGTCGGCGGCCTGATCGGCTCGCGGCTCGCCCAGCCGCTCGTCCAACGGTTCGGGCGGCACCGGACCCTGCTCACCGCAGGGACGCTGCGCGCGTGTTGGCTGCTCGGTCTTGCCTTCATCGGCCCTGGTGCCGCCGGGCTCGTACTCGTCATGGTCGTCGAGCTCGGCCTGATCACCTGCTCGGGCGTGTTCAACCCGGTGTTCGCCACCTACCGGCTCGATCACACACCGTCGGACCGCGTCGCCCGCACCCTGTCCGCCTGGTCCGTCACCAGCAAGCTCAGCATCGCGGCCCTGACCGGGCTGTGGGGCCTCCTCGCCGGTGTCACAGGGCCGCGCACCGCGATCGGGATCGCCGGGATCCTCATCCTGGCCACTCCGCTGCTCCTCCCGCGACGCGACCACGTGCCGCCGCACGAGCGGGAGTCGGCCGAAGGGAGTCGCGCTTGAGAGGTGCGGCGACCGTGCCGCGGCGCGGCATCACATCTCGCGCATCCGGCCGATCTCCGCGGTCTGCTGCGCGATCACGTCGTTCGCCATCTCCTCGGCCTGGATGTTGTTTCCGTCGGAGAGCAGATCCGTCGCCATCGTGACCGCGCCGTTGTGGTGGGTGATCATCAGCTTCAGGAAGAGTTCGTCGAACGCCTTGCCCTTCGCGGCGCGCAACTGCTTCAGCTGTCCCTCCGTGGCCATGCCCGGCATCGTCCCGTGGTCGTGCCCCGAGTGCTTCTTCGCGCCGCCGTGACTCTTCAGCCAGCCCTTCATGGCGCCGATCTCCGGACGCTGCGCGGCAGCGATGCGGTCGGCGAGACGCTCGACCTTCGTGGAATCGGCGCGCTTCGGGGCGAGTTCGGTCATCGTCAGGGCCTGGCCGTGGTGCGTGATCATCATCTGTACGTAGGTGAAGTCCGCCGAGTTGGGGGTGTCGTCGTCGGTTCTCTTCTTGGCCGCGTCCTTCGCGGACATGGTCGCGGCCGTCTCGCCCGGCTTGCCCGGAGCGATGACCGAGGGGCCCGGTGCGGCTTTCCCGCTCGGCGTCGAACCGGCGTCGGAACCTTCGGAACCTCCTGGATCGCAGGCGCCGAGCGTCAGAAGGACGGCCGTGAGGAACACGGCTGCGGCGGGCGTACGACGGTTGGGCACGGCTGCCTCCTGTGGCGCGCGGGGGAGTTGAGGACCGTCCTAGCACGCTTACGTGCGTTCGTGATCAAAAACTTTCATTACAGGTGCGTTGCCATCTGTTGATCTGTGCATGAGGAGCACGATACTGCGGGGTGTCCGTGAACCGTTCGACTACGAACGGCGACCAGGGCGACTAGGGAGGACGCAGTGACCCTGTTGAACAATTCCCGAACACGGCGCAGACGCTTGGGCGTCGGTGCGGCCGCGCTCGGACTGATTGCCGCGCTGTTCAGTGCGGCGCCCGCCGGAGCGACGCCGGACCCGGGTGACTCGCCCGCCGCGCCCAAGAGCGTGTCGAAGAGCGACGCCGCCGATGCGAAGGCGGCCATCAAGAGCGGTGAGATACCCGCGCCCGACGAGATCGTGCATTCGGACAACATCGAACATCTCGCGAACATCCCCAAGGACGCGCTGCCGGGGTTCAACACCGACCTCGCCTTCCAGGGGAAGTACGCCTTCGCGGGCAATTACGACGGCTTCCGCATCTACGACATCAGCAACCCCAAGAAGCCGCGGACCGTGTCCCAGGTCCTGTGCTCCGGCTCGCAGAACGACATCTCCGTCTCCGGGAACCTGCTCTTCCTCTCCACCGACTCCTCGCGCAGCGACAACTCCTGCAACAGCACCACGCAGCCCGCGACCGAGAAGTCCTCGTGGGAGGGCATGAAGGTCTTCGACATCAGCGACAAGTCGAACCCGAAGTACGTCTCGGCCGTCGAGACCGCCTGCGGCTCGCACACGCACACCCTGGTGCCGGAGAAGAAGAACGTCTACGTGTACGTCTCTTCGTACTCCCCGAGCGCGACGTTCCCGGACTGCCAGCCGCCGCACGACGGCATTTCCATCATCAAGGTGCCCCGCAAGGCCCCGCAGAAGGCGGCGGTCGTCGACTTCCCCGTGCTCTTCCCGGGTGAAGGCCCCGACGGCGGTGGCAACCCCGGCGGGCCCACCAACCCGGGCGTCTCCAAGACCACCGGCTGCCACGACATCACCGTGCTGCCCTCCGAGGACCTCGCCGCCGGTGCCTGCATGGGCGACGGAATCCTCTTCTCCATCAAGAACCCCGAGAAGCCCAAGGTCATCGACCAGGTCCAGGACAACAAGAACTTCGCGTTCTGGCACTCGGCGACCTTCAACCAGAAGGCGAACAAGGTCGTCTTCACCGATGAGCTCGGCGGCGGTGGCGGCGCCACCTGCGACGAGGCGACAGGTCCCGAGCGCGGTGCCAACGGCATCTACGACATCAAGGGCAAGGGCGATCACCGCAAGCTCGTCTTCAAGAGCTACTACAAGATCCCGCGCCACCAGGCCGCGACCGAGAACTGTGTCGCCCACAACGGCTCGCTGATCCCGGTCAAGGGCAAGGACCTGATGGTCCAGGCGTGGTACCAGGGCGGCGTCTCCGTCTGGGACTTCACGAACTCCTCGAAGCCGAAGGAGATCGGCTACTTCGAGCGCGGCCCCCTCTCCACCGACGCGATCCAGGTGGGCGGCTCGTGGTCGGCGTACTACTACAACGGCTACATCTACTCGAACGACATCGCCAAGGGCTTCGACGTCCTGAAGATCGACGACAAGCGGACGGATCCCGCCGAGCGGGTACGTGTCCGTGAGCTCAACGTCCAGACCCAGCCGGATTACTTCGACTGACCGGACCATTTTCCTCAGTCGACTACTTCGACTGAGCGGGACGCTGAGCGGACCGCGTCTCCTGCGCGGACTGATCGTCGACCCGCGCATGCGTCCCGCCGAGCGGTTCATCGCCCGGCGGGACGCCCAGCTCCCACGCGAGCCCGTACCGCTGGAACAGCTCCGACCGCAGCGCGCCCGCCGGCATCGGCGCCCCCGGAAGCAGCACCGCGAAGACCGCGCCCATCAGCAGCGCGCGCAGCAGCGGATAGTCGGTGTCCACATCGAGCGACCCGTTGCGTACGACGGTGTCGCGGAGGAGTTCGGCGAGCTGCTGCTGCTCCGGGCAGCGTACGAACCCGTCGGCCTGCAGGATCCCCGCCATGTGGGTGCGCATGAGAACGGGCTGGTCCCTGGCCAGGCCCAGGACCGCGTCGATGGCGCGGGCCAGGAGCTCATCCCCGTCCGTGGCCGGGGGATCGCGTTCGAGGGCGGCCTCAAGGGTGCGGTGCATCAGGCGGTGCACCGCCGACTGCAGGAGCTGCCGCTTGCCGGGGAAGTAGTACGACACGAGGCCGCGGGCCGAGCCCGCGCGGTCGGCGATGTCGCCGAGCGTCGTCGCCTCATAGCCGCGCTCGCTCACCAGCTCGACCGTGGCCTGGAGGAGCCGTTCCCTGGAACGCCTTCGCAACTCTTCATTGACCGATGCGCTACGCGGGGACATTCTGTAACTCCTGCGTTGACTGGCTCTCAGCCAGTATACTCAGGGTCTCGGGCCAGGACGCCAAGGCGTGTCTTTCACGGTCCGGTGCGACCTGGGGCAGGCAACACCGCGGGGGAGTGTTGCCTGCCCACGGGTGCCGATCGGCCGAACCCTCCTTACAGTGGGCCAGGGGGCCGAGGAGGCGTACTGAGATGGATCAAGAGCAGATTCTGTCCCGGATCTCGTCGATGGTCGACGACGAGCGGACGCTGCGGGACTCCCTCGCGTCGGGCGCGATCGACGAGTCGACGGAGCGCGCGCGACTCGGTGCCATCGAGCGGGAACTCGACCGGTGCTGGGACCTGCTGCGCCAGCGGCGCGCGAAGGCCGAGTTCGGCGGGAACCCTCAGGAGGCGCGGGCACGGCCCGTCGCCGAGGTCGAGGGCTACTGGTCGTAGGCCCACTGCCCGGGGACGACCGGCGACGCCTCAGCCCCTGTCGACGAGGCCGATGACGGGACGCAGTCCGTCCGGCCGCCGGTCCACGGGCAGATGGTCCACGAAGTGCACGGCGCAGCCGAGCGTGGCGGCGCCCGCGTCCGCGTGCCGGTCGTCGCCGACCATCAGAGCGTCCGCCGGATCCACGCCGATGACCTCACAGGCGCGCGCGAACAGGCGCGGGTCGGGCTTCTGGACCTCGTGCTCGTACGACAGGGCGTACGCGTCCACGTACGGGTCGAGACCGTGGGCGCGGAAGACGGGGCGCAGATCCCAGCCGATGTTGCTGATCACCGCGACAGGGACGCCCCGCTCCCGGAGCGCGGCGAGCACCTCGGCGGCGTCCGCGTAGGGGCGCCAGGCCCCCGGCGTCATATGGCGCTCGTACAGGGCGTCGTGCAGATGAGGTGCGGGCAGCGGGACCTCGCGCGAGAGGCCCGTGAACGCGGCACGGTGCTCCGCGGCGCTGCGGTCGCGGTGGGCCCAGAGCTCGGCGAGATGGTCGGGCACCGCCGTGGGACGCGGCCCGGCGGGCAGCGCGCCCGCCCGCTCCAGGTCGTTCGTCAGGCGCTCGAACTCCGCTTCGGGGAGCGGCAGCCGGGCCTCCTGGAGCACCGCGCGCAGCCAGGCACCGGTGGATTCGACGCGGAACAGGGTCCCGGAGAAATCGAAGAGCACACCCCTGATCGTCATGGCAGGGATCCTCCGTGGCCGGTCTGCGGGCGGTCAAGTGGGCTCGGAGGCAGGCCCGTTACGCGAGCCTCACGGCGCGGGCTCCCGGCCGGTACGGGTAGGTGGCGATCGCGAGCGCCACCATGAGGGCACCGAGCAGCCAGCCGCCGACGACGTCTGAGGGCCAGTGCACGCCGTTCCAGATCCGGGTCACGCCGACCCCGACGACGCAGACCACGGCGATCGTCACACCCGTGCGCCACAGGGCGGGCCCGGCGCCGTACACGCGGAGCAGCCACAGGAGGAGTCCGCAGACGACCGTCGCCGTCAGGGCGTGCCCCGAAGGGAAGGCCGCGAAGTGCGCGGAGTCCACCGGGTCCGGCCACACCGGGCGCGGTTTGTCGACCGCCGCCTTGAGCCCCTGCTGCACCACGGTGCCCACCGCGCAGGTGACCGCCAGCCACAGCGCGAGCCAGTACGCGCCGCGGAAGGCGAGCCACAGCACGGCCACGGTGATCAGCGCGCGCATCGTCCACGGGTCCCACACCCAGTCGGTCAGGACGCGGCTCGCGTGGGTGAGGCCGTCGTGCGCGACGGCCCAGCGGTGCGTGGTGCGCGCGATGTCGCCGTCGAGGGTGCGCAGGGGGCCCCACTCCAGCTCGACCAGGAGGATCAGCAGGGCCGATGGCACGCACAGGAGTGCGGCGGTGAGCATGGCGCGGGATGTTCGCGGGCCGGGCGGACCGGGCGGTGATTCGAGCGGTGCGGCGGGGTGCATGGGGAGATCCTCGCCGACGGGCGGCGGTGAGGGCCATCCCGGGGCGCGGTCCCGGTGAAACCGGGCGGCCTCGGCCTCGGCTCCAGGGGGCCTCGGCCGGGCGGCAGGCCGCTATCCCAGGGCGCGCAGCCCGGGCACGAACGTCACAAGGAGCGGAATCACCGGCACCAGCGCGGCGGCCGCCGTCAGCCGCAGCCGCCGCCCAGCGGTGAGCCGCGGCCGTGCGGACAGCAGTCGGTGCACCCGCTGCGGCACGTGCGCGTGCGGGGTCGGGCAGGGGCCGAAAACGCCCCGGTCCTCGTTGAGCTCGACCAGCGCGAGAGCGATCGTCAGGCGCCCGAAACGCCGTGAGGCCACGTCGTCGGCGGCCAGCTCGACCAGGCGGTGCATCTCGCCACGGAACGCGGCGAACACCGGCACCTGCGGGAACCCCGTGGCCAGCGCGCCCGAACAGTGCAGGAGCCAGTCGTGCCGTGCCTGGGCGTGCCCCTGCTCATGAGCGAGCACCGCATCCAGCTGACGGCCCTTGAGGCGGCGCAACGCGGCCGTGGTGATGACCAGTTGGGGCGCGGCGCCCGGCAGCCACCAGGCGTCGGGGCGCTCGCCCTCCAGGACGACGAGACGGTCGGCGCCGGGCTCCTCGCCGGGCAACAGAGGTGCGCGCAGGAGCAGTTCGCTGCGACGCTTGCGGCGCCTGGTGCGCGCCCGGGAGATCTCCCGGGTCAGCATCGCGGCGGTCCACACGGCGCCCAGGGCCAGCGCCACGGCGGTCGCGGGCGCCCAGGAGCCGCCGGCCCCCAGCGCGTACGCCTCGACGACGTCGTGCGGCGCGGGCGCGAAGACATGGCCGCGTACGGCCTGCCACGCGGCGGCGGCGCTCAGGGTCATCGACAGGGCGCAGCACATGAGCACACCCGCCACGACGCACTGCCACGCCCACAGCGCGACCACCGGTTCGCGCTCCGGCCAGTCGGCGCGCGCCAGGAGGCGCGGGGCGACGACGGCGGTGAGGGCGCCCAGCAGCAACAGCGCAACGGGGAGCAACATGCGTCAAGACTATGAGGGTGGCGCTGTCGGAGGGTACGACCTATCGCCGAAGGTGACGCACGCCACGGCGGATCGCGGGATATCGCCCCTTACGGCCCCGCGGATTCCGTTGGGCGGGCCCGCCGCGGTTTCCATGGCTGCCGCGGCTACAGGGTCAGCAGCATCGCGATCATGGCGATGCCCATGGAAAGCCGGCACGCCATCGCCAGTTCCGTACGGTCGCCCCACCCGATGACCGTGGTACCGCCTCCCTCCGTCGCCGCGAGCGTCGGTACGGATGCCGGTACGGGAGCCGCTACGGGCAGGAGGCGGACCCCCGACCAGAGCACGTACCCCGCGAAGTACAGCAGCATGACTCCCGTGAGCGCCGGTGCGCCCCCGCCGCCGTGGCCCGTGTGCGCGGCGGGGGTCGTGGTCATGGCCACCGCCATGTAGACCATGGCGCAGGCGCCGACCAGGTGATGCAGATGGTGCCGAGTGCGTCGCGCCGCCCACAGGGCCCGAAGCGCCGCCACGCCGAACACGGCCGCGTACCCGAGCCAGGCCCACCGCGGCGGGGTCAGTACGGCCGCGGGCAGGGCCATCAGGGCCATCCCGAACCCCATGAGCGCCTCGCCGCCGGCCGCCCGGCGCTGTTCCTCGACCCTGCTGCGCATCCGCAGCAGGCAGTAGGACCCGGTCGCCGCGCACAGCGCGACGAGCAGCCAGCCGGCCTGCGCCGGTCCGTGCACCGCACACCTCCCCGATCGACGGTGTCGTCGGGTCGATGCCCTCGCACGGGGCGTCGTATGCGAGCGCACGGGTGTACGCGGGGAGCGCGGAGGGAGCGGACGGGCCGTGAGGGAGGCGACTCCCGGAGTAAATCGTTTCCGAGTAAAACACTTGCTAATGTTCTAGGTATGAGCAGTACACCGCCATCTTCACCGCGCCCGTCCGGCCCCTCCCGTGTCCGCCTCCGCGACCGCTTCCGTGCCCGTCTCCGGGTCCGCCGACTGCCGCTCGCCGGTGTGCTGCGTCCTGGCAAGCCGTCCGACATCTGGTTCAAACCCGCGTCGAGCGTCGTCGTCGCCACCGCGATACCGAATCTGACGCTCCTCGCGATCGGCCGCCTCGACCTCGTCATGTACACGATGGCCGGATCCTTCTGCGCCCTCTACGCCCACAACCTCCCCTACGCGGCGCGGTCCCGCGCCCTCGCCGGTGTCGTCCTGGGGATGCTGGCAAGTGTCGGCGCCGCCATGGTCGCCGCCTCGCTCACCACGTCGGCGGCAGTGCTCGTGGCGGTCGGCGCGCTGCTCGCCGCGGCACAGAAGACGCTCTGCGACGCGACGCGCATCGGCCCGCCCGGCCACCTCATCTTCACGTTCATCAGCTCCGCCACCCTGTTCGCGCCGCAGGCCATCGGGCAGGTCCCAGGACACCTGGCCCTGACGCTCGGCGCGGGCGCCGTGGCCTGGCTCGTCGGCATGGCCCCCGCCCTGGTGCGGCCGCACGGCCCCGAGCGCCGGGCCACCGCGCGGGCCCTGCACGCGGCAGCCGCGTACGCCGAGGCGTCGGGCCCGGACCGCGAGCGCGCCCGGCCGGGCGCGGCGGCGGCCGTGCACGCCGCCTGGCAGTCGCTGCTCGCCACCGGCGCCCGCACAGCGGCGCGCCGCGCCCTGGAGCGCCTGGTGATCCGCGCCGAGGAGGCGCTGGCGGCGCCGTCGGCGGCGGACCCCGCCCAGCTGCGCTCCTGGGCGGCGGGGCTGCGCGGTACGGGTGCGGTGCCGCGCCCCGCCGACGTACGCCCCGATGCCGATGACGAACTCCTCGGAGTGGAAGCCGAGTTGGCGGCAGGAGCCGCGAAGGGCGTGCTGTGGCGGCGACTGGCCCCCGGATCCCCGCTGCTGCCCATCGCGCTGCGCACGGCCGTCGGCTGCGCGCTCGCGGGGTACGCGTCACTGGCGCTCGGCGTCGGCCGCCCCTACTGGGCCCTTGTCACGGCGGCCTCGCTCTACCAGGCCAACGTCACGCTCACCTGGAACAGGGGAGTGCAGCGCGTGGTCGGCAACCTCGTCGGAGTGCTCGCCTTCGCCGCGATCGCCCCGTTGGCCCACCTCAGTCAGGCCGCGCTCATCATCTGCTGTCTGGCTCTCGCCTTCGGGGCGGAGGCGCTGATGGGCCGCAACTACTGGCTCGGCAGCGTGTGCGTCACGCCGATGGCCCTCCTCGTCACCGAGTTCGCACGGTTCCAGCAGCCCGGAGGCCTCATCCTCGACCGGGTCGTGGACACGCTCGTGGGCGCGCTGCTCGGCGTCCTCGCTGCGATCGCCGTCACCAACCGGCGCGCCGCCGACCACATCGAGCTGGCCATCGACGCCACCGACCGGGCCCGCGCCCGCGCCGAACAGGCCCTGGCAGGACCGCTCCCCACCCCCGGCGCCCTGCGCCCGGCGCGCCGCGGCCTGACCGCCGCCCTCGTCGACCTGCGCACCGCCCACGACGCGGCGGCGGGCGAATGGTGGCAGCGCGCCCTGCCGGACCAGCGGGTGATGCTCGCCGAGCAGGCGGGACACCGTACGCTCGCGGCGACGGTACGAGGCATGGAGCAAGGCGAGCGCGTACGGGTACAGCGCGTACGGGTATGACGGGCCGGGCCGGGCGGAAGGGCGAGGACAGGGGCGCATGAGGAACGGGAGCGAACGGGACGCGGCGGCGGAAGCCGTGGGCGCCCGTGCGGGAGACGGCGGCGCGAGCAGTGCCGCGGCCGGCGCCGCGGGCGCGGCGGGCGGTGCCCCCGGCGTCGGCGCGCCCCGCGACACCGTGGCCGCCGTCGTGCGGCAGTGGCAGACGGTGCGGCCGGACATCGACACGGGTCCCATGGAGGTCATCGGCCGCATCAACCGTTGCGCGGCCCTCCTGCAGCAGGCCGAGGACGCGCCGCTGCGCCGCGTCGGCCTGACCCGCCCCGAGTTCGACCTCCTCGGCGCGCTGCGCCGCACCGGCCACGAACTGACCCCCGGCGAACTGGCCCGCGAGACCTTCTCCTCGGGCGCCGCCGTCACCAAGCGTCTCAAGCAGCTCCAGGAGCGCGACCTCGTCGACCGGCGCGCCGACACCCGTGACCGCCGCGTATCGCACGTCAGCCTGACCGGCACGGGCCGCGACCTGGTCGACTCCATCCTGCCCGATCAGCTCGCCTACGAGACGGTTGTCCTGGCCGGTCTCGACGGGGACGGCCAGGGTCAACTGAGCGCACTGCTGGGGGAGTTGCTGGGGCAGCTGGAGGGGCGGCTCGGGCTCTCGCCGGGGTTCCGGGGCTGAGGAGCCACGCGGAGGGGCGAGGGGGTGTCAGTGGTCCTCGACGGACGCCGCCAGCAACTCCCTTGTCTCGGGCTCCACATGATCCGCGTAGTACTCGTGCAGCGCTGAACGGCCCAGACGGGCGGCCGACGGCCCGTCGCCCGCGCTGATCGCCGCCAGGACCTCGCGGTGGTGGGCTATGGAGCGCTCCATCCAGGCCGTGGTGTCCGTGACGCCCGCGATCTTCTTCTCGATGACATCGACCACCGCCTCGTGCACGGCACGTGCGCACAGGCCGAGGAGGGAATTGCCGCTCGCCTCGGCGATCGCGCGGTGGAAGAGCGCGTCCGCCTCGCTGAACGCGTGCAGGGCCGTCGGGCCGCTGCCGCCACCTGCGTCGCTGAGCGATTCCATGCGGGTGATCTGCTCGCGCATCCGGGCGAGGTCGTCATCGTCGTGCAGGCGCGCCGCCAGACGGTTGCTCTCGGCGTCCAACACCATGCGGAACTGCACCAGTTCGCCGAGCGTCGCCACGCTGGAGCGGGTGAGGCGGCCCAGGGCCTGGCTGAGATTGTCGGGGGAGACGCCGAGCACCTCGGCCCCCAGCGGGTCGCCGGGGCGGGAGCGGATCAGGCCCGCCGACTGCAGGACGCGCAGCGCCTCGCGGACCGTGGAGCGGCCCACACCGAAGCGGTTGACCAGCTCTCGCTCGGCGGGCAGCCGTGCGCCGGGAGGCAGATCACCGCTGAGGATGCGCTCCTCGATCTGCTCCGCCACCCGCTGATAGGCCCGGACCGGTGTGACCGGCCGGAACAGGTCGGTGTCGTCGGCGGCCATCGGCCCGCCCCCTCCACGGTACGTAGCTGATACGCGACATCGGCGCGAACGTCGATGCGGACATCGGCGCGCGAAAACCAAGATCTGGTGGTTGACCCGGCCATGAACGTGGAGGCAGAGTACGGGAACTCAACTGGTCTGACCAGTCGACTGGCCTCGTGGCCGACCGACTTGGAGGTTCCATGCACACCAGCTCACGTCACACCAGCTCAAGCACGCCCGTGACTGATTCGGCCGTCGTCGCCTTCACCCAGGATCTGGTCCGGCTGCGTACCGTCAACGCGGCCGGGTCCACCGAGGTCGAGCGGCCCGCGGCCGAACTCGTCGCCCGGCTCTTCACCGAGTTCGGCTGGACGTACGACGTGGTCGAGGTCGCGCCGGGGCGGCCCAACACCGTCGCCGTCATCGAGGGCGGGGGAGGCGAAGGGCCGACCCTGATGTTCGAGGGGCACATCGACGTCGTCACGGAGGGGGATCCGCAGGACTGGAGCGTCGATCCCTACGGCGCCGAGATCCGGGACGGCAGACTGTGGGGGCGCGGTTCCGCCGACATGAAGTCCGGTGTCGCGGCGATGATCTACGGGGTGCGGGCCCTGCAACTCGCCGGGCCCTTCCCGGGCCGCGTCGTCCTCGGAGTGCTGTGCGACGAGGAAGGACTGATGCTCGGCGCGAAGGCGTTCGCCGCGACGCCGCTCGCGCGTGAGGTGGACGGGGTCATCGTCTGCGAGCCGGAGGGGTACGAGGTCTGCACCTCCGCCCGTGGCGGCATCCGGCTCCGGCTCGATCTCGACGGGGTGATGGCCCACGGTGCCATGCCGCAGGAGGCCAAGAGCCCGATCGTCGCCGGGGCGCGCATCGTGGAGGCCCTCGGTGACGTGCAGACCTGGGCCCAGAAGCGGTACGGCACCCATCCGCACGCCGGGAGCGTGACTCTCACGCCGACCGTGCTGCACGGCGGTGACCCGGATCAGCTCAACGTCATCCCCGCACACGGTGTCGTCGGCATCGACGTACGTACGATCCCCGGTACCGATCACACGGAACTCATCGAGCGCGTCAGGCAGTGCGCGCTCGACGCGGCAGGCAGCGTGGGGGTGGGTGTCGGGGTCACCGTCGTCGACGACCGGCCCGCCATCGAGATCGCCGAGGACCACCCGGTGGTCACCGCCCTCGTCGACGGGCACCGCCAGGTGCACGGCGCCGCACCGCCGTTCGGTGCCGTGCCAGGCACCACGGACGGCACCATCCTCACCCGCGACGCCGGTCTGCCGACCGTCGTCTACGGACCCGGCGGGAAGTGGATCGCGCACCAGAAGGACGAGTTCGTCGAGGTGCGCGAGATCGTCGAGTACACCCGGGTGTACACCGCCGCGGCGCGCTCGTTCCTGACCGGCACCACCGGAGGCACGCGATGACGACGACCTGCCCCGAAGGGCTGCCCATCGGGGACGGCTGGGTGTCCGCGCCGGAGAGCCGGCCCGTCCTCTTCCCGTACGACGGCACTGAGATCGCCCCGGCGCCGGTCGGCGACGAAGACCTCGCGGGGCGGGCCGTCGAACACGCCGCGGCGATCCGTGTGCGGGTCGGCGGGCTGACCGCGGGGGTGCGGCGGCAGGTGCTCACCGGGGTCGCGGTGGCGCTTGCCGACGCGGTGCCCGAGCTGGTGGACCTGCTCGTCCTGGAGACCGGGAAGCCGCGGGTCGACTGCGGGGTCGAGATGCAGCGGACCGTGGCCACGTGGCAGGCCGCCGCGGACGAGGTGGCCCATCTGCACGGCGAGACCGTGCCGCTGGACCTCCAGACGTCCGGGGAGGGCCTCTTCGGCTTCTGGACGCGACGGCCCGTGGGCGTCGTGGTCGGCATCGCGGGCTTCAACTACCCGGTCCTTCTCGCTTCCCACAAGATCGCACCGGCGCTCGCCGCGGGCTGCCCGGTGATCGTCAAGCCCGCGCCGGCGACGCCGCTGGCCACCCTGCGGCTCGTCCATCTCGTACGGGAGCAGCTCGTGGCGGCCGGCGCGCCCGCCGGAGCGGTGCAACTCGTCACGGGGGACGCGGAGGTCGGCCGTACGCTCACCACACATCCGGAGGTCGCGGCGGTCTCCTTCACCGGGTCCGCCGCCGTCGGGCACCACATCGCGCGGGACGCGGCGCCCCGCAAGGTGGTCCTCGAACTCGGCTCCAACGCGGCGCTCGTCGTGGCGGCCGACGCCGATCTCGACGCGGCGGCGGACGCGGTGGTGCGGGGCGGATTCTACGCATCGGGCCAGGCCTGCATCTCCGTACAGCGGGTCATCGTGGTGGACGCGGTGGCGGACGAGTTCGAGAAGCGGCTCGTGGAGCGGCTGCCGGACGTGGTGGTCGGCGACCCCCGAGCCCCTGAGACCCGCGTATCGGCGCTCATCGACCGGGCGGCGACGGAGCGGGTGCTCGACCGGGTCGAACGGGCTCGGGCGGCCGGCGCACGCCTCGTGGCCGGGGGAGTGCGCGACGCGGGCGGCAGGTGCGTCACGCCGACTCTGCTCGCGGACGTTCCCGACGGCGAACCCGCCTGGGACGAGGAGATCTTCGGCCCGGTCGTCTGCCTGCGCACGGTGCCGGATCTGGACACCGCCTACGACGTGGTCAACGCCAGCCGCTACGGCCTGCACGCGGCCGTCTACACCAGCGGCCTGAGGGCCGCCCTGGAGGCCGTGGACCGCCTGGAGGTCGGTGGCGTGGTGGTGAACGAAGTCCCCGGCTACCGCAGCGACATCGCCCCGTACGGCGGCGTCAAGGACTCGGGCATCGGCCGCGAGGGTCCCAGGTTCGCCATCGAGGAACTGACGGTGACGCGGATGGCGGTCATCAGGCCCTAGGCCGTCAGCTCGGACCTGGGCCCTGGGCCCTGGGCCCTCAGCAGACAACGGTCGGTCAGCCGACGTCCCCGGCAAGAGAGGCATCACCACCATGGATTACGGCAATCTGTTCCGGCTCGACGGCCGCCGCGTCGCGGTCGTGGGCGGCGCGAGCGGCATCGGCCGCGAGGCCGCCCGCGCGCTCGTCGCCCAGGGCGCGCATGTCATCGTCGCCGACCGGGACACGCAGGGAGCGGCAGAGACGGTGGCGCTCGCGGTGGGGGAGGGCGGGACGGCGTCGGGCCGGAGCGTCGCCACCGCCGTCACGCACCCCCTGGACGTCCTCGACCCCGACGCCGTCCGGGCCGCCGTCGCCGCATGGGGAGCGCTCGACGGGCTCGTCGTCACCGTCGGGGCCAACGTGCGCAAGCGCATCGCCGACTACGGCCTCGACGAGTTCGACCGCGTCATCGCCCTGAACCTGCGCTCCTACCTCACGCTCATCCAGGCCGTCGCCCCCGGCATGGCCGAGCGCGGCCGGGGGAGCGTGGTCGGCTTCGCCTCGATGCGGGCCTTCCAGGTGGAGCCGGGGCAGGGTCCCTACGCCGCGTCCAAGGCGGGCCTCGTCCAGTTGTTGCGGACCGCCGCCGCGGAATGGGGGCCGCAGGGCGTGCGGTTCAACGCGGTCGCGCCCGGCGTCGTCCGTACTCCGCTCACCGACCAGATCGCCGCCGACCCCGCATGGTTCGACGCCTATGCCCAAGCCTCCGCGCTCAAGCGGTGGGCCCGTGCCGACGAACTCGCCGGAGCCGTCGCCTATCTCGTGTCGGACGCGTCCACCTTCGTCACCGGCACCGTGCTGAGCGTCGACGGCGGCTGGACGGCGGTCGACGGGCGTTACGACCCCTCCGTGTGATCGTGTGTGATCCCCTGCGGCCCCGATCGACCCTCCCCGCCCCTCCCCAAGGAGCCCCCTCATGCCCCCGACAGCCGAAGACAGCGGCTCGCGGCGCCCGCCGGACCCACCGGACCCCATGGCCTCCCCGCTCGACGGCCTCCCCACCCTCCGCGGCGTGGCCCGCCCCTCCCTCTGGCTGCTCCTCGTCCCCGTCCTGCTCTACGGCGCCGCCCCGTTCGTGGCCAACCGCATCGAGCCGCGCGTCCTGGGCATCCCCTTCCTCCTGGCCTGGGTCATCGCCGCCACGGTGATCAGTCCCCTGGTCATCTGGCTCGCCGCCCGGCTCGACCCGGCGTACCGCGCGAACGCCGTCGAGCCCATCCCGGCCGACGACCACGGCGACGATCACGGCGACGACCTCCCGGGCACCGACACCGAAGGAGGCCGCCGATGAACGGCTCCGCGGCCGTCGCGACCACCATCTTCGGCCTCGCCATGGTCGCCACCATCGGGATCGGCGTATGGAGCGCCCGCGGCCGGTCCAAGGGCCTCGCCGAGTGGTCCGTCTCCAGCCGCGGACTCGGCGTCCTGTTCATCTGGCTGCTCATGGCAGGCGAGACGTACACGAGCTTCTCGTTCCTCGGCACCGCGGGCTGGTCGTACTCCTTCGGCGCGCCGATCCTCTATCTGGTCGCCTACCTGACCGTCGGTTTCGCCGTCGCGTACGTCGTCGGCCCCGCCCTGTGGACGTACGCGTCCCGGCACGGCCTCATCTCCATCGCGGACATCGCCGAATTCCGGTTCCGCTCACGCCCGGTGGGGATTCTCGTGGCCGTCGTCGCGACGGTCTTCATCGTCCCCTACATCCAGGTCCAGATTCAGGGCATGGGCGTGGTGGTGAACGCGATGACGTACGGCAGCGTCGATCTGAAGGTCGCGGCCGTCATCTCCTTCGTCGTGGCCGAGGTGTTCATCCTCGTGTCAGGGCTGCGCGGCTCGGCGTGGGTGAGCGCGCTCAAGGACATGCTGGTGATCGTCGCCGTCGTGTTCCTCGCCGTGTACATCCCGATGCACTACCTCGGCGGGTTCAGCGACTTCATGCAGCGCATGGTGACCGAGAAGCCCGAGTGGCTGACCTTCCCCGGGCACGAGTCCGGCGGGCGCAACGCCATGTGGTTCCTGAGCACCGTCGTCCTGAACGCCGTGACGATCACCATCTTCCCGACCACCGTCGCCGGTTACCTCAGCGCCAGGAGCCCCAACGCGCTGCGTCGCAACGCGCTGCTCCTGCCTTGGTACCAGCTGCTTCTCTTCGTCCCGATGGTGGTCGGCGCCACGGCGCTGTTCGTGATGCCGACCCTGGGCAACCCCGACCTGGCCCTCTTCAGCCTCGTCACCGACTCCCTGCCCTCACCCGTCGTCGCGCTCATCGGCGTCGCGGGCGCCCTCTCGGCGATCGTGCCGATGAGCGTCTTCATGCTCTCCATCGGCACGCTGTGGGGCCGCACCGTTCTCGGCGGCGGCAACGGCGCCGATCCGCGGGCGCGCCGCCGGGCGCTCGGCACATCCGGCGACGCCCACGACATGCGGGCCAAGCGGCTCTCCCAACTGGTGTGTGTCATCGCCGGGTTGATCGCACTCGCGGGAAGCCTCTTCTATCCGAACACCCTCGTGGAGCTCTCCGTCCTGTCGTACGAGGGTCTGGCGCAGCTCGTTCCCGTCGTGCTGCTCGCCCTGTTCTGGCGGCGGTTGACCGCGCGGGCCGCCGTCTGCGGGATGCTCACCGGTCTCGCGGTGATGACATTGCTGTGGGCCACCGACAACGACCCGTACCACGGTGTGAACGGCGGCATCATCGCCCTCGCCGCCAACCTCGTCGTGCTGCTCGCGGTCGTCTGGCTCGCGCCGGGGCAAGGACCGGCCGCGGTCTCCTCCGCGACCCCGGCCGTCCCGGACGAGGGCACGGCGAAAGCCGCCTTGAAGGAGACCTGATGAGCGATGTCTTCGAGGTGCCGGGACTCCAGGAGCCCGTGGAGATCCGGATCGACCAGTGGGGCGTCCCGCATCTGTACGCCGCGTCGCAGGACGACCTCTTCCTGGCCCAGGGCTTCAACGCCGCGCGCGACCGACTCTTCCAGCTGGACCTCTGGCGGCGCCGCGGACTCGGGCTGCTCGCCGAGGTCCTCGGGGAGCGGTACGCCGAACACGACCGTGCGGCGCGGCTGTTCCTCTACCGCGGTGACATGGCCGAGGAGTGGCGTGCGTACGGGGACGACGCACAACGGGTGACGACGGCGTTCGTCGACGGCATCAACGCGTACGTGGCGCTGTGCCGCGCGGACGCGCGCCGACTCCCGCCCGAATTCGCCCTGTTGACGTACGAACCGGCGTACTGGCATCCCTCCGACGTGGCCCGCGTCCGCAGCCACGGCCTGCAGTACAACCTCCGCGACGAGGTCGCCCGCGCCCTCACCCTGCGCGACCACGGCCCCGACGCGGAGGAGCTGCGCCGCCGCCGTGAGCCCGCCCCGCACCGGCTGCGGGTCCCCGAAGGACTCGACCTGTCCGTCATCCCGTCCGACGTCCTGCGCGTGTACGAGATGGCCACCACGCCACCGTGGGCGGAGGGCGCGGCGCCCCGCCAGGGACTGGACGGCTCCAACAACTGGGTCATCGCCCCGTCCCGGACCGCGACCGGCCGCCCTCTCCTCGCCAACGACCCGCACCGCGGGATCGCCCTGCCCGCCCTGCGCTACCTCACGCACCTCTCGGCGCCCGGCATCGACGCCATCGGGGCGGGCGAACCGGCCCTGCCCGGCATCTCCATCGGCCACAACGGCCAGGTCGCCTTTGGTCTGACGATCTTCCCGATCGACCAGGAGGACCTGTACGTCTACCGCACGAACCCCGCGAACCCGCACGAGTACTGGTACCAAGGCCGCTGGGAGCCGATGAGGCGCGTCACGGAACCGATCCCGGTACGCGGCGGCGGCGCGGTGTCGGCCGACCTGTGGTTCACCCGTCACGGCCCGGTCATCCGTGAACTCCCCGAGAAGAACGCGGCGTTCGCGGTCCGCGCGGCCTGGCTCGGCCCGGGAATGGCCCCCTACCTGGGCAGCATGGACTACATGCGGGCGGCCGACCCCGACGCGTTCGTCACGGCGATGCGCCGCTGGGGGGCACCCGGCGAGAACCAGGTCTACGCGTCCCCCGACGGCACGATCGGCTGGCGCCCCGCGGGCCGTGTCCCCGTCCGCCCCGGCTGGGACGGCACCCTGCCCGTGCCGGGCGACGGCCGCTACGAATGGGACGGCTTCCTGGACGTGGAGGAACTCCCCTCGGTCCGCGACCCGGCCCAGGGCTGGTTCGCCACGGCCAACCAGCTGAACCTGCCGCCCACGTATCCGAACGCGGAGAAGACGGTGACGTACGACTGGTACGCGCCGACACGCCACGACCGCATCACGGAGAGACTGAGCGCGCACGCGGCCTGGACGGTCGAGGACTGTGTAGGACTGCAGACGGACTATGTGAGCCTGCCGGGGCGGCGGGTGCAGGCGCTGCTCGCGGGGTTGCGGAACGGGAGCGCGGCATCCGGGGCTTCCGCGTCCGGCGACCCCCTCACCACCGCCCTGGCCCTCCTGTGCGACTGGGATGCCCGTCTCACCGTCGACTCCCCGGCCGCCGCCCTCTTCGAGGTCTGGTACCGGCGGCACCTGCGGCCCGCCCTGCTTGCGCGTGCCCTCGACGGGGCCGTGGGCGAGGGGCAGCGCGAGCGGGCCCTGGCGCGGATACTGCCCGCCGAGGACGCGGCGGCGGACGCCCGTGTCGATCTGGAGCTCCTGGAGGGTGACCCGGATCCCGGGTTGCTGCTCGGTACGCTCTTGGAGGCGATCGACGAACTCGGCGGGCTGCTGGGCACCGACCCGGCCGCCTGGTCCTGGGGCGCCCTTCACCACGCGCACCCGCACCACCCCATCGCCGCCCTGCTCGGCGGTCCCGCGCCGGACTGGGCCTCCGTGGGCCCAGTACCGCGCGGCGGCAGCGGCGACACCGTGGGAGCCGCCGCCTACGGGCCCGGGTTCCGGCAGACCGCGGGGGCCACCTTCCGGATCGTCGTGGACGTCGGCTCCTGGGACGACTCCGTGGCGATGAACTCGCCGGGGCAGTCCGGCGATCCGGGCAGCCCGCACTACGACGACCTGTTCGCGAGCTGGGCCGCCGACGGTTCCTTCCCGCTCCTCTACTCCCGCGACGCGGTGGAGAGACACACACGGCGGACGATCACACTGCGACCGTCCGCCGCCGCGAAGGCTCAGGGGGTGGCCGACCCGGAGGGCGGATAGTCCACCTCGTACCCGAAGCAGCGGGGACCGGCGAGCGCGAGCCCGTCCGGAGTGATCCAGCGGGGGGGGCGTGGCGCGCGGCGATGACGCTGACACGCAGGCCGTAGCGCAGGCCGTAGCGCAGGCCCTCCGTGGTCACCGGGTCGCTGGTCCCGCTGTCCAGGACGCAGATCAGGTCGGGCATGGTCGCGACGGTTCCCCCCGTCGAGCGTGGCGTGCAAGTTCCCGTCGCGGAAGCCGAGTTCGAGCACCCGCTCGGCATCACCTCGCGTCCCTTCGACACGGGCGTGCCCGCGGGAGCGTGCCCGCGCGCGAAGCCACCTCCGTACGACGGACCACGTCGACCACCTTGCCCGCAGGAGCGGGATGGCGGCCAGCATCGCCCGCGCCGCCGCCACCGGATCACGGTGCGAGGCCCGCGCCTCACGCACCACCGCACCGAGCCGCCGCGCGCGCGATCCGCCCGGCCGCGTGATTGTCGACGGCCTCCACGATGGCCGTGTTGTCCCTGTCGTAGGCGGGCGCCATCGGCGAGTTGGCGATCCCGGCAAGGCCCGGCAGCACCATCTGCGCCTCGGGAAACGCCCGACCCATCGCGTCCCCGTCCACTAGGGGAAGCCCGGCCTCAGGACGGGACGGGACAGGACAGGGCAGGGCAGGGCAGGGCGAAGCCACCCCGGTCACCACCTGGTCCGCCCTCTCAGGCCCCCCGCCGCTACGGGAACTGCGGCTTCTCCGGAGCCATCGAGCGCCCCGCCACCTCTGCCGCCACCCGGGCGTGAATCTCCTCCGGTGAGAGATAGACGTCCGTCATCTCGAAGTCGTTGAGCGTGGCCGGACGTTGCCTCTGGAACCCGGTCCGTACGAAGTCGTCGCCCGCGAGCGCGTTGAGCCCCCAGTTGGCGGCCGTGCGGAAGCGTGCCGTGAAGGTGCGCAGCGCCCCCAAGTGATATCCGCGCGCCACGACTTGGGCGGGCAGCCCCGTCAACTCCACGCCCATCGGCTTCGATACGGCCTGGATGCCGCCGAGGTCGACGACCAGACCCATGTCCTTGTGCCGGTAGGCGGTCAGCGGCTGCCCCTTCAGGGCCGCGGTGACGTTCTTCGCGGCGGCCCATCCCTGCCGCATCGCGTGCTGCGCGGTCGGCGGGCAGGTCGCGTCGCCGCCCTTGACGAGGTCGGGCACGGCCGCCGCGTCGCCGAGCGCGAACACGCCGTCGAGCCCTGGCACCGTCAGATTCGGCTCGACGACCAGGCGGCCCCGGTTGGTCTCGGCGCCCAGCGTGGCGATGAGCGGGCTCGGCGCCACACCGGCGGTCCAGATCAGCGTGTGGCAGGGCAGCGTGCGTCCGTCGGTCAGCGTGACGCTGTCCTCGGTCGCCTTCTCCACCGTCACCCCGAGCGACACATGGATCCCGCGCCGCTGCACTATGGCGAGGGCCTTCTCGCCGAGCCGGTCGCCCAGCTCGGGCATCAACTTCGGTGCCACATCGACCAGATGCCACTTGATCTGTGACGGCTCGAGCCCGGGGTAGCGCTTGACGGCGGCACTCGTCAGGCGGTGCAGATACGCCGCCGTCTCCGTACCGGCGTACCCGCCACCGACGACCACGAACTGCAGCCGGGCCTCCCGCTCGGCCCGGTCCGAGCTCGCGGCCGCCAGGTCGAGCTGGGAGATCACGTGATCGCGGATCCAGGCCGCCTCGGCCAGCGTCTTCACGCCCACGGCATGCAGGTCGACACCGGGGATGTCGAACTGCCGGGTCACGCTGCCCGGGGTCAGGACGAGGTAGTCGTAGCGCTCGACGACCTCATCGCCGTTGATCTTCCGTACGATCACGGCCTTCGCGTGCGGATCCACCCCAATGGCCCCGCCCGGCACGATCGCCGTACGGCGCAGCATGCGGCGCAGCGGCACCGCGACCGACTGCGGGGTGAGCACGCCGGACGCGACATGGGGGAGAAGGGGGAGATACAGCTGATGGTCCTGCGGGCTGATCAGCCGCAGTTCGGCGTCCTGCGCCTTGAGCGTCCGCTCCAGCTTGTGCGCGCACTCCATACCGGCGAAGCCACCGCCGATGATCAGAATCCGGGGACGTTGCATAAGAGATCGCTCCAGGGTTGGGCGAGGGGTCCGGTCAATCCTCCGACGAGGGACTGCCCGGCGCACGTCGGGTGCGCCGGGCGAGTAATCCGAGTACCCCGCAACCGTGACCTTCACGCGCTCTTCCCCGAGCGCTACTTCTCAGAGTCCTGCGTCCCCGAGCCCTGCTCCCCCAGGCTCCGCACGACGACCGAGGCGACGCGCCTGGCGACCGTCGAGATGACCGCGGTGTCGCGCCGCACCTGCGCGAGAAGGAGCGCACCCTGCAACGAGGACAGTACGAGCTCGGCGAGCTCGGCGGCCTCGTCATCGGCGGCGCCCCACCCCCGCAGCGAGTCGGAGAGCCCAAGCAGCCAGGTGTCGTAGGTGAGTTGGCAGACCTCGCTGATGGGCCCGTCACCCCCCGCCTGCTCCAGCGCGACCGTGGCGAGGGGACACCCGTCCCGGAAGCCGGACTCCCGCAACTCGTCGGCGAGCAGCTCACCGACCCCGACGACGGCGTCCCGCGGCCCGGCGGCCGAGCCCACGACCGAGGCCATGCGCTCTCCCAGCTCACCCCCGGCGAGCGCCACCGCCTCGGCGGCCAGCTGCTCCTTGCCCCGCGGAAAGTGGAAGTACAGCGACCCCTTGGGGGCACCGCTCTCCGCGAGGACCTGATTGAGGCCCGTCGCGCCGTAGCCCTGCCGCTGGAAGAGCTCGGCGGCCGTACGCAGGATGCGGGCGCGGGTCTCACCGCGTGGCTTGGTCACGAAGGAGACATTAGACCGACCAGTCTAGAGAGGGCAAGGAGGCGGTGAGCAGGGGTGGGGCGGGAGAGGCCGGCGCGACTCAGATGCCGGGCCGGTAGCGGATGGGGTGGTCCTCCGGCACCTCGACGATGACGATCTTGACGCCGTCCGGGTCGGTGATCCACATCTCCACGAGCCCCCAGGGCTCCTTCACCGGCTCCCGTTCGACCTCCACGCCCCGCGCCACGAAGTCCGCGTGCGCCGCCCGCGCGTCCGCCACCTGGAGCCACAGCTGAAGGCCGGGTACGGGCGGAGTCTGCGAGCGGCCGGAGACTTCGAGGAAGCCGCCGCCGAGGAAGTAGACCGTGCCGCGCTCGGGGCCCGTACCGAACTCGCGGTAGACCGCGAGGCCCAGTGCGTCGCCGTAGAACGCGCGTGAGCGCTCGGGGTCGGTGGGACGGAGGAGGATCCTGCTGCTCAGTACATGCACCATGCAGCCGCACCTTAGTGGGGGGATACCCTCGGCGGTGCCTCGCCCACGCCGCGCCGGACAGCGGCGGGCCAGAGAGATCGGAGAACCCGCCCCATGGACACCGCACCGCGCCCCAGCACGAGCGACCTCACCTTCCGGGACGCCACCGACGCGGACGTCGACGTGCTCGTCTCGCTCATCGAGTCGGCGTACCGAGGCGACTCCAGCCGCGCCGGCTGGACCACCGAGGCGGACATCCTCCAGGGGCAGCGGACCGACTCGCGGGGAGTCGTCGACGTCATCAAGTCGCCCGCGGGCAAGCTGCTCACGGTCGAGCGCGGCGGCGAGGTCGTCGCCTGCTGCCAGCTCGAACACCGCGGTGAGCACGCCTACTTCGGGATGTTCGCGGTGAGTCCGGCGCTCCAGGGCGCGGGCCTCGGCAAGGTGATCATGGCGGAGGCCGAGCGGACCGTGCGCGAGGCGTGGGGCGCGAAGGAGATGCACATGACCGTGATCTCCGTACGTGACGACCTCATCGCGTGGTACGAGCGGCGCGGCTACCGCCGTACGGGAAAGATGACCCCCTTCCCGTACGGCGACGAGCGGTTCGGCATTCCGCAGCGGGACGACCTGCAGTTCGAGCTGCTGGTCAAGCCCCTCACCTGAGCTCGGCCGGGAGGACCGGGCGCGACCCGGAGAACCCGGGCTCGGCCGGGAGGAGAGGTCAGGCCGTGAAGCGGCCCGTCCGCTTGATGTCCGGATAGTCCGTGGTCGCTCCGTCCAACTGCAGCGCGCGCACGAGCCGCAGATCGTCCTGTGTGTTCACGACCCAGCCGATGATCCGCAGGTCGGCCTTCCTGGCGCGCTCGGCGATCTCCAGGGTCAGGCGCCTGATGTTCAGCACGAGGGTGGTGGCGCCGACCGCCGTCGCACGCTCCACCACGTCGGTGCCGTAGCGGCTCGCGACGAGCGCGGTGCGGACGCCGGGGACCAGGCGGGCGATCTCGGCGATCGCCTCGTCGTGGAAGGAGATCACCTCGACGCGGCCGACCAGATCGCGCCGGTGCATCACCTCGGCGAGGGCGCGGGCGGCGGCCACATCCTTGATCTCGGCCTGCAACGGCGCCTGCACGGCGTCCAGGACCTCTTCGAACACGGGGACGCGCTCACCGCGCCCCGCGTCGAGCTCCCGCAGCTCGGCCAGGGTCTTCTCGGCGATCGGTCCCTTCCCGTCGGTCGTACGGGCCACGTCGGCGTCGTGCATGACGACGAGGGCACCGTCCTTGCTCAGATGCAGATCGAGCTCGATGAGATCGAGGCCCGCGGCTTGCGCGGCGATGAAGGACCGAAGGGTGTTCTCGGGTTCGACACCCATGACCCCGCGGTGACCGATGGTGAGGAAGTTCAAGGTTCACTCGCTTCCGTCGACGGCGGCTCGGCGGCCACGCGGCGAGGACGGAGGTGCCACGCGGCAATTGCGCAGCCTAACGGCCCGCCTCGGTGAAGGAACCGCCCGTACGGGGGCGCCCCGAAGAATCGGAGTCGTCCGCTCTCATTCCCACGATCCCGAGCAGGAGCCCGGTGATGACGGCGGCGACAAGGACGGCGCGGGTGCTCACAGGTGCACTGCTCCATACGGCGGGGTCGGCTGACACCGTCCGTCCTACCGGCCGGCGGCCCCGCACCGCGAGCAACGTCACCCGTGGGTGGGCGAGTCCTCGACGGGTTGACCGGAGGTGACGAGGTCGTCCGTTTCCGCGAGATCGGCGAGCATCGCCTCCGCCAGTTCGATCTCCGCCTCAAGACGACGGCCGCTCCAGCGGAGCGCGATCTGCGGATGCGTCCACGCCTCCTGCCCGTCCGCCCGGGCGAGCGCGTCGCGCACCTCCTTCAGCTCGCCTCGCGTGTGCGCGATGTGCTCGATCACCAGGGCCCGCAGATGATCCGGCGCCGCGAGGTGCCCCAGCCAGACCCGGAGCAGCAGCGGGTGCTTCAGGACGGGCGGCCCCGCGTCCTGGGAGCCCCCCGCCCAGCCGACGAGCGCGGCACGGCCCTCCGCCGTGATGGCGTACGACCGCTTCGCGCGGGGCTCCTCGGGTCCCGAGCGCCGCGACGTGGCGTACCCGAGCCCTTCGAGGCGGCGCAGTTCGGCGTAGATCTGGCTGATGGCGGGCGCCCAGTAGAAGTGCCGGAGCGAGGCGTCCGCCCACTTCTTCAGTTCGTACCCGGTCCGCTCCCCGGGGAAGGAGAGCAGGCCGAGCACGGCCCACGCGGTCGGCGGCAGCTCGGTGGGCCGCTGGTGCTTCGGTGAGGTGGGGCGAGGGGCTGCCATACGACTGATTGAAGTGAACGTCACATCGCCGGCGCAAGACATGTGCGGTGCGAAGGGCGTGCGGGGGTATAGGGGGTTCATGAGTGATCTCCCGACGCCGCACATCCGCAGACTGCTCGGCGCCACCGACCGCTTCGCGTTCCGCGGCGTGGCCGCCCGCTCCTGGCCGGCGGCACAGCCCGTCCTGCCCCGGCTGAGCCGCAGTGCCGACCACGGACTGCTGTGGTTCGGCATCGCCGCCGGAATGTGGGCCTTCGGCGGTGCGCGCGGCAGGCGGGCGGCCGTGCGCGGTGTCGCCTCCCTGGCACTCGCGTCGGCCACGGTCAACACCCTGGGCAAGAGCGCGGTGCGCCGCTCCCGGCCGGTCCTCGACACCGTGCCGGTGATACGGCATCTCTCCCGGCAGCCGATCACCAGCTCCTTCCCCTCCGGGCACGCGGCCTCGGCGGCGGCGTTCGCCGCCGGTGTGGCCCTGGAGTCGCGGGGGATGGGCGTGGCCGTGGCCCCGGTCGCGGCTTCGGTGGCCTTCTCCCGCGTCTACACCGGAGTGCACTACCCCAGCGACGTCCTGGTCGGCGCGGCCCTTGGCGTGGGCGCCGCCTACGCGGTGCGCGGCATGGTGCCGTCCCGGGCGCAGCTGCCACCGCCCGCACGGCCCCGCACGGACGCGCCCGCGCTGCCGGACGGTGAGGGCCTTGTCGTCGTGGTGAACCCCTCCTCCGGGGCCCAGCCGCAACTGCTCGACCCGGTCAGGCAGTTGAAGACCGCCCTGCCCCGGGCAGAGGTGATCCTCTACGAGGAGGAAGCGGGGCCCCTGCCCAAGGTCCTGGAGGAAGCGGCCAGGGACGCGGCCCGGCGCGGCGGAGTCTTCGGCGTGTGCGGGGGAGACGGCACGGTGAACGCCGCCGTGACACCGGCCCTGCGGTTCGACGTGCCGCTGATGGTCCTTCCCGGCGGAACGTTCAACCACTTCGCCGCGGACCTGGGCGTCGACACGGTCGCGGACGCCTGCGCCGCCCTCGCCGTGGGCAGTGCCGTACGGGCCGACGTCGGCCGGATCAAGCCCCTGGCCGGGATCGGCCCCGACGGCCGGTCGTACTCCGAGCCGGTGTACTTCCTGAACACCTTCAGCCTCGGCGCCTACCCCGAACTCGTACGCATCAGGGAGGAGTGGTCGCCGAAGGTCGGCGGTCCGCCCGCCGCCATGCTCGGCGTCGCCCAGATCATCCACACGGGGCGGCCGCTGCGCGCGGTGGTGAACGGCAAGGCCCGCTCGATGTGGCTGCTCTTCGCGGGCAACGGCGCCTACCGCAGCACCGGCATCGCCCCGGTGCGCAGGCACGACCTGGCCGACGGTCTTCTCGACGTCCGCATCGCGCACGGCGGGCACTTCGCGCGCAGCCGCCTGCTCGCCGCGGCGGTGGCCGGTCAGCTGGCCAAGACCCGCCTGTACGCGTCCGCCAAGGCCCAGCGCCTGGTGATCTCCGGCCTGCCCGAGGACACACAGATGGCGTACGACGGTGAACTCGCCCCCGCGCCCGCCGCCCTGCTCATCGACAAGCTCCCCGAGGCCCTCACCGTGTACCGGCCGATCGCCGACTGACCGCGGCGCGGGCCCGGAACGCATTACGCCAAGCGGCGCACACTCGGCGTGCGCGCCGGGCCCGTCGCCAGTGTGCTGGCCCTCATGGGCTACGACATAGACAGCCCGCGTGAAGCGGGCACCACACGACGTGACGTACTGAGCGTCGCCGCGGTCCTCATGGCCGGCGGCGCCTTCACGGTGGCGGGACCGGCGCCGCACGCAGCCGCGGAATCCGACGGCGGCTGCGGCGTCGGCTACGACGAGGAGTTCGAGGCGGCTCTCGCCGAGGCGGACGAGGCGATCCCGGAGACCCGCGCGCTCGCCCCTGAACGACCGCCCGGCAGATTCGCCCTGCCGCTGCGCCGGGGCTTTCGCGTCACCGCCCGCTACGGCGTGCGCGGCAACTGGATCGCGGGGCACCACACCGGCATCGACCTCGCCGTCCCGCGGGGAACCCCGGTGCACGCCGTCGGCGGGGGCACCGTCGTCCTGGCGCGCTGGTCGGGCGCGTACGGCAAGGCGGTGACGGTGCGGCTGCGGGACGGGCACTACTCCGTGTACGGGCACCTCTCCCGCATCTCGGTACGCCAAGGGGCCCGGATCGGGACCGGGGACCGGATCGGCAGCAGCGGGGCCACGGGGCGTGCCACAGGGCCCCACCTCCACCTGGAGATCCGGGCCAAGCGGGGCTATGGATCGGACATCAATCCGGTCACCTATCTCGCGAGGCGCGGAGCCCGGCTGCTGTGAGGCGCACGGGGGCGGGTGACTCGATACTTACTGTCGAGTAAGGTCGGCCTCCCTTCGCCACCTCAGGAGGCAGCATGCCCTCGGCATCCCGTTCCCCCATGCTCCTGGCCGGTCTGCTGGCCGGCGCCGGAGTCGCCCACTTCGCCGCCCCGAGACTGTTCGACCACACCGTGCCGCGCTTCCTGCCCGGATCGCCGCGCACCTGGACGTACGCGAGCGCCGTGGTCGAGTTCGGCCTCGCGGCCTCAGTGGCGCTGCCCCGCACCCGGCGGCCCGCGGCGCTGGCCACGGCTGCCTTCTTCGTCGGCGTGTTCCCCGCCAACGTGCAGATGGCGGTGGACTGGCGCCACCGCCCCGCCCCGCTCAAGGCCGCGGCGATAGGCCGCCTCCCGCTCCAGGTGCCGCTCGTGCTGTGGGCCAGGAACGTGGCGGGGGCGGCGCGTCACGCCGACGACGGGTCCTAGCCCACACGAACGCGGCCCGCGACCGTCGTGGAGGTCGTCGTGGTGTGGGCCGGGCGCGCGGTCCGCGTGGGGACGTCGACCGTGTAGGTGTCCACGGTCATGGCCCGCTCGGAGACCTTGAGCACCATGAACCCCACGTCGGAGAAGTTCTGCCAGGCGGCGGGGTGGTCGAAGTGCGCCCGGCCGTCACCGGACTTGGCGGCGGCCCCGCAGACGATCTGACGGGTGCCCGCCGTACGGGTCGTGGGTTCGAGGACCTGGAGGGTGTGGTCGTGCCCGGACAGGATCAGGTCGGCCCTGCCGCACACCACCTGCTCGTACAGCTCCTTGAGGTGGATCCCGCTCGTGTAGTGGCCGATGACGAATCCGTCGTACGAACCCGCGCTGCCGTGCTTGCCGTTGTTCAGGTAGGGATGGTGGCCCAGAACCACCTTCCAGCGGGCCCGTGACGCGGTGAGCGCGGCGTCGAGCCACTGGCGCTGGGCGCGCATGTAGGGGCCGTCCCACCGGTAGCGGGACGACGTCTGGGCGACCGTCGAGGCGACCGGGTTGGTGTCGAGGGCGAAGAACTCCACGACCGGGTCGCCCCGGCCGGGCCCCTGGGACGACGGCAGCGCGACGTTGTAGTAGCGGCTCGGCATGTACCAGCGCGGTGAGGAGAGCGCGTAGGAGACCTCGCGGTCGCCGCGCGAGGGATCACCGCCGCTGCCCGGGATGAGACCCGAGCAGTCGTGGTTGCCAAGGACCATGAGCCAGGGGACGTCGATGCCGGTGTTGGGCGTCTCGAACTTGTCCCGGAACTCGGAGTCGTGGTCGGACTCGGGCCCGTTCTCATAGATGTTGTCGCCCAGGCCGACGGCCAGCGATATCCCTTCGTCACGGCAGACCCGCCGGGCGGCCTCGGTCACGGCGAGCTGCTCCTCGCCACCGGTGCCGGAGTCCCCGGTCACCAGAACGGCGAACTCTCCCCGCCGGTTCGGCTCCTCGGGGAAGGGGAACTTCGCGGCGCCCTGCGCCGCCGTTGCCTGCCGCGCGCCGGACGGCAGCACCGCGAGGGCGGCTCCGGCGGCCGCACCGCCGAGCAGCGTGCGCCGGCCCAGCGCCAGGGCCTGCGGCCCCCACGTGGCGGCAAGGTTCCGGGCGAGCGGCGCGTCGGCCCGCAGCCACTGTTTCTCGGTCAAGTCCGCGCGCGGCGGGACCAGTTCGTCATCGCACATCCGAGCGTTCTCCCATACCGGCGCGGACAGGGGAAGACGATCAGGCGAATTGCCGGTGGCGGTCCGATCACCGGTCACGTGGCCTTCCGGTGCCGCCGAGCTCGTGCAGCGCGGCGCCCACCAGCGTCCGCACTCCCGGCAGCAAGGCCGAGAGATCCGGGGCGAACAGGGGGCTGTGGTTGCCCGGCACGCCGGTGATCTTCTCGCTGAGCTCCTGTCCCGCAGCGGCCTGCCAGGTGGCCCCCGATGTCGAAGGCACGAACCAGAAGTCGTAGGGCACCCCGGCGGGCACGAGGAGGGAGAAGTCCTCGCTGCCCATGGCGGGACCGAAGTCGACCACGCCGGCCTTGCCGAACAGTTCGCGGTGCACGGAGGTGATATCCGCGTCGAGCGCGGCGTCGTTGACAGTGGCGGGGAAGCTCGCACCGATGGTCACCTCGGGCGGCGTGGGGCACCCGGCCGCCTGGCACTCTCCCTCGGCGATGCGGCGGATGGCCGACAGGACCCGCTCGCGCACCGCCATGTCCTGCGTGCGGAGGTTGAGGCCGAGCCGGGCCTCCGCGGGGATGATGTTGGGCCGCTGCCCCGCGTTGAACTGGCCGGTGGTGAGCACCACCGCGTCCGACGCGGACACCTCCCGGGACACCACGGTCTGCAGCCGGGTCACGATGTACGCGGCCGTCACCACCGGGTCGACGGTGGCCTCGGGCCGTGAGCCGTGGCCACCGACGCCGTGCACCACGATCTCCACGTCGTCGGCGGACGACATGATCAGCCCCGGCGTGTGGGAGACGAATCCGACGGGCCCGGGGGCGACGTGCTGGCCGAAGACCGCGTCGGGCCGGGGGAAGCGCTCCTGGAGCCCGTCGGCGACCATCGCGTTCGCTCCGCCACCCGCTTCCTCGGCGGGCTGCCCGATCACCACGAGGGTGCCCGACCAGGTCTCACGGGCCGCCGCGAGGGCCTCGGCGGCGAACGTCAGCCAGGTGACGTGCATGTCGTGGCCGCAGGCGTGCATGACACCGTCGACGGTGGAGGCGTACGGAAGGCCTGTGGTCTCCGTGACGGGCAGTGCGTCCATGTCCCCGCGCAGCCACACCACGGGCCCGTCGCCGTTCGCCAGGACGCCCACGACGCCGGTGCCGCCCACACCGGTGGTCACCGCGTACCCGGCGCCGCGCAGCCGTTCGGCGAGGATCCCGGCCGTGCGGTGTTCCTGGAAGGAGAGCTCGGGGTGGCGGTGCAGGTCCTGGTAGTAGCCCTCGATGTCACTCGACCTCAGCCCCGAGGTGACGTCCAGGGTCTGGCTCGCTGCGGTTGCTGCCTTGGGCATGCGGCTCCTCGCGTTTCGAGACGGTCCTCCTCACCTTCGCACAGGGTGCGCAGCCGGTCCTTGGCGAACTCCACGGGCCCTGCGTCCACGGGCCTTGTGGAGAGCGAGGGGCTCTCCGGCGTGAGGGGGGACCTGGCACACCACGGCTGGCCACTCAGTGGCACGACTCGGCCTTCCTGCAGATCATGCGCGGCGGCAGGCTGGATGACGCGGGGCGGGGAACGATCAGGAGAGGAGAACCGCGATGCGCTACATCAAGCTGCGTGACCTGGAGGTTTCGCGTATCGGTCTGGGCGCGATGGGCATGTCCCACGGCTACACCGACTCCGGGACCGACGAGGCGGAGTCCATCCGCACGATCCACCGGGCACTGGACCTCGGCGTCACCTTCGTCGACACCGCCGAGATCTACGGTCCGTACGTCAATGAGGAGCTCGTCGGCCGCGCCCTGAAGGGGCGCCGTGACCAGGTGGTCCTGGCGACGAAGTTCGGCCTCGTCTCGCACGCGGGCGACGGAGCATGGAACCTCGACAGCGCCCCGGCCAACATCCGCACCGCCGTCGAGGGCTCCCTCAGGCGTCTGGGCACCGATCACATCGACCTGTACTACCAGCACCGCGTCGACCCGGACACGCCCATCGAGGAGACCGCGGGCGCCGTGGCCGAGCTGATCGCCGAGGGCAAGGTCCGCGCGTTCGGCCTGTCCGAGGCAGGACCGGACACCATCCGGCGCGCCCACGCCGTCCACCCGGTCACGGCCGTGCAGTCGGAGTACTCACTGTGGACCCGCGGCCTGGAGGAGCGTGTACTGCCGCTGCTGCGCGAGCTGCGCATCGGCCTCGTGCCCTTCTCGCCGCTCGGACACGGTTTCCTCACCGGCGCGATCCGCTCCACCGACGACTTCGAGGAAGGCGACTTCCGGCACGGCAACCCGCGCTTCACCGGAGAGAACTTCCGGCGCAACCTGCGTATCGCCGACGAGGTCCAGGCAGTCGCCGCCGAAGCAGGTGCCACCCCGGCGCAGACCGCCCTGGCCTGGCTCCTCGCCCAGGGCGACGACATCGCCCCCATCCCCGGCACCAAGCGCGTCCACCGGGTCGAGGAGAACACCGCCGCCGACGGCGTCGAACTGACCCCCGCGCACCTCGCGAAGCTCGGCAGCCTGCCGCAGGCAGCGGGGGAGACCCACCCCGAAGGCGCCCGCCAGATGCTCGAACGCTGACGACCGCCTGATCCGGAGAACTCATCGACTGGATCAACTGACTTCCCATGCAGGAAAGTTGATGTATTCCGGAGACATGCTCCAGTACGCTCCGTGCAACATCGACCACCCGCCGCACGGCGGTCACGTACGGCACGGGGGTGCGCCGGATGAGCCGGGAGCTGGGATTCGAAGGGCTCATCGAGGACGAAGGTTTCTTCCCCCGCCTGCTCGGCCGTAGTGCCCGGGGGCGCGGCGAGAAGTTTCTGTACGGCCCCGACCTGCCCGTCGTGCTGCTCACCGGCGGCCCCGGCATGGGCAAGCAGCGCCTCCTCGAGCTGCTGCGGGACCGGTTCGGGCGGAAGGTTCCGGTGGCGTACGTGGACTGTGCGGACGCACGGTACGCCGAGGAGGCGGCGTGGCGTCCGGCCTGCCGCTCGGAGGCCACGGAGACGATGTACGACATCGCGCTGCGGATGAGCGAGTGGGAGGGACCCGGCGGGGCGCTGTCCGCACCCCGCTTCTTCGCCGGGATGGCGGCGGTGGCGGCGGGCGCACGGCTGCGTCGGCGCGGCCTGGAGGAGGAACTGGCCCGCTACCGCGTCCTGTTGCAGCCGCACAGGGCGCTCGGCAGGTTCATGCGCAATCTGGTGACCGGCTATCTGTCCGCCCTCGCCGGAGTGGTCGCCCCCGCGGCGGCGCCGCTGGTGGGCGCCGCCCTCACGGAGTTCCTGGAGAATCTGGCGAGCACCGGCGCCGAACCGGTGCGCGCCACCTACGGCGACTATCCCGGCGCCGCGGGCAGCGCGGCCACCGGGCTGCGGCTGCTCGCCCACGACTTCCAGCAGAGCGCCGACGAGCGGAGCTTCGCGGAAGGCTTCCTCTTCCGCGCCCTGCGCGAGGATCTGGACGCCGCCTACACCGGATTCGGCGCCGCACTCACCCGGGTCGGCCGCCCCGCGGTGCTGCTGCAGCACGCCAACTGGCCGGTGGGCCGCGGACTCCTGGCGGCGGTGCTCGCCGACCGGGCCCACGGCCACCGTGAGCGCACGGTGCTCGTCGCGAGCGAACGGGCGGCCGAACCCCTCTTCCTGGCCGACGAGCCGCGCACCGAGGAACTCGCGGGCTACCGGCCGGACCAGGAGGAGCCGCCCCACTGGCAGCGACTGCCCGCGCGCGGCCGTCTCGGACAGGGCGTGCTGCTCCTGCGGATGCCGCTGCTCACCACCGAGCACATCAACAAGGAGCTGCAACGGCATACCGGAGCCGCGCCGGAGGCGGCGCGGCTGCGCCGGGCGCAGAGCGCGGTGCACCGGCTCTCCGGCCGCCGCCCCAGGACGGTGCAGCGCCTCGTAGAGTCGGCCGGAGACCTGCCGGAGCTTGGCAACGACCGTGAACTGCTCGACCAGTCCGCGGTGCTCGACGGGGAGTCGATCGCCGTCCGTGACGTCCTGCTCGCCGAGTTGGTGCTCGGACAGCTCCCCGAGCGGCTGCCCGTCGAGCACACCGACCGCTGGCTCGACCTGCTGACCCAGCTGTCGGTCGCGCACACCGGTGACTGCGCCCGCGCCCTGCTGCGCATACCGCAACTGGAACAGACGGCGGGCGGGCTCACCGCGGACGAGGTGGGGCGATACCTCCTGGAGAGCGGCTGGCCCGCCTGCGAGCGGCACTTCATCGGCGACTTCGGTCTCCGGCAGCTGCTCATGAGCAGACTGCACGGGCCGCCGGAGGCGGGCGACGAATGGCGCCGCAACCACGGCCTGCTGCACGCCCACTACCAACGACGCGCCGAGACCCCCGACCGTGCCTTCGGCACCACCGCGGCACACGGACTCAACCACGACCTGGTCGCCCACGGTCCCGAGCGCGCCATACGCCACCTCGCCGTCAAGTTCCCGGTGTACGGCGAGGGCGCCGAGGAGTGGTGCGACCAACTGCTCGCACTGGCCCAGGCCCCTTCACCCGGCGGCGACGACGAGCGGCACGGCCGTATGACGGTGGCCCGGGTCGAAGGCACCAAGCTGGAGCGCCAGCTGGACGAGCTGCTGCACGCCGTATGGCTCTGCGAGGAGCGCACCCGGCCGCCGGACATCGCAGCGGCCGACCGGATGACGCACCTCATGCAGGAGCTGGCCAGGGAGTACGCGGAGGCGGCGCCCGTGCTCACGGCCAGGGCCGGACGGTGGGAGCGCCGCGCCCGCAACCGGCAGCCGCTGCAGTCCTGTTCCTGCACGGCCCACATCGGAGAGGGGAGCTGAGGCGATGTTCCAGACCGCCACCGACTGGCTGCACGAGCACCTGTGGAGCACGCTGCTGAAGAAGATCATCACGTGCGCCCTCGCCGCCCTCCTCGCCGTCGGGGCGTACGGCCTCGTCTCGCGGCTCACCGAGCAGGCGGGCAGCTGCGCCGACGGCGTGACCAAGTCCGGCGGCGAGTGCGTCGGAGTCAACGGCTCCGGCTACGACTTCGGGGAGCCGCAGATCGCACCGGTCGCGGCCCGGATCGCCGAGGAGAACCGCCGCATCGACAAGCAGCCACATGTCACGGTGGCGATGATGCTCCCGCTGCAGCCGGAGTCGAAGGCAGAACGGCGCCAGCTGCGCAGCGAACTGCAGGGTGCCTTCCTCGCGCAGTACCGCGCCAACCGGGAGCCGGGGAAGCCCGTGGTGCGCCTCGTGCTCGCCAATCCGGGCAAGGACTACCTCCGGCAGGACGAGGTGGTGCCGGATCTGGTGCGGATGTCGCGCTCCGGGAGCGACAACCTGCGCGCCGTGACCGGGTTCAACCTCTCCCTGGACGCCACGAAGGAGGCGGTGCGCAGCCTCACCGAGCAGCGGGTGCCGGTACTCGTGGCGCGGGCGTCGGCGAGTTCACTCGCCAACGCGGAGAGCAAGGACGGGACGTACGACTTCAAGGGCCTCGCCCGGATCATCCCCACCAACGAGCAACAGGCAAGAGCCCTCGCCTCCTACAACGGAAGCCGCAAGGACCGGCAGACCGTCCTGGTCCGCGACACCCGGCCCGACCCGTACGTCCGCTCGCTCGCCCGCGCCTTCCAGAAGCTGCCGGAGGACGGCCCGGCGGGACCCGACGACATGACCTTCACGTCGCCCGGGGTCGCCGATCCGGGTGACGTCGACAACCAGTTCAGGCCGACGGTCAACACGATCTGCAACTCGGGCGCGGACACGGTCTACTTCGCGGGCCGCTCGACCCATCTGCGGCTGTTCCTGAAGAGCCTCGCCAAGGAGGCGTGCGCGGAGCGGAAGTTCACCGTGGTTTCCGGTTCGGACGCGGCCTCGCTGAACAACCGGATGACCGACGAGGACTGGGCCGAACTCCGGGACGGCTCGGGCAAGCCGCGCCTGACCGTGCAGTACGCCGCGCCGGCCCATCCCGATGCCTGGCTCGCCGAGGTGCGCAAATGGCAGGCGGACGAGGAGAAGCGGACCGGCAAGAAGCCACCCGAGTCGAAGGCGCCCGGATCGCTGCGCGACCCGTTGGCCGAGCTGCGGCGACTTGAGGACACGGTGGCCGCGCTGAAGGCGGCGGGGCGCGACATCGGCGTCGTGGAACTGGGCGACTCCCGCACCATGATGGTGCACGACGGAGTACGCACGGCGGTCGATGCGATCCGCGGCGCGAAGCCCACCGGGGAGGCCGCGCCCTCCGCCGAGCAGGTGGGAAACCGCTGGGCCACGATGCAGTCGAGGAACCGCGTGAACGGCACCAGCGGCCGTATCTGCCTCACCAAGGCGGGCAACCCGTACGACAAGCCGCTCGCGGTCGTCGAGCTGAGACCGGGCACGAAGGCGGGCCCGGGCACGCTGGACTTCGTGGGCCTGGCCTGGCCGACCGGCAAGCGGCAGCCGGAGGACTGTGTCGTACGGAGCGGGTGAGGGCGAAGGGGGCCGGGGAGCGGCGTCAGCGGATGACGTCGAAGACGTTCTTCTGAAGGCCGTTGGCGTACGCCTCGTGCTCGACGAGCTCCAGCTTCTGGGTGTCCTTGTCCGTGTCGCTGAACAGCCGCTTGCCCGCGCCGAGCAGCAGCGGGAAGACGAGCAGGTGGTAGCGGTCGATGAGACCGGCGTCGGAGAGGTTCCGGTTCAGCGTCGCGCTGCCGTGCACGATGATCGGCCCTCCCTCGGTCTTCTTCAGCGTGGCCACGTCGTCGAGGGAACGCAGGATCGTGGTCTCTCCCCAGTCCGACACCAGATCGCCGTCGGTGAGGCTGGTGGAGACGACGTACTTGGGCATCAGCTTGTACTGCGCGAACTCCTCCATGCCGGGCCAGACCGGGCTGAACGCTTCATAACTGACCCGGCCCAGCATCATCGCCGCGGCCTCCTGCTGCTCCCGGCCCTTGATCTCGAACGCCTCCGGGACGAACTCCACGTCCTTGAAGGTCCACCCGGAGTTCCGGTAGCCGGGCTCGCCACCGGGTGCCTCCACGACACCGTCGAGCGAGACGAAAGCGGTGCTGATCAACGTACGCATCTCAAGATCTCCTGGTTGGTCGCCGAGGGCTGCCGCTCCATTCTCGCGGCTACGGAGATATTGACCGCGCCACACGCGGGAACTAATCGGCGGAGCCGGGCTTGGTCATCCCGGAGTTCGGAAAGGCGTTGTCCGCTCCCGCCTGCTCGCTCTACCCTGGCGCCCAGGCCCGCCCCCAGCCCCCGGAACGGCCCGACCATTCCGTTCGCGCTCCGGCGCCGAGCGGAAGGCACGTCGGTAACTCAGGCTGCCGGGTCCGTACTTCCTTGCAGCGGACGCACGGACACCGGCCGGTCCCGCCGGCTGTGGGATCAGGAGGGCCACTCCCGCGGCCCCTCGGCCACCAGCTGGCGCGGACACCTGCTCCTGGGGCGCCAGGGGGAGCCTGCCCCCAGGAGCGCCGCGGCCGTCGCCGCCGAATTCGGCGGCGGCCGCAGGCTCCGACAGGACTGTCCACTGCCCGGAACCCACCCCGCCCGCCCGACTTCCACGTCCCGGCACGTCACGGTCAGATGCACGGCACCGAGTGCCGGTTCCCTGGGATTCTGTGTGTGGAGGACCTCATGCGGTATGGGGAGATGGTGTGTTGAGGAGGGCTGCCGGGGAGGGCGTGGGGGTATCGGCGCCGCGGTCGGCGTCGTGTTCGGTGCCCTTCAACTCGTGCGGATCGTCTTCCCGCTGCCGCCCGCGGGGTGAGCAGCGGATACGGTGCTCTGGTGACTGATGGGGAGGGGACGGTGCCCGGGACCGCGCTGCTGATTGCGGCGGCGCCGGTCGGCAAGGCCCGTATGGTGGATGCGGCCTCCGTGCTGCCCGTGCTCGCTGCGGTGTCACCGGCGGTGCTCGCCGGGACCGCGACAGCGAGTGTCGTGGAGCTCGCGGACCCGCTGGACGCGCAGACAGTGCTCACCCGGCTGCGTGCGGCCGCGATGGCGCCGGGGCCTTTGACGGTGTATCTGGTCGGGCAGTTGCACCTCGATCGCCGTCAGCAGCTCCAGCATGTGGCGCTCGCGCGGACCACGGCGGCGACGGTGCGCTACACCGGGTTCCCCTGGCACTGGATCGCCCAGGAGCTACGGCTGCGCCCGCCGGGCAGCACGACCGTCATCGCCGATCTGCATGCCGACACGGACAGCTGGCAGCAGCTGGCGCTGCGTCCCCTGGACGTGGGGACGGGCGTGGCTCTGTACGGCCGGGTCGCTCCGCCGCCCGGTCGGCGTGCCGTCGCGACTCCCTCGTACATGAAGGCGCTGGCGACGGTCCTGCGCAGCGGACACCGGCCGCCGCTGCCTGACCTGCACCAGCACGTCGTCGCCCAGGCGTTGGAGGAGGGCGCGACCGACATCGTGCTGTTCGCCGACCCTGCCGCCGCCGTGCCCGGCGGTCTTGGCGGCGGCCTGGGCGGTGGCTTCGGCGCTGGCCTCGGCGGTGGCCTCGGAGGCATGCCGAGCCGAGTGCCGGTGCCCGCCCAACAGCAAGGCCCCACCCCCGACGCACCACCTTCCCAGGCGCCGGCGACCGCGGGTGCGGATCCGCACGCGGCGATCACCAAGGCCGTGGAGGCGGGACGGCACGGAGAGGCCGCGGCCATGGCGGCGGCGTGGGAGCAGGAGGCGCTGCGTACGTACGGGGCGTCCTCGCCCGAGGTGGTGCACTGGATGGAGGTCCGCGGACATCTGGCGATCTTCGCCAAGGACCCGGGCCGCAGCTGCCGGATCTGGCTGGCCGTGGTCTCCGCGAGGCTCGCGGCGGGCCAAGCCCCCGACGCCCCCGATGTCGAGGCCGCCGCGGACCTGGCCCACCACCAGTGGGAGCAGGTGCGCGACCCGGACACCGTGCGAGAACTCGGCCCGGCCCTCGTCGCGTTGCGCCGCCGCGTGCCCGGCCGTCAGCGCGGCACGGTCAACCTCGTCCAGCAGCGACTCGTGCAGTTCCACACGCAGGTCGGCTGAACTCCGCTCTACGGCCGGGACGGCAGCCCGTCGTGGTTCGGTGCGCCGAACCACCTCGGCAACTGGACGACCAGATCCCGCTGATCCTCACCGACCCACGCCACGTGACCGTCCGGCCGCAACAGCACGGCGGGTACGTCCAGTTCCTCACTGACGTCGACGACGTGATCGATACGGTCGCCCCACCCGGCGACCGAGAGCCGGCCGGTCTGGTCGAGGAGCAGCCCGCGGCCTTCGTGCGTCAGCTCGTAGAGACGGCTCTGCTTCAGCTCCACGTCCCGCATCCGCCGCCCGAGCAGTTCGTGGCCCTCACCGAAGTCGTAGCGGACGTCGACCGCGGTGATCATCCCGGTCACGTACCGGTTCACCTCCTCGAAGTCCATCAGCTTGGAGAACAGCTCCCGCAGCGCGGTCGCACCCGGATCGGTCCCGAGCAGCGTGATCTGCGCCCGGGTGTTCTCAAGGACACGGGCCCCCACCGGGTGCCGTTCGGCGTGGTAGGTGTCCAGGAGCCCCTCAGGAGCCCAGCCCGCGACCGCTGCGGCCAGCTTCCAGCCCAGGTTGAACGCGTCCTGCACGCCGAGGTTGAGCCCCTGCCCGCCGGTCGGCGGGTGGATGTGCGCCGCGTCGCCGGCGAGGAACACCCGACCGACCCGATAGCGCTCGGCCTGTCGGCTCGCGTCGCCGAACCGCGAGAGCCAGCGCGGCGCGTGCACGCCGAAGTCGGTGCCCGCGTGGGCCCGCAGCTGCCGTTTGAAGTCGTCGAGGGTCGGCTCGGCCGCACGGTCCTCGGTCACTCCGTCGGCGGGTACGACCACGCGGTACAGCCCGTTCTCGCTGGGGGCCGCCCCGAACCGCAGTTGGGTCGTGCGGACTTCCTCGACGACGGAGGCGATCGTCGCCGGATCCTCGGTCACCTCCATCTCACCGAGGAGCGTTTCGACGGTTGCGGGCCGGCCGGGGAAATCGACGCCGAGCAGCTTGCGCACGGTACTGCGGCCGCCGTCGCACCCGACGAGATAGCGCGAGCGCAGGTGCGTGCCGTCCGCCAGCTCGACGGTCACGCCGGCCCCTGCCCCGTCGCCGGTCCGCTCCTCGGTCTGGTCCTCGGTCTGGCTCAGCCCGACCACTTCGCAGCCGCGCCGGATCTGCGTACCGAGCTCGACGGCACGTTCGTCGAGCAGGCGCTCGGTGACCGGCTGCGGGGTGGCGACGCCGTACGGGTGCGCCGTGTCCAACCGCTCGGGCCACGCCTTGACGATGCCGCCGAAGAGACCGCCGACCTGGAACTTCTCACTGACCGCGAGGAACCGGTCGAGGAGACCGCGCTGGTCCATCACCTCGACGCTGCGCGCGTGCAGGCCCTGACCGCGGGACTGATCGGTCGGCTTCACCGACTTCTCAAGGACGGCCACGACCACACCGTGCAGACGCAGCTCACTCGCCAGCATCAAACCGGTCGGCCCGCCGCCGACCACGATCACATCAAACATGGGGACCCCCGTTCACGACGTTCGTGACGTTGAACGCGACGCCGTCGATGACGTCCTGACATCGCGAGAACAACACACGCACTTCGTGGCTCTCATTTCGTCGGCTGTTGCTCAGGCCGACGATTCTGCGGGAATACCCGGGTCTTGCCGCAAGGCCCCCCATGCGCTATATGTTGAGAGTGGCAAGGAGCACGTACGCTCCTTGCCATTGTCGCGTCCGGCCACGATCGGCGCTCTCCGAGACCGGTCCACCCGGTGCCACGCGCCACTTGCCACTCGTCACACGGAGTGGGCCCGCGGTGCAGGCGCTTCGGCCTCCCAGGCGAAACCGTCCAGGTCGGTGAAGGCCCCGGCGCCGCCGCCGATCACGAGCCGGTGAGATCCGGTGCCCTCGGGCGGGACACCGACGTCCTTGGCAAGGGCTCGGTGCCGGTACAGCGCCAGCTTGAAGGGACCCGAGCCACTCTCGAACTCGCAGTACACGGGGCCGAAGCTCTTCGACACGGCGAGGCCCTGGCCGACGTAGAATCGCTTGGTCGCGCTCATGTCCGCGACTCCCAGCAGGAGCACCATCTCGTCGATCTGCCGGGTGGCGGGGCCGGTGTCCTTCTTCGCCGAGGTCGCGACCTTCCAGATCGCCCCGTCAGGGGCCTGTACGACACCGCCGTACCCCCAGAGCGACTTCGTGGCGGGCTTCAGCGAGGCGGCGCCGGCCTCGATGGCGGTGTCGATGAAGCTGTTGACGTCGGCGGGCTGGGACACGGTGAGCGCCAGCGTGAACCCACGAAAGCCGGTGCTGGGTTCCTGAGAGGCACGCAGCCGCAGCTGTGTGTCCAAACCGAAGGCGGCGGAGTAGAAGCGCTGGGCGGCCGTGGTGTCGGCCACGTCGAGGGTGACGGATTCGATGGATGCCATGACGAACACGCTAGTGAGGGGTCGGGCAGCGGCGCTTCTTCATTCCTGACCGGTATTCCTGACCGGTATTCCTGAGCGGTATTTCCGGCCGGAGTTTCTGACCGGGATACGATCAACTTCATGGGGCGCTCCATACCGATCGAACCGCTGTCCGAGCCACTCGCGGATGGAGTGGTCGCCGTGAGACTGCGGCGCGAGTCGGATCTTCCTGCCATCGGGGCGGCGAGCCACGACCCCCAGACGCGTCGCTGGCTCGACGACGAACCCATGGACGAGGCGGCTCTCGGCACGAGCATGGCGAAGGTCGAAGAAGCGTGGCGCAGCGGCCGGGCGGCCCCGCTCCTGATCGCGGATGCCGAGACGGACGAGCCGGTCGGGATCATCAACCTGCAGTTCCGGGACGACGAGGTGGCGACTGTCGCCTACAGCGTCTTTCCCGCCTATCGCGGCCGGGGCATCGCCCCGCGCGCCGTGCGGCTGCTCGCGGGATGGGCCCTGGGCGACCTCGGACTGACTCAACTCCTGCTCGAGGCCGCCGCGGAGAACACGTCCTCGGTCCGGGTCGCCGAGAAGTGCGGGTTCCAGCGGAGCGACGGTCGCGTCGGGTCGAGCGGGGAAGGCCGGCCCGCGACGGTTGTGTTCGCCCGCACGAAGGAATGACCTCGCACGGCGCTGCTCAGCGGCGCCGTGTTCACCCCTGTGTCTGTTGTGGAACTTCGCTGGGTGGGGAGGCGTTGGCAGGTTGGCAGAGGGACGTGCGGAACGCGTGCGGACGAAGCGAACAGGCAGCCGAGGTGGCACGGATGGCGATGTGGGACCGGATCAAGGACCAGGCCAAGGGGCTGCAGCAGCAGTCGCAGGGGACACGCGGCTCCGGTGGGCACGGGCGGCCGGGGTCAGGATCCGGAGGGGGGTCGAAGGCGCAGCTCGTGGGCGTGCTCAAGTCCCAGCTCACCTCCCTGAAGACGGAGCTGAAGAGCGGCGCCTACCGTGACGCGAGCATGGCCATGTGCGCCCTGGTCGCGGCGGCCGACGGGACGGTCGACCCGGCCGAGCGGCAGCATGTGGAGTCGCTGATCCTGCAGAACGACGTCCTGAAGAACTTCCCGCCGGAGCAGCTGCGGCAGCGGTTCAACAAGCACGCCGACCAGTTGACGTTCAACTTCCAGCAGGGCAAGACCGAGGCCATGCAGGAGATCGCCAAGGCGGCGAAGAAGCCGATGGAGGCCAAGGCGGTCGTGCAGACCGGGTTCGTCGTCGCCGGAGCGGACGGGTACATCGCCCCGGCCGAGGAGCAGGTCCTGCGGGAAGCGTGCGCGGCGCTCGGCGTCTCTCCGCAGGAGTTCGGCCTCTGATCAGGGCTCGATGACCGCACATCGCCCCCCGATGACCGATGACCGTATGACGGGGTGCGCTTCCGTGTGGCCTCCGTGCAGTTGGGGCCCGCACCTCACGGTGCGGGCCCCAACTACGCCCGCGTGCCTGCCCCGTCCGGCGTCCGCGCTTCCCTACCGCGCCCAACCGCCGTGACAGCCGCGTAACTCGCGGCGGCGAGGACCTCGAAGCCGGCGGCCACCACCAAGGCGCCGGAAAGCGACCACGTCGCGATCGGACCGCCGATACCCGCTCCGATCGCATATCCGGTGATCTTCAGACTCGCTCCCGTGGTGAAGATCTGGCCGCGCAGCCGTTCGGGCGCCTCGCGATGACGCACGGCGAACAGCGCGGTCAACTGCGGTCCGGCGGCGGCCCCCGCGAGCGCCATGGCGACGAAGAGCGGGACGGGCGAGACCGTGGCGGCAAGGAGGAACGCGACGGCGAGCACCAGCGTGCTGCCGAGCACCGTCGTGTCGGGGAGCAGCACGCCGGGCCGCCTGGCCACGAGCACGTTCGCGGCGAGGGACGCGACCGCGAGAGCGGCGAGGAAGAAGGTCCCGGCGTTCGCCGTGCCCAACGCCTCCTCGCCGAGAAGGGGGCTGCAGGTGACCAGTACACCGACGCCGATGTACGAGATCACGGAGGTGACCGTGGCGCGGGCCAGGAACCTGGCGCGAACGATGGCGAGGAAGCCGGAGACCAAGTCACCGACGACCGACGTCCGGCGGCGGCGCGAGGAGGCCGCGGGGTCCGCAGGCAGTGTCCACGCGACCGGCAGAGCCAGTGCGATCAGCGCCACGGCTGCTACGACGCCGCTCTCGGCACCGGCGAGCACGGCGACCACCCCGGCGAGGGCCGGTCCCGCCAGGCTCGCGAAGTTGTACGTCATCGCATCGAGCGCGGTGGCCCGCGACAGTCCGTCCGGCTCGACGACCCGGGGAAGCTGTGAGGTCCACCCGCCGGCCAGAGCGGGGCCGAGCAGCCCGCCGAGCATGGCGGTCGCGATGACGAAGGGGAGGGGAAGTCGCCCCAGAATCAACAGGATCACCATCAGCGCTGCGGAGTAGGCGACCAGCGCGCCGGCCAGTAATCGCCCCGGAGCCGCGGCCCTGTCGAGCATGGCTCCGAACACGGGCCCGCCGACCGCGGCCGAGATCGTGATCCCGGACAGGAGCGCGGACCCTGCCGAGGCGGAATCGGTGGCCGCGACACCCACCAGGAGCAGGGCGGGGCCTGACATCTCGTCGCCGGCACGGGCGGTGGCGGCCCCGGCGACGTAGAGCGGCAATCTGTAACGCGTCAGCATGATGTTTACGTTACGCAGTAACGGCTCACTTTGATATAAGCGTTACTCTCTCCCCATGCCCTCCAACCGTGCGCCCGAGGACGACGACTGGTGCACCCGCCACTCCGTCCTGCGGACCGCTCAGCGCGCCGCCGCACTCGTCAACGTCCTGACGACCGTCGAAACGCCCACGCCGGAGGACGTCGCGGCCGTGCTGCGCGCATACGGCGAGGCCGACCCGCTGGACGTGTCCCGCCAGGACGTACGGCAGATGCGGCCTGTGGCGGATTCCCTCCGCGACGTATTCGCCTCCCCTGATGTCGACGCGGCGGCGACCCGGCTGAACGGGCTCCTGGCCGGGGGATCCGGACCGGCACGTCTCACCTCGCACGAGGGCCGGACCCCGTGGCACATCCATCTCGACAGCGACGACGACGCACCGTGGGCGGAGTGGTTCCTCGCCTCCTCCTGCATGGCGATGACCGTCCTCGTCTGGAACCGGCAGCGTCCTCCCGGCGGAGTGTGTGCCGCGCGGCGCTGCACCGACGTCTTTGTCACCAGCGGCGGACCGCCCCGCCGCTACTGCTCGGGTCGGTGCGCCACACGGGAGCGCGTGGCAAGCCACCGCCGTACGCGCCCGTCGCAGTAGGCGTGCCCGACCGACCCGCCTCGGCGTGCCGCGATTACCTCACGTACAGGCCTTGTTTCCTTGCGACCTGACGACTAGTCATATGGCTAATCGAAATAGGGGCGCACGCGAAACCCGTGTGCCCGGGGCCCAACCCCCTGGAGGCCACGTGAAGTTCTCCGTCATATTCGAAGCGCAGCTCGCCGACCCCACCGTCGAGCGGGAGCATCAACTCATCCGCGACAGCGTCGAACAGGCCGTCCTGGCCGAGGAGATGGGGTTCGACCGCGTCTGGGCGGTCGAGCACCACTCCCTCAAGTGGTACGCCCACATGAGCGCCCCGGAGATCTTCCTGACCTGGGTCGCCGCGCGCACAAGCACGATTCGCATCGGGCACGGCGTGGTCTGCATGCCGTTCCGCTTCAATCACCCGGCGCGGGTCGCCGAGCGCGCCGCCATGCTCGATCTGCTGTCCGGGGGGCGGCTCGACCTCGGGGCGGGGCGTGGCGGAACGCTCCAGGAGACGTCGCTCTGCGGCGTCGACAAGGAACGTACGACCCAGGAGGTCGAGGAAGCGCTCCAGATCATCGGGAAGGCCTGGGAGAGCGAGGAGTTGGAGCATCACGGCGCGCTGCTCGACATCGCCCCCCATCCGATCCTGCCCCGCCCGCGCCAGACCCCGCACCCACCGCTCTTCCTCGCCTGCAGCAGGACCGAGACCCTGACACAGGCCGCCGAACTCGGCATCGGCGCACTGGTGATGGGCTTCGCGGGGCCCGATTCGATCGCCGGGATGCGCGCGGCGTACGACGATGCGATCGCGGGTCGCAGCGACGCGCGCTTCGTGTCCAGCGTCGTCAACGACCACTTCTCCGTGCTCTGTCCGACCATCGTGCTCGACGACCGGGAAGCGGCCCGGCGCGTGGGTATCCGCGGGCAGCGGTTCTTCGCACAGTCCATCGGGCACTGGTACGGCGGCGCGGGCATCCCCGACGAGGCGGTGGTCGAAGGGGCCGACGAGGCGGCCGCGATGCGCGAGGCCGCCGAGCAGGTCGTCGCGCGGCTGCACGAGCACGACATCCCCGTGCGGCCCACGTCCACGGCCACCTTCAACGCCGATCACGCCTATGGGACCGCCGACGACGCCATCGCGTACGTGGAACGGCTCCGCGACTCCGGGGCCGACGAGATCATGTGCCTCATCCAGATGGGCACCGTCCCGCAGGAAGCGTGCATGGAGACCCTGCGGCAGTGGGGCGAGAAGGTCATCCCGTACTTCCGCGCCCAGGAGACGGGGTGACGACGGCCGACGCAGGCGGCGACCGCCTCGCCCCGGGCGCGCGGCCCCTCGTGGACGCGCTGAGCGCCGCCTTCCCCGACCTCGGCGGCACCGTCACCGACGCGGTCGAGGCCCGCCGCGTCCTGGCCGCGGCCCCCGCTTCGGCCAAATCCGCACCGCCCGTGGGGGCGGTCGAGGAGCGGGTCATCCCCGGTCCCGTAGGGGCTCCCGACCTGCCCGTGCGCGTCTACCGCCCCGAGGGGCCCCGTAACCGCTCCCACAGCCACCCCCGCCCCACCGTCGTCTTCTTCCACGGCGGCGGCTACACCCTCTGCGACCTCGACACCCACGACGCCACGGCCCGCACCCTCTGCGCCGAGTCCGGCGCCGTCGTGGTCTCCGTCGCCTACCGCCTCGCCCCCGAGCACCGCTTCCCCGCGGCCACCGAGGACGCGTACGCGGCGCTGTGCTGGGCCGCGGCCCGGACCAGGGCGGGCGGTCTCGGTGGCGATCCGGGCGCCGTGGTGACGGCGGGGGACAGCAGCGGGGGCGGCCTGGCCGCCGTCGCCGCTCTGCTGGCGCGGGATCGCCGGGGGCCCGCCGTGGCGCTCCAGGTGCTGATCTATCCCGTGCTCGACGCGGGGCAGGGCAGCGACTCGTATACGTCGAACGCGACCGGCTACTTCCTCACCGCCGCGCACATGCGCTGGTTCTGGGAGCAGTACCTGGGCCCGGACGGCGACGGCACACACCCCTACGCCTCACCTCTGCGCGCGGACGTCGCCGCGCTGCCGCCCGCGCACATCGTCACCGCGGGCTGCGATCCGCTCTGCGACGAGGGCGCGGAGTACGCGCTCAAGCTGCGTCTGGCGGGGGTTTCGGTGACGCGGGGGCACTATCCGGAGATGTTCCACGGCTTCCTGGGCTTCCCGCGGATCCTGGGCGACGCGCGGGCCGCGATGGCAGATGTGGCAGAAGTAGTCGCGTTGGCGGTACGCGGCAGGAAAATCAGCGGTGATGTTGGGGGTGTCACAGGATAATCTCCCGAGCCTCCCCTTGTGGCGGGAACCTCGCACGCATACGGTGTCCTTACGCGAGGTTCTCCCGTGGAGGTTGACAAGTGACGGAAATTCTTGTGCAGAAGGTGACGGAAGGTGCGGTTCCTCCCGCGAGTGGGGGTGTCCCCATGGGAAGGGTCGTGGAGCACCCGGCTTGGCCGATGCTCAAGGACGCCGTGGAAGAGATCCGCCCGTGGCAGTCCGCGGACGGTTCGATCGACTTCGACGCGGAAGGCGCCCCGGCGAAGTCCGTGGCCGAACTCACCGTCGATCGCGCGCTGTCCGCGATCGAGCAGCTCGCCCCGCTCCTGCCGCACGACGCCGCGTACCACCAGGCACTCGGAGCGGACCTGCGGCGCTGGGCGGACGACGGGTTCAAGGTGCCGGACTTCCTCGACTCGCTGCTCGCCTTCCAGCCCGCGGCTGACCGCGAGGACGGCCTGCAGCACCTCGTGGTCTTCCCGATGTACACGCAGAACGGCAATCCGGACCGCAATCTGGAAGCGGTCGTGCTGCGCATGGTCTGGCCCCAGTGGCTGGCCGACCTGGAGCGCACGCGTTACGACAACCCGCTGTTCTGCGGCATCACCTTCGAGGACTTCACCGCCGGGTACGACACGAACTCGGCCGTGCTCTTCCCCGAGACCATCGCCGTGCGCGAAGCCCCCGAGCGCTTCAGCTGGGGCGGCATCTTCTGCGACCGCGAGGCCGCCCGCTTCCGCCGCGTCACCGAGGCCTCCGTCGAGATCCTCGGGCTCGAACTGCCCGACGACATCCGCGAGATGATCGGCGACCAGGACCGCTGCCAGCAGGCGTTCGTCCTGTGGGACATGGTCCACGACCGCACCCACAGCCACGGCGACCTGCCGTTCGACCCCTTCATGATCAAGCAGCGCCAGCCGTTCTGGATGTACGGCCTGGAGGAGCTGCGCTGCGACCTCACCGCCTTCAAGGAGGCCGTGAAACTGGAGGCCGAGGGCGTCCCGCAGGCGCGCGACGTGCAGTACGCCGTCCTCTTCGACCGGATGTTCCGCTTCCCGGTCACGGGCGACCGCGTCAAGAACTACGACGGACTCGGCGGCCAGCTGCTCTTCGCGTACCTCCACAAGCACGACGTCGTCCGCTGGACCGACAACAAGCTGCGGATCGACTGGGAGCGCGCGCCGCAGGTCACCAACCAGCTGTGCTCCGAGATCGAGGAGCTCTACCGCGCGGGCATCGACCGCCCCAAGCTCGTCCACTGGTTCGCCGCGTACGACCTGGTGTCCCAGTACCTCGCCCCGCACCCCGGATCGCGCTGGGCCAAGGGTCCGGACGCCCTGGACGTGCAGCTTCCGCCCCGTAAACTCGTCGACGACGTGCTTCCTGACGAGTTTCCGCTCAGCATGTTCTATGAGGCGCTCTCCAAGAAGCTCAAGCACGTGATCGCCTCCACCAAGGGGATCACCGCGTCGAGCGCCGAGCCGGTCGCCGCGTGAGCGCCCACACCGAGGAGGCGAGGACGATGTCCGCACTTGATGGAGCCGTGGTCGCGGTCGCGGGGGCAGGCGGTCCCGCGGGCCGTGCCACGCTGCTGAGGCTCGCCGAGGCCGGAGCCACGGTCGTGGCGTCCGACGCCGACGCGGCGCGTCTGGCGGAGGCGGTGGACGCCGCGCGGTACGCGCACGGCGGGGCCACCGTCATAGGGGACACGGTCGACCTCCTCGACCTGGGCGCGACCCGGGAGTGGGCCACCCGCACGGAGAAGGAGTTCGGGCGGATCGACGGCCTGGTCCACCTCGTCGGCGGCTGGCGCGGCAGCGCCACCTTCGCCGAGACCGACCTCACCGACTGGGACCTCCTCGAAAAGCTCCTGATCCGTACGGTGCAGCACACCTCCCTCGCCTTCCAGGAGGGCCTGCAGCGCAGCGACCGCGGCCGTTATCTCCTGATCAGCGCGGCCGGCGCCTCCAAACCGACGGCGGGCAACGCCGCGTACTCCGCGTCGAAGGCCGCAGCCGAGGCCTGGACACTCGCCCTCGGCGACGCATTCCGCAAGGCGGGGAAGGGGGAGGGCGAGCAGGGCCTGACATCGGCGGCTGCGATCCTGGTGGTCAAGGCGCTGGTGCACGACGCGATGCGCGCGGAGCGGCCCAACGCGAAGTTCGCGGGCTTCACGGACGTCAAGGAGCTGGCCGAGGCCATCGCCCGAGTCTGGGAGCGGCCCGCCGGAGAAGTGAACGGAACCCGCCTGTGGCTGACCGAGAAGCCGTGACCGCTCGCGACACCCGTGACAGAGACCCCGTGAATCCTCCGAAGACCGACGCGCGCCGTCACCACGACCCGGATGTACGGGGCTTCGCCAGCGACAACTACGCGGGCGCCCACCCGGAGGTGCTCGCCGCCATCGCCCTCGCCAACGGCGGTCACCAGATCGCGTACGGCGAGGACGACTACACGGCCAACCTCCAGCAGGTCATCCGCGGTCACTTCGGCCCCACGGCCGAGGCGTTCCCGGTCTTCAACGGCACGGGAGCGAACGTCGTCGCGCTCCAGGCGATCACCGACCGCTGGGGCGCGGTGATCTGCGCCGAGTCGGCGCACATCCACGTCGACGAGGGCGGCGCCCCCGAGCGCATGGGCGGCCTCAAGCTGCTCACGGTGCCCACGCCCGACGGCAAGCTCACGCCCGAGCTGATCGACAAGCAGGCGTTCGGCTGGGACGACGAGCACCGGGCGATGCCGCAGGTCGTCTCGATCGCGCAGAACACCGAACTGGGCACGCTCTACACGCCCGACGAGATCCGCGCCATCTGCGACCACGCGCACGGACTCGGAATGAAGGTGCACCTCGACGGCTCGCGCATATCGAACGCCGCCGCGTCGCTCGACGTGCCCATGCGGGCCTTCACGAACGCGGTCGGCGTGGACATCCTGTCCCTGGGCGGCACGAAGAACGGCGCGCTCTTCGGAGAGGCCGTCGTCGTCCTCAACCAGGACGCCGTCAAACACATGAAGCACCTGCGCAAGCTGTCCATGCAGCTCGCCTCCAAGATGCGTTTCGTGTCGGTGCAGTTGGAGGCCCTGCTTGCCAAGGACCTCTGGCTGCGCAACGCCCGGCACGCGAACGAGATGGCGCAGCGCCTCGCGGAGGGCGTGCGCGCGGTCCACGGCGTGGAGATCCTCTACCCGGTGCAGGCCAACGCGGTCTTCGCGCGGCTGCCGCACGACGTGAGCGAGCGGCTGCAGAAGCTGTACCGCTTCTACTTCTGGGACGAGGCGGCGGGCGACGTCCGCTGGATGTGCGCGTTCGACACGCGCGAGGAGGACGTGGACGGATTCGTGGCGGCGCTCAAGGAAGAGATGGCGCGCTAGCCGACTGGCACCTCCTGATTGCTGCATAGATATGCGGTCGACCGTAAAAGCATTGACATGCGGTCGATCGCATTTCTATGCTCCCGTCGCATGCAGCTGATCCAGGAAACCCCAGACCTCTCCGCCTATTTGGCCGCCGATGAGGTGGTCGACCACCATCACCCGCTCGTACGCGAGACGGCGGCGCGCCTCGCTGCCGACGCCGCGGATTCATACGCATACGCTCACGCTGCCTACGAGTTCGTGCGGGACGCCATCCCGCACTCGCAGGACTCGGGCCGCATGGAGGTCACCTGGCGCGCCTCCGACGTCCTTCGGGAGCGCACCGGCATCTGCACTGCCAAGTCCCACGCCCTGGCCGCCCTGCTGCGCGCCGAGGACATCCCGACGGCGTTCTGCTATCAGCGGCTGCGTGACGACAACACCAGTGGCTACTCCCTGCACGGCCTGGTCGCCGTACGTCTCGACGGCGCCTGGCACCGGCAGGATCCGCGCGGGAACATCCCGGCCGGGGTCGACGCGCAGTTCCGTCTCGGTGAGGAGCGGCTGGCCTGGCCCGTGGATCCGAAGTCCAATGAAGTGGACTACCCAGTCCTGTATGCTGAACCGAGTCCGGTGGCGCTCCGCGCGCTCAAAGTAGCCCGCGATCGGCAGCATCTCTGGCAGATCTACCCCTCAGAACTGTGACGTACGAACTGTGAGGCATGACGGACCATGACCATCGACCTGAGCGTCTCCGACGAGGTGCGCGCCCTCGCGCCCGGCTTCACCCACGTAGCCATCGAGGCCTACGGACTCGTCAACGGACCCAGCACCGACGAGACCTCGGTCCTCCTCGACGAGGCCGCGCGCCGACTCGCCGAGCGGCTCCAGGGCCGTGCCCCGCACGAGGACCCGCACATGGTGGCCTGGCGCGCGGCGTACACCGCCTTCGGTGCCAAGCCCTCCCGCACGCGCAACTCCGCCGAGGCGCTCGCCAAGCGGGCCCTGGCCGACAGCGGTCTGCCGAGGATCAACACCCTCGTCGACATCTACAACGCGATCAGCGTCGCCCACCTGATCCCGGTCGGCGGCGAGGACCTGGACCACATCAAGGGCGGCATGCGCCTGGTGCGGGCCACCGGTACCGAGGCCTTCGTCACCATGGCCGGGGGCGAGCAGGTCATCGAGCGCCCCGACGCGGGCGAGGTCGTCTGGTGCGACGACGAGGGCGTCACGTGCCGCCGCTGGAACTGGCGCCAGGGGCCGCGCACCCGCCTCACCGAGGAGTCGGTCAACGCCATCTTCCTGCTGGAGGGGATGGGGCCGGAATCCGGCGCCGAGGCCGCGGGCGCGGAACTGGCCGAGCTGCTCGAAAAGTTCAGCCCCGGCGCGCGACTCACAGTCCACGCGCCGGAGCGGGCGTAGTCCGAGCGCCCCTAGAGGTGCCCGGAGCGAGCGCCGGGAGCGAGCCGCCCGGAGTAATCGATTCAGCTCGCCTCGGCGGCCTTCACCTCGGCCGGAGTCGGCGCGGTGCCGCCGAGGTGCGCCGGCATCCACCACGTGTCGTCCGGGCCCTTGGGGCGTACGGGATAGGCGCGCTGAGCGGCCTCGAGGAGCTCCTGGCAGCGCTCGCGAAGGCGCCGGGTGATCGCGCCCGCGAACTGGTCCTTCGGCGCCTCGAGGGGCTCGCCGACGCGGATCGTGATCGGGATGTGGCTGCGCTTGAAGTTGCGCGGCTGCCCCTTGGTCCACAGCCGCTGCGTGCCCCACAGCGCCATCGGGATCAGCGGGACCCCGGCCTCCTGGGCCATGCGCGCGGCGCCCGACTTGAAGCTCTTGAGCGTGAACGACGGGGAGATCGTCGCCTCGGGGAAGACCCCGATGATCTCTCCGGAGCGCAGTGATTCGAGCGCGTGCTGGTAGGCCGTCTCGCCCTGCTTGCGGTCGACGGGGATGTGCTTCATCCCGCGCATCAGCGGGCCGCCGATCCGGTGCCGGAACACCGACTCCTTGGCCATGAAGCGCACGAGCCGCTTCTGCGGCAGCGCCGCGAGGCCGTCGAAGATGAAGTCGAGATAACTGATGTGGTTGCTGACCAGCACCGCACCGCCGGTGAGCGGGATGTTCTCCGACCCCTTGCAGTCGATCTTCAGGTCCCATGCCTTGAACAGTGTTTTCGCGGCACCGATGACCGGACGGTAGACAAGCTCTGCCATGGGTGGGGAGGGCCCTTCGTGTCTGCCTTGGGAGGGGGCTCCCGGCGGGAAGTTACGCAGCCGTAGGTTTTTCGGCGTTGCGCAGATCGTGCCCCAAGAACGGACGGCTGACCACCCATCGTGCCCCGTGGGCGCGAGATTCTCGTCACGTTGGGAATGTTCGCGGACGCGGGGACGCTGAAGACGAGGACGGTTGGATCATGACGCAGGGGCGGGAGGCTGACGTGCACAAACGTGATGCGGGGGACCGGCTCGACGTGCCGGGGCCGGGAACGTGGGCGGGGTACGAACTGGGGGACCGGGCCACGCTCGTGCAGTTCTCCAGCGCCTTCTGCCAGCCCTGCCGGGCCACCCGCCGCGTCCTCGCGGACGTGGCGGACATGGTTGCCGGCGTCTCCCATGTCGAGATCGACGCCGAGGCCGAACTCGAACTCGTACGCGAACTGCGCATCCTCAAGACGCCGACCGTGCTGGTGCTCGACGCGGACGGACAGGTCGTGCGGCGCGCGACAGGGCAGCCGCGCAGGGCCGACGTGATCGCCGCCCTCGGCGAGGCCGTGTGAGGCGCGGTGTGAGGGGGAGGAGAGCGCGATGACACAGGTCCAGGGCTTGCGGAGCCGTCTTCCACATCGCGGAACGGGCTTGACCGCACCCGCCATCTATCGCGAGCCTGCTTCCATGCCTCCGGAGCTCCTTCTCTTCGAGCGCGTCCACGTGGACCTCGCCCGTCATGCAAGTGCGCGCTGTCCGGGCTGCTGAGCAGCCACGGAACCGCTCGTACCTCCTGCAGAAGGACAATTCCATGACGGCCACGCCCGATCTCCGCACACCCCGACTCGCCTCCCCCGATCTCCTGCGCTCCGTTTTCCGGCAGCACGCCGCGGGGGTCGCGGTGATCACCGCCCAGGGCCCGGCCGGGCCCGTCGGCTTCACCGCCACCTCGCTCGTCTCGGTCTCCGCCGAGCCACCGATGCTCTCGTTCGGCATCGGTACGGGGGCGTCCAGCTGGCCCGCGGTCTCGGAGGCCGAACACGTCGGCGTCCACATACTCGGTGAGCATCAGCTCGACCTCGCCACGACGTTCGCGCGCAGCGGCGCCGACCGCTTCGGTGCGGGCACGCGGTGGTACGAGGGGCCCGAGGGTGTGCCCGTGCTCGACGGCACGCTGGCCTGGCTCGTCTGCAAGGTCGCGGCGCGGGTTCCCGCCGGTGACCACCGCATCGTCCTCGCGGAGGCCGTCCTCGGCGACCCCGCGGGCGCGGGGCGGCCCCTGCTCTACCACCAGGGGCGCTTCAACGCGCTGCGCGACTGAAAGTTCCCGGACGACCCTCTCGGCGCCCGATTACAGAGGGTTGGGAAGGTCACAGTTCAAAGCGCTTGCTTAGTGGGAATGCACTGGGTGTACTGGCGAGTAATATTCTGGTCGGAGCGCGGGCCGCCCCGACCGGGATCCGCCCCTTCAGGCGCCTATGCTGCCTGCAAGAAGGCAGTGGCCAGAGCAAGGCAGCAGCCCAGTAAAGACGATGCAGTAGGAGAGCCGGCGTGAGCTTGAGGATCGTTGTCACCGTGAAGTATGTGCCTGACGCCACCGGCGACCGGCACTTCGCCGATGACCTGACCGTCGACCGGGATGACGTCGATGGCCTGCTGTCGGAGCTGGACGAGTACGCGGTGGAGCAGGCGTTGCAGATCGCGGGTGAGGCCGACGACGCGGAGATCACCGTGTTGACGGTGGGGCCCGAGGATGCCAAGGACGCGTTGCGCAAGGCGCTGTCGATGGGTGCGGACAAGGCCGTCCATGTGGAGGACGAGGATCTGCACGGCAGTGACATCATCGGGACCTCGCTGGTGCTCGCCAGGGCGATCGAGAAGGCCGGCTACGACCTGGTGATCTCCGGGATGGCGTCCACGGACGGTACGGCGGGTGTGGTTCCGGCGCTGCTGGCCGAGCGGCTCGGTGTCCCGCAGGTCACGCTGCTCTCCGAGGTGTCCGTGGAGGGCGGTGTCGTCAGGGGCCGCCGTGACGGCGATGCGGCCTCCGAGCAGCTGGAGGCCTCGCTGCCCGCTGTCGTGTCGGTGACCGACCAGTCGGGTGAGGCCCGCTATCCGTCCTTCAAGGGCATCATGGCCGCCAAGAAGAAGCCGGTGCAGGCCTGGGACCTCTCGGATCTGGACCTGGAGGCCGGGCAGGTGGGCCTGGAGGGTGCCTGGACGAAGGTCGAGTCGGCCACCGAGCGTCCCGCGCGCACCGCGGGCACGATCGTCAAGGACGAGGGCGAGGGCGGCAGGCAGCTCGCCGAGTTCCTCGCGGGCCAGAAGTTCATCTGAGCTTCAGCCGCCCCTGAAATCCGCCCCACTTCTTCGTAACCGCAGGAGATTGAAGTCCCATGGCTGAAGTTCTGGTCTACGTCGACCACGTGGACGGTGCCGTCCGCAAGCCCACCCTGGAGCTGCTGACGCTGGCCCGTCGTATCGGCGAGCCCGTCGCCCTGGCGCTCGGCAATGGTGCTGCCGGCACCGCGGCCGTGCTGGCCGAGCATGGTGCGGTCAGGGTGCTGACCGCCGATGCCCCGGAGTTCGCCGACTATCTGGTCGTGCCGAAGGTGGACGCGCTGCGGGCCGCCTACGACGCGGTGTCCCCGGCCGCCGTGCTGGTGCCGTCCTCCGCGGAGGGCAAGGAGATCGCCGCCCGTCTCGCGGTGCGGATCGGCTCGGGCATCATCACCGATGCCGTCGATCTGGAGGCCTCCGACGGGGGCCCGGTCGCGACGCAGTCCGCGTTCGCCGCCTCGTACTCCACCAAGTCGCGCATCTCCAGGGGTACTCCGGTCATCACGGTCAAGCCGAACTCGGTCGCGGTGGAGGCCGCTGCGGCCGCGGGCGCCGTCGAGGCCCTCACGGTCTCCTTCTCGGAGCAGGCCACCGGCACGAAGGTGACCGCGCGTACCCCGCGGGAGTCCACCGGGCGTCCGGAGCTGACCGAGGCGGCCATCGTGGTCTCCGGCGGCCGTGGCGTGAACGGTTCGGAGAACTTCCACCTCATCGAGTCGCTCGCCGACTCCCTGGGTGCGGCCGTGGGCGCCTCGCGCGCCGCGGTGGACGCGGGCTGGTACCCGCACTCCAACCAGGTCGGCCAGACCGGCAAGTCCGTCTCGCCGCAGCTGTACATCGCCTCGGGCATCTCCGGCGCGATCCAGCACCGGGCGGGCATGCAGACCTCCAAGACCATCGTGGCGATCAACAAGGACGCCGAGGCCCCGATCTTCGAGCTGGTCGACTACGGCGTGGTCGGCGACCTCTTCGACGTCGTCCCCGCCCTCACCGACGAGGTCAACACCCGCAAGGGCTGATCTCATCGACCGTACGAGGCCCTCACCCCGCGCTGCGCGGGGTGAGGGCCTCGGCGCGTCACAGGGCCGGAGTCACAGGGTCAGACTCGCCTGCACCGGCAGATGGTCGCTCGGGAACTGCCCGGCAAGGGCGAACGTGTTGATCGCCGCCGAGTGGACACGCGCCTCGGGCGTCGCCAGGATCCAGTCGATCCGGTCGCCGTCCGGCACCAGCGGCTTGTAGCCGTGGAAGGTGGCGTACGCCTTGCTGCGCTCGGCCGCCGCGTCCCACGTGTCCACGAGACCGGCGCCCAGCATCGTGTCGTAGACCTGGTTCTTGTGGGCCGCGACGTTGAAGTCCCCCGTGACCAGGAGCGGCAGGGACGGGTCGAGGGCGGAGATCCGTTCGGAGATCAGACTCGCGGCGCGCGTGCGCGCGTACTGACTGGCGTTGTCGAGGTGGGTGTTGAGGACGTAGAACTCGGTGTCCGTGCGCAGATCGTGGAAGCGGACCCGGGTGACCATGCGGATCGAGCCGCCGCCCCAGGTGTTCGATCCGATGACGTCCGGGGTGTCGGAGAGCCAGAAGTGGTCGTACTCGACCGGGGCCAGTCTGCGGGTGTCGTAGAAGACGGTCATGAACTCGTCGCGGCTGCCACCGGCCCGGCCGGTGCCGATCCAGTCGTAGTGCGGGCCCAGGTCCTCGGCGATGTCCCGTACCTGCTGATAGAGGCCTTCCTGGGTGCCGATGACATGAGGGCGCGCGCGGCGAAGGAGTTCCCGGGTCACCGGACGGCGGTCGGCCCAGGTGTTGGGCGGCGTGGTGCCCGCGTAGCGGAGGTTGAACGACATGACCTCCAGGCGGCGACCCGCCCGTTCCACCGCGTGGGCGGGCGACGCGGCCAGCGCGGTGGTGAGCAAGGGCACCGCGACCGCGGCGAGCGCGGTCTGCAGGCCGAGGCGGCGCGTTACTCGGGTGTCGTTCGGCACGCGATCTCCTTCAATGGGTGACGGTCAGGATGAGGTGCGGGAACGCGAGTGCGGAAGCAGGATCTGAGACACGGGTGAACGGGCGGGGTCCGGCAGACGAGAGGGTGTTGACCAGCGGGAAGGTCGACGGATAACTTCGCCATACGGATTGTTGATTCCGTGAAGCGGAAATATCGAGTGTCCTGAGTGTGTGGTCCCGAGTGTGTGGAGGGTGCAGGAATGGGTCAGCAAGAGAAGGTGGCAACGAGTCTCGCGGGCGCGGTCGGCGAGGGCATCAGCGCTTCCCTCGCCCCGGTGGACGCGGAGCTCGAGCGCCGCTACCCCGGCGACCCCGGCACCCGCCAGCCGGTCCACACCGTGTACGTCCCCGGTGAGCTCTTCGGCGCCGAGACCATCCGTACGTGGGGCGACCAGGCGCTGAAGGCGCTCGACGAGCACGCCCCGGACGCCGCGTCCTTCGCGGCCGTCCTCGGTCTCGCCGACGACCTGGCGGTGCCCGTCTACGACCGCGTGCGCGCCAAGCTGGAGCGCGAGCCGATCGAGGATCTGCGCATCGACTTCGAGGACGGCTACAAGGGCGCCGACGAGGACCAGGACGCCGCCCGCGCGGCCCGCCTCGTCGCCGAGGCCTACAAGAACGGCACGGCGGCCCCGTACATGGGCATCCGCATGAAGTGCATGGAGGAGGCGGTGCGCGACCGCGCCATCCGCACCCTCGACATCTTCCTGTCCGGCCTCATGGAGGCGGGCGGCCTGCCGGACGGTCTCGTCCTGACGCTGCCCAAGGTGACCTACCCCGAGCAGGTCACCGCGATGGTGCGGCTCCTGGAGGAGTTCGAGAAGGCGCGTGGCCTGGAGGCCGGGCGGATCGGCTTCGAGATCCAGATCGAGACCAGCCAGTCCATCCTCGCCACCGACGGCACCGCCACCGTGGCCCGCATGATCGGCGCCGCCGAGGGCCGCGCCACAGGCCTTCACTACGGCACCTTCGACTACAGCGCCTGCCTCGGTGTCAGCGCCGCCTACCAGACGAGCGACCACCCGGCGGCCGACCACGCCAAGGCGATCATGCAGGTCGCGGCGGCGGGCACCGGCGTACGCGTCTCGGACGGCTCCACCAACGTCCTGCCCATCGGCACCACCGAGAAGGTCCACGACGCCTGGCGGCTGCACTTCGGCCTCACGCGCCGCGCCCTGGCCCGCGCCTACTACCAGGGCTGGGACATGCACCCCGGCCACATCCCCACGCGCTACGCCGCCGTGTTCGCGTTCTACCGCGAGGGCTTCGAGCAGGCCGCAGCGCGCCTCTCCGCGTACGCGGCCCACCGCGAGGGCGGCGACGTGGCGGACGAGCCGGCATCGGCCAAGGCGCTCGCCGGATACCTCCTTCGCGGCCTGGACTGCGGCGCCCTCGACGCGGGCGAGGTCACCCGGCTCACCGGCCTGACGCTGGCCCGCCTGCAGAGCTTCTCGGGCCCGCGCCGCGGTGACCTCACGCCCTCCGCCAAGTAACGCGAGCGACTGCCGACGCGCCGCCAACCGTCAGCCCGCGGGTGGTAGTTCGCCGGAGCCGCGCTTGATGAGGCGCGTCGGGAGTTCGATGCGCTCCGGGGCGTCCGACGCGCCGTCGAGCTGACGGAACAGGCGCTCCGCGGCGGTCCTGCCCAGCTGTGCGGCGTCCTGTGCCACGACGGTCACGCCCGGCTGGAGCAGGTCCGCGAGCTCGATGTCGTCGAAGCCGACGAGGGCTACCGGGCGGGTGAGTCCGGCGAGCACACGGACGACCGTCACCGTCACACGGTTGTTGCCGGCGAAGATCGCCGTGACGGGGTCCGGGCCGCTCAGCATCGTCTTGGTGGCCTGGTCGACGCGGTCCGGGGCGGTGAGGCCCAGGGACATCCACTCGTCCTCGACGGGGATGCCCGCGTCCTCCATGGCCGCGCGGTAGCCGCGCAGGCGCTCTATCGCGGTGTGGATGCGCGGCTGGTCGCCGATGAAGCCGATGCGGCGGTGGCCGTGGGCGATCAGATGGGCGACGCCGTCACGCGCGCCGCCGAAGCTGTCGGAGAGCACGACGTCGGCGTCGATCTTCCCCGGGGGGCGGTCGACGAAGACCGTGGCGACACCGGCGGCGATCTCCGGCTCCAGATAGCGGTGGTCGTCACCGGCCGGGATGACGACAAGACCGTCGACCCTGCGTGCGCACAGCGCGAGCACCAACTCCTGCTCGCGGTCCGGGTCTTCGGCACTGGAACCGTTGATGAGGAGCGCGCCGTGCGCGCGGGCCACTTCCTCCACGGCGCGGCTGAGCGGCCCGTAGAAAGGGTCGGCGAGGTCTTCGAGCACGAGGCCGATACTGGCCGTGCGGCCCTTGCGCAGGACGCGCGCGCTGTCGTTGCGGCGGAACCCCAGGGCGTCGATGGCCTCCTGGACGCGGCGTTCGGTGTCCGGGGTGACGCCCGGCTCTCCGTTCACCACGCGGGAGACCGTCTTGAGGCCCACTCCGGCGCGGGCCGCGACGTCCTTCATGGTCGGACGGTTGCCGTAGCGGGGTTCGGGGCGTCGGCTGGTGGTCTCGGCCACGGTGCGCTGTCCTGTCGTCGACGATGGTGAGCTGAAAGTGGTGCGTAAGTGATGTGGCGTCGAGCATAGAACCTGGACAACGTTGTCAGATGCGAGAGAGACTGTCCATCGCATTCTCCGGCCTGCCCCTTCGCAAAAAGGGCGGCCTGCCCTTTCACCTGGAGATCTGACACTGATGCACACGGACCTCGTCGCCGCACTCGACATCGGCGGCACCAAGATCGCCGGCGCCCTGGTGGACGGCCGCGGCCGGATCCTGCTGCGCGCCCAGCGGCCCACGCCCGCGCGCGAGGACGGCGACACCGTGATGCGGGCGGTCGAGGAGGTCATCGGTGAGCTGACGCGCTCCCCGCTGTGGGGCAGGGCGCGCGCGGTCGGTATCGGCAGCGCGGGCCCCGTCGACGCGTCGGCCGGGACGGTCAGCCCCGTCAACGTCCCTGGCTGGCGCGGCTACCCGCTGGTCGAGCGGGTGCGCGCGGCCACCGCAGGACTGCCGGTCGAGCTGGTCGGGGACGGCGTCGCGATGACGGCGGCCGAGCACTGGCAGGGCGCGGCCCGCGGGCACGACAACGCGCTGTGCATGGTGGTGTCCACCGGAGTCGGCGGCGGGCTGATCCTCGGGGGCAAGCTGCACCCGGGCCCCACCGGGAACGCGGGGCACATCGGGCACATCAGCGTCGATCTGGACGGCGATCCCTGCCCGTGCGGCGCGCGCGGCTGCGTGGAGCGCATAGCGAGCGGGCCGAACATCGCGCGGCGTGCGGTGGAGGGCGGCTGGCGTCCGGGGCCCGACGGCGATACGTCCGCCGCCGCGGTGGCCCTCGCCGCACGCGCCGGTGACCCGGTCGCCGTCGCCTCCTTCGAGCGGGCGGCGCAGGCGCTGGCCGCGGGGATCGCCGCCACGGCGACGCTCGTCGAGATCGACGTCGCCGTGATCGGGGGCGGGGTGGCGAAGGCGGGAGACGTGCTCTTCGATCCGCTGCGCCGGTCCCTGCGGGACTACGCCACGCTCTCGTTCGTACGTCATTTGACCGTCGGCCCGGCCTTGATGGGGACGGACGCGGGGTTGGTGGGGGCCGCGGCGGCGGCGCTCAGCCAGGAGGCCAGTGCGGCGGAGTTGCGTCCTGCTGTGGGGAGTTGACGGATTCTGGACGCTCGCTCCTCCTGCCGGGGAGAGGGCTGTCGACTGCGGTCCGGTCCTGACTTCCCCGGCCCGGACCGCAGTTGACTGTCCCCGCAGCTCAGGTCAGCAGCTGAGTACCGGCTCAGCCCAGTCCGCGTGATCGGAGTCCCCGCCGTCGCCGCCGTCCGTGACCACGAGGCGTACGACCTGGGCGCCGGTCACGTCGGCCGAAAGGCTGTGCGCGGCATCGGCGTTGGTGAGGACGCCGGTCGACGCGGCCTTCTTGCCGTCGGCCCAGATCTCGAAGGCGACTGTTCCCTTGGGGTCCTTCTCGTCGTCGACGCCCACCTGCGCGGTGACCTTCTCGCAGGAACCGCCGGTGTAGTACTCGACGGCGCTGTCGGCGTGCACCCCGAGCCCCTTGGCGTGGACCACCCCGCCGATGGTGATCGGATGGCCGTCACCCGCGGCGCTCTCGCCGTTGCTGGTGTCCTTCTCGACAGGGCCCCAGCCGTTGACCGCCGACATCCACGGCAGATCACTCACCGCCGAGTCGCCCGCGGGCGGCGCCACGACGACGTGGGCCGTCAGGGGCAGCACGTTCTCGGCGCGGGCGCCGCCGGGGGAGCGGTAGGTGGTCCTGAGCGTCAGGTCGTACGCTCCCGGGGCCGCGTCCCGAGGTGCGGTGACCGACCACGACGTGCTCAGCGACTTGCCCGTGCGCAGGGATTTGGCGGACGGGGGCGAGGTCGCCCGGATCCGCCATCCGGAGGGGCCCGTGAAGGCGGCTGACACCTCCTGCGCGGAGGTGCGGCCGAGGTTGGTGACCTTCGACGTCAGCTTCTCGGACTTGCCCGACTCCACCAATGGGTCGCTGTCCAGGCCGAGTTCGACGGCGGGCGGGTTCTTGGCCCACTTGCCGTCCGCCGCGACGCGCAGCAGGACGGTGCCGTGCGCCGGGACGGTCGCCGAGATCTTCCCCGCCGTGTTGTAGCTCTTGTGCTGCCACAGGTCCCGCAGGGTGTAGCCATCGGCGTCCGGGAGTCCGACGGCCTTTGCCGACGTGGCGATGGACCGGGCGGTGCCCGTCTCGTTGAAGAGCGCGACCGTCCGGCTGCCGTCCTTCATCTCCTTGGCGACGACCCAGCGGCCGCCGTCCGACGAAAGGACCTCGCCCTGCTTGCCCAGGGGGTCCTGGTCGACGGCGATGACTTCCTTGTTGCCGATGATCTCGAAGGTCTCGGGCGTGGCCTTGCGCAGGTCGGAGCCGATGAGCAGCGGTGAGGCCATGATCGACCACATCGAGAAGTGCGTACGGTACTCGGTGTCCGTCATGCCGCCGTTGCCGACCTCTAGCATGTCCGGGTCGTTCCAGCGGCCCGGGCCCGCGTGCTCGTCGAGCGGCAGGTTCTGCTTCATGATCGAGAGCATCGAGCTCCAGTTGTCGCTGATGTCGCCGGTGGTGCGCCACAGATGCCCTACGTCGGCTGCCCACTCCCAGGGTTTGTTCTCGCCCCACTCGCAGATGCTGTAGACGATGGGGCGCCCGGTGGCCTTCAGCGCGTCGCGCATCGCGATGTACCGCTTCTTGGCGTCGACGCCTTGGTTGTTGCAGTTGTCGTACTTGAGGTAGTCGACGCCCCAGTCGGCGAACTGCCGTGCGTCGCTGACCTCATGGCCCAGTGCGCCGGGGAACCCCACGTCGCTACAGGTCTTCGTCCCGGCACTGGTGTAGATGCCGAGCTTCAGACCCTTTCCGTGCACATAGTCGGCAACTCCCTTGATCCCCTGGGGGAATCGCTCGGGGTCGGGCACCAGCTTGCCGTTCGCGTCCCGATCGGGCAGCGCCCAGCAGTCGTCGAGATTGACGTACCTGTAGCCGGCGTCCTTGAGGCCCTTCTCGACGAAGAGGTCCGCGATCCCCTTGACCATCGCCTCGTCGAACTCGGCCCTGCAGTGGGTGGAGTTCCAGTTGTTGAAGCCCATGGGCGGGGTGAGGGCGAGGCCGTCGGGGAGCTTGGCACCGGGTGCCGATGGCCTCTCGACCGCGCTCTGGACTCCTGTGCCGCTCGTCTCGCTCGTGCCGCTCGTCTCGCTCGTGCCGCTCGTCTCGCTCGTGCCGCTCGTCTCGCTCGTGCCGCTCGTCTCGCTCGTGCCGCTCGTCTCGCTCGCGCCGCCCGTCTCGCTCGCGCCGCCCGTCTCGCTCGCGCTGCCCGACTTGCTCACGCTGTCCGTCCGGCTCGTGCCGCCCGTGTCGCGTGCCGCCGCCGGTGCGGCGATCCCTGCGGTGCACAGCAGTGCGGCGGCCAGCGACCCGACGACTCTTCGGCGCGTGGTGAGGGGTGAGATGTGACGCATCGTTACATTCCTCCGTACTCGCAGAGTTGGGGGGACTGCATGTACGTGTCAGAGGTGCGCGCTTACGGTAGGCCGTGTTGGACTCTGTTGGAAGAGGAGTCGTAACGGTTCGCGCGCCTGGCGCCAAAACCTTTTCCGGCGTGGGCAGTTGAGAGTGGCATCCAACCCTTGCGTTCGGTTGTGTTCGGTTGCACCCCGAGGAGGGGGACATGGCACAGTCATCATTCATGAGCCCTGCCACGCCTCAAAGCATGTCAGGACATCGGATGTCACGGCGGAATGTCCTGCGTGGTGCGGCCGCCGGAGCCGGAGCCGTCACCCTTCCGGCCCTGCCCACGGTCCTGGTCTTCCTGCTCCTGCAGCGGCACTTCATCGCGGGGCTGACGCTGAGGTCGGGCAAGCAGACTCCCAGCACTTTCCAACCGGTCAGGGAGCCTGGCGTGTGGCGCATCGTCTTCTACGTGAACGTGTGGACGGTGTCCCTGTTCCTCGCCGCCGTCACGGTACTGGCCGTCGGGCTCGGCGTGTGGCGTCGCTCCTCGCCTCGCCGTCAACGCCGCGTCGCCCGGGCGCTATGGCTGGCGTGCCTGGCCGCGACGCTGGCGGCCACCGTGATCCCGGACCGGCCGATCGGTTCCGGCGTCCGTTACGTGGTGATGATCCCGGGCGAGGGATTGTGGGGAAACACTTTCGACTACATGTACGCCAGCGAACGCCACATGATCGTCGTCCTGCAGGTCGCCAACGCCGCCATGTTCGTGCCCCTGGGGCTCTTCGCCTACGCGGCCGCACGGCGTCCCTCGCCCACCGGAATCGTGCTGGGCTGCCTCACCTTGAGCGTGACCATCGAGGCGGTGCAATTCGTCATGAACGCGGGCCGGGTCGTCGACATCGACGATGTCATGTTCAACACCGTCGGCGCCCTGATCGGCTGCCTGCTGGCGAGGGTGGCCTGGGCGATGACGGGGCGAGGTGCTGAGAGTGACGTGAGGCGGCACGCCGTGCGGGCGCGTCCACTCCGTGTTTGGCTGCTGGATCAGTTCGGAGGCTGACGCCTCGCCCGCCATCGGCGCAGACGGTCACTTCCGGCGGCGCAGGAACAACCAGATGCGGGCGGCCATCGAGCCGATGACCAGGACGCCGACCGCGATCTGCAGCCAGCGCGGAAGGGCGCCCGCTCCGGGGAGATACAGGGCGAACGGCATCACGGGCGCCACCGCCGACTGTCGGCGATGCCCGCGACCGTCCAGTGGTCGGCGTTCAGGTCATCCACCTCTGCCCCTTTTGTCGTCTGCCTCCATGTCATCGTGACACAGAGGCAGAGTCGATCTGCCGTGAACGCACTCCACGTCGTCGCCCTCGTGCGGACCGGAGCCGCTTCGTACCCGGTTCTGCCGGATGCCGGACGCGTGCCTTGTTCAGCTCCGTGGACTCAGTCACGCCACGGCGGACCGGAACAGCCGGTCCGCCTGGGGCGCGGGGTCGGGACAGTGCTCGGTGGCCAGGACGATGCCGACGATCAGCGTGATCGGCTCGGCGGCAGTGATGCCTTTCGTGACCCCGGCAACTTCTCCTTGCATACGCCCTCTTGCCGCCCCTACCCGGCGCTTGCACTCTTTGAAGTGCGTACATCGCGATCCGTGACCGGGGGAGGGGCGGATGACGGAGCAGGATGGCGGCTTGGCCGAGCCCGACGAGCCTGGAGTCCCAGTACTGCGAGACCGGATTCTCCTGCACACGCGCACGGTGGCCGCGGCAGAGGCGGTCGACGATGTCATCGGCGGGACCGTGCTCTGCAGCACCCAAGCTGTTGAACGGGCCAAAGACGCCGGGCGCAACCTCCAGGGTCCCCTGCTGCTCGACCCGGGCCGCTATGAGAAGCATGTAGCCGGCTCCGCCGACAGTTTCTACGTGAAGCCGCGAGACGATGATGGCCCCATGCTCTACGCACCACGGCGCGACGCCGGTTATCCCGGGCGCGAGCAACTGGACGCCGGAGCCACAGCCGTCCTCACCCCGACCCGGTACTTCACGATCGGAGACATTCACGCCGTCACAGCCGCCACACGGCGGGTGCGCGAACTCGACCCGGAAAAGGTCATCTTCACCGTGCCGCTGGCGGCCCCATGGCTGCGATCGGACCAGACCATCCGCTGGTTGATCGACTCCCTCAACCTGGTGCCTCACGTAAAGGCGATCGCTCTGGGCTCCCCGAGCGATCCACTGCCGGACCTGCCCACGGCACAACGCCTGCGCGATCTGATCGACGGCATCCACAACGTGGCACTCATCCGCACCGGGCTCGCCGGCCTCGACGCCTATGCCCGCGGCGCGGCCTTCGTCTCCATCGGTGTCCAGAACTCATGCCGGGCCTTCTGGCCGCCCGACGCAGGACACCCCGAAGCCAACCCGCGAGGGACACCGAAGCCCTACGTCCTGCACCCGGTCCTGATGGAGTATTTCCCCGGTGGCGATCTCGCTCACCTGTATGGACACGGCAGACCCCCCGAATGCCCGTGCGGCGTCTGTCACGGTCAGCCCTACACACGGTTCGTCGGCGACGACCCCGACGACGTCGAAGAAGCCGAACAGCACAACTTGGCGACCTGGCTGCCCTGGGCCGAGGAACTCCAGCGAGCGTCACCCGGCGGCGCACGCCGCGACCTCTGGCAGCGACGCTGCTATCGGGCCGTCGACGCCCGCGAGGCGATCGAGCGGCGATGGCGCAGCCGACGCAGTCCGCCCCAATCCGCGGCCCTCACCCTGTGGGCGACCGAAAGGGACTGACAAGGCCGGGCGCCGCGGGCAAGCCGAGGATCTGACCGTACGCGTGCTCGGCGAACCGCCAACCGGCCGACGTCTCCCACACCTCCACAAGCGGCTCCGCCGGCGCAAGGACCCGGGGCTCGCCCACGCCTTGCCAGTGCACGACCCCGGTACTGAACCGGACCGCCTCCGCCAGCAACTCCTGCGAACCCCCGGCCGGGCAGTCAAGCCACATCGCCTGCGGAACGTAAGCGCCGAACGGCATCGCGTCCAACCCCTCCACGCGAGCATGCTCGGCGCGCACCACCGCCAGGTCCACCGACAGCGGCGGCACCGCAAGGCGCTCCACCAGATCTCCGCGTCGCACCCATGCGTGCGACGACTCACCGCGTCGCAACAAGCGCTGGTCTCGACCCGCGAGGGAACTCCACAGGGTCGGCCGCTTCACCGGCAGCTTCAACAACGCATCCAGCATCCCCAGGTCATCCAGCGGCCCGCCGCCCACAGCCGTCCGGCGGGCATGCTCCTCCTCGTTCAGGCGGTACACGAGCACCACCTCCACGCCCCACAACGTCACCTCGGACAGACGAAACCCCAGCGGGAGCTTTCCGCCCGATACCCCTTCGACCACCCGCTGCGCACGCACACTCGCGGACACGAAACCGGACATGACAACCTCGGCTGACTCGACGACACCAAGCACGCAACCACACAAGTGCCCGGCCCCGAGACAGAAACGGCGAACACCTCACAGGGGTGCGGAGCAACGGTCCTCAAGGGGGGGCGACGGCCGCGAGCGGCGATTACGCCGCCTCCACGATCTCCGCAGGCGTCGACTCCGCCCGCGAGACGGTCGTCCACTCGGCGACGAGTCCCTCGTACCGGGCCCGGGTCTGCCCGTACAGCCAGCCGCCCGTCTCGATGAGGAGCTCCCTGATCTCGTCGTTCACCACGGCCGCAGACCGTGCGGTACCAGGCGAGTGGGGAGTGGGAGGCATGGTGTTCAGTCTAGGCGCCGGGTTCGGTGCGGCCGAGGACGCGGTGAGAACGGCATATGACGATCACGCGATCACGGCTGCGGTGCCTCCGGCGGGAAAGGTCCGGTGCGGCTGCATCTCCACGGGCCCTTCGGGGTGAAGTTCCTTCAGAACACACGCCGCGCCGTCACTGGAGATCCCGCATCCACCGCACACAACCACCACCGACGGCGGCCGCTCGCAGGGCGGGTACGTGCCGTCGGCAATCCGTTCCGCCATGGCCGCGTACACCTGCCGCGACCTGGGCAGATATCGGTTCTCACCTCATGATCGAACGCCAAGTCGACTCACTCCACCCGGCGGGACGAGTGTGCCCATCTCACCCATCACTCCTCTTTCACCTGTCGGGCCAGAGTGTGCTGACCGGCATGCAAAACCCCCGGAGCGTCGACATGTACCAGCCTACGGAGCACCGCCACATCAGCGGCCAGGAACTGACCGCCCTCATCGACGAGTCGATGGCAGTCTGCCGAAAGCTGCCTCCTCGCGAGCGCCTCGCCAAGCTGAACGAACAGCTGCGGACCGAACTCGCCCGCCTCACGCCGACAGTGCAGGCCCAGGCCGACGGGATGAACCGCGGAACGACCGACTGGTACGGCAGGCGGCGCGCCGTCGACGCGACCCGTAACGCGCTCGCCGACGACCTGAGCGGCAACCCGCTCGTCGCGTCGATGGCCGTCGCCGAACTCGGCCGACGCCTGAACGAACTCAGCAACTACGTGACGGGCGGCGGCCCGTCCTGACCGGTGTGACGAGTGGGTGTGATGGCGTCCGTCCGCATGACCCGCTCCGTGTCATGGGCTGTCATATCCCGCACCGGACGGCGGGATTGAGATCGTCGGAGCGTGGCCACCGACAACCCCCGGCAGACGGAGCGCTCCGCGTGAAAGCCCCGAAGTACGTGCGTGACATTCCCGGCCTGTGCTGGGACGAGAGGCCTGGTGACGTCCTTCACTGCACCCTTGAGCAAGACCATGCCGGCGACCACTTCCACGCCTACACCAGAACCAGGTGGCCCAACCGTGCCCGCGCCGTCCGGTCCGCGACGCGGCAGCGGTGAGGCCGAGTGGGGAGGCGAGTTCACACGGGGTGCGAACGGAGTGCATATATGCACTCGGTGCGCACACTCCCGTCAGTGGCGTGTGCGGGGCACTCTCATGAAGCTGCCTGGACCCCGCAGCACTCCGCGGAGCCCGTGGTGCCCCTGCCGCGGGCTCACTCCTCCGCCAGCGCTTTCGCCAGGGTGGGAACCGGCAACAGCGTGGGAGTGAGGCCCGTGAGACGCAGGATGCGGAGCGTCAGGCGGTGGGTGCAGACCACGGAGAAGTGAGCGCCACGTGCCGTCGTGCGGCGATGTGCGCGGGACAGAATGGCGATTCCGGAGCAGTCGAAGAACGTGGTCCGGGTCAGATCGATGACCACTGTTGGCGCGGTGCCACCGGTGATGGGGTCGATGAGTGGTGCCATCCGCTGGTAGGCCAGCAGGTCGATCTCACCGCGCAGTTCGATGACGACCGCGCCGTTGTGGTCGTACACATGGGGCTGCTGGTCGGAGTCCTCGAAGGCGAATTCGTTCAGGGCATCGAGTTGCACGTGTCCCCCAGTAGCGACGTTCGGCCGGATCCACGCGGCACCGGGGTGCATCGGGAGAGCCGGATTCATGAGGTCACCAGGGGCTGGGGCGCCTGGCGGATCACGCTAGCGGGGGAGGGCGTGGCTTGGAGTGAGGGAACGATTCATGCGCGGCGACTGCCACCCAATGGGGTGAAGTGAAAGCGAATCGCTTGACATTGGATGGCGTTTTGCGATTCGGGCTGTGGCGGTCTCATCAGGGCTGGTTTCCGCAGCAGGGTGTTCCGGGCAAGCCACAGAGGGCCGACGGAAGAGGGGGAACCGTGATCGTCTGGATCAACGGCGCGTTCGGTGCGGGCAAGACCAGCGCCGCACAGGAACTGATCGAGCTGATCCCGAACAGCACACTCTTCGACCCCGAGGTCATCGGTGGTGGACTGCCGCACCTGCTGTCGCCCAAGCGTCTCGCCGAGGTGAGCGACTTCCAGGATCTGCCGATCTGGAGGCGACTCGTCGTGGACACCGCGGCGGCCCTGCTCGCCGAGGTCGGTGGCGTCCTCGTGGTGCCCATGACCCTGCTGCGGCAGGACTACCGCGACGAGATCTTCGGCGGCCTCGCCTCGCGCAGAATCGCCGTACGCCACGTCGTCCTGACCCAGGATGAAACGATCCTGCGGGAACGAATATCCGAACGCCCCGTCCCCGATCTCCCGGACGGCGAGACGCGCGTACGGCAGTGGTCGTTCGACCACATCGAGCCGTACCGCGCCGCACTCGCGGGCTGGCTCGGCACCGACGCGCACCGCATCGACACCGGCGCGCTGACCCCCTGCGAGAGCGCCGAGCGCATCGCCGACGCCGTACGCACCGGGTCCGCGTCCGTCTGCGACATCGTGCAGACCCCGCAGCCCACCGCGGAGACGCTCGCGGCCGGGGTGCTGCTCTTCGACGAGCGGGACCGGGTGCTGCTCGTCGACCCGACGTACAAGGCCGGATGGGAGTTCCCGGGCGGCGTCGTCGAACAGGGTGAGGCGCCCGCGCGAGCGGGCATGCGCGAGGTGGCCGAGGAGACCGGCATCCAACTCGCCGACGCCCCCCGGCTCCTCGTCGTCGACTGGGAGCCGCCCGTACCGCCCGGCTACGGAGGGATGCGGTTCCTCTTCGACGGCGGGAGCCTCGACAGCGGCGCGGCCCGGCAGATGCTGCTGCCGGGCCCCGAACTCCGCGACTGCCGCTTCGTCACCGAGGAGGAGGCGGCCGGGCTGCTGCCCTCCGTACGCTACGAGCGGCTTCGCTGGGCGCTGCGCGCGCGGGAGCGCGGGGTCGCCCTGTACCTGGAGGCCGGGATCCCCGTCGGCGACCAATGACCACGGGAGCCGGCAGAGCCCGCTCCGGGTCGGCACATACCCCTCCCGCCCGGTGGCTCAGCTCGCCGCGTACTTCTGGAGGAACAGCGCCTCCGCGACCGAGAGCCGCTCCAACTCCTGCGGCGACACGCTCTCGTCGACCGCGTGGATCTGGGCCTCGGGCTCGCTCAGGCCGATCAGCAGGATCTCCGCCCTGGGGTAGAGCGCGGCGAGGGTGTTGCACAGCGGAATCGAGCCGCCCTGGCCCGCGTACTGCATCTCCTCGCCCGGGTACGCCTCACCCATCGCCTCCGCCATGGCCGCGTACGCCGGGCTCGTGGTGTCCGCGCGGAACGGCTGGCCCTGCCCGATCTGCTCGGTGGTCACCTGCGCGCCCCACGGAGTGTGCGCCTCCAGGTGCGCCTGAAGGAGCTTGGTGGCCTCGGCCGCGTCCACGCCCGGCGGCACCCGCAGGCTGACCAGCGCCCGCGCGCCCGCCTGCACGGACGGCGTCGCGCCGATCACCGGCGGGCAGTCGATGCCGAGCACCGTGACCGCGGGGCGCGCCCAGATGCGGTCGGCGACCGTGCCCCTGCCGACCAGCTGGACACCGTCGAGGACCTTGGCGTCCTTGCGGAAGTCGGCCTCTTCGTACTGAAGCCCGTCCCAGACCTCGTCGCCCGTGAGCCCGTCGACCGTCGTCGAGCCGTCGTCCGCGCGCAGCGAGTCGAGCACCCGCACCAGCGCGGCGAGCGCGTCCGGGGCCGCGCCGCCGAACTGTCCGGAGTGCAGGTTGCCCTCAAGAGTGTCGATGCGCACGCGAAGGAGAGTCATGCCGCGGAGCGTCGCGGTGACCGTCGGAAGGCCCACCCGGAAGTTGCCCGCGTCGCCGATGACGATCGTGTCGGCCGTCAGAAGGTCGGGGTGCTTCTCGGCGTACCGTTCGAGGCCGCCCGTGCCCTGCTCCTCGGAGCCCTCGGCGATCACCTTGACGCTCACCGGGACACCGCCGTTCGCCTTCAGGGCGCGCAGCGCGAGCAGGTGCATGAGGACCCCGCCCTTGCAGTCGGCGCTCCCGCGTCCGTACCAGCGTCCTTCGCGCTCCGTCAGCTCGAACGGCGGGGTGGTCCACGCCGCCTCGTCGAGCGGCGGCTGCACGTCGTAGTGCGCGTAGAGCAGCACGGTGGGGGCGCCCTCGGGGCCAGGAAGCAGGCCGTACACCGACTGCGTGCCGTCCGGGGTGTCGAGCAGGGCCACGTCCTGGAACCCCTCGGCGCGCAGCGCGTCCGCCACCCAGTTCGCGGCGGCGGCGCTCTCGCTCTTGGGGAACTGATCGAAGTCCGCCACCGACTTGAAGGCCACCAGTTCAGTGAGCTCCGCCTTCGCCTTCGGCATGAGCGAGGCGACGGTCTCGGCGATCGGATTCGGCGACATGGGCACGCTCCTCGTAGGTGCGACGTTCTACGTATGTGGGTGTTGTGATCCTCCCACAGGAGGGTGCCGGAGGTGCCCGCCGTAGGATGCCTTGGAAAGCGCGGCCAACAGCTGGATCGGGAGCGGTAGACCAACGTGAGCAGCGAGAACTCAGCGGACGACGCGCAGTACGTACCGGCGGATGACGCGCAGTACGTGTGGGACGTCGTCGTGGTGGGAGCAGGGCCGGCAGGGGCGTCGGCGGCGTACGCGGCGGCCGTCGCGGGACGCAGCGTCCTCGTCCTGGAGAAAGCCGAACTGCCCCGGTACAAGACGTGTGGCGGCGGCATCATCGGCCCCTCGCGCGACGCGCTCCCGCCCGGGTTCGAACTGCCCTTCAGGGACCGGGTGCACGCGGTGACGTTCTCCCTGGACGGCAAGTTCGCCCGCACCCGCCGCTCGAAGCAGATGCTCTTCGGGCTGATCAACCGCCCCGAGTTCGACCAGCAACTGGTCGAGCACGCACAGAAGGCGGGCGCCGAGGTGCGCACCGGCGTCACCGTCGCGCGCGTGGAGCAGCACGGCTCCGCGGTGCCCGACCGGCGGACGGTCGCCGTGGTCCTGCAGGGCGGCGAGACGGTGCTCGCCCGCGCGGTCGTCGGGGCCGACGGCAGTGCGAGCCGCATAGGGGCACATGTCGGTGTGAAGCTCGACCAGGTGGATCTCGGTCTGGAGGCCGAGATCCCGGTGCCGCAGAGCGTCGCCGAGGACTGGGCGGGCCGGGTGCTCATCGACTGGGGGCCGATGCCCGGCAGTTACGGATGGGTGTTCCCCAAGGGCGACACCCTCACGGTCGGGGTCATCTCCGCGCGCGGCGAAGGCTCGGCCACCAAGCGGTACTTGGAGGACTTCATCGCCCGCCTCGGGCTCGCGGGCTTCGAGCCGAGCATCTCGTCCGGCCATCTGACGCGCTGCCGCAGCGACGACTCGCCGCTCTCGCGCGGCCGGGTCGTGGTGTGCGGTGACGCGGCGGGTCTCCTTGAACCGTGGACCCGCGAAGGCATCTCCTTCGCGCTGCGCTCGGGTCGGCTCGCGGGGGAGTGGGCGGTGCGGATCGGCGAGGCGCACGACGCGGTCGACGCCCGCCGCCAGGCCCTGAACTACGCCTTCGCCATCAAGGCGGGACTCGGCGTCGAGATGAGCGTCGGGCGGCGCATGCTCACGGCCTTCGAGCGCCGTCCGGGCATGCTGCACGCGGCGATCACCGGGTTCAGGCCCGCGTGGAACGCGTTCGCGAGGATCACTCGTGGCTCGACGACGCTCGGCGAGCTGGTGCGCAACCACCCGCTGGCGGGACGGGCGCTGAACTCGATCGACCGGTAGGTCCGATGGCGGTCAGATGGTGATCCGACCGCGGGCGGCCGACCGCCTCGCTTCGTGGCGTCCTCACTTCGTGATGGTGACGCGGAAGACGGGGTGGTCGCCCGCGGCGGCCTCGATCTCCGCGTCCGTGGACTTGGCGGTGACACCCCTGAAGTACTGGTTGACCTCCCAGCCCCACTTCTTCAGATAGCCGCGCAACACCGGCAGCTTCTCGGCGTCCGGGACCTCCTCGACCGTGAACGCGTGGACCTTCCGCCCGACGCGCAGCTCGCCACCGCCCGCCACGCGCATGTTGCGCACCCACTGCGAGTGCCCACGCGCCGAGATCAGGTACCGGCCGCCTTGGTACGTGAACGGGTTGACCGGGACGCGCTGCATCTGGCCGCTCTTGCGTCCGCGTACGGAGAGCTCGGCCGACCCCATCAGGCTGATGCCGCGCCGAGCCAGCCAGGCGACCAGGCTGTTGAACCGCACGTTGAGAGGGCTGCCCTTGAGGTAGTACGGGGTGGGGCCTGGGGTGGGGGAGGACGCAGACATGGTGACCGCCAAAGTCGGGAGAGTTTCCGAGAGCACTGCTCTCGCTTAAGAGCAGTGTGCACGAGAGCGGCGCCCTATTGCAAGAGCAGTGCTCTCGAAAGAGGTCAGTGCTCTCTATTTGATGCGCCACTCCCTCCTCGGTGCGCCGCTCTCCTGTCAGTGCACCGCTCTCGTTTCAGCGCACTGCTCCCAGCTCATGGCAGACTGCCTGCATGAGCAGCGCTACCAGCGGGGCCAGGGCCCGCGCCCGAGTCGAAGTCACCGCCGCAATCAAGGACGAGGCCCGCAAGCAGCTGGCGGCCGACGGCGCCGCCAAGCTCTCCCTGCGCGCCGTGGCCCGCGAGCTCGGCATGGTGTCCTCCGCCCTCTACCGCTACTTCCCCAGCCGCGACGAACTCCTGACCGCGCTCATCATCGACGCCTACGACTCCCTCGGCGCCGCTGCCGAGGACGCGCACGCCGAGGTCGCGTCGTCCGCCGACCCCGTGCGGCGCTGGACGGTCGCGTGCGAGGCCGTACGGTCCTGGGCGCTCGCGCATCCCCACGAGTACGCCCTCATCTACGGCTCACCCGTCCCGGGCTACAGCGCGCCCGACTCCACGGTCGAATCCGCGGAGCGCGTCGGGCGGCTGCTCGTCGGGATCGTGCGCGACGCCCATCGGGGGCGTGGTGTCGCCGTGCAGTCGCTGCCGGGCGGGCTGCGTACCGAGGCCGAGCGGATCGCCGCGGATCTCGCGCCCGATCTGCCGCCGGCGGTGAGCATGGCGATGGTCGCGGCGTGGGCCCAGTTGTTCGGGCTCGTGGGCTTCGAGGTGTTCGGGCAGTTCAACCGTGTCGTCGAGGACCGTTCGGCGTTCTTCTCGTACGCGGCCACGCAACTGGCCCACGGGGTCGGGCTGTTGGAGCAGAAGTAGCCCGCACGCTCACGCCGCCGACATGGGGGCGGGTGTCCGCGCCGTCGTGAGGAGTTCCGGGTCGTGGCGCGGTATCCGCCCGTGCAGGGACCGCAGCGCGGGGCCCGGATCCGCGCCCATGGCGTCGGCGATGCGGTGCCGCGCTTCCTCGAAGGCCAGCAGCGCGTCCGAGGAACGGCCGGTGCGGTACAGGGCGTTCATCAGTAGCTCGACCGGGCGCTCGCGCAGGGGGTGCGCGGCGACGATCCGGATGAGTTCGTGGACGTACTCGAAGGAGCGCCCGAGTTCGATCTCTCCGGAGATCCTGGCCTCCAGTACGGTGAGCCGCTTCTCGCGCCACCGGAGCCGCTCCGCCGCCAGGTAAGGGGCGTTGAGGCCCTCCGCGAATTCGCCGCGCCACAACGCCTACGGAGCACGGCGATACCCCCGAGGTACTCCAGCGGGAGTACGCGTGATCGCCACGTCCGGCTGACGCCCGGCGCCCACCGCGCGGTCTAGCGTTGCCGCCATGGACGAGCAGCGCGAACACGGGCGAGGCGGTCCGTCCCTGCCCTGGGGCGGACCGCCGTTGTGGCGGCACGGGCCGCCCTGGTGGAACCGGCGGGACGACGTGGGGGACGTACGGAGGCTGCCCTGGCTGACGACCCTTGCGATCACCGTGTTCGTGCAGATCGGCTCGGGGTACGCCGCCCACAGCCAGCTCGACCGGGTGGACCTGGACGTCCCGGCCCGGCTGCTGCTCCTCGCGGGCACGGCCTCGCTCCTGCTGCGCCACCGCTTCCCGCTCGCGGTCGCGTACTTCACGGCCGGGACCGCGCTGGTCTACCTCGGCGCCGGGTACGCGTACGGCCCGGTCCTGCTCACCGTCGCCGTCGGCTGCTTCGCCGCGGTCGTCGCGGGGTACAGGCGCGCCGCGTGGGGCGCCGTCGCGATGCTGTGGGCGGGGCATCTGCTGGTCGCGCACTGGCTCTACCGGTGGCTGCCGCCGGACGGCGACGCGCCGAGGACCTGGGGCGAGGAGATCATCGTCGCCGTCTGGGTCGTCGCCATCATCGCCGTGTCCGAACTGGCCCGCGTGAAGCGTGAGCAGTGGCTGAAGGAGAGCGCGGAGCGCGCGCAGGCCGCCAAGCGGCGGGCCGACGAGGAGCGCCTGCGCATGGCGCGCGAGCTGCACGACGTCCTCGCGCACAGCATCTCCGTGATCAACGTCCAGGCGGGCGTCGGTCTCGCGCTGCTCGACTCCGACCCCGAGCAGGCCCGTACGGCACTGACCACCATCAAGGCCGCGAGCAAGGAGGCGCTGGGGGAGGTCCGCCAGGTCCTGGACACCCTCCGTACGCCCGGTGACGCGCCACGCGCCCCCGCTCCCGGGCTCGACCGGCTGCCCGAGCTCGTGCAGCAGGCCGCCGCCGCGGGACTCACCGTCGACGTCGACACCCGGGGGAGGTGCGGGAAGCCGGCGCCCGGCGTGGACCTCGCCGCCTTCCGCATCCTCCAGGAGGCCCTGACCAACGTCGTACGGCACTCCGGATCGCGCCACGCGCGCGTGCTCGTGCGGTACGAGGGCGCGGAGCTCACTCTGCGCGTGGACGACGACGGCCCCGCCACCGGCGCGGACGCGGGCGGCAGCGGCAATGGTCTCGCCGGGATGCGCGAGCGCGCCGCCGCCCTGAATGGCACGATCGAGGCGGGCTCGCGCCCGGACGGGGGATTCAGGGTCACCGCGGTACTGCCCACCCGCATGGCACTTCAGGAGGACCAGTGATCCGCGTACTGCTCGCCGACGACCAGTCGTTGGTGAGGGCCGGTTTCAAGGCGCTGCTCGGCGCCCAGCGGGACATCGAGGTCGCGGGGGAGGCGGCGGACGGCGAGGAGGCGGTGCGCCTGGTGCGTGAACTGCGCCCCGACGTCGTCCTGATGGACATCCGTATGCCGCTGCTGGACGGGCTCGCGGCGACCCGCAGGATCACCGACGAGCCGGACCTCGGTGACGTCAAGGTGGTCATGCTGACCACCTTCGAGCTGGACGAGTACGTCTTCGAGGCGATCCGTTCCGGGGCGTCGGGCTTCCTCGTCAAGGACACCGAGCCCGAGGAGCTGCTGCGCGCCGTCCGCGCGGTCGTCGACGGCGACGCACTGCTCTCGCCGGGCGTGACGCGCCGCCTCATCGCCGAGTTCGCGGCCCGCTCCAAGGAGCCCGCGGACGCCGAGACGCTGGGCGAACTGACCGAACGGGAGCGGGAGGTGATGGCGCTCGTCGGCATCGGCCTGTCGAACGAGGAGATCGCCCGCCGCCTGTTCGTCAGCCCGCTGACCGCGAAGACGCACGTCAGCCGGACCATGGTGAAGCTGGGCGCCCGCGACCGAGCCCAACTGGTCGTCCTGGCCTATGAGTCGGGCTTGGTGCGCCCCGGCTGGCTGGGCTGACGAGCCGACCGGCGGCGCACTTCACCCAGCTCCGATCGGTCAAGGTCGGCGCATAGTGTATGCATATGCAGTTAATGCAAATGCATTTAATGTCGACGCAATGAACACGGCGTTCTCTGCTACCGTGCGATGTCATGGCGGCGAAGAAGGCCGAGCAAGGGCTCGTGGACCAATGGCGCGACATCCTCGCGGTGCACGCGCGCACCCTGTGTGAACTCGACAACGCCCTGCGTGAACACGGGCTCGGGGCGAGCGACTTCGAAGTCCTCGACGTACTGTCCGAGGGCGCCGCGGCCGACGGCGACTGCGGCTACCGCGTGCAGGACATCGCGGGCCGGATTCACCTGAGCCAGAGCGCGCTGTCCCGTCTCATCGGCCGCCTGGAGAAGGACGGTCTCGTGGAGCGCGCCATGTGCAACGAGGACCGGCGCGGGGTGCGGGTCGTGCTCACCGACAAGGGACGCCGACTGCACGCGCAGGTGCGGCCGCTCCAGCGCGCGGTCCTTGAGCGGATGCTCGTGGGGACCGCCTCCGCATAGCTGAACGACTCACACGCCCGACGTCTGGCTCCACAGCGCGCTCAGCGTGGTGTCGCCGGTGACATGCGGGAACGGCCCGCGGTTCCACAACGCGAGGTAGAGGTGTTCCGCGGGCCCCGACAGCTCGCAGTCGGCCCGCCCGTCGTCGCCCCGCTCCGTGGCGGCCGGCTCCCGCGAGAGGCGTACGGTCCACACGGCGTCAGCGTCGGTCGCCCGTACGCGCAGGACGCGGGGCTCCTGCGTACGCACCCTGCTGCGCGAGCGCGCGTGAAACCCCCGCAGCAGCTCGTCGATCCCGTCCGCCGCGAACTCCGTACCGATCGGGGAGGGCGCACCCGCGCGCGCGGACTCGGCGTCCACGCGGTGGATCGCCGTCTCGTTCGCCTGTCGCCGCGCCCAGAACGCGAGCGGGGACGGCGCGGGCAGGAACGCGAAACACCGCACGTCGGGCGCGGCGGTACGCAGCGTGGTGACCAGGTCGCCGTGCGCCTGCCGGTACCAGTCGATCAGCGCGGCGCCGTCCAGGTCCGGCGCGTCCCCCATGGGCCGCCGCGAGGTGTGCCCCTCGGCGACGAACGCCGCCGCCCACCGGTGCACCGCCCCCGTGTGCCGCAGCAGATCGCGGACAATCCAGTCGGGGCAGGTGGCCACCTTGGCGCCAGGACCGGCCATTTCGGCGGCACGGGCAAGCAACTGGCCTTCGGCGTCCAGGATTTCGATGTGCTCGGCAATCTCCATGCGGGGATTGTGCCGGACGGAGTGCGCTCGCATGCGCGTGGGCCTTGGTCACGCGCGTGCGTACACGCGGATGACGGCCGTGTCCTCGCCCTCGTCCTCCGACCACCCGCATCGCGCACCTCGTTCAAGCCGACCGGTTAGGGTGGCGGCGGGTGATAGGGCGTCAACGAATCTGACGGGAGGGGTAGGTGCATCGCATCTGCCGGATCGTCCGCGACGGAGTGCGGCAGTTGGCGCACGAGCTCATCGGCCCGGGCGGTGGCGTGTGACCGGTCGGCCGGAGCCCCCGGTGCTGCCCCCGGTGCTGCGCGCGCCGCTCGCGCTGATCGCGGCCCTCGCCACACTGACGGTCGTCGTGCTCGGCGTCCTGTACGCCGGTCACAGTCAGTCCGGCAGGGTGGACAGGTGGGTCGTCCAGCCGACGGCGGACAGCGTGCGGCCGCCGTGGCGGCGCGTGGCTCTCGCCACGGACTTCCTGGGGGAGCCCGCCGGATCGGCGATTCTGATCGTGGTCGCCGTGACGGTCTGCCTGTCGCTTCGGCGACCTCGCGCGGCGGTGCTCGTCGTTGCCGGGGTCGGCGTCACCGTGGTGACGGGAACGCTCCTCAAGTCCCTGGTGGGACGCACCATCCACGGCGCCGACAATCTGTCCTACCCGAGCGGGCACACCGCCTTCTTCACCGCGCTCGCCCTCGCGGTGGCCCTGCTCGCGACCGGCGGGCTAGGCCTCACCAGGGCGGCCGGTACGTCACTCGTGCTCGGCGCGGCGCTGGTCGCCGGCGCCGCCATGGGCTGGTCGCAGGTCGCCCTGAGCGCGCACTACCCGACCGACGTCCTCGGCGGGTGGTGCACCGCCCTTGTGGTGGTCCCGGCCACCGCGTGGCTGATCGACCGGGTGGCTGATGTCGGCCGACGGGAGCGCCGCTGACGCGACGTCACATCACCTCACGTCACGTCATGCCAAGCGGCGGAACACGGGCTTCACCGGCCGTCCGGCAAGCCAGGGGGTGGGGTCGGCGGCGTCAAGTGCCTTCCGGTACACCGCACATGCCTGGGACACCACGTCGACGGTGCGGTCGATGTCGGTGTCGTCGAGCGCGCTGCTCACCACGAACGACGGAGCGAGCACCCCGCCGGTCATGAGCTGGCGCAGGAACAGTGTGCGGTACCGCTGTGACGGCTGCCCGTTCTCGTCGAGGGTGGCGAAGACCAGGTTGCTGGCCCGGCCCCGGACGACGATGTGATCGCCGACGCCCATACCGGCCGCGGCCGCGCGGACACCGGCGGCCAGCCGCTCGCCCAGGGCGTGCAGCCGTGCGGTGATGCCCTCTTCCACATAGGTGGTCTGCACGGCCATGGCGGCTGCCAGGGAGTGTGTTTCCGCACCGTGTGTGGTGGACAGCAGGAACACCCGGTCGCCGGAGTGCCGAAGACCGCCCCACTCCATCAGGTCGCGGCGCCCGGCAAGCGCGGAGACGGCGAAGCCGTTGCCCAGCGCCTTGCCGAACGTGGAGAGGTCGGGGACGACGCCGTACAGGCCCTGGGCGCCCGCCTCGGACCAGCGCAGGCCGGTGATCATCTCATCGAAGATCAGTACGCAGCCGTGCCGGTCGGCAAGATCGCGCAGGCCGCTGAGGTAGCCGGGCGGCGGCTCGGCGTGACCGGCGGGTTCGAGGATCAGGCAGGCGACCTCGCCCTCGTACCGCGTGAGCAGCTCCTCCGTGGCAGCCAGATCCCCGTACGGGAACGCCACGGTGAGCTCGGTGGTCGCCGTCGGAATACCGGCGGACATCGGCGTGGTGCCGATGAACCAGTCGTCGACGGAGAAGAAGGGATGGTCGCCGCAGATGGCCACCCGCGCACGCCCGGTGACGGCGCGGGCGAGTCGTACCGCGGCGGTGGTGACGTCGGAGCCGTTCTTCGCGAACTTCACCATCTCGGCGGTCGGCACCGTCGCCAGGAAGCGTTCGGCGGCCTGGACCTCCACGATGGACGGCCGCACGAAGTTGCTGCCGCGGTCGAGTTCCCGCCGCACCGCCTCGATCACGCGTGGGTGGGCGTGGCCGAGGCTCACCGACCGCAGCCCTGACCCGTACTCGATGTAGCGGTTGTCGTCGATGTCCCACACGTGGGCACCGCGGCCGTGGCTGATGACCGGGGCCAGGTTCTCGGGGTACTGGTCGTCGCCCTTGGCGTACGTGTGCGCGCCCCCGGGGATCATGGCGTGCAGCCGCTCGTTCGCCTTCCGCGACCGGGGCAGGAGGAACTCTTCGGTCTCTTCGGTCTCTTCGGTGTCCACGCTGGCTTCAGCTCTCTTTCTGCTTCAGGACCTCGGCGAGGCTCGGCGCCTTCCGGTCCCGCTCGGACATCGACACGACCGGCAGCGGCCAGGCGATGGCGAGCTCCGGGTCGTCGAAGGCGATCGTCACGTCCTCGGCCGGATCGTGCGGCCGGTCGATCCGGTACGAGGTGTCGGCGGTCTCGGTCATCGCCTGGAAGCCGTGCGCGCACCCCGCCGGGATGTACAGGGTCACCTGCGTCTCGCCGGACAGCTCGAAGGAGGCCACGTTGCGGTAGGTCGGCGAGTTGGGCCGCAGGTCCACGACGACGTCGAAGACCTTCCCGTACGAGCACCGCACCAGCTTGGCCTCACCGGCTCCGGAGCGCAGGTGCAGGCCGCGCAGCACGCCCCGGACGGAGCGGGACAGGCTGTCCTGGATGAAGGCGTCCGGGTCGAGGCCCACCGAGCGGATCACGTCGGCGTCGAAGGTGCGGCAGAAGAAGCCGCGTTCGTCGGCGTACGGCGTCGGTTCGAACAGGTACGCCCCGTCGATCGCCGGGACTTCGGTCGCTTTCATCGTGTCTCCCGCAGGGCGTCGGCGTGGGTGGGGTCGCTCGCGGGGACCGCCGGGAACAGAGCCGCGGTCAAGGCGGTGAACTGGTGCTCAAGACGCCGGACGGCGTCCAGGTTCCGCTCGGCGAGGGTCCGCCGTAACTCCGCCGATCGCTCCTCCAGTTCCCGGAACTGCTCCAGCAGCCGGTCGGCGTCGACCTCGCGAGCCGGGTGGCGGAACGCGGCAAGACCCATCTGAGTCATGAGCGCGTCGCTCTTCGCCGCGTAGCTGAGTGCGAGCGTCGGCGTGCCGACCTTCAGCGCGCAGATCAGGTTGTGGTAGCGGGTCGCCACCACGGTGTCGGCAGCCGCCGTCTCCTTCATCAGGTCGGCGAGCGAGGCCGCCTCGGCAGCGGTGACCAGCGGCGAGTCCACCGCGTCGAGGATCGCGGCGACCACCGGCGCATCGCAGTCGTCGCCGGTGAGCAGCCGGACCGGCCTGCCGTCCTCGACGAGCGCGCGGACGAAGCGGGTCGTCCCGTCGAGGTAGCTCCGGTGGATCTCCTCGGCCCGGCCGCGGTCGTCGTTGTTGCCGTGGAAGTCCATGACGCCGACGCAGACCGGGCCCGGCGGACCCGAGGGCGTGCTCGCCGCAGGAGGCGGCAGCGTCGGCAGGGCGAAGGCGAGGTCCGGGTAGACCTCGTCGCGCGTGGTGTCCACGCCCATCGCCCGCATCGCGTCGCGGGACAGGGTGTCCCGGTACGACCGGTAGGTGGCAAGCCGCGCCGACCAGCGCACCAGGGCCCGGGTCGGCCGGTCGCCGATCGCGGCGGCGCCGACGCCGACGAGCGCCACCCGGGTGCCGACCAGGCGCCCTGACGCGCAGAGCAGGAACAGCGAGTAGGGGAAGCCCCACGGCCGCAGCGGCAGCGTGGCCTCGAGGACGCCCATGCCCGGCACGATCACCACGTCGTGCCGGCGCACCCAGGCAGCGGTGCGGAAGACGTCGACGAGTTTGCCCAGACCCTTCGCCGCGACCGCGCCCGCCCGCGACGCGGTCCGGTACTCCCCGCGATACCAGTGCAGCCGCGTCGCGGGGATCCGGTACCGGGTCGCGACGGCCTCGGGCCCGCCGCACAGCGCGTCCACGACCGCCTCCGGGTGCTCGGCGCGGAGGTAGCCGAGCACGGCTTCGAGCGACCCGTCATTGCCGAGGTTGCCGGAGCCGAGCAGGCCGAACACGCCGACGCGCACCGGGGTTTCGTCCGCGGACTTCATGCCTCCCTCCCTTCACGGCCTTCACGGCCCAACCGACCTTCACGTCCGGCGACGAGGGCATCGACGGAGAAGGTGAGCTGGGCCGGGTCGACCGGGGCGCGGTCCTCGACCCGCTCTCCGGCGCCCGGCCGGACCCGGCTGGTCATCCACGCGGCCAGATGGCGATAGCACGCGCGCCGGTCGGCCGCGGACAACGGCGCCCGCCGGATCGCCGAGACGAAGCCCAGGACGTACTCGGCGAGCAGCCGGGGCGTCGGGTGCAGCGGGCCCGCCCGGCGCGGGTCCAGGTTGACGCACCGGGAACGCTTGGAGGGGTTCGCCCGCTCGGCACGGGTGGGGTGGTCGCGGCGGAAGTACAGCAGCTCCGGCACCTGGTGGAAGGGACCGTGCAGACCGATCTCGGCGACGAACGTGCGATCCGCGTGGTGATAGCTGTCGTGCGGCTTCACCCGGCGCAGCACGTCGGCCCGCATCACCCCGTAGAAGTCGTCGCCGCCGGGCTCGAACAGCATGCTGCGGAAGCGCTTCGGCGTGCGTGGTGAGTCGGTGGCGAGCGTGTACTCGTAAGGGACCGTCACCTTGCCTTCGCCGTCGATGACCGCCTGGTCGGCGTGCGCGAGGATCACCTCCGGACGCTCGTCCAGGGCCTCCACGCAGCGTCGCAGCAGGTCCCGGGCGTACAGGTCGTCGTGCGATGCCCACTTGAACAGTTCGCCGCGGCACTCGGTGAACACGTAGTTGTGGTTCGGGGCGGCGCCGATGTTCCGGGGCAGCCGGATGTACCGGATACGTGAGTCCCGCGCGGCGTACTTGCGGCAGATCTCCTGGGTCCCGTCGGTCGAGGCGTTGTCGGAGATGACCAGCTCGAAGTCCTCGTACGTCTGGCCGAGCAGGGCGTCGAGCGCCTCGGTGAGGTACTCCTCGCCGTTGTAGACGGGCAGGCCGATGCTCAGCCGGGGTTGGGCGGTCATTGCGTCCTCACTTCGGGGATGGGGTGGTGGTGGCGCTCGCGCAGGGCGGACCGCAACTGCTGCCACCACACGGCCGAGCTGCAGACGGTCGCGACGGCGACGCCCCAGGCCGAGCCGGTCGTGCCGGCCACGGCCGCACCGCCGAGCCCGCCGCTGACATAGCAGGCGGAGGCGAACAGCTGACAGCGCAGGCTGCGCCGGGCCGCGGCGAGCGCGCGCAACCCGGCCGCCGCGCCGGTGCCGATACCGGCGCCCACGACGCCGAGCGTGGCGGGCAGGATGAGCTCCGAGGCCGAAGGCCAGACGTCGCCGAGCACGAACTCACCGGCCTGGTCCGGCACGAGAAGCAGCGCCGCGCCCCAGACCAGCGCGGCGGCGGCCTGTCCGCCGCCAAGGACGAGGCAGAACGTGCCGAGGCGGTGCGGGGCCTGCCGCAGCACCCGTGCCGCCTCCGCGACGGTGACCAGCGAAAGCCCCATCAGTACGGCGAGGAACGGGCCGAGCAGGAGCTCGGCACCCCGGACCGCGCCCACCGCACCGACCCCGACGATCGCGCCGAGCCCGTACGCCCGCAGCTGGCTCGCGCCACTGTTGCTGACGTTCTCGACCAGGTAGCGGTAGCCCAGGTCGCGCTGCTCGCGAAGCCACGTGCGCGCCCCGGCCAGCTGGGGCCGGATACCGGACTGGAAGCAGCCGTACACCGCGGCCACCGCGGCGGACGCGCCCCAGGCGAGCACGAACGCGGCCACGCTGCCCACGCGGGCCGCCACCACCATGGCGGGGACGAGCGCGACGCCCCACACGAGGTCGTTGACGAACGCCTTCTTGCCGGTGCCCGCGGCGAAGAACGCGAACCGCCAGGCGTCCTGCAGCAGCAGCGCGGGCAGGACGACGCCGAGGCAGGCGAACGCGGGTCCCACGCGGCCGCCGAGGCCGAGCCCGACCAGCAGACACAGTGCGCCGAGCGCGGCACCCACGCCGAGCGCGGCACCCGACGACCGGGCCACCGCCGTGCGCCAGGGCGCGGTCGGTACGCCGCTGAAGCGCACCACGAGCGGGTCGGTGGCGAGGCCGCGGGAGACGTTGAGCACCACGCCGTAGGTCACCCAGGCCAGGCTGAACACACCGAACGCGGTCACCCCGAGGGAGCGTGCCACGTAGATGCCCACCGCGAAGTTGGTCATGCTGGAGGCCGCCTGGTCGGCGAGGCCCCAGGAAAGGCGGCCGACCATGGCCCGCTTGGCGGTCCGCTTCTCCCCCTCGGCGGCCATCGGCGTCATGCCTTGATCAGCCCGGCACCCTGCAGGGCGCCGGCCGCGACAGCGACGGTGTCGAAGGGCAGCCCGGACCGCTCGGCGACGTCGAGCAGACTGTGCTTGCCGTCGGAGAGGTTGAGCACCCAGAGCATGGCCATCTGGGCCTGCTTCGCGTCGCTGCGTCCGCCGACCGCGTCGTACAACCCGCGTCGCCCCAACTGTGGTTCGCCGTAGGGGCTGAGGTTGAGATAGCTCCGGTTGCGGTCGAGGACGTCGAATGCCTCGCGGCAGACGGCGAGCGTGTCCGCCATCGCCTCCGGGGAGACGAAGTCCGGGTTGTCCGCCGAGGTGTGGTACTCCGGATAGTCGGCGTACGGGGTCCGGCTGAGCGAGCCCACACCGAGATCGAACCCGGGCGAGCAGAACTGCCGCTCGTCGTAGCCGTACGGAGTGAACTCCTTCACGCGGTGCGGGCGTTCGGACGCGGTGAGCACATGCCGCAGCACCCGGTCGATCTCCGCGTCGCCGCGCCTGCTCTGTTTGTACGTCAGCTGGCCCGAGTCGCCCGCGCAGGCAAGGACCACGCCGTGCTTGACCTGATCCACCCGCTCCCTGTTGCGCGCCAGCCAGGTGATCGCCCCGATGGTGCCGGGCGCGAAGATGAACCGGTAGGTGTAGTACGGCGTCCTCTCGGCCAGCTCCCGGGCCAGGAACGTCGCCACCGCGATGCCGGCCAGGTTGTCGTTGGCCAGCGACGGGTGACAGACGTGGCAGGAGACGATCACCTCGTCGGGGACCTGCCCGGGGACCACATGCTCGGCGTAGGTGAGGTGGCCGTCGGCGAGTGTGGAGTCGATACGCACCTCGTACTCGCCGTCCGGCAGCCCGTCCAAGGTCTCCTGGGCCAGGCAGAACCCCCAGTCCGGCTTGTAGTAACTGGTGCGGTACGGCACCCAACTCGGGTGCTCCGGCAGGGTGTACAGGTGATCGCGCAGCTCGGCGAGCGGCATGGTCCGCGACACCGGCACGCTGTAGCCGAGCACGTGCAGGCTGGACGCGGCGAAGTCCACGACACGGTTGCCGTCGGCGTCGGCGACGTACGCGTCGCGGATGTTCCACTCCTGCGGCACCGTCCAGTCGAGCACCTGCGTCCCGGTCGGCACCTCGTGCACCCGCAGCGGAACGTACTCGTCGACGATTCCCAGGGTGGCCCGCACACCGTCCCCCGTGATGCTCCGGCACAGCGGGTAAAGACGCGCCACCAGCGCGTGCATCTCCTCGCCCGCCGCGGTCATCGGCGCCACCGCAGGGTGTCGTCGACGGCGCCGGCGTCGGACGCCGAGCGCAGCACGGCGAGCCGGGTGAAGCGTCGCTCGAAGTCCTCCCGGGTCAGCCCGTGTTTCCGGTAGGCGTCGGCGAGTTCGAGCGCGCCCTGCTTGACCGTCCACTCGCAGTCGAAGCCGGGGATCGCGGCGCGGAACCGGGCGAAGTCCACCCGGTAGGACCGAGGGTCGGCACCGTTCTCCCCGGTGATCCGCACCTTCGCGCCGGACACCGCCTCGGCGACCTGATCGGCGATCTCGGCGACCGTGACGTTGTTGATCTCGCTGCCGATGTTGAACGCCCGGTCGTGCACGGCTTCGCGCGGCGCGGTCAGCGCGGCGGTGAAGGCCCGTGCGATGTCGGCGGCGTGCACCAGCGGGCGCCAGGGGGTGCCGTCGGAGAGCACCAACACCTCGCCGGACAGGAGCGCGTGGCCCACCAGGTTGTTCAGGACGATGTCGGCGCGCAGCCGGGGTGAGTAGCCGAAGGCGGTGGCGTTGCGCATGAACACCGGGCTGAAGTCGTCGTCCGCGAGCGCGTGCAGGTCGTCCTCGACCCGCACCTTGGACTCCGCGTAGGGGGTCACCGGGCGCAGCGGGGCGTCCTCGGTCACCAGGTCGTCACCGCCGGCGGCGCCGTAGACCGAGCAGGTCGACGCGTACAGGAAGCGCCGCACTCCCGCGTCGTGGGCGAGGCGGGCGAGTCGTACGGACGCGTGGTGGTTGATGTCGTAGGTGAGGTCCGGCGCGAGCGATCCCAGCGGGTCGTTGGAGAGCGCGGCCAGGTGGATCACGGCGTCCACCCCGGCCACGTGTTCGGCCGTGACGTCGCGAAGGTCCACCCGATGTCCGGACGGATCCGCGGGCTGCGGGCCCAGGACGCAGTCCGCGAACAGACCGGCGTCGAGACCGACGACTTCGTGCCCGGCGGCGGCGAGGACCGGGGCCATCACGGTGCCCAGATACCCCTGGTGTCCGGTGAGCAGTACGCGCAAGGTTCATTCCCCCAGGTTGGAAGTGTCGAGGTTGAGCGTGAGCTTGGTGACGGCGAACGCCTCGGCGTAGCGCGCGTGGCATTCGATACCGCGGATGCGTGCGAGACCGAGGAAGGCCTCCCGGTCGTACCAGGGCCGGTGCCGCTGCGAGGGGTAGTGCTCCTGCAACAGCCGCACCTTCTGTTCGGCGATCTGAGGCGACAGCGGCTGGTACGACGTCGGACGGCCGAGATCGCCGTCCCACTTGACGATCTCGTAGCCGAGCACGAGGTGGTCGCGGAACGCGGTGGGGATCAGCCGCGCCAGGCCGCGGTGGTCCTGGTGCGCGTCATCGGTGCGCGGAGCGAGCACGAGATCCGGGTCGCTCCGCGCGCGCAGCTCCTCGACCGCGGCCTTGGCCTCCTCCCACTGCGCGGGCAGTCGGCCGTCCGCCAGCTTGAGGACGGTCAGGCGCAGATCGGCGCCGGGGCAGAAGGCGGCGAGCGCGGCCTGCTCCTCCTGCTCCCGGTCGCTGCCGCCGCCGGAGAGCACGAGGGCGTCGACGCGGATGCCCGGGTGCGCCAGGCACATCGTCAGGAGGGTGCCGCCCGCACCGATGGCGATGTCGTCGCAGTGGGCGCCCACCGCGACGATCCGTCTCAGGGGTCCGGCCCCGAGCCGGATCACTGCCGCACGCCCACGGTGTCGCGCTCCCACACGGCCCACGGGCGGTCGCCCCGGGTGTAGGCGTCGTCGAGCGCGGCCCGCTCCTTCACGGTGTCGGTCGGCTTCCAGAATCCGCGGTGCTGGTGCGCCACAAGGCGTCCCTGCTTGGCCAGTTGGCCGCATCCGTCGGCGACCAGATCCCCGTTCTCCGGTATGTGGTCGAAGACCTCCTGGCGGAGCACGAAGTAGCCGCCGTTCTCCCACATCGGCAGTTCGCTCACCGGGGTGATGCCCTCCACCAGGCCGTCCTCGCCCAACTCCACGCAGTGGAACGAGGACTGCGGCGGCACCACCATCATCGACGCACCGGCGTCACGCCGGGCGAACCGGTCGATCATCTGGGGCAGCGGGGCGTCGGTGAGCACGTCGGCGTAGTTGGCGAGGAACATCTCGTCGCCGTCCAGGTGGTGGCGCACCCGGCGCAGCCGCTCCCCGATCGGTGACTCGATGCCGGTCTGCGCGAACGTGATCGTCCAGTCCGAGATGTCGGTGGAGAGCAGCTCGGGCCGCCCGCCCCGCAGCACGAAGTCGTTGGACGTCGTCTCCTCGTAGTTGAGGAAGAAGTCCTTGATGTGATGGGCGCCGTATCCGAGGCACAGGATGAACTCCGTGTGCCCGAAGTGCGCGTAGTAGCGCATGACATGCCAGATCAGCGGACGCGGGCCGACCATCGCCATCGGCTTGGGCACGTCGTCGGCGGCACCGCTGCGCATCCGCATCCCGTAACCGCCGCAGAACAGTACGACCTTCATGCTGTGCCCTCTCCAGACGTGGCCTCGACAATGCTCAGTTCCGGGATGGGAAAGACGAGACGGCCGCCCCAGTCGTGCACGAAGGACAGCTGCTCGACCAGTTCGGCCCGCAGGTTCCACGGCAGGACGAGGACGTAGTCCGGCCGGTCGGCGGCTATCTGCTCGGGCGGCAGGATCGGGATGCGGGTGCCCGGGGTGAACCTGCCGTGCTTGTAGGGGTTGCGGTCGACCGTATACGGGAGCAGGTCGGGCCGGATGCCGCAGTGGTTGAGCAGGGTGTTGCCCTTGCCCGGGGCGCCGTAGCCGACGACCGTCTCGCCGCGCTCGGCCGCCTCGATGAGGAACTTGAGGAGATCCCGGCGCACCTTGGCCACCCGGGCGGAGAACTCGGTGTACCCGGACAGCTCCTGAAGCCCGGCGGCCTTCTCCCGGTCGAGTACCTCGGCCACCTCCCTGGACGGCTCGCCGGCCACCTCGGCGGGCCGGGCCCACAGCCGGATGGAGCCGCCGTGCGTGGGCAGCAACTCGACGTCCACGAGGGCGAGTCCGCCGCTCGCGAGCGCTCGGGCCGCGGACGCGACCGTGTAGTACTGGAAGTGCTCGTGGTAGATCGTGTCGTACTGGTTCTCCTCGATCAGGGTCAGCAGGTGCTGCACCTCGATGGAGACCCAGCCGTCGTCGGCGACCAGGGCGCGAAGACCCTGGGTGAACCCGACCACGTCGGGGATGTGCGCGTACACGTTGTTGGCCACGACCAGGTCGGCCGGGCCGTGCTCGGCGCGGACGGCCGAGCCGGTGTCGGGGGACAGGAACTCCGTGAGTGTCGGCACACCCGCGTCCCGCGCCGCCGCGCCGACGTTCACCGACGGCTCGACGCCGAGGCAGCGGATCCCCCGGTCCACCACGTGCCGCAGCAGGTACCCGTCGTTGCTCGCGACCTCCACCACGAAGGCGTCGGGGCCCAGGCCCACCCGCTGTACGGCGTCGGCGACGAAGGTGCGCGCGTGCTCCACCCAGGACGTCGAGAAGGAGGAGAAGTACGCGTACTCGCTGAACGTCTCCTCCGGCGTGATCAGCGGAGGGATCTGCGCGAGCCAGCATTCGGTGCAGACCCGAAGGTGCAGCGGGTACGCCGGTTCAGCCTTGTCCAGTTGGTCCGCGGCGAGGAAACTCTCGCACGGCGGGGTCGCCCCCAGATCGACGACGCTCCCCATCGCCGCCGAGCCGCAGAGTCGGCATCGTGTCATCTACTTCCCCCATTTCCGCTCGCGCGGGTGCCCCGCCGCGAGTCAGTGCTTTCTTCCCCTACCGGCGGCGGGTTCTGCCCGCCGCCGTACCGCACCGCGATCGCGGTGCGGTACCCCTCCACCAGGCGCTCAAGACCGACGGCCGGGCTGAAGTCCCGTTCGTAACGGCGCCGGGCCGCCTGGCCCATCTCCTGGTTGCGGGCCGGTTCGGCCGTGATCCGGCGCACGCAGGACGCGAGCGATCCGGCATCGCCGGGCTGGTGCAGCAGCCCGGCCACCCCGTCCTCGATGAGTTCGACGAAGGAGCCGTGCCCGGCCGCGACAGCCGGGACCCCCGCCGCCATCGCCTCCGCGACCACCAGGCCGAACGTCTCGAGGGCCGTCGAGGGGGCCACCACGGTGACCGCCCGCGCGATGGCCTGCCGACATTGGGCCGGGTCGAGCAGGCCGACGTAGCGCACGTCGTCCCGGCCCGCCGCCCAGGCGGTCACCTCGTCCGCCAGTGGCCCCGCGCCCGCGATCACGAGCGGCACGCCCACACCGCCGTCCGCGGCGAGCGCGTCCCACGCGGTCATCAGCAGCCGCACGCCCTTGATCTCCGCGAGTCGGCCGAGGAAGAGCACATGCTCACCCGCGTCCGACCGGCGGGCGTCCGGGTCGGGCACGAAGTTGTGCTTGACCGTGAGGCGCTCGGGTGGCATTCCGGACCGTACAAGGACGTCGCGCTGCGCCGCGGAGATGCAGAAGAAGCGCTCCACGCCGGACCACCACCGCCGCCGGTTGACCGACAGGCTGACCGCGAGCGGCACCGTCGCGAGGCGGGAGTCGCGGTAGCAGCCGTGCCGGACGGCGGGCAGCGCCGTCGCCGACCCGACGCACTCGGTGCACGGCCGACCGTCCCGGTGCAGCGTGCCGGGTACGCAGACCTGGGTGTAGTTGTGCAGCGTGGCGACGGCGGGCACGCCGGCGTCGGCGCAGGCCGCGAGCACCGCGGGCGACAGGAGCGGGAAGACGTTGTGTACGTGCACCACATCAGGGCGTGAGGTACGCAGCCGGGTGGCGAGCTCCGAGCGGACCGCAGGATTCCACGGCACGAGCAGCGGCACCGCGGCCTTGGACGGGAGGGACCGGGCGGCGATGTCGTCGCTGCGCCGCTCGAACACCTCGACCCGGTGGCCGGCCGCGCGCAGCAGCCCCACCTCCTGGTCGACGACGACGTTCTCCCCACTCGGCTGCGCCGAGGAGTAGCGGTTGTGCACCACAAGGATGTGCATGGTTCAGATCACTTCCGGTCCTGGGCCCAGCGCGGGACACGTCGTCGAGGAATGGTGGGCTTCGGCTTCGGGAGGTTCGTGGCCGCGGCGGGGACCGCCAGGAGCGAGGCGGCCAGGGCGAGGTGCAGCAGATACGGCGAGGCGTCGCCGAGGCCGGCCTCGGTGTACGACGACATCGCGACGTAACTGATCAGGAAGATCGCGCAGGCCCTCGGCAGCGACGGTGGCCGTAGCAGCGCGACGCCGCCGAGCACGATGATGATCAAGGCCACGAGGGCGACGCCGATCAGGCCCTGCTCGTTGTAGACGGCCAGCCAGCTGTTGTCGATCGGAAGACCGCCGAACGACTTGTCGCCCAGGCCCCAGCCGAACATCTGCTCCGCGGTAGTCCGGGGCGCCGCGAGGAGGGCGTCCCAGACCTTGGCCCGGCCGGTGAGACTGCTGAAGTTCTCCTGGCTCTGCCCGCGCAGGAACCACGCCTGCAGCGCGGAGGCGAACCCCACCGCGGCCACCACGACGATCAGCACCGTCCAGGTGAAGAACCGGCGGGCGGCGGCGCTGGTCAGGATGAGCGAGCCGATCGCCAACGTCAACCCGACGATCAGGCCGAGGGTGGCCGTCCGGGTGTGGGTCATCGCGAGCAGGACGAGTGACGGCACGATGACGAGGGCCGCGCTTGACCTGTCGATCCGGCGGCCCAGTACGAGCAGCACGGTGAGGCCGATGATCACCGCGGCGTACTGTCCGATCTGCGGCGGGGTGAGCGGCCACAACGCGCCGACGAGACGCCCGCCGTACAGCTCGGGCAGGGCCGCGCCCGGCGAGATGAGCAGGCCGGCGGCCACCGACACGAGCACCGCGAAGTACATCCGGATGTGGCTCTGGACGAACGTCAGGCTGCCGTCCCACCACCGGCTGAGCAGCCACAGCGTGCCGACGAAGAGAGCGAGGCGGGTGCAGCGGAACAGCGCGCCGAACCCGACGTCCAGGTGCGCACTGGAGACCACGCTCGGCACGAGGAGCAGGGTGAGCATGAGCACGAAGGCGCTGGCACGGATGCGCAGCCGGAGATTGATGGCGAGCGCCAGCGCGAACGCGGCGACCAGCGCGCCCATGGTGACCAGCTGGATGAGGGAGCGGGGCAGCGGGACGATGGTCTTCGCCCCGGCGGAGCCGAGCGTGTTGAGGCCCAGCAAGGCCCAGACGATCCCGACGCTTCTGGGCGTGCCGGCCGGGCGCAGTCCGGTGCCGGGCCGCGTGCGCGCCGTGTCCGGTCCGCCGGGCGGCGGCCCACCGCTCCTCAGGGCCCCGCCCATCTCAACCACCTGCCCGTGGTGAGAAGGTGCTGTCCGCGTCCTGCTCGTACGGCGCGCGCTGCCACTGCCCGGAGTCGAGCACCCGGCTCGGGTCGTGGGCGACGAACTTCCACGCACCGAGATAGACGTTGTCGTGCCAGCGGTTGTGCTGCTTGAAGGTGATCGCCTCAGCCACGCCTTCGCCCTTGTACGGCGACCAGTCCGGATAGGTGCCGTAGTTGGCGAGGACCGCCATGCGGTCGCACCGCTCCGTGCACTTGACGACGGACTTGTCCAGGACGAAGCGGTTGTCGTGGATGTCCACCCGCTGGGTCTTCCACCGGCAGTCGGCCTTGAGCGGAGCCTTGGCGATCGTCGGCTTCGCGCAGCGGTCCTTGTCCTTCACCAGCAACGTGCAGTCACCGGACGAGGTGTTGGCCGGGCTGTGGCAGAACCGGTCGGCGTTCTCCCACAGGGTGATGCCGTTCCAGTTGTTCTCCAGCACGTTCCGGTATATCTCGATCTTGTCCGTGCGGGCTTCGACCCGTGGTTCGCCGCCGGCCTCGGACACGTAGACGGCCGCGTACGGGAAGTCGTCGTCGCGGTCGGCGGACCTGCGGCCCTGGACCCAGTTGTTCCGCCGGATCGTGTTGTCGCGGATGACCGCGTTGTAGCTGATCTCGTAGATCAGCGCGGCGCCGTCGTTGGCCTCGATCACGTTCTTCTCGATGCGGAAGTCGTTGTTGTTGGTGTCCGCCCACAACCCGGTTCCGCGGTTGTCGTGCACCCAGTTGCCGCGTATCTCTGCGCCGTCGACGGCCCAGAACTTGATGCCCCCGGTGCAGCCGCAGCCCGGCTTGCGCCGCTCCCAGTCGCCGGTGTTGTTGCCCACGATCTCGTTGTCCTCGACCACGAGGCCGCGAATGGAGTTACCGGCCTTGTACGCGTTCATTCCGTACTGTCCGTTGTCGCGCAGGCAGTTCGCGCGGACCCGCTGGTGGGCGCCGGCCATCAGTCCCGCGCCGGAGTTCCGCTGGATCGTCGCGTGCTCGATCACCCACCCGTCGGCCGACTCGTGGTTGACCACGCCCTCGTCCGGCGGAGACACGAACCGCTGCACGGTCAGATAGCTGATGGTGACGTCGGGGGCCTTACCGCTGAACGCGTACGCGTTCTTCTTCCGGCCGTCGAGCACCGCGCCCGGCGCGCCGATGTAGCGGTTCCCCTTCTTGGGGATCACCTGGGCATAGCGGTCCGGGTCGAGCCTGTGCTTGCCTCCTCGCAGCCAGAACGTGGTGTTCGGAGGGCTGCTCTTGGTCTTCGCGGCCAGGTCACCGACCTTCGCGGGATCGACCTTCACCGCGCCCGCCGGTGCCTTCGCGGGACCGGCCGCGGGGTTGGCGCAGACCCGGGCCACGGATCGGGCCGCGGACTTGGACGGCGCGACGGTCGGCTCGGCCCGGTCGCTCGACGCGCTGTCACAGCCGGTCGCCAACAGGGCGAGCGCCACTACGGGCAACGCCCGGTTCCGCCACTTGATCCCCACGCGTCCCCTCCCTAGCCCTGGAACCTGAGTACCGTCGTGAACTCCTCGGCGCCGTCGGCGAAACCGGTGCCGACCAGCGTGGTGGCGGGCTCCTTGCGTCCGAAGCCGGGGGAGTACCAGCCGAGCGGCGGGTCGCTCTCGCCGCGATGCGCCCGCCAGTTCAGCTGTCCGGGCAGGTAGAGCACCGCAGAGCGCTCCTCGCCGTCCCGGGTCCAGGTGAGCCGGGCCCGGTCTCTCTCCAGGTCCGCGGTGATGGCCGGGCCGAGGTGGAACGCCAGGCGCGCGGCCCGGCCGGGGCCGCGTATCTCGTCCACCACCCGCAACTCCTGCGCCGCGGCGTCCAGTTCCACCCGGCGGCGGTGCACGGAGTGCTGGTAACCGTCGTGCTCGCCGCACCAGCGGGCCACGCCCTCGTCGGATGCGTCCGCGACCAGGACCCGGCTGCGGGCATGACGGGTCCACAGGAACGGGCCGCCGGAGACGGACTGGTCACCGTCGTCCAGTTGCAGGGTGTTGTGGCCGAGGGTCGAGCGGAAGTACTGCCGCCACTCGGGCTGCCCGTGGTAGCAGAACGTCCCCGGGTCGGCCAGCACATCGACCCCGTCGTGCCGGACCTCCACGGACAGCGCGTCCGCGTGGGCATGCGCGGCGATGGACAGGAAACCGTGCGGACCACCGTCGCAGCGGCACCAGATCTCCCCCGGACCGCGCAGGATGGTCAAGCCCGCGTCGGCGAATTGGGAGGGCCGGCTCGCCGGGCGGGTCACGGCCGGCGCGGCTCCCTTGTCCGGGTACGGGCGGATGAGCGCGGCAAGCAGCGGGGTGCGCACGTCGGCGCCGGTCACCGCAGGCCACCAGGTGAGCCGGCCGAACACGGCGTTCCCGGTGGCAAGGAGCGAGGCCCAGCGGTCGGTGCCCGCGCCGTCCACGATCAGACCGTGCCCGTCGTCCGCGTCCCCTTGGCGCGGCGGCCGCAGACGGCCGTCCACGACGGCCGCGAGCGCGTCGGTCATCCGCAGCAGCACCAGATGGACGGACGCGGGGACCGGTACGCCGGCGGTGTCCGCCTCGGCCACCGCGGCCAGGCCGAGTTCGAGGACGAGTCCGTGATACTCGGTGGCCAGCTCGCGGTTGAGGCCGGAGGGGAAGGTGTTGCTCCGCAGGTGCCGCTCCAGGGAGCGCAGCGCACCGGCCCGCCAGCGCGCCGAGGAGGGGAACCACCCGAAGGCGCAGGCCGCCGCCAACTGACCGGCGGCTTCGGCGATGACGTGGTTGTTCGCCGAAGACCCCCGGCTGGGGAACGCGGCAAGCCAGCGCTGGTGGTGCCAGATCTGGTTCAGAGCCACCGGGTTGTCCTCGAAGAGACCGGCCGCGCCCGGCCAGCCGTCGAGCAGCCGGCGGATCCACACCCAGGACAGGAGCCGGATGCCCAGCTCGATGCCGCTGATCCAGTGCACGCCGCGCAGCGGTGGGTTGGCCGCCCACCACGACCGCAGATGCGCGGCCACTCGCTCGGCGTACCGCTCGTCCCCGGTGATCGCGTAAGCGGCGGCGAGCACGGTGAGGTACTGGTGCCGGGACGGCTCCCAGATCTGCTTGATGTCCCCGACCGCGTCCTCGTTGCGGTAGGGCACGTCGAAGGCGTAGCCCCACGGCGCACGGCGCCCGGTCTTCGGGTCGTACCACCAGTCAGGGTCGGCCAGGTCGTCGCGGGCCACCCCGAAGTACTCGGCGTGGCCGTCCATCAGCCGGTCCGCCTCGGCGATGAGGCGTTTCGCGGCGTCCGGTGGCACCGCGGCGAACGTCCCGGCGGGCAGTACCGCGGTGAACCGGGCGCCGGTCACGCTCGGGCAGTCGGGCGGCGCCGACCGCCGCCAGCGCCGCCTGCGCACCGCGTCGCCCACCCGGCCGCCGACCTCCCGCGGTTCCATCCGGGAAAGGCGTCGCAGGTACCACCCCGGACTCCCCGAGTTCACCGTCATCACGCCCCCGCCAACGTCACCGGCGCGCCGCCGGCCAGACCGGTCCGCACGGCGAGGGTGGCCGCCGTGGTGGCGACGAGGGACTCCAGCGGCACCGGCATCGGCCCGCCGGTCCGTACGGCCCTGATGAACGCGGCGAGCTCGGCGTTCTGGCCCTTGTCCCGGGCCTTCGGCAGCCGCGAACTCACCCACCGCTTCTGGCCGTACACCGACGAGCGGACGAAGTCGTCGAGCCGCAGCACCTTGCCGTCCGCGACGAGGTCAAGCGTCTCCTTGGGGAATCCGGGCGCGCCGGTGGTGACGTAGCTGATGGTGGCGGTGGACCCGTCCGGGTAGCGCAGCATGACCTGGAGGTCCTCGTTGCCGGACGTGGCGACCGCGTACACCGAGACCGGGTCGGCGTCGAGCAGCCAGCTCGCCGTGTCGATGAAGTGCCCGCCCTCGCCGGCGAACCGCGAGCCCTCGGTGCCTTGCTGGAGGTACCAGCTGCCGTGCCCGAGCTGGCCCGCGTTGATCAGATAGCGGAGGTTCGCCGGGCCGGTCCGGGCGCCGAACCGCGCCTTGGCCTCCCGCAGCAGCGGCGCGAACCGGCGGTTGAAGCCCACCTGCAGCCGGTCGTTGCCGGACTCCTCCACCGCCGCGAGCACCCCGGCGAGATCGTCCTCGGTGAGGGCCAGGGGCTTCTCCACGAACACCGACTTGCCGGCGAGCAGCGCCTTTCGGGTCAGTTCGGCGTGCGAGCTGTGCCGGGTGACCACGAACACCGCGTCGATGGACGCGTCGCCGAGCACGGCGTCGAGATCGGTGGTCGCCTCGGCGAAGCCGAACTTCCGCTGTGCGTTGGCCGCGGACAGTGCCGTCGTGGTGACGACGGCAGAGAGCTCGACGCCGTCGCGCTGTGCCAGGTGCGGAAGCAGCATCGACGTCGCGTAGTTCCCCGCGCCGACGAACGCGAGGCGCACCGGCGCCTTGGCGGACCGGGCGGGGGCGGACCGGGCCGCAGTGGACACTCGATCGCCGCGTCGCACCGCGGGCACGGCCACCGTCGGGGCGACCGCTTCCCCTGCTTCCCCCGCTTCCGCCGCGTGTTCGGGGTAGCGGAACAGTACGGCCACGGCCTTCAAGTCGCCGTCCTTCAGACGCTGGTACGTCTCGACGGCGTCATCGAAGTCGGCGACGTGGGAGACCAGGGGCTCCACGTCGACGAGGCCGCGGGCCGCGAGATCGAGGAAGCACGCCAGGTTGCGGCGCTCGGTCCAGCGCACGTAGCCGATCGGGTAGTCCCGCCCCTCGAGCTCGTACTCCGGGTCGTAGCGCCCGGGGCCGTAACTGCGGGAGAAGCGGACGTCGAGCTCCTTCTCGTAGTACGCGTTCCACGGCAGGTCCAGACGGCACTTGCCGATGTCGACGACCCGGCCGCGGTCCCGGCTCAGCCGGGCGGCCAGCTCGACGGGCTGATTGCTGCCGCCGCCCGCGGCCAGGTACACCTGGTCCACACCGTGACCGCCGGTGAGCTCGGCGACGTAGCTCTCCACGGCCGCGGAAGCGGGATCGCCGCAGGCCGCGGCGCCCAGCCGCTCGGCGAGCTCGCAGCGCGAGGGGTCGGGGTCGACCCCGACGACGCGCACCCCCGAGGCGGTGAGGAGCTGCACCACCAGCTGCCCGATCAGCCCGAGGCCGATGACGAGCGCCACCTCTCCGAGCTGTGGCTCGCCCTGGCGGACGCCCTGCATCGCGATCGACCCGACGGTGCCGAAGGCCGCGTGCCGCGGCGCGAGGCCGTCCGGCACCGGGGCGTAGAGGTTCTTCGGCACCCAGTTCAACTCGGCGTGCAACGCGTGCTCATTGCCGGCGCAGGCCACCAGGTCGCCGACCTTCACGTCGTCGATCCCGGTGCCGACCTGCTCGACCACCCCGCACAGCGAGTAGCCGAGCGGCGTGTAGGAGTCCAGCTTGCCCATCACCTTGCGGTAGGTGGCGGGCACCCCGTTGGTGGCCACGCTCTGCATGACCTTGGCCACCTGGTCCGGCCGGGAGCGGGCCTTGCCCACCATCGACATGCCGGCCTCGGAGACCTTCATGAGCTCGGTTCCGGTGGATATCAGCGAGTAGGCGCTGCGGACCAGGACGCCGTTCGGCTTGCACCCCGGCGCCGGTACGTCGAGCAGCGCCAGTTCGCCGCTCTTGTAGTTCTGCACAACCTGTTTCACCGGAGCTCCTCTTGTTTCCACGCCGTCCACGCCGTTCACGCCATCCACGTCGTCAAGCCGCTTGGCTCTGGCCGGAGCCAGAAGTCGCGCCGCGATACCAGTACTCAAGGGTCAGCACATGCCACAGATGCTTGGAGAAGTCCCGCTGTCCGGCTGCGTCCTCGGCGACCATGCGCGCAAGCGCGTCGCGGCGCAGGATCCCGGAATTGACGAGCACGCCGTCGTTCACCACCTCGCGCACCAGGGGTGCCAGATCCCGGCTCATCCAGGCGCGCAGCGGGGCGCTGAACAGACCCTTGGGCCGGTACACGATCTCCCGGGGCAGGATCGAGGTGGCCGCCTCCTTGAGCACGGCCTTGCCCTGCCGTCCGACGATCTTGCGATCGCCGGGCACGGCGAACGCCGCCTTGACCACCTCGACGTCCACGTACGGCACCCGCACCTCGGTCGAAGCGGCCATGCTGGAGCGGTCCGTGTAGGCGAGGTTGAGGCCCGGCAGGAACATCCGGGCGTCGCCGAGGCACATGCGGTTGACGAAGTCGTCGAGGTCGTTGTCCTGGTAGATGTCCGCATGCTCGGTCAGTACGTCGTCGACCGTCCCGGCCAGGTCCGGATTGACAAGGGCGAGCAGTTCGTCCTGGTCGTACATGGTGTAGCTGCGCCGGAACGCGGTCTCCTCCGGCAGGCCCGCGAAGGAGAGGAACCGCTTCGCGAAGCGCACCGACCGGTATCCCCGGCGGGCCGTGGCGACCGGCAGCCGGTCGACGGCCGATGACAGACCACGCCGCAGGGGCCCGGGGACGCGCTGGTAGCGCAGCGCGAGCACGTTGGCCAGGTGCTTGCGGTACCCGGCGAACAGCTCGTCGGCGCCCATCCCCGAGAGCATCACCTTGACCCCGGCGTCCCGGGCGGCCGAGCAGATCAGGAAGGTGTTGATCGCGGCGGGGTCGCCGATCGGTTCGTCCAGGCTGTACGTCATCTGGGGCAGCAGGTCGAGCACGTTCGGAGCGATCTCGATCTCACGCAGGTCGACGCCGAACTGCTCGGCCACCTGCCGGGCATAGCGCAGATCGTCCGGCATCGCCTCGAACTTGGCGTCCTCGGCGCGGAATCCGATCGTGTAGGCGGCGATTCCGGGTCGGTGGCGGGCCGCGAGCGCGGTCAGGTAGCTGGAGTCGAGGCCGCCGGAGAGGAAGGTCGCCACGGGTACGTCGGAGAGCAGGTGACGCCGGTTCGACTCCTCGACGATGGCCGCCAGATCCGGCTGCTCGCCGCTGCGGGCGCGCTCCCGGCCCTCGGCGGCGACGTCCCTGAGGTTCCAGTACTTGCCGCGCTCCACCCGGCCGTCGGGCCTGCACCGCAGCCAGCTCCCCGGCGGCAGCTTCTCCGCTTCGCGGAACGCGCAGCGCGAGTCCGGCACCCAGTAGTACAGCAGCGAGGCCACCAGAGCCGCGTGGTCCACCTCGAGGGACCCGCCGGTCACGGCGGCGAGCGCTTTGAGCTCGGAGGCGAACATCAGGCCCGTGCCGCGCCGGAGCAGGAACAGCGGCTTGATGCCGAGCTGGTCGCGGGCGAGCACCAGGTCACCGGTTCGCTCGTCGAAGATCCCGAACGCGAACATGCCGCGCAGCCGGGGCAGGCAGTCGGTGCCCCAGCGCCGCCAGGCCTCGAGGAGCACCTCGGTGTCGGAGGTACCGCGGAAGCGCACCCCGGAGGCCTCCAGCTCGGCACGCAGCTCGGGCGCGTTGTACAGCTCACCGTTGTACGTGAGGGCGAGGCCGCCCGAGACCATCGGCTGGGCGCCGGTCTCGGACAGGTCGATGATCGCCAACCTGCGGTGCCCGAGGTGTACTTCGCCCTCCCCGGTGGGGTGGCTGTAGCGTCCGGCCCCGTCCGGACCGCGGTGCGCGAGGGTTTCGGTGAGCCGGTCGGTCACGACCTTCCCGTCCGGCCATCGGTAAGTGCCTGCGATGCCACACATGTTCTACCGCGCTTCCTGGTCGCTGTCCGGGACTCGTACTGGCCACGACGGCGGCTCCGTCAGCAGCCGGCCCGTCCCGTCCTGCCGGGCAAGGCGTTCGTTGTGGCCGCGCAGCGCGGTGTGCAGCCCGTCCCACAGGGTGCCGTCGGTCCTGTCCCGCGGATCGGGGTCGATGAGCACCACACCGATCACCGGAACGAGCAGGTCTGCGAGTTGCCGCGCCACGGTGTGCAGCCATGCGCTGCTGCCGTGTCCGGCCCGCACGACGAGCACGGTCTGGGTACCGAGGTCCTGGAGGCCGGTCCACGCCGTGCCGGGCGCGACCGAGCCGACGCCGAGCCTGCGCACCTGACGCGGCACGGTCGCGGCACGGTCGACGCTGACCACGTCAGGGCCTCCCGCCTTCCGGCCGCGGTTGGCGCGCTCCAGGGCCGGCAGACCATCGACGACGACCACGGGACCCTCCTCCGCCAGCGCCCTGGCGAGGTCCAGGGCGATCACGCTCGTGCCGCGCGCACAGCCCAGTTCGAGGAGCGACACCGATTCCGCGGAGCCGCGCACGGTATGCACCAGGGTCGCGATGAGCCGTTCGCGTTCCGTCCGGGTCCGCCGGGGATGCCACAGCCCCGCCGACCGGTGGGGTGCGCGGCGCAGCTCCGCGATGACCGAGGCGCCCAGGTTCACTGCGATCTCCCGGCGCAGCACGGGGCGGTCCCTGACCACCGAGCCGACCGCGGCCACCGCGAGCCCGATGACGAGCCCGAGGACGGACCCGATCGCGGCGTTCGTGAGCGCGGCCATGGGCAGGGAGTGCTCCACCGCGCGCGGGGCGTCCACGATCTGCGTGCCGGCGATGATCCGGGGCGCACCCATGCTCGCCTCCTCGGCGCGCTGGTCGAAATCGGCGATCCGCGAGGTGAGTTCCGCCCGGCGGGCGAAGAGCGACTCGATGTCCGCCGATCCCTGCGGGTCGCTCTCCGGCTTTCTCCCGCCGATCGACTCGTTGACCCGGGCGAGGTCGCCCCGCATGCGGTCACGCTGGTCGCGCAGGGCCTTGGCCTCCGCCTTCGCGGCGTCCTGCATCCGCCGCACATGATCCGCGATGAACGCGTCCGCGAGCGCCTTGACCCGGGCCACCGCTTCCTCGTCGCTGTCACCCGTCGCATCGATCTGCAACAGGTTGTTGGTCAAGCCGGTCGCCCGGTAGTCCCGAATGAAGTCTTGCGGCAGTTCCGGGGAGTTGAGGGACTTCAAGGCCTTGTCCGCGATCCGCGTGGTCCGCAGCAGCTCCACATCGGTGCGGATCAGCGTTCCGGTGTCGTTCGGCTGGTCCTCCTGATGCGCGACAAGAACCTTGGCCACCGCGCTCGGCGGCGCGGGACGCAGGACCGCCACCACCGCGCCGGCCAGCAGCCCCAGCAGCGCCAGGGAGCACCAGAAGCGGCGGCGCCTGCGGATCGCCACCACAAGTGCCTGAAGGTCGAGGAGCGGAGAGGTTGTTGACGACTCCGCAGTCGTGCTCGTCGTCACACCGAATCTCCTGTCGCGTGGCCGTGCACCGCGAGCGCCGGAGCGGCGCCGTCCGCAGCACGGCCGGTCGGCTGCGCCGGACGGGCCCGGACGGCGCCGGCGACGACGATGCCGACGACCTCATGCCTGCCGTCCGCACACGCCTCGGCGATACCGGCGAGCTCTCCCGCGGTCCAGCTGCCCGCGCTGAGTACGACCAGGGCACCGGACTCGGTGTCGCGGTCCGGCACCACCGGCTGGGACACCGGGACTTCCACCACCCGCAGCACGGGATACCCCCTGCTCGAAGAGCCGGGGGAGTGATCGCTCGTCGCCTCGGCCACGAGCTGCCCGGCGGCCCGGCGGGCGACCTCGTCGCCGCCCGGTACGACAACCAGCAGCTGCCGGGCGGCCGGCAGCTGGGTCCGGAGCCGAGCGCACACCCGCCGGTAGCGGATCCGCCTCCCGGCCTCGTCGCCGGACGCCTGCGGGGTCGCTATGTCCCACCGGGTGTCGAGGCCGAGGAAATGGCGTATCCGAGCCCGCGGGCCACTGTCATTCGGCCGGTGCGCACGCCGTTCATCGAGCACGTCGACGGTGCCGATGAGCGCCGAGCCCAGCGCCGCGGCGATCTCCGGTTCGGTGCGCAGTCTGCGATTCGCCCGTGCGGCGGCGAGATGTCCGATGACCGCGAACAGGAAGAACAGCAGCGCCCCACCGGCGATGAGCTGCATTCGCGTCGGCGGCGCCTCGGCGGTGGGCAGGGCCGCGGGACCCATGACGACCATGCCGCCCTTGTCGCTCCCCGGGTCGGCCTGCTCCAGCTTCTGCATGGCCTCCTCCAGGGAGGTGCGCAACTTCTCGAGCGAGGTACGGGCCTCCACGCTCTCCACGGACTGACCCGGATCGGCCGCGTTGGCCAGGTCGGTGATGCGGCGGTTGGTCTCCGCCACCTTCTTCCGCAGCGCCTCGGGCTTCGTAGTCGCTTCGGGGGCGGCGCTGCCACTCGCGATCCGCGTGGAGAACGCGACGAATTCCTTGGCCATGCGGTCGGAGAGCTGCTGAGCGCGCTTCGGGGTTTCGGCCGTGCCCGAGATGTTGATGATGTTTCCCTCGGTGGCCTTGGCGCTCACTTGGCTCCGCAACTCGCTGCCGCCGCCCGACCAGTTGAGCGTGCCAGCCGTGCGGTCGACCACCTCCGAACTGGTCGCGATCTGCGCCTGAGTCAGCAGCTCGCGCTCCTCCCACTGCCCCGGCAGAAGTACCGATGCCGACGCCGTGTAGCGCGCAGGAAACAGCACCGAGGCGCCGTAGCCGACGAGCGCGCCCAGCACCACGAGGGTGGCGAGAAGCCGCCAGCGCCGATGGAGAATACGCCCGATCGTGGCCAGGCGTATCGGGTCCTCGCTCAACGGCGCGGCCTCTTCCCCGTCCGGACCGGGCCACCCGCCGACACCGCGGTGCGCTCACCGCAGGCGACGGCGTACGCGGCGAGCAGCGACGCCTGCGAGTTCTGCCAGGAGAGCTGACCGCCGATCCGCTCCTGGCCGATCTTGCCCATCCGGGCCCGCTTCTCCGGATCGTCCATGAGCAGCGCGATGAGCTCGGCGAACGCGGCCTCGTCGTTGGCGGGCGCGTACACCGCGGCGTCACCGGCGGAGACTCGCGCCTCCCGGAGGTCGAACGAGACGATCGGCCGGCCCATCGCCATGTACTCAAGGACCTTGTTCATGGTCGACACGTCGTTGAGCGGGTTACGCGGGTCGGGGGAGAGGCATACGTCCGCGGTGGACAGGTAGCGCACCAGGTCGGCGTCCGGAATGCGCCCGGTGAACTGCACCTGCTCGCAGAGCCCGAGCCGCTTGGACAGCTCCACCATCGCGTCGAAGGCGTCGCCTGAGCCGACGAACACCGCGTGCCAGTCGGTCCGCCCGAGCTCGTCGCGCAGTTTCGCCAGGGCCCGCAAGGCGTAGTCGACACCGTCCTGGGGCCCCATCACGCCGAGGTAGCACAGCAGATGAGGCTTGCCGCGCTTCAACTCCGGTTCGGGCGGCACGGGTTGGAACCGATCGATCTGGGGCGCGCTGCGCACCACGAAGACGTCCTGGGGCCGCCGGCCGCCACGGCGTACCGCGACGTCCCGGTAGCTCTCGTTCGTGGCGAGCACGATGTCGGCGGCCCGGTAGGTCATCCGCTCAAGCGCGCACACCGCGCGGTAGAGCAGGTCTTCGCCGCGGTCGAACCGGGAGAGGTACAGCTCGGGCACCAGGTCGTGCTGGTCGAAGATGAACCGCGCACCGCGCCGCTTCAGCCACAGCGCCGGCAGGAACAGCAGGTCGGGCGGGTTGCAGGCGTGGACCACGTCGACCGGGCCGACCTTCCGGGCCAGGCGGACCGTGTGCCACAACGCCGATCCGTACTCCCGCAGATAGCCGGCGGGTCCTCCGGTGGCCGCGCGCAACGGGTAGCGGTGGATGGCCACCCCGTCGATCTCCGCCTCCGCCTCCGTGTCCCGCTTACTGCCTTGGGGGCAGATGACGTGCACGTTCCAGCCCGCGTCGCGCAGAGTCGTGCACTCCTGCCACACCCGCCGGTCGAACGGCACCGACAGGTTCTCCACCAGGATCAGCGCGCGCCGGTTCGACCGGTCGCCGCCTGTTGCGTTACCAAGCAAGGCCCACGTACCCCGGTTCGGTCCGGCGCGTCTCGGCGTCGGGAAGATGGATGAGGTCGACGATCACCGGTGTTTCGCCATGGGGCAGTGCCGAAAGGACGGCCGGCTCCTTGGTCCCGACCAGGCACACCTCGGAGTGCTGGAGCACCTCGTCGACGGAGTCGGCGAGCAGCTGCGCGAGGTGCGGAAGCCGGGTCTCGATGTACTCGCGGTTCGCGCCGAGCAGCCGGGAGAGGTTCACGTTGGGGTCGTAGATCCGCAGGTCGTACCCCTTGCCGAAGAGCCTCTCCGCGAGCTCTACGAGCGGGCTTTCCCGCAGGTCGTCGGTGCCGGGTTTGAAGGAGAGACCGAACATGCCCACCCGGCGCTTGCCGGTGCGCTCCACCAGCTCCACCGCGCGCTGCAGATGGTCGGCGTTGGAGGGCAGTACGTGGGAGAGGATGGGCACCGAGATGTCGGCCCGCTGCGCCGCGTGGACCAGGCTGCGCAGGTCCTTGGGCAGGCAGGAGCCGCCGAAGGCGAAGCCGGGCCGCAGGTACGCGGCGCTGATGTTCAGTTTGCGGTCGGCCAGGAAGACGTCCATCACCTGGTGCGAGTCCACCCCGAGCGCCTGGCACACCGCGCCCAGTTCGTTCGCGAAGCCGATCTTGAGGCCGTGGAACGCGTTGTCCGCGTACTTGATCGCCTCGGCCGTCGGGATCGGCACCCGGAACACCTCGCCGGGCAAGCTGTCGTACAGCGCCGCCACCGCGTCGCCGCTCGCCGGGTCGATCTCGCCGACGACGGTCTTGGGCGGGTCGAAGAAGTCCCGCACGCTCGTGCCCTCGCGCAGGAACTCCGGATTGACCGCGACCCCGAAGTCCACCCCGGCCGTGCCGCCGACGTGCTTCTCCAGGATCGGCACAAGCAGGTTCAGGCAGGTGCCCGGCAGCATCGTGCTGCGGAACACGACGGTCTGCCGCCCGCCCCGCTCGGCCAGCGCGTCGCCTATCTCCTCGGTGACGCGCTCCAAGTACGTGGTGCACAGGCTGCCGTTGGGCTCCGACGGTGTGCCGACGCAGATCAGCGACACCTCACTTTCCATGATCGCCTCGTGGACGTCGCCGGTGGCGCGTAACGCCCCGGTCCGCACGACCTCGGCGATGAGCTCGCCTATCCGCTCCTCGACCACCGGGGCCTTGCCGTCGTTGACCAGGTCGACCTTCACCTGGTTGACGTCCACCCCGATGACCTCGTGACCCATGCTGGCCAGGCACGCGGCCGATACACAGCCCACGTAGCCGAGCCCGAAAACGCTGACTCTCATGCCCCGTCCCTCCCCCCCGGGCAGGCCCTTGCGGCCTGCCTTCGCCGCTTCGGCCGGACGCCGAACTCCGTGCATCAGTAGGCCCCCTGGCCGTAGAGCACCGCACGCAGCGTCTTCCACAAGATCACTGTGTCCAGGGCGAGCGACCAGTCCTCCACGTACCGCAGGTCGAGGCGGATCGCCTCTTCCCACGGCAGGTCGCTGCGTCCGCTGATCTGCCACAGGCCGGTGAGCCCGGGCTTGACGAGGAGACGCCGCCGGATGTCCGGGTCGTAGGCGGCCGACTCCTCCGGCAACGGGGGCCGCGGACCGACGAGCGACATCGATCCGATGAGTACGTTGAAAAGCTGCGGGAGCTCGTCGATCGAGTACCGGCGCAGTACCGCTCCCACCCGGGTCACCCGCGGATCCCGGCGGAGCTTGAACAGCAGCCCCGCACCCTCGTTGCGGTCGGCCAGCGCGGCGCGTGCCCCGTCGGCCCCGGCGGCCATGGTGCGGAACTTGAAGATGGTGAACTCGTGGCCGTCCTTGCCGACTCTGCGCTGGCGGTACAACGCCCCACCCCGGCTCTCCGCCAGGACGAGCAGTGCGACGAGCACCATCAGCGGCGCGAAGAGCACCAGCAGGATCACCGCGCCGAGACGGTCGACGACCCCTTTGATCGCCCGGCGGCCCCCGGTGAAGGTCGGCATGCTGACCCGCAGGAGCGGGATCCCGAGCACCGCGTCGACGTGCAGCCGCGGTCCCGCGACCTCCATGAGGACGGGGGCCACGATCATCTCCGCGTCGCTGCCTTCGAGGTTCCAGGCAAGGCGCTGCAGCCGGTCCGGTGACCAGTGCGGGTCCGGTGTGAGCGCGACGACACGGTAGCCGTCGCGGCGTACGTGGCCCGCGACGTCCGTCAGCCGGCCGACGACCGGCACGCCGTCCAGTTGGTCACCGTCGAGCCCGAGTCCGTCCGTCGTGCACACGGCATCCACTTGCCAGCCGAGGTGCGGGAACTTACGGGTCCTGGAGATCAGGTCGTGCACGGTGTCCAGGCTCCCGGCGGCCAGCACCGGTCGCAGGCACCGGCCTTCCTTCCGCTGTTTGTGCAGCCAAAGACGGAGCAGATACCGCGCGGTCATGGTGACGATCGCGATCGCGGGGATCGCGACGAAGATCCAAAGCTTGATGTTGCGCGAGGTGAGAGCGATCCCGCCGAGCGCCAGTACGACGACCGCCGTGAACAGTGAGCGTCCGAGTCTGCGGAACTCCTCGGCGCCCTGGCCGAGCACGGGCGGTGCCCACGCCCGGCTTACCGCGAGCGCTCCGAGCACGAGAAACTCGGTGCCGAACGCGAGAATCGTCCACTTCTCGTGCCAGTTGGCCGCGTCCCGGGCCCCGAAGAAGTTGCCGATCGCCATCACCACAAAGGCGGTGGTCACGGTATCGCTGGTGATCACGGCGCGGCGATACCGCTGTTCCCAGTTGGTCGCGGGCTGGCCGATTGTCCCCTTCGTCAAAGGTGCTGACGGAAATGGGCTCGCTAACTCCCCCTGCTGCACAGAACCCCCCCAGGTCGCCAGTGGTTCGACGTGTTCGCCGAACACTGTTTCGCGGGAGACCCCCGCCCCCCGCACTGCACTGTTCCCCCACGGGAGGCCCCCGCCTCCGCGCATGACATGCCGGCTACTTCAGCGTTACTCGAACAACCCGCCCTGGCGGCAGCGGACTCGCATGTCCTGCCAGGCCCCCGAGGTGCGCGAGAACCCGTCGAGACCCTCGGGTGTTCCCCAGTACCCAAGGCCCCCGTTCGGGCTTCAAGGATTGATCCCCCCACGTCTGGTGCCGGGGACACGATTACTGGCTTTCCCGACACCGGACCTATAGATCATCATTCGTCGCTTCATGTCCGAACTGCTGAAGCACGGTCAATTTAGACCATCGAGATCAGTGTGTAGAGGGTCTGTGTGGAATTTGTGCTGAACTGTTGAGACTGGGTCGATCGACCGATGGCGGCCCACGGGTGCCTCGGCGCGGAAAGCGTGCCTTGTGAGCTGTGATGATGAGACTTCGCCGGGCTGTCGGCACCGGAAATTCCAAAGTGTCCAGGCGCTGATAACTAGGCCGGAAACAGGCCATGCCGACCCGTCCGGCAACCCGGACTCCTGCCGCTGTGGTACAGGGAGCCTGTGAGCAGGGGTAGTTGGTCCGAACGGATGTCCGCGTACTCGGCTGTCGGTCAGCTGTGCCGGGGAAGCCAGACGGGAGCGCCGCTGCCGCGGGGGACCAGGATGTCGCGGAAGCGGCCGGGGGTCCTGGACATGATCACCTGGTCGGTCACTCCCTGGTAGTGGCCGCAAGGGGTGTCGGCGGTGAAGGTGTCCGGGTCGAGGTAGGTGTGCGGGGAGCCGGGGTCGGGGGCGAGGGCGGTATTCCGGGCGTAGGCGCGGTCGAAGACGCCGAGGCTCAGGATCCAGGCGGCGATGCGGGTGAGGCTGAGGGTGACGCGGTAGCTGCCGCCGTCGGTGGCGCGGCGCATCAGGGCGGCGAGCGCGCCGGTGGTGGCCAGCCAGGACAGGACGTAGTCGTTGACGACACTGATGTACGGCAGGCCCGGCGTGCTGGTCGGCCCGGCCGTGACGCCGTCCTCGCCCTCCATCAGCATGATGCCGCTGAGCGCCCCGGCGGTCTGGTCGAAGCCGACGCGGTGCGCCCACGGGCCGCTCTCACCGGCGAGGGAGAGGCTGACGTGGATGATGCCGGGGCGGATCGCCGCGGCCTGTTCGGCACTCAGGCCGATCTTCTCCAGGTAGCCGGGGCGGCGGTTGGCGTAGAAGAGGTCGGCGTCACGCAGCAGTTGGTGGATCCGTGCCTGCCCTTGGGGGCCGTACGGGTCGATGGTGGTGGAGCGGACGCCGACGTTGGCGCTGTTGTACGTGGAGTCGTGCTCCAGCTCGCCCGGCCGCCAGATGTTCAGCACGTCCGCACCGTGCTGGGCGAGATCGCGGCCGACGCCGGCGCCCGCGATGATGTGGCCCATGCCCAGGGCGCGTACGCCCGAGAGCGGCTGGTCGGCGGCGCAGGTGAGGGGTTCGGGCTCGCTGTCGCCGATCTTCTCGATCTTGATGAGCGGTTCGCCGGCGATGTGCTCGTACGCCGGTTCCCTGAGGAATTCCTCGGTGGTGCGCAGCATGGGCATCACCACGCCGATCTCGTCGCCGGCCTGCTCCAGGTCGGCGGCGTCCCACTTGGCGACCGCGTCCGCTACGGCCTGCTTCTCGGGCCAGGTGCGCAGGAGCTTGTAGACGGCGTTCTTGATCTTCGGGTAGGGGTTGAGCGGCATGACCCAGCGGCCGTCGCGTGTCTGGTAGAAGTCGAAGCCGAGCGGGTTCGCCGGATCCGATGGGGTGCCGCCCGGGAAACCGTTGAGCAGTTCCCACTTCTTGTCGTAGAAGGGGCAGAGCCGGTGCGGGGCCTTGCGCAGGTCCATGGCGATGTCCTGGCCTTCGCCGCCGCGTTGCCGCCAGAGTGCCGCCAGGGCGACGGACTTGGCGGTCATGCCCAGGGCGGGGACGGCGCCGAGCCGCATGATGCTCGGGACGATCGGGTCGCTGCCGATGAAGGTGATCCCTCCGCCGCCGTCCTGGGGGTGGAGGCCGACCGAGGCGAGCACGTCGCGCAGGGCCTGGTGGATGTCGAAGCCCTCGTCGTGGGAGAGCGGGTGGGCGATGGCCTGCTGGATGCGGGCGGTGAGTTCTTCGGCGCTCATGGATGCTGCCGCCTTTGCGTGGTGAGGATGCCGGGGGGAGCTGGACCCGGGCAGCGGTCGCGCGGCGCGTCCCGGGACGTCGGCTCAGGCGTCGGCGGTCTCACCGGGGGCCCGCAGGGGAGCGAGCTGCTGGCGGCGGGGGCGCGACCGTACTAGTTGTATTGTGCAACGCAAGCGTAATCCCGGGCTGCCGGTGACGCAAAATGCGACTCGCGATGCGTGTGTGATGTGTGTGGCGGGTGATGACGGCTGGCTGGGCGGCGTCGGCTTGCCGGACGACTCGGATGACCTGGGTGGCCCGGATGACCTGGGTGGCCCGGATGACCCGGGTGGCCCGGATGACCCGGGTGACCCGGACGACGAGGACCGGTGGTGGCCCGCCGACAACGGGATCGTGTGGCGCCGCCGGAGGTCGTAACGTGCGCATGGCAGGCCCATGACGGCGTCGTTGCGACATGGTGGCGCTCAACACGTGTGTCTTGAACGGAGTTTGGCGCCGGGATAGCTTCGGTGGCATGTGGATCTGCGGGCGGTTTCGGAAGCGACGGGCCATCGATCTGATGCGCGTCGCCACCGCGGTGTGTAGCTGACCACTCCTCGGCCTCTGCGCCGAGCCGGGCCGCTCTCAAGGCCCTGCCGCACCGCACCGCACTGCGGTGCACTGCACTGCACTGCACTGCACCGCACCGCGCAGCTGCATACGGCGCTCAGATCGTCCGAGCAGTACTTACTGGGCACCGCCGTCGCACCGACCGGCATCCGCCGCGCCGGTCCGGTCACCGTCCGCACAGCGATCGGAAGCTTTGATGAGCCCGGAATTCCTCTGGTACATCCCGAACACCGTCCAGGCCGGTCACCGCGGTGACGACACGACATCCGGCTGGGGGTCCATCGAGTACTCGACCGAACTCGCCCGGACGGCGGAGGACCATGGCTGGGGCGGCGCGCTGATCGGCACCGGTTGGGGGCGCCCGGACACCTTCACCGTCGCCACCGCCCTGGCCGCGCGCACCACGACGTTCAAGCCCCTGATCGCCGTCCGCCCCGGTTACTGGCAGCCCGCTCACTTCGCCGGCGCGGCCGCCACGCTCGACCAGCTCAGCCGTGGCCGCGTCCTGGTCAACATCGTCAGCGGCGTGGACAGCCCGGCCGCCTACGGTGACACCAATGTCGATCCCACCGCGCGCTATGCCCGCACCCAGGAGTTCCTGCACCTTGTGCGGCGCCTGTGGACCGAGGAGAACGTCACGTTCCAGGGCGAGCACTTCCACGTCACCGGCTCGACGGTCAGCCCGCGCCCCTACGCCAGCGGCGAGCGGGCGCACCCGACGCTCTACTTCGGCGGCGCGTCCGAGGCGGCCGAACGCGTCTCGGCGGCGGAGGCCGACGTCCAGCTCTTCTGGGGCGAGCCGCTTGAGGGAATCGCCGAGCGCATCGCACGCCTGAAGGCGCTGAGCGAGCAATCGGGGCGCCGTCATGAGCCGTTGGAGTACGGGCTGCGGATCACCACCGTGGTGCGCGACACCACCGAGGAGGCGTGGCGCGCGGCGCAGGAGAAGGTCGCCAAGATGGCGGCCGACTCCGGCGAGATCGGCACATGGATGGGTAACCGCAGGACAGCGGTCGGCCAACGGCGGCTCCTGGACCTGGCCGAGCGCGGGGAGGTCCTCGACACCTGCCTCTACACCGCACCGGGCAGGTTCGGTGGTGGGGGAGCGGGGACCACGTGGCTCGTCGGTTCGCCAGACGACGTGGCTGCGGCGCTCGACGCCTACCGGGCGCTCGGCGTCACGCACTTCGTGCTGTCCGACACGCCGTACAAGGAGGAGACCCGCCGGATCGGCGACCAACTGTTGCCCAGGCTGCGATAACACCACATCGCGCGGACGAGAACGACCATTCTTGTCAAACGCCCATTCTTGTCATCGGCGAGTGGTGAGTCCGATCAGCGCGGCGAGGCCTGCCAGGACGGCGACGCTGGTGAGGGCGATGGGGAGGGTGAACCAGTCGGCCATGAAGCCGATGGCGGGCGGTCCGAGGAGCATGCCGCCGTAGCCGAGGGTGGAGGCGGTGGCGACGCCGCTGGGCCCGGCGAGTGCGCCGGCGCGTTCGACGGCGACGGGGAAGATGTTGGCGAGTCCGAGTCCGGTGACGGCGAAGCCGATGAGGGCGAGCCAGACGGTGGGGGCGAGTGCGCCGAGGAGCATGCCGGCGGCGGCGGTGGTGCCGCCGACGACGAGGATGGGGGTCTGGCCGAGCCGTTCGAGCAGGGTGGTTCCGCTGAGCCGGCCGATGGTCATGGCGAGCGCGAAGCAGGAGTAGCCGGCGGCGGCGATGCCGGGGGTGGCGGCCAGGTCCTGCTCGAGGTGGAGGGCGCCCCAGTCGGCGAGTGCGCCTTCGCCGAAGGCGGTGCAGAGGGCGATGAGGCCGAAGACGATCACTATGCGGCGGGTATGGGTGTCCAGGCGCCGCGGGGTGCCGTCCGCGCCGTCGGTGTCACTCGGTCGCGCGGGCGGTTCGAGGCGCAGGAGTACGCGTCCCGTGACGGCGGTGACGAGCAGGCCGATCGCGGTGAGGCCGAGCAGGTGGCGGGTGGGGGACAGGGAGCCCGCGATGAGTCCGCCGAGCCCGGCGCCGGCCATGCCGCCGAGGCTGAACGCGGCGTGGAAGCTCGGCATGATCGGGCGCCGCAGGGCGGCCACGAGGTCGACGGCGGCGCTGTTCATCGCCACGTTGATCCCGCCGTAGGCGGCCCCGAACACCAGGAGTACGAGCCCGAGCGCGAGTGCCGAATGCGTCAGTGGCGGCAGCGCGATGCTCAGCGCAAGCAGCACCCCGCAGGCCACGGTCACCGGATGACTGCCGAAGCGGCGGCAGAGCCGACCGGTGAGCGTCATCGTGATCACGGCACCGGCGGAGACGCCGAGCAGCGCGAGGCCGAGATCGCTCGCTGACGCACCGGTCTGTTCCTTGATGGCGGGGATACGGACGACCCATCCGGCGAAGACGAAGCCGTCGAGCGCGAAGAAGACGGTGAGCGCGACACGGAGCCGGACAAGGCTCGGGGGAGTGGCCCGCGACGCTGCGGACGTGGTTTTGTTTAGTAGCGGCACAAAATCAGAGTAGAGGTGCGCACCCGTGGCGTACAAGACAGTTCCTGTGAGGCGGCGGTCACCGGTGGGCGGAAGGTTCACGTGGGACGGCAGGGGAAGGGCAGTGAAAGAGCGGTGCACCAGCAGATGACGACTGAACGGCGAGGCGGCGTACGGATCATGGGAGACTCGCCCTCATGAACGGCAAGGCTGCCCCCCGCACCGAGGGGGATCTGTCCACGCGCGCGCGCCTGGAGCGCGGGCGCGGCGCGCTCGGTCCCGCCCTTGAGCTCATCCACACCGGGCGTGCCCCGACCCGTGCCGTGCTCACCGCCGAACTCGGCGTCACCCGCGCCACGGCGGGCGCCGTCGCCGCCGAGCTGGAGGCGCTCGGCCTGATCCGGATCGACGCGAGGCCGAGCGCGCCCGCGGGCTCCCAGGGCCGCCCCTCGCACGGCCTCTCCATCGCGGACGACGGTCCTGTGACGCTTGCCGCGCAGGTGCACTCCGACGGTTTCCGGGCCGCGCTCGTCGGGCTCGGCGGCCGGATCGTCGCCACCGCGCCCGGCTGCGAGACGATCGACGCCGACCCGGCGCAGGTGCTCGGCTCGGTCATCGACGCGGGCGCGCAACTGCTGCGGGAGACGGGCAGAAGGTGCGTGGGCGCAGGTCTCGCGGTGCCGTCGGCCGTCGCCGAACCGGACGGCACCGCGCTCAATCCGCTGCACCTGGCGTGGCCCGCGGGCTCGCAGGTGCGCCAGATCTTCGCCGACTGCGTACGGGACGCGGGCATCACGGGACCGGCGTTCGCCGCCAACGACGTCAACCTCGCGGCCCTTGCCGAGCACCGGCACGGCGCGGGGCGCGGGGCCCGCGATCTGCTGTGCGTCGCGACCGGACACCGGGGAGTGGGCGGCGCGCTCGTCCTCGACGGGCGCCTGCACACGGGCAGTTCGGGCCTCGCGCTCGAGGTCGGCCACCTCACCGTCAATCCGGAGGGCCGCCCCTGCCACTGCGGGAGCCGGGGCTGTCTGGACGTCGAGACGGACCCGCTGGCCTTCCTTACGGCGGCCGGTCGCGAACCGGGCCCCGAGGGCCTGCTGCAGCAGGCCCGCGAACTGCTCAGCGACGGGGGAGGGGACCCCGCGGTCCGCTCGGCCGCGGAGGAACTGATCGACCGCCTCGGCCTGGGACTCGCCGGCCTGGTGAACATCCTCAACCCGGACCGCATCATCCTCGGCGGCCTGCACCGTGCCCTCCTGGAGGCGGACCCCGAGCGGCTGCGTGCCGTCGTCGCCGACCGGAGCCTTTGGGGGCGCAGCGGCGGCGTACCGATCCTGGCGTGCACGCTGGACCACAACAGCCTGGTGGGAGCCGCCGAGCTGGCCTGGCAGCCGGTGCTCGACGACCCCCTCGGGGCGCTGGGCTAGACGGGGGTGGACTCCTTCGCGGCTGCGGCTGCGGCGGAAGCCGATGCGGATGCGGATGGGGACGCCGGGCTCTGAGGATCAACGTCACTCGTGGCGCGGGTGGTTCGGTCGCCGCGCAGCCGCTTGAGGTCGGGCAGCAGCGTGACGAGGCCGAGTGCGGCGAGGGCGGCGCCGATCCAGAGCGGCGCCCGAAGCCCGAATGTATCGATGGCGGGTCCGCCGACGGACGTCGCGATGATGATGCCGAGGGTGATGAACGAGGAGTGGACGGTGTTGACCAGCGGCCGGGCGTTGCCCGTGCGCTGGACACGGGTCACCATGGCCGGGTTCATGGTGACCCCGACCAGGCCGATCCCCATCATCAACGCCACGGCGGCGAAGCTCAGTTGGGCGAGAACGGCGAATCCCGCGAGGAACGCCAGATTGAGCAGCAGGCCGATGAGCAGCACCGGGACAGCGTGCTTGTCGGCGAACCGGCCGACGACGGTGTTGCCGACCACGGTGGCCGCTCCGTACGCGATCAGCAGCAGGGGGACGGTGCCGGTGGAGAAGCCGGTGACCTCGGTGAGGATCGGGTTGAGGTAGCTGAAGGCGGAGAAAGTGGCGCCGATGACGAAAGTGCTCGTGGTGAGGGTCAGCCACAGCCGGGGGCTGCGGAAGGCGCCCAGCTCCTGGCGGAGATCGCCACCGTCGTCGTCGGCGCTCTCCACGCGCGGCACCCCGATGAGGGTGGCGATCGCGGCGAGGACGGTCAGGCCGGTGATGGCCCAGAACGCGGCCCGCCAGCCCAGGTGTTCACCGACGATGGTGGAGAGCGGCAGACCTAGGAGCGTGCCCAGCATCAGCCCGTTGAGGGCCACCGCGATGGCCCTGCCCCGTACTTCGGGACGGGTCAGCCGTGCGCACAGGGAGATGGCGACGCCGAAGAAGGCCTGCGAAGCGATACCGGTGATGACGCGGGCCACCAGCATGGTGCGGTAGTCCGGGGCGAGGGCGGCGAGGATGTTGCCGATCAGGAAGATGCCGAACAGGACCATCAGAGCGGACTTCTGACGCATCCTCAGCAATGCGATGGCGAGGAAGGGCCCGCCGAAGGCCATCGCTGCGGCGAAGGCGGTGATCAGGTAGCCGATCTCGGGGATCGTGGCGTCGAGTCCGTCTGCCATCTGCGGCATCAGACCGGCGACCACGAACTCGCTGGTCACCATGGCGAAGATGCCGAGGGCCAGGAGATGGACGGCGCGGGGCATGGGAGCTCCTTTAGGGGTGGGCGGCTGGGGGATGCGCTATGAGCCGGTTATGGCTCTGGTTATGAACTGAGCAGTACAAAATGAGGGCGTGCGGAGGCCGACAGGCCTGATGGGGAGGGGGTGCGATGCATGCACTGCGCGGTGCAGTGCGGTGCGGCGTGGTGCGGTGTGATGCGGCGTGATGCGGTGCCGTGCGGGAAGAGGCTGGGTTGGCCGGTGATCGGCCGGCGCGAATCAGCGCATCGGAAAGTCGGCGGTTCAGCCGTTCGGCGCGGGCGGTTCAGCGGTTCAGCGCGTCCAGGGCGGTCTCGGCGATGGCTGTCAGCGTGGCTCGATCGGCACCGCCCTGCGCCGAGATCCGCATGCCACCGATGATGGCGTTCAGGAAGCGGGCCAGGTCGGTCGCGTCCCGAGTGGAGGTGATGTCGCCACCGCTCTGTCCCGCGCGGATGACGGCACTGATCGCGGCCAGCCGCACCGCGAGGTCGCGCGCGAGCATTTCGGCGGCCTCGGGGTCGCGTCCGGCCAGTTCCACGGTCGTGTTGACGGTCAGGCAGCCGATGCTGTGCCCGTCCTCGCGGCACTCGAACTCGGAGTCGACGACTCGGGTGAACAGGGCGCGAATACGCTCCATCGGGGGGCGCTCGGTGTCCTCCAGGATTTCGACCTGGATGGACGTCATGGAGTCCATGTAGCGGGCCAGGGCTCGTTGGAACAGCTCGTGCTTGCTGCTGAAGGTGTTGTAGATGCTGCTGCGGCCCAGGCCGGTGGCGTCGCACAGATCCTGGGTCGAGGTGGCTTCGTAGCCATTCGACCAGAAGGCGCGCATCGCCGCGTCCAGGGCCCGCTCCTCGTCGAAGGTTCTCGGTCGGGCCATGCCGGTACGTTACCGGTTTTGGAACGAGCAGTGCAATACGAAGTTCAGAGTTACCCCTCAAGGCGGTCTATCAGTAACGTCGACCCTTGACCCTTGACCCTTGAGGCCGGACCGGCGGAACGGATTCCAGGCAGCGGGAGGCACGCTTCCGGGCCGGACCCGTCTGAGCGGCCACCGGCCCGTTCGGCTACGGCGGTGAGGGAGTCGATCGAACAACCGACCGGCCCCGTAGCCGATCGACCCCCTCCCTACGCCCACAGCGCCGCGAACGCCCGCCCCGGATTCACCGTCAGCATCCGCTCCACCACGTCCTTGCCCGCGGCGAGTTCGAGCCGTGGCCGAACTCTGCGCAACAGGTGCACAAGCCCGGGGCCGCCGTTCACCGCGCGCGCCCCGGCCGTTGTCGTGTCGCCGCCCAGGAGCAGTTGGTCGGCGAAGCCCGCCTCCGCCAGGGCCCGTACCGCTTCCGGCATGCGCCAGTCCGTGGCGTGATGCGCGCGGGAAGGGCCGTCGAAGGCGACGTAGGCACCGGCTTCGGCGACCTGGTGGTGGATCGCGAGGTCGGGGGATCGGTTCAGGTGGCCGATGATCAGGCGGTCGGGCGGTACGTCCAACTCGCCGCACAGCAAGTCGAGTACGTCGAGTGCTCCGGTGCCGAGTTCCAGGTGGACGGCGATGGGCGCGCCCGTCGCGTGGTGGGCCTCGGCTGCCGCGTCCATCGTCCAGCGGGCGTGCGTGTCCAGGCCGTGGAAGCCGCCCGCGACTTTGATCAGCCCGGCCCGAACGCCCGTGTCGGCGATGCCCTCGGTCAACTCCCTGACGAAGAGGCCCGCGAGTCCGTCGGCGCGGAGGCGGTTCAACAGCTCCGGTGCGTAGTTGGCTGATTGATGGAGGCCTGTCGCGGCGACGATCCGCACGCCTGACGTCCTTGACAGCTCGGGCAGTTCCCCCGCGCGGCGCCCCATTCCGTGCGGTGTCCACTGGATCAGGCTCTCGCCGCCGGCCGACCGGAAGGCCGAGAGCTCCCGCGCCGCAGAGGTGGCCGAATCCATCTCCTGACCCGGGAGTTGAGGGCTCGTCAGGAAGAGGTGATCATGGGCGTCACAGGTTCCGAGTTCCCCGGGAGCGATGTCCCCGAGGACGGTGCGGACTGTCTGCGTCGTATGGGCCGCGCTGTCGCTGCGGGAGGTGTCCGCTGTACTCACCACTGCCGACCCTCGGGGAGCAGCGCCCGCTCCGGAGCGGATACATGCAGCACCTGGAACACGTCTCCCTGCCCCTTGGGTGATGCGTGGTCCCAGACTGAGAACAGCAGCGCCTCCCACGTACGCGGGTCGATGGCGGCCGCTGCGTAGATCGCGCCTTGCCGATGTATCAACTGGGCTGCCTCATCGGCCAGTTCCTCTGCCAGGTCGCCCACGTGCGTGTGGGCGGGAACGCGTATGCGGTGTCGTATCGCGGCCTTCGCGGTCTTCGTCGCCCTCGCGGGCGCGCCCGCTCCAGCCCCGTTCGCGTACGCCAGACCCGTCCAGTGCCGCACCTCGGGGCGCCCGAAGTCGTCGACGATCCCCTGGAATCCGGGGCCCCAGAGGAAGGAGTTCATTCCCTCGGGGGTGTTCCAGAGGTAGAAGGGCGCGTACTGGTTCACGGGGGATTCGTCGACGCCGCGCTCACGGATCAGATATGCCTTGGCGCCGAGACCCGGACAGTCGTCCAGCAGATGGCCTCTGGTCGCCACCCGGTTGCGGATGATCCCCATGTCGTAATCGGACGGAAGCGTGATCTCGTACTGCATCGCGTGCATGGTGGTTCGCTCCTCGAGCTCAAGCCGCCGGGTACTCGTCCGCGCTCACGTGCGCGTCCCAGTGCGTGGTCGTTCCGTCGTCAGTTGCCTCGACGACCGCCAGATGCGTCATGAAAGTGCGGGGTCCCGCGCCGTGCCAGTGCCATTCGTCCGGCTCGATCCAGACGGTGTCGCCCGCGCGGATTCTCTCCGCCCCGCCGCCCTCGCGCTGCACGAGCCCCTCGCCCTCAAGGACGTGCAGGACCTGCCCGTGCGGGTGGCGATGCCAGGCGGTGTGCGCTCCAGGGGCGAAGTGGACGTTGAACATCCGCAGCCGGGAGGGCGATGGCGGCGCGGCGATCTCGTCCAGCCACACGGTTCCGGTGAAGTTCTCGGCGGGGCCTGCCTGGGTGTCGGGCCGGTTGCGCGTGATGTGCACTGCTCTTCAAGTCCTTTGCGGAGGCGAGGAAGAGGGAAGGGGGTCTCTCGCGCGCGAAGCCTTTTACGCGGGAGGGGTGGTGGCGGCGAACAGGAGCGCGAGCAACCCTTGTACGCCCGTGTCGAAAGCCGCCGGTGACCCCGAGGCCCGGGCCAGTACATAACCGCCCTGGACCGTCGCGACGACCGTCGCCGCGATCGCCCGAGCGTCGAGCGAGAGCGCGAACTCGCCCCGCTCCCTGCCCTCTTCGACGATCCCGGCGATCCGGCCCCGCAGCCAGTCGAGCGTCTCGGTGACGGGCGCGCGCAGCTCGTCGCTCGCGATGACGTCCGGGTCCATCGTCAGCCGGCCGACCGGGCAGCCGCGCAGTACGTCGCGTTCACGCAGCAGGTACGCCTCGATGCGTTCGTACGCCGATCCGGTGCCGCCGAGAACGCCCTCGGCCGTGGCGCGCAACTCGTCCGCCGTGCGTCGGATCGCGGCGAGCGCGAGGTCGGGCTTCCCGTTGAAGTGGTGATACATGCTGCCCTGCCCGGCACCCGCGTGCTGCTGGATCGCCTTGGGGCTCGTGCCGACGTAACCGCGCTCCCACAGCAGTTCGCGGGTGGACTCGATCAGACGTTCCGGGGTGCTCATGAACACACTGTACATACTAGTAGGTACAGAGGTCCAGGGAAGGGAACGGTGGCTGCCGGTGCACCGGCGCCAGGACCGGCCCCGACCGACCCCGCCGGGAGCAGGCCCACAGCCCCCACGTACTCCCGGCGTGGTACTCACACCGCCGCTGGCCGTACGACGACCGGGACCCCCTTGGAGCGCGAGTCTCAATACATCGATCGATACAGCGCTCAAGGCGTCGCTCAAGGCGTCGCCCAAGACGCCGCAGAAATCGCCCCGAGGAGATGGACACCATGAACACCCTGGCTCACTTCGACGGCGGGCCCGGCCCGTGGATCCTGTTCTTCCCGCTCATCTGGGCCGCCGTCGTGATCGGCGGCATCACGCTCCTGCGCCGCACCGTGTGGCGGGGCCGCCGCACACCGTGGCAACGGGACAGCGCCGAGCGGAACGAGCGGAACGAACGGAACGTACGCATCGACCAGAATTCCCCCATCGCCGTGCTCGGCCGTCGCTTCGCCTCCGGCGAGATCGACGAGGACGAGTACTGGCGGCGCCTCTCCGTCCTGAACGAGGAGTTCGGACGCACATCCAAGGGCGGTGCGGCATGACTGTCGCGACCGGACGTGGACACCACGGCGCGACCACCCTCGACGCCGCCCGCGTCACCGAAGCCGTGAAGGTCTACGGTCAGGGTGACACCGCCGTAACGGCCCTGGACGGGGTGAGCGTCGGCTTTCCCGCCGGGCGCTTCACCGCGATCATGGGACCGTCGGGCTCGGGCAAGTCCACCCTGATGCACTGCGCCGCCGGCCTCGACACCCTCACCTCGGGATCCGCCCATATCGGCGTCACCGAGTTGGGCACGCTCGACGACCGCCGCCTCACGCTGCTGCGCCGAGACCGTATCGGCTTCGTCTTCCAGGCCTTCAACCTGGTGCCGACGCTGACCGTGGCCGAGAACATCACGCTTCCGATGGACCTCGCCGGGAAGCGCGGTGACGCGACGTCGGCCGAGTGGACCGATGCCCTCATCGACGTGGTCGGACTGCGCGACCGCCTCCACCACCGGCCCGCCGAACTCTCCGGCGGACAGCAGCAACGCGTCGCCGTGGCAAGGGCGTTCGCGGGCCGCCCCGACGTCGTCTTCGCCGACGAACCGACCGGCAACCTCGACTCGCGCTCCGGCGAGGAGGTCCTGCGCCTCCTCGGCCGAGCGGTGCGGCAGATGGGCCGTACGGTCGTCATGGTCACCCATGACCCGGTGGCCGCCGCCCACGCCGACGAGGTCGTCTTCCTGGCCGACGGCCGCCTGGTGGACCGGATGGCGGACCCGACCGCGGACAAGGTCCTCGACCGGCTCAAGGCCTTCGACACGAAGGCCCCGACCACACTCGGTACCGGGGGAGCGCCGTCATGAGTTCCCTGAGCGCGTCCACCCGCATCAGCCTCTCCTCGCTGCGCGGCCACAAGCGGCGATTCGCCGGTACGTTCCTCGCGGTCATGCTCGGTGTCGCCTTCCTGGCGGGCACGCTCGTCATGGGCGACACCCTGCGCGGCAGCTTCGACACGATGTTCGGCAACGCGACGAGCGGCACCGACGCCGTCGTCCGCAGCGCCGACACCATCACCACCCCCGACGACAGCCAGGGCACCCGGCAGCCCGTCAGTACCTCGCTCGTGGAGAAGATAGAGCGGACCGACGGCGTCGCCGCCGCCGCGCCCGCCATCCAGGGCGCGGGCCAGCTCCTCGGCAAGGACAAGAAGCCCATCGGCGGCGAAGGCCCGCCCACCCTCGCCGGCAACTGGATCGACGACAGCGAGCTGAACGCCTACCAGCTGGCCGAAGGCCGCGCCCCCGCCGAGCCCGGCGAGGTCGTCGTCAACCGAGGCGCCGCCGAAGCCGGTGACCTGAAGATCGGTGACACGACCACGCTGCGCACCCCCGACCCCGTCAAGGTGACGATCGTGGGCCTCGCCACCTTCGGCGGCGAGGACGGCATGGCGCAGACCACCTTCACCGGCATGACACTGGCCGACGCCGAGAAGTACCTGACGCCGAAGCCCGGCGAGGCCACGTCCATCCAGGTGCGGGCCGGGCCCGGTGTGAGCGAGCAGCGACTCGTCGACACGCTGAGTCCCGTACTCCCCAAGGGAGTTGAGGCGATCACCGGCGAGGCGTCGGCGGCGGAGAACACCGACAACATCTCCGGCCGGTTCCTGACGCTCTTCACCAGCTTCCTGCTCGTCTTCTCCGGCGTCGCTCTCCTCGTCGCCACCTTCAGCATCCACAACACCTTCGCGATCGTCGTCGCCCAGCGCACCCGCGAGAACGCCCTGCTGCGCGCACTCGGCGCCTCGCGGCGGCAAGTCACCGCCGCCACCCTGGTCGAGGCAGGCGTGGTCGCCGTGGTGGCGTCCGCCGCGGGCCTCGCGGGCGGCGTCGGGATCGCGGCCGGGCTGCAGGCTCTCTTCCCCGCCATCGGATTCCCCTTCCCCGAGGGCGACTTGGTGGTCAGCGCCCTGTCGATGCTGCTGCCCCTGGCCGTCGGCATCGTGGTCTGCCTGGGCTCCGCACTGCTGCCCGCCGTCCGCGCCGGGCGCACCGCACCCCTGGCCGCCCTGCGTGAGACAGCGGTCGACCACTCCGGGGCATCGCGCACCCGGGCCATGGTGGGCACGGCCCTCGCGCTCGCGGCCGTGGGCCTCTCGCTCACCGGCGTCCTCGTCAGCCCGTCCATGTGGCTTGCCGGTGCCGGGGCGGTCCTCGCGCTCGCCGGGTTCGTCGTGCTCGGACCCGTCGCGTCCTCGCGGGCGGTACGCATTCTCGGCGGGCCCCTCGACCGGCTGCGCGGCGTCTCGGGCGGACTCGCCCGGCGCAACGCCCTGCGCAGCCCCAAGCGGACCGCCGCCACCGCGAGCGCCCTGATGATCGGTGTCGCCGTCGTCTCGCTCTTCACGGTCTTCGGCGCCTCACTGAAGGCGACCATGGACCAGACGGTGAACCGCTCCTTCGCCGGCGACCTGGCCGTCAGTACCCCGGGCTTCGGCGCGGGCGGCAGCGGACTCAGCCCCAAGCTGGCCCCCGCGCTCGCCGAGCGGCCCGAAGTCGCCACCGCGGTCGGCCTCGGTAACGGCGCGGCAGAGGTCGACGGGAAAGGGCGGGCCCTGACCGTCACGGACCCGGGGCCCTTCGCCAAGTCCTTCGACCTCGGCAAGGTCGACGGATCGCTCGACGGTCTCGGCGCCGACGGCATCGCGATCACGCGCGAGGAGGCCGGCAAGCAGGGCCTCAAGGTCGGCTCCAAGGCCGAACTCGCCTTCGCCGACGGCAAGAGGACCACCTTCACGGTCCGCGCGCTGTACGGCAGGTCGGAACTCGCAGGGGACTACGTCATCAGCCGCGAGGCCTGGGCGCCGCACCGCATGCAGGACGCGGACAGCCTCGTATCCGTCACGTTCAAGGACGGCGTGAGTGCGGACGACGGCAAGGCCGCGGTCTCCGAAGTCGCGCAGGAATACGGCAGTCCCGATGTGCAGACCCGTGAGCAGTACGCGCGGTCCGCCGCGGGTGGGATAGACATGATGCTGACGCTGGTCTACGCCCTGCTCGCGCTCGCCGTTCTGATCGCCCTGCTGGGCATCGCCAACACGCTGACCCTCGCGATCCACGAACGGACCCGTGAGCTGGGCCTGTTGCGGGCCGTCGGGCAGACCAGGGCGCAGCTGCGGGCCATGGTCCGCTGGGAGTCGGTGCTTGTCGCGGCCTTCGGCACGGCCGGTGGCCTCGCGCTCGGCGGCTTCCTCGGCTGGGTGCTCGTCAAGGCTGCGGACGGCGCGACGAGCAGTGCCTTCGCGTTCGCGGTGCCGCCCGTACAACTGGCGGTGGTCGTCCTGGTGGGCCTGGCGGCGGGAGCCCTCGCGGGTCTGCGTCCGGCACGGCGGGCCGCACGCCTGGACGTGCTGCGTGCCATCGCCACCGAGTGACGTAGGACGCCCGCCCGGCGGGGCCTGTCACCGCCCGGTCAGCCGACAACGGCCGACCGGGCGGGAGCATGTCCGGGCGCGTGCCCGTCGGCGAGGGACTGCCCGGCGCCGAGTTCCGCGAAAGGGCCCTGCGTGGCCGCGCCGTACGCCGCGAACGTGGACGGCAGTGCGACGGCAGGCGTAGGGGCCGGAAGGGTGAACCAGACGACTTTGCCCGTGTCGCCGTGGGGGCGTACTCCCCAGCTCTCGCTGACCGCGGCGACCATGGCGAGCCCGCGGCCACAGGTCGCGAACGGTTCCGCGTCGTGCACATCGGGAAGGCGGGGGTCGTGGTCGTGCACGGAGACCGTGAGACGGTCGAGCAGCAGCTCGATCTCCACGGTGCACACCTTGTCCGGCTGTGCGTGCCGGTGCACGTTGGTCAGGAGCTCGGTCACGCCGAGCGCGGCCTGGTCTATCAAGGGATCGAGATGCCAGTAGCGCAACTGCGCCGATACGATTCTGCGGACCTGTCCGATCCGCGCCGGCAGCGCCTGAAGCTCTACCGTGCAATACCTGCTTGGCTGGCTGATCACGGGTGCGACTCCCCGAATTGCGGTCCGGAAGAAGGCGACGATCGGATCCAGCAGCGGCCGCGGGGTCTGCCGACTGCTGTCAGTAGCCGGCGGGCTGGTTCGCAGCGTCATCGCCGGTGAACCCAGAGTGATGTGAGACCAGAATGACTCAGGGGGTGCGGGCATGCAACTCGCGCCGCACCTGCCGGGAGCGCGTGGGCTCTCAGGCGCGCGCCCTGTGGCCTCCGGCCCTGCTCACCGCGTCGATGAACTTGCGTACGGTGGGCGGCCCGGACTTGCCCGGGGCCGGGTCATGATCGGCGAGGGTGAGCCGGTAGCGCGTGCCGTTCAGTTCGGCGAGGGCCCGGTCGTCGGCGGCGAACCACGGTTTACCGGCCCGCACCGTCTGGACCGGGGCGCTGTCGATCTCCCGGCCGTAACTGGTCAGGAGCTCGAACCTGCCGTCGGTGATGCGGATTTGACCTGCCCGGGTGAGGGAGCGTAGCCGTCGTCCGATCTGCACGCCCGTGGCCGTGAAATCCGGCTCCTCCATGACGTTCCGCCCCCTTGAGCGATTCGAGTGGTCGTTCGGTACGAGACCGCCGTCCCGTGCGGTGCAGTCTGCACGCACCTGGCGGCTAGCACCAGTGCGTATGAAGACGTGGTCACCAATGGACGCCGTCCGCTGTCCAGTGTGCCGTGCCTCTGTTTCAGCCGACTGAGCCAGGTGTGCCTTTGAGGTGCTCAAAGGTGTGTTTATGCAGGTGAGAAGCGTGCGGAAGGTGTTTATCATCGAGGCGTCGGGCCCGCTCGGAGCGCGGCCAGGTTGACGCCAAGGAGCCGCGCGGTGAGCACCACACAGCAGGAACAAGCCGATGAGCCGATGACCACGCTCGACGTGGACCGCAGCGACTCGGAGTACCGGGTCTGGCTCAAAGAAGCCGTCCGCAAGGTCCAGGCCGACGCCAACCGTTCCGCCGACACGCATCTGCTGCGCTTCCCGCTGCCGGAACAGTGGGGCATCGACCTGTATCTCAAGGACGAGTCCACCCACCCGACCGGCAGCCTCAAGCACCGGCTGGCCCGTTCGCTCTTCCTCTACGGACTCTGCAACGGCTGGATCCGGCCGGGGCGGCCGGTCATCGAGGCCTCCAGCGGCTCGACAGCCGTCTCCGAGGCGTACTTCGCCAAGCTGATCGGGGTGCCCTTCATCGCGGTGATGCCCCGTACGACCAGTGCCGAGAAATGCCGGCTGATCGAATTCCACGGCGGCCGATGTCACTTCGTGGACGACTCGCGCATGATGTACGCCGAATCGGCCGCCCTCGCCGTCGAGACCGGCGGCCACTACATGGACCAGTTCACCTACGCGGAACGGGCCACCGACTGGCGCGGCAACAACAACATCGCCGAATCGATCTACCAGCAGATGAGGTTGGAGCGCTATCCGGAACCCGCGTGGATCGTCGCCACGGCGGGCACGGGCGGCACGTCGGCGACCATCGCCCGCTACGTCCACTACATGCAGTACGACACCCGGCTCTGCGTCGCCGACCCGGAGAACTCCTGCTTCTTCGACGGCTGGACCCGCCATGACCCGGACGCCACCAGCGACTGCGGCTCCCGCATCGAAGGCATCGGCAGGCCCCGGATGGAGCCGAGCTTCGTGCCCGGCGCGATCGACCGCATGATGAAGGTGCCGGACGCGGCGAGCGTCGCCGCCGTACGCGCCCTGGAGCAGGCGATCGGCCGCAAGGCGGGCGGCTCCACCGGAACCGGACTGTGGAGTTCTTTGAAGATCGTCGCCGAAATGGTGGCCGCGGGCCGCACGGGCAGCGTCGTCACGCTCCTCTGTGACCCGGGTGACCGTTATCTGGACAAGTACTACTCGGACGCGTGGCTGGCCGAACAGGGTCTGGACATCAGGGGTTACGCGGCTTCGATCGAGACCCTCCTCGCGACGGGCACCTGGACCTAGAACCCCGCAAGTTCCCTGTGGGACGCGGGGTGGGACTCGGGGTGGGACTCAGGCGTTGGCCGCGGCGAGGCGTCGGTCGAGGGCCGTGACGGCATCGCGGAAGGCCCGTCCCAGGCCCGCCCTGCCGAGCTTCAGGGCGAAGCGGAAGGGCGCGGCGCCGTCCGCGGCGAAGGTCCACTGCACTCGGGTGCCCGTCCCGGCCGGGGTGAGCCGCCACTCTTCGAGCAGGGCGCGCAGGCCCGGGGCGTTCGACTCGTCGACGCGGTAGGCGTACCGCTGTGCCGGGTCGGCCGCCACGACCGTCTCCCAGAAGCGTGTGCCGCCCTTGAGTCTGACCTCGCGGCCCTTGCCGTCGTCCGTGGGTCGGCACAGGGTGACCGCCGTGAACCACTCGGGCCAGTCGGCGATGTCGTCGGCGAGGGCGCGGTACACGGCCTCCGGGGACGCACTCACCTCGCGGGCGAAGACCAGACGCAACGGAGCGGATTCGGCGAACTCAAGTCCCACGGACCTCAGTCGGCGTGCCATCTAACTCAGCCCCCAAGCGGAATCGGGTGGTTGACCGGCCACCGTCACCATAGCTGGCGGACCGTCAGATGTCTGCGGTGCTCCCGGCGTTCTCCGCCTGACCGACGCTCTCGCCGTGTTCGTCCCGCTCGCCCGGCCCCGGCTCCTCGGACTCGCCGGTGACCACCAGGCGCCGCAGGTGCTCGGAGATCTCACCCCGCGCCTCCGCGGGCAGTCCGGCGTCGGTCACGAGCGTGTCGACCTGCTCCAGAGTGGCGAACGAACTGAGGCCCACCGTCCCCCACTTGGTGTGGTCGGCGACCACGATGACCCGCCGCGCCGAGTGCACGAGACGCCGGTTGGTCTCCGCCTCCGCGAGGTTCGGCGTGGACAGGCCCGCCTCCGCCGATATGCCGTGCACACCCAGGAAGAGCACGTCGAAGTGCAGCGCGTCGATCGCCTGGTCGGCGACCGGGCCGACCAGGGAGTCCGACGGGGTGCGCACGCCGCCCGTGAGCACCACGGTGGCCGCGCCCTGACGCCGGCCCGAGGTGCGCTGCGCGGAGTGGAAGACGTCAGCGACCCGCACCGAGTTCGTCACCACCGTCAGGTCCGGCACATCCAGAAGATGATGGGCCAGCGCATACGTCGTCGTGCCGCCGGAGAGCGCGATCGCCGTGCCGGGCGCCACCAGGGAGGCCGCGGTGCGCGCGATGTCCTCCTTGGCGTTCAGCTCAAGACCCGACTTGGCCTCGAACCCCGGCTCGTGCGTGCTCGCCTCGACCACCGGGACGGCGCCGCCGTGCACCTTCTCCACGACGCCCTGGCGCGCGAGGGCGTCGAGATCGCGGCGGACCGTCATGTCCGACACACCCAGCTTGCGGGTCAGTTCGTTGACGCGGACCCCACCTCGACGGCGTACCTCATCGAGGATCAGGGCGCGGCGCTGCTCCGCGAGGAGGTTCTGATTCTCACTCACGTCCGTCACGGCCCTTCTGCCTCGTCACACCCGTCGCACCCGTCAAATGCGCTGCCTCATCTTCGCACGCGCCCCCGACAGGCGGCCCACCGCCCGAGAGCGTGCGTTCACTCGGAACGGGGAGATTACGTGATGAGGGGTGTGGAGGGGGCCATGTGCGGAGAGCCTTCTTCCCTGACCAAGCGCATATTCGGGGGAGCACGGCGCACATCGGGGGAAGCGGAACAGTGGCAGCTGACAACAGAGAAGAGACGGCTCTCGAACTCCTCGTCCACGGAGTCGGGGGCACCACACCCGAGAGAATGCTGGGCGACCCGAGCACCGTCCGGGTCTCCGGCGACGACACGGCAGCCGTTTTCCGCCGTACCGAGGACGCCGACGCGGAGAAGCGTCCGGACGACTACCGGGGCAAGCCGATCCCCGAGGCGTACGTCTGGTGCAATCTGACCTCAGGGAACGGCTCGCGGGCCCTGTGGCTCCTGCTCCTTCCGTTCATGGTGGTCAACCTCGCCCACTGGATGCGTCCCACATCGCGGCACATGAAGAAGACCGTCCGTACGTACGGCCTCCTGGTGCGCCTCATCGGACTCACCCTCACCGTGCTGCTCGTCGCCGCCGCCTGCGAGGTCGCCATCGACCTGACGGCCTGGCAGTGCGCGGGCACCCCCAAGTGCGCCGCCGAGCGCTCCTGGCTGGGCTTCCTCGCGCCCGACGCCTCCGGGCACGGCGGCTGGTGGAGCCAGCCGGGGCGCCGCCTCGCACTCGCCGCGCTGGTGCCCGCCGCGCTCACCGGACTGCTCTGGTACCTCTCGCAGCGCACCTGGAGCGCGTACGAATCCCAGACACCGCTGCCCCACCAGGCCGACCCTGAGGAGGACGCCGGACGGACCGGCGCGCTCGGCAGGCCCGGATTCTGGTACGGGCGCCGTCTTGTGGCCCGCCTTCGGGCCGCGCACACGGCCGCCGGATTCCTGACGGTGGCCGCGGCGGTCGGCACATCGGCCGCGCGCCACGACCGCGGCTCCGGCGGGTCCGCGCTGCTCGACGCCCTGGGCTGGATCCTCGACGTGACGCTCGTCCTGGCCGGGGTCGTCGTCGTCCTGGTGGTCTGGCGCAGGGGCCGCAGCGAGAACAGACTCGACCAGCACCTCGACGAGAAGCTGATCCGCCGACTGCCCCTGGGCGCGCTCACCCTGCTCGTCCTGACCCTCCTGTACGCCGGATGGTCACGCCCCGACTGGACCTCGGAGGGCAGGCTGCCGGGCAACGCGACCTTCGGCGGCATCACCCTGGTCCAAGGCCTCCTGGTCATCGCCCTCGCCGTGGTCGCCCGCGCGCTCTACCGCACGGCCCCCGACCCCCGCACCGCGATGCGGGGCTTCGCCGGACCCGCCGTCGCCATGCTGTCCTGCGCGCTCGGCGGCGTGATGTCGGGAGGCGGCGCCCAGCGCGTCGCCGACTGGCTCGACGGCGCCGGGGCGCCCGGCTCCGGCGGCACCATAGACGGCCCGCCCGTGCTCCTGACCTGGCAGGCGTCCGTGATCCCGCCCCTCCTCGTGGTCGTCGCGGCACTCTGCGGCTGGCTCGGCGTCCGCACCTGGCAGCGGGCCCGCCGCGACCGGCCGAACGTGCCGCGCGATTACCCGGGCGAGCCCGAGGACGCGGCCCGCAGCCGCCGCATCGCGGGCACGCGCGCGCGTGCCGCCCTCACCGACCGGGCCCCGCTGCTCGTGGGCATCACCTCAGGGGTCACGCTGCTGCTCGGTGCCGGGGCGCTCGTCGGCGCCTGGGTGAGCGAGGAAGTGCCCAGCGAAGCCGCGCAGGGCCTGCCGCTCTTCTTCGAAGGAGCCGCCGAGACCTCGCAGGCGCTGGGCTCCTGGCTGATCGGCTTCGGCTTCATACTGTTCGTGACCTGGGGCCGCCGCGCCTATCGGGACCCCTCCGCACGCCGCACCATCGGCATCCTGTGGGACGTCGGCACGTTCTGGCCCCGCGCCGCCCACCCCTTCGCCCCGCCCTGCTACGCCGAGCGCGCGGTCCCCGACCTCACCTGGCGCATGCACACCTGGACCCGCGCGACGCGCGCCACGGGCGGCAGGCTCGTCATCTCAGGACACTCCCAGGGCAGCGTCCTGGCCGCCGCTGCCGCCTGGCAGCTGTGGCCCTCCGTCCGCAAGAGGGTCGCCCTCCTCACGTACGGATCCCCCCTGGAGCGCCTCTACGGCCGCTGGTTCCCGGCACACTTCGGCCCGGCCGCCCTCAGCTCGCTGCACCGCGAGGTCGACTGCTGGCGCAACCTCCACCGCACCACCGACCCGATCGGCGGTCCCGTCCGGGTGGAGCCCGACGGCGACGGACCACGGGTCGACCACGACGCACTCAAGGACCCCTTGGTCTACGGCCGCACGCAGGCGCACCCGCTGCCCGCACCGATCCTGGGCCACTCGGACTACCAGGCCGACCCGGCCTTCGCCGAGGAGCGCGCCCGGCTGCTCGCCAGGCTCAAGCCCGCCGTGCCCGCCCCGCGCCCACAGACCGCCGAACCCGCCGAGACCGCCTTTGCCCCGGAGAGTCCGCCGTGACGGTCACGGCAGCTCGGGCAGATCCTCCGGATACAGCAGGGTGAGGTCGTCCGTGCTGGGCTCTTCGAAGTGGGCGACGCGCCCCGCGTGCCGCTCCACCATCGCCTCGAACGTCTGGCGCGCGGTGCGGCCGTTGCCGAACGCGGGACCCTTGGGAAGCGCCGTGAAGTACTTCAGGAGGGCCTCGCCCGTCCCCGTGTCGAGGCGGTACTCGTGCTCCTCTGCCTGCTGCTCGACGATCCGGAGCAGTTCCTCGGGGGCATAGTCCCCGAAGGTGATGGTCCGTGAGAAGCGCGACGCCACACCGGGGTTCACGGAAAGGAACCGCGCCATCTCCGCCGTGTATCCCGCGACGATCACCACCACCGCCTCGCGGTGGTCCTCCATCAGCTTCACCAGCGTGTCGATGGCCTCCCGGCCGAAGTCACGCCCGGAGTCCTCGGGCGAGAGCGCGTACGCCTCGTCGATGAACAGCACACCGCCGCGCGCCCGGTCGAACGCCTCCTGCGTGCGGATCGCCGTCGACCCGATGTGCTCGCCCACCAGGTCGACCCGCGACACCTCGACGAGATGCCCGCTCTCCAGGACACCGAGCGACGCCAGGATCTCGCCGTAGAGCCGCGCCACGGTCGTCTTGCCGGTGCCGGGGGAGCCGGTGAACACCAGATGGCGGCGCACGGACGCGGCCTTGAGCCCCGCGAGCAGCCTGCGCCGCCCGACCTCGATCATGTCGGTGAGGGCGCGCACCTCGCGCTTGACGCTGTCCAGGCCGACCAGCGTGTCGAGTTCACCGAGCACGTCCTTCGACGAGCGGGACGGCGGCCCGGGGGCCGTCTTCTTCTCGGCCGCCGGGTCCGTGACGCGCTGCCCGGGGATGGCGCCGAGCAGGCCCACCGACTGCGTGGCCGTCCGCGGGGCGGACTCCTGCGCCGCGGATGCCGCGCTGCGCACCCCGCCGCTCTCGTCGCTGGTGCAGTCCTCGACGAGCGGCCCGTCCTCGGCGAACTCGAAGCCGCCGCGTGCGCACCGCTCGGTGCGGCACTTCTTCAGGGTCGTACGACATCCGTCGATGACGTGGAAGCCGTACCCGCCGCTGTCGGTCACCCGGCAGCCCTGCAGGCTGCCGCGGCCGCCCGCCGAGACGTAGAAGCCGGCCTCCGCGGGCGAAGTGACCGTGCAGCGCTCGATGGTGGGGTCGGCGCCCTTGGTGACGATGACACCGGTCTGTACGCCGTCGACCGTGCAGTTGGCCAGGGTGCCGCCGCTGCCGTGGTCGCGGAACCACGCGCCGGTCGCGGCGTCGCGGATACGGCAGTCGTCCAGCTGCGCCGTCGCGCCGTCGCTCACGGACACCGCCGTGTTGCGCACCTGGGAGAGGTCGCTGTCGACGACGTCGGCGCGCGAGCCGCGGTCCAGGACGAACAGCGCGTCCGGCACGTCGTGCACCCGGCAGGACTCCAGGACGGCCGTCGCGCCGTCGCTGACCCACACCGCGGGGTAGTCGCCCGTGCTGTCGTGGATCTCGCACTGGTTGGCGTCCACGCGGGTGCCCGGGTCCCACACCGAAAGGCCGTTGCGCCCGAACTGGCGCACGGTGGAACGCGTCAGGGTGAGGACCGAGCGGGAACGCAGGTCGATCGCGTTCTCCGGGATGTCGTGGATCCGGCAGTCGGCGAGCGTGAGCACGGCGTCCGTGTCGAGCGTGACGCCGTCCGACGTCGTGCGGTGCACGTCGCAGTCCGTCAGATGCGCCGCGGCCCGCGCGGTGATCTGCACGCCCGTGCCCTTGACCTCGTACACCTCGCAGCCGATCGCCTCGAGTCCCGAGTGCTCACCGGTCACCGAGAGCCCCGCGCCGGAGGCGTGATGCACCCGGCAGCGCTCCAGACGGGGGTGCGCGCCGCCGCGCACGGCGACGCCCGACTGCCCGGCCGAGACGATCTCGCACTCCTCGAAGACACCGCCCCCGCCGTCGAGCACGGCGATGCCGATGCCGCCGGGGTTGTCGACCGTGCAGCGCCGCACGGTCGGGCGCGCTCCGCCGCGCACCTCTATGCCGGCCGCGGAACGCGTCACCACGCGTACGTCGACGAGTTCGGGCGCTCCGTCCTCGACGAGCAGCGCGGGCGCCGCCGAGTCCTGCCCCTCGACATGCAGGTCCTGCACCACGGCGGACGACCGGACGGTGAGCGGCACCCCGTCGGAGGGCGCGATGCGCACGGAGCCGGGGGAGCCCTCGGGGCCGCGCAGCGTCACCGCCCGCTGGACGACGAGGTTCTCGCGGTATGTGCCGGGGGCGATGGTGAGCACGTCCCCGTCGCTCGCGGCCTCCAAGGCGGCAGCGAGCGATGCGTAGTCGCCCGTGCGGCGCCGCCATCGCGAGGTACCGGTGTGCGTCACCTGGACCGTGCCCTGTGCCATGGAGTTGCTCTGCCCCCACCTGGTCGTACGCGGGACCTCACGACCTCGCGCAAGGCGCCGAAGAGTTCGGCCGGTCCACCGTAGCGCGCGCGGCGAGGGCGAGTTGACCCGATCGCCAGGCTCTCACCTGGTCATCGCCGGTCTCTCACCGGCCCCGGAGGCGGTATCGGCGGCTCAGGAGCCCGTGCCGGTCCGTCCCCAGTCCGGTCCCGCCTTGTCCCAGGCCTGGTCCCAGCGGTCGTAGCGACGCAGGACGATCCGCCAGACGACAAGTCGCCTTGCCCCCTCGACGAGTCCGGCGGCCGCGAGCGCGACGCCGAATCCGGCAAGGGTCGCGTGCGTGGTCGCGGTCGCGTCGTCCAGCGGGCGGCCGACCACCTGACCGTGCTCGTCGGTCCAGAGCCGGAAGCGGTCGCCCCGGTCGGGGGACCGGAGGTCGGCGAGCACCGCGCCGGAGTGCCTCGTGCCGTCCGGAGCGGTCCAGCCGGCGAGCACACGGCTGTGTCTGTCACGCGCGGACGAGGTCTCGGGATCGGGGTCGACCGGGGGGCTCGCGAGCTTCTTGATCACGGTCCCGGCCACTTCGTGACGCATCTCGTGCTGCTCCCGCACCGACTGCCGCAGGGCGTCCTGCGTCAGTCCGCCGATGGCGAATCCGGCAAGCGGCGCCGCGACGGCGATGAGCAGCACGGCCACGCACGCCACCCAGGCCTCGACGAGGTCGGTCTTCCTGCGCAGCGGATTGTGTCGCCAGCGCCAGAGTCCGACGAGTGCTCGCACAGTCCTGCACCCCCTTCCGCGTCCGTCTTAACCACGAACGGCACGGCCCACGCGTCGGCGGGAAGAAGAGAGAGGGAAATCACCCTTCTCATCCCTGCTCTGATCCCCACCCAACCACACTCAACGACCGGTCCCAGCCTTTGAGTTCCCCGAGCCGGGGCCTTCAATCGAGGACGGTGAACGGGTCACCGATCCGGACCGATCCGGTCGTTTCCGGCACCAGATTCTGGCCGAAGACCAGCTGGTCACCGAAGCGGCGGTGCTTGGCGAGCGTCCGCAGCGGCTCCTTGCCGCGCTCCGCGCTGTGCTGGTCGGTGGTGGTCACGACGCAGCGACCGCATTTCTTGGCGACCCGGAAGGCGACATCGCCGATCGCGACGCGCGACCAGTCGTCCTCGGCCCAGGGCGCCGTCCCGTCCACGACCACATTCGGCCGGAAACGGTTCATCGGGAGCGGCCCCTCGTCGGAGTGATCACCCTGCGCGATGAGCGAGTTCAGGGCGTCCAGGGAGGAGAGCGTGGTCAGAAGCAGCGGATACCCGTCGGCGAAGGAGACGGTCTCGCCCTCCGTGGCGTACGCGGGATCGATGGGCCGCCGGGTCGCGGGGTCGTCGAGGTGGACGAGCCGGACGTCCGTGTCGAGATAGGCGCTGAACCACGCGTGCGCCGCAGGGTCGGCGGGCTCGGCCTCGACCTTGTCCTTCCAGATCTCCACCGTGACGCTCTCGCCGGAGGGCGGCACGGCGACCGTCAGCGGTTCCAGGCCGGGCGCGGACATGCGTATGCCGCCGCCGGGCAGGAGCTCGGCGGCAGCCAACGCGAGCCGCGGATGCGGCCGTTGCGTGATGACCCGTCCCTCGCCGTCGATCAGCACCCACCGTCGGTCACCCGCGAGTCCCCAGGGCTCGACGACGGCCTCACGCGGAGCGTGTCCCCCGACCGCCTTGAGCGGGTAGTAGTGGATCGAGTGCAGCGCTGGATTCGGCATACGGTCATCCTGCCAGCAGCCGCTGACAGGGACCCCTGCGGGCGAATCAGTAGCCGCGGTAGGGGCGGTTGTACGGATCCTCGTACGTCGCCGGGGCGGGGCGGGGCGACGCGGGGCGCATGGCCTCGTAGCCCGTTCCGGCCGGGGGGCGCTGTTGCTGCTGTTGCTGCTGGGGCCCCGGGTAGCCGCGCGGCGGTGAAGGCTGCTGCGGGATGTACGGCGCGGGCGCCTGCTGCAGCGGCGCGGGCTGCTGCGCGTAGCCGTACGCGGGGTTGTGGTGCGACGGGGCGGCGGGCAGCGCGGCGATCGGGGCCTGGAGCGCGGGCAGGTGACTACCCGTGTCGTACGCGGAAGGGACCCGGATCGGGGCGATCTGAGGAGTACCCCGCTCGGCGACAAGGGAGTCGTAGATCGGAGTGTCCGGGAAGGACGGCGCGGAATAGTAACCGCCGCCATAGGTGGAGCGGGGGGAGGTCATGACACATAAGTTAAGCCCTTGATGTGCTGGTTGGGGAGACCGATAAGAGGGTTGTTTTACGCGTCGGTAGTGACTCGGCTTCCCCAATCTGAGCGAACTTGGGAGAAATCGGTCGCAAGGCGGCGTATGAATCGTGTAAAAGCCGCGCTCCGTCCGGGTTACCGGCGGTTGACGCGTGGTTGACGTGGAGGCCGCGCGAGAGGTGTCGGCGGTCGGTGTGGGCGGTGGGGCGTGGGCCTCTCGGTGGTCCGGGTAATAGGTTGGTCATGAACGGGACGGCGGCCCGGCCGGACGTGGCCACTTGCGATGGGGGCGGACATGACAATGCCTAAAGGTTCGAATGTTCCTGTGCCGGCACCTGCCGTGCGCGTCGAGTTGGGGTGGACCGCGGGAGCCGGGGTGCCGGACACCGACGCGTCGGCCCTGTTGCTGGCCGCATCCGGGAAGGTCCGCTCGGACGACGACTTCATCTTTTACAACCAGGCGGTCCACTCCTCGGGCGCGGTGCGCCACGAGGGCAAGAAGACCGAGGGCGGCCGGGTGAGCGACGCGCTCGTGGTGGACCTCGCGCGCGTGGAGCCCGCCATCGAGACCGTGGTGCTCGCGGCCTCGACGGACGGCGGCGCCTTCGGACAGGTTCCCGGACTCTTCATCCGGGTCGTCGACGCGGCGAACGGCGCCGAGATCGCGCGCTACGACAGCGAGGACGCGACCGTGGAGACGGCGTTCGTCCTCGGCGAGCTCTACCGCCGCCAGGGCGCGTGGAAGTTCCGCGCCGTCGGGCAGGGCTACAGCAGCGGTCTTGAGGGTCTGGCCACGGATTACGGCATCTCGGTGGACGAGCCGCAGCAGGCGGCGCCGCCCGCACCGGCCGCGGCGCAGCCCCCCGCGGCCCCGGCTCCAGCAGTTCCGGCGGCTCCGGCGCCGCCCGTCCAGGCCCCGCCGCCGCCCCCGCAGGCTCCCGCTGCCCCGCCCGCCGCCGCCCAGCCGGTGCGGCTGTCCAAAGTCACGCTCACCAAGGACGCGCCGTCCGTCTCGCTGACCAAGCAGGGCGGCACATCCGGAGCGATGCGTGTGAACCTCAACTGGGAGGTGCGCAAGCAGTTCAAGGGCTGGGCCAGCAAGCTCGGCCGGGCCGTGGCGATGCACGCGGACCTCGACCTCGACCTGTGCGCCCTGTACGAACTGGCCGACGGCCGCAAGGGCGTCGTCCAGGCCCTGGGCAACGCCTTCGGCTCGCTGGACCAGCCCCCGTACCTGCTGCTCGATGGCGACGACCGTACCGGCGCCGTGTCCAGCGGCGAGAACCTCACGGTCAACCTCGACCACATCAAGGACTTCAAGCGCATCGTCATCTTCGTGACGATCTACGAAGGCGCGCGCAGCTTCGCCGACCTGAACGCCACAGTGACCCTGCAGCCGCAGCACGGCGCCTCCATCGACTTCTCACTCGACGAGTGCACGGTGCCCTCCACGGTCTGCGCGCTCGCGCTGCTCACGAACAACAACGGCGATCTCTTCGTCCAGCGGGAGGCCCGCTACCTGGTGCCCGAGCGCGGCGTGAGCCCGCAGCGCACCATCGACTACGCGTACGGCTGGGGCATGAACTGGACGCCCGGCAGGAAGTGATTCAGCGCTGCTCGGGAGCGGGATCGGGGCGGGCGTACGTCCGCCCCTTCCACGCCGCTCCGCGCCCCCTGTAGTGCTGCACCGCCGAATCCACCGTCATGAGGAGGTAGAGGAAAGCGGTGAACGGCAGGAGGGGAGCGAGCCAGAGCGTCTGCCGGTAGTAGCGCAGCATCGGGAGGTACGTCGCCGTCATCACGAGCCACGCGAGCCCGCCGAGCAGGGCGGGCAGGGCGTGCCCGGTGGCCAGGCCGACGCCCAGCGTGACCGGGGGCGCGAGATAGATCAGGGCGAGCCCCAGGACCGTACCGACCAGGATCAGGGGGTTGTGCCGCAGTTGGGCATAGGCGCTGCGAGAGACCATCCGCCATAGGTCGCCGAGCCCGGGGTAGGGGCGCACGCTGTCGACGCGCTCCGCGAGCCCCAGCCAGATGTGGCCGCCCGAGCGCTTCACCGCCCTGGCGAGGGACACGTCGTCGATCACCGCTTGCCGGATGGAGTCCGGGATCCCCGCGCGTTCGACGGCCTCCACGCTCACCAGGACACATCCACCGGCGGCCGCGGCCGTGCGCGAGCCCTTCTCGGCGATCCACCGGAACGGATAGAGCTGCGCGAAGAAGTACACGAACGCCGGGACGACGAGCCGCTCCCACATGCTCGCCACCCGCAGCCGGGCCATCAGCGAGACGAGGTCGAAACCGGCCGTCTCCGCCGCCGCGACCAACTCCCGCAGACTGTCCGGCTCATGGGCGATGTCCGCGTCGGTCAGGAGCAGATACCGGGGTCCACGCGCGCGTGCCAGGCCGATGCCGTGCCGCACGGCCCAGAGTTTGCCGGTCCAGCCCGGCGGCGGCTCACCCGGTGAACCGACGGTCAGCGGCAGCCCCCCGTACCGGTCGGCCAGCGCGCGGGCCAGCTGCCCCGTGCCGTCCGAACTCCCGTCGTCGACCAGGAAGATCTCGGCCTGCCCGGGGTAGTCCTGGGCAAGCAGCGAGGGGAGGCTCTCGGGCAGCACGGCGGCCTCGTCACGGGCGGGGACGACGACACAGACCGAGGGCCAGGTGTCCGGTTCGCGGCGTGTCGGCAGACGCAGGTCCGTGCGCCAGAAGAAGCCTTGTCCCAACAGCAGCCACAGCCAGGCGACAAGCGATCCGGCGGCGGTCCACACAACGGCGCTCATCCGCCGCAGTCTGCCCCACGGCACGGGGCGCGGGAGGCCGATCGACTATGGTGACCGGGTGAAGATCGCGCTCATAGACTCGGGTATCGGCCTGCTCCCCGCCGCGGTGGCGGTACGTCGTCTGCGGCCGGACGCCGATCTCGTCCTCTCGTCGGACCCCGACGGACTGCCCTGGGGCCCGCGCTCCGCCGAGGACGTCATCCAGCGCTCGCTCGCCATCGCCGAAGCAGCCGCCGCGCACCGCCCCGACGCGCTGATCGTGGCCTGCAACACATCGTCCGTGCACGCCCTGCCCGCCCTGCGCGCCCGGTTCGAACCCGACCTGCCCGTCATCGGGACCGTACCGGCGATCAAGCCGGCCGCGGCGGGCGGCGGCCCCATCGCGATCTGGGCCACTCCCGCCACCACCGGCAGCCCCTACCAGCGCGGCCTCATCGAAGAGTTCGCCGGCGGCGTCGGCGTCACCGAGGTGCCCTGCCCCGGCCTCGCGGACGCCGTGCAGTACGCCGACGAGGCCGCCATCGACAGGGCGGTCGCCGCCGCGGCGGCCCTCACCCCGCGCGATGTGAGCGCCGTCGTCCTGGGCTGCACCCATTACGAACTGGTCGGGGAGCGCATCCGCACGGCCCTCCAGCAGCCCGGCCTTCCGCCCCTCGTCCTGCACGGCTCCGCCGGAGCGGTCGCCGCCCAGGCGCTGCGCAGGACCGGAGAGCTCCCCGACCCGGGCAGCGGCACGGAAGGCGGCCTGACGGTGATCCTGAGCGGCCGCGCCGCCGAGCTGCCCGTCGCCGCCCACACGTACGCCGAAGGAAGGCTGCTCGCGGCGGTCAGCCCCGCGCGCTGAACAGTTCCGGACGCCGAGTCCGCAGGACACACCTTCCGGAGCAGTGACGCTCTGCGACGCGATGCCTTCCCAGCGGAACGTGAGTAGTCTCTGACGCATGAGGGACCACACTCACGGTGAGCGGGGCAGCACAGCCGACGCCCCGCCGGAAGTCTGGACCGGTAGCGCGACCAACCGCGCGCAGTGGCTGCTGGCGCTCGCCGGCGCCCTCTGCCTGGCACTGGGCATCGAGCTGGCCGTCGACAACATGTGGACGTCCGGGATCGCGGCCCTGGCCATGGCTGTCGTGGGATGCGTCGCCGCCGGACTGCTGATCCTGTTCGGCACCCTGGCCTTCGTCCATGTCGCCGTGAAGGTCGACAAGGACTCCCTGGAAGTGCGCTGCGGTCACATGGGTCTGCCGCGCCGCCGCATCCTGCTCTCCCACGTGGTGGGCGCCGACTTCGCGCAGGCCGTCAGCCCCAGGCAGTGGGGCGGCTGGGGCTACCGCTCGCGGCCCGAGCTCGGTACCGCGGTCGTGGTCAGACGTGGCGAGGGCCTGGTGCTCAGCCTGGGCGACGGCCGCAAGTTCACGGTCACCGTCGACGACGCCGAAGCGGCCGTGAAGATCATCCGGGATCGGCTGTCCCTGGCGAAGCACCCGGCGCCCTGACAAGGGCCGGTTCGTCGCCCAGCGGTCGCGCCGTGGCGATGCCCGCGAGATAGCCCGCGCCCGCCGTCACCGCCGTGACGCTCAGCGCGTTGCCGACCGAGGCGACGGCGGCAAGGGCCGTCAGGGCCGCGCCCGCCGAAAGGACGACCTGGGTGGAGCGCGGCGAGCGGTACAGGGTGTACAGAAGCCAGCAGAACACCGCCGCGAGCAGGACCACGCCCGCCAGTCCCTGCTCGGCCGCCTGCTGCAACGGCGCCGAATGGGGCCTGCCGTCCGTGAGGAGATTCTCGGCCACCGTGGGACTGGAGTCCGCGAACCGGCCGGGGCCCACGCCGAGCGCCGGTTCCCGGCCCGCGAGCGCGAGCGCGTCGTGCCACAGCTCCACCCGGTGCCCGTCGAGCTGGCCCTCCAGCGACGCGCTCAGCCCCTCCGGGAGTACGTCATCGGCGATTGCCCAGGTCAGACCGGTCACCACCGCCGTGGCCAGGGCGAGACCGACGAGACCGACGACCCTGCCCCGCATCAGGGCGGTCGCCAGCGAACAGAGCAGGATCCCGGTGCACGCGACGACACCGGCCATCGAGCCGAGCACCACGGCGGCCACCACGATGCCCACGGCGAGCAGGCGCATCGCGAGCCGCGTCGAGGGCCCGCGAGCCGCCCATGCCGCCGTGCAGGCGGCCCCCGACGCCAGGATCAGGAGTGCGGCCGCGGCGCCGGTGTGGCCAAGGGGGGCCGTGGCGACGGGACCCGGCGAGAGGTGCGGGGCCGCCGCCGCGAGACCGATTCCGGCCAGTGCGCCGGCACAGGGCGCGGCGACCGGCAGGAGCGCCCCGCAGATGCGCCCGCCCGCGTACCCCGCGGCCACGGCGAGCACCGCGAGGAGCACGCCCTCGGGCTGACCGCCGTGCATTCCGGCGCTGATCAAGGTCCAGGCGGCGCAGACACCGAGCAGCGCGACGCCTGTCGCGTCCGACGCGCTGCGCCGTTCGTACGCCCCCGGTGGCTCGGCCGTCGCGGCCATCCCCGTTGTCCCCACCCCGTCGCCCCCCGCTGTGTGACGGGCCCTGAACGCTGTGGCTCGATCCGGCCGCAGGTCAGGGACTTGGGCACACCGTAGTCGCTGAAGTGTGAGATGTGGACGTCTTGCGCAGGAACGATCCGTCAATCACCTGGACATCGGGGACGGAACCTCCGGCGGCGGACGGGCACGACCGTCCTGTCCGTGTCCACGTGACGCGCCGTACACTCCCCGAGTGACCGCCACCACCACCTCCGTAGACGAGTCGGAGCAGCTCGGACCGCGTCCCGCGCCCCTCTCGCGCAAGGCCCGCGCCCTGCGAGCGCTCGTCCCGGCCGCCGCGGCGGCACTCTCCGGAGTGCTCCTGTACATCAGCTTCCCGCCACGCACCCTGTGGTGGCTTGCCCTGCCCGCCTTCGCGGTGTTCGCCTGGTGCCTGCACGGCCGCGGCTGGAAGGCGGGCCTCGGGCTCGGCTACCTCTTCGGCCTCGGCTTCCTCCTGCCGCTCCTGGTGTGGACCGGAGTGGAGGTCGGTCCGGGGCCCTGGCTGGCGCTCGCCGCCATCGAGGCGATGTTCGTCGCCCTCGTGGGAGCGGGCATCACCGTCGTCTCGCGGCTGCCCGGCTCTCCGTTCTGGGCGGCGGCCCTCTGGACCGCCGGTGAGGCGGCACGCGCGCGCGTGCCGTTCAGCGGGTTCCCCTGGGGGAAGATCGCCTTCGGGCAGGCGGACGGCGTCTTCCTGCCGCTGGCCGCGCTCGGCGGCACCCCCGTCCTCGGGTTCGCGGTCGTCCTGTGCGGCTTCGGTCTGTACGAGATCGTCCGTCAGGTACGCGATGTGCGCGCCGCCCGCGTCGTGCGCCGCGGCGCGGCGGCAGCGGCCCTGCTCAGCGTGCTCGTCCCGGTCGTCGGCGCCTTCGCCGCGCGTCCGCTGGTCAGCGACGACGCCGAGGACGGCACCGCGACCGTCGCGGCCGTCCAGGGCGACGTCCCGCAGGCGGGCCTGGCGTTCAACGCCCAGCGTCGTGCGGTGCTCGACCACCATGTGCGCGAGACCGAACGGCTCGCGGACCGGGTGAAGGCGGGCAAGGCGAAGCAGCCGGACTTCGTCCTGTGGCCGGAGAACTCCTCCGACATCGACCCGTTCACCAACCCGGACGCCCACGCGGCGATCGAGCGCGCGGTCAAGGCGATCGGCGCCCCCATCTCGGTGGGCGGAGTCGTCGAGTCCAAGGACGGCAAGCTCTTCAACGAGCAGATCCTGTGGGACCCGAAGAAGGGCCCCACGGATACCTACGACAAGCGGCAGATCCAGCCCTTCGGCGAGTACATCCCGCTGCGTTCCGTCGTCGGCTTCTTCAGCAGTGACGTCGGCATGGTGCGCCAGGACTTCAGCCGCGGCACGAAGCCCGGCGTCTTCACCATGGCGGGCACGAAGGTGGGCCTCGCCACCTGCTACGAAGCCGCCTTCGACTGGGCCGTGCGCGACACCGTCACGCACGGCGCGCAGCTGATCTCGGTGCCCAGCAACAACGCCACGTTCGACCGCAGCGAGATGACGTACCAGCAGCTGGCCATGTCGCGGATCCGCGCCGTCGAGCACAGCCGCACCGTCACCGTCCCGGTCACCAGCGGCGTCAGCGCGATCATCATGCCGGACGGCAGGGTCTCGCAGAAGACGAAGTGGTTCACCGCCGACTCGCTCGTCGAGGAGGTGCCGCTGCGTTCCTCGCAGACCCCGGCCACCCGGCTCGGCGTCTGGCCCGAGGGCCTCCTCGTACTGATCGCCGCCGGTGCTCTCGCCTCGGCGGTGACGGGCGCCGTACGGTCCAGGCGGGCCCGTTAGGGTCGACCGTATGGCTACACCTGACTTCATCCACACGATCCGGGCCGACGCGGGCCACCAGCTGTTGTGGCTCCCCGGGGTCACCGCCATCGTCTTCGACGACGAGGGCAGAGTGCTCCTGGGCCGCCGCTCCGACAACGGCAAGTGGTCGGTCATCGGCGGCATGCCGGATCCGGGGGAGCAGCCCGCCGCGTGTGCCGTGCGCGAGGTGTTCGAGGAGACCGCGGTGCACTGCGTGCCCGAGCGCGTGGTGCTCGTCGAGGCCCTGGAGCCGGTGACGTACCCCAACGGCGACACCTGCCAGTTCATGGACATCACCCTGCGCTGCCGTGCCGTCGGCGGCGAGGCCAGGGTCAATGACGACGAGTCGCTCGACGTGGGCTGGTTCGCCCTTGACCAGCTGCCCGACCTGCACGAGTTCGGGCTCTTCCGGATCAAGCAGGCCATGGCCCAGGAGCAGCCGACGTGGTTCGACCGGACGTGACCTGGCCGCTCAGGTCGCCTTGAGCATGTCCGCGCACTTCTCGCCGATCATCATCGTCGTGATGCACGGGTTGACCGCGGGCAGGAACGGCATGACCGACGCGTCGGCGACGCGCAGGCCGGTGACACCCTTGACGCGCAGCTGAGGGTCGAGCGGCGAGTCCGCGTCGTCCGTCGCGCCCATCCGTACGGTGCCCGCCGGGTGGTAGACGGTGTTGTGGGTCTGGCGGATGTAGGCGAACAGCTCGTCGTCGGTCGTGGCGTCGGGCCCCGGAGCGAGTTCGGCGCCCGCCCAGGCCGCCATCGGGGCCTGCGCCGTGATCTCGCGGGCGAGCCGGAGGCCGTACGTCATCACACGGATGTCGTGGTCGTCGGTGAAGTAGCGCGGGTCGACCCTCGGCTTGTCCCGGAAGTCGCGGGTGCGCAGCCGCACCGTGCCCATGGAGCGGGCACGGGTGACGTTCGGGGTGAGGCAGAAGGCGTTGTCGGTGGTCGGATAGCCGCGCCGGTAGGTGTTCATGTCGAAGGGCACCGAGCCGTAGTGGAACATCAGGTCCGGGCGGTCGAGGCCCGGTTCGGTGTCCGCGAAGATGCCGATCTCCCACCACTGGGTGGAGGAGGTGACCATCGGCGCTTTCGCCTCCCACATGATCACGCCCTCGGGGTGGTCCTGGAGGTGGGCGCCGACTCCGGGCGAGTCCAGCCGCACGTCCACGCCGCACTCCCGCAGATGCCCGGCGGGTCCGATGCCCGACAGCATCAGGAGTTTCGGCGAGTCGATGGCCCCGCAGGACACGATCACCTCACGGCGCGCCGTGACGCTGCCGCTGTGAACGGTGTCGGGCTCCAGGTACTCGACGCCCGTACAGCGCCGCCCCTCGTCGAAAAGCAGCCGCTTGGCCTGCAGCCCTGTGCGCACCTCAAGGTTGGGCCGCTTGCCGAGGATCGGGTGCAGATACGACACCGAGGCGGACGAACGGGTGCCGTCCGGGCGGGAGTTGATCTGGAACCAGTGGGCGCCGCGCTTCACCGTCGTACCGGTGTTGAACGGAGTGGTCGGGATGCCGGCCGCCGCGCACGCCTCCAACAGAGCCGACCCGCACGGGTCGTTGGGCGGGACACTCATGATGTTCACCGGGCCCGTGCGGCCGTGGTGGTCGCCGGGCGCGTCGTTGGTCTCCAGGCGCCGGTAGAGGGGGAAGCAGTCCGCGGCGCTCCAGCCCGTACAGCCCAGGGAGCCCCACTCGTCCAGGTCCTCGGCCGGGGCCCAGAAGGCGATGCAGGAGTTGTGCGACGAACAGCCGCCGAGCACCTTGGCGCGGGCGTGCCGCATGAAGCTGTTGCCGTTCTCCTGTGGCTCCACCGGATAGTCCCAGTCGTAACCGGACTCCAACAGGGCCATCCACTTGGTCAGTTGGAGGATGTTGTCGTCGCCGACGTCCGAGGGCCCTGCCTCGAGCACGCAGACGGTGACGTCCGGATCCTCGGTCAGCCGCGCGGCGACGACGGCGCCTGCCGTGCCGCCGCCGACCACCACATAGTCGAACTCGGCCTTGGGGCTCTGAGCGGGCATGGTGACTCCAGATCAGCGGGGTTCAGGGGGCGGCAGGGGGAGACGGGGGCGTCGTGGGGTCCTCGACCTGCTCGAAGCGGTGCTCGGCGAGCACGCCCGCCTTGTGCCGCTGCACGAACCAGTAGTAGGCGAAGCCGCCGCAAGCGACGATGCCGATGAAGAGGAACGCGCCCCAGCGCAGGTACCAGTGCTGAGGCCCGGTCGCGTTGTAGACCTCCGCGCGAGGCCAGGCCAGGTTGAGGGACATGGCCGCGCCCCAGAGCACGGCGATGACGTTGATCGGAAGACCGAACCTGCCGAGCGAGAACTTGCCCTCCGCGGGCTGCCACTGGCCGCGCAGCCGCCTGATCAGCATCGGCAGGGTGACCAGCAGATAGGCCAGGTAGATCATGATGATCGCGATGCTCGTGATCACGGAGAAGATCTGCGGCTGGTTGATGTTGATGACCAGGATGCCGACCCCGACGAGCCCGATGATGATCGCGGGCAGCACGGGAGTCTTGAAGCGCGGACTGACCTTGGCGAGCAGCGAGGACGCGGGCAGGCAGCCGTCGCGGGCCATGGCGAACGCGAGGCGGATACCAGCGGCCTGCACCGCGAGTTCGCAGACGGTGATGGCGATGACCACGCACCACAGCACGATCTCGCCGATCGTGGAGCCGAGCGTGCTCAGCACCACGTACTGCAAGCCGTCGACGGACAGTTGCTTCGCGTGCAGATCCGGCACGGCCAGGAGCGCGAACAGCAGGATGAGCCCGCCGATGAGGAAGGAGAAGATGAGCGCCCGCAGGATCGCCCGTGGGGCGTTACGGCTCGGGTCGAGCGACTCCTCGCCCAGCGAGGACGCGGTGTCGAACCCGTACATCACGTACGCCGATGCCAGCGAGGCGGTCAGGAAGGCACCCAGGTAGCCGAGATCCTGCCCCTTGCCGAGGCCGCCGGTCTCCGTGATGGCGCTGGGGCCGCGGGTGATGTGGGCGGCGAGCAGCACGATCAGGACGACGGCGGCGATCAGCTCGATCAGTACGCCGGCGGAGTTGATCCGGGCCATCAGCTTGACGCCGAACGCGTTGACCAGCGTGGTGAACAGGATGAGGACCGAGCCGAGCAGCACGGCGTTCTTCGCCGCGTCGGTCGTCCCGCTGCCGTCCCCGACGAACTGGAACACGTCGGAGATCTGCGGCAGCGTGATCTGGTACGCGAGGGCGACCGCCGCCAGGGACACCATGGTGGCCGTCAGCATCATCCAGCCGCCGAGCCAGCCGACGTGCTTGCCGCCGAGCTGCTTGCCCCAGTTGTAGACGGACCCCGCTACGGGGAAGCGGGCGGCGAGCTCGCAGAAGCAGAGGGCCACCATCAGCTGGCCCAGGAAGACCATCGGCCAGGACCACCAGTAGGCGGGGCCGCCGAAGCTGACGCCGAAGTAGAAGAGCTGGAAGGTGCCGGTCAGGATCGAGATGTAGCTGATCCCGGCCGCGAAGGTGTGGAAGTTGCCCAGGGTCCGCTTGAGTTCGGGACGGTAACCGAGCTCGCCGAGCGCGTCGTCGTCGTCCTGGTGCTGACGCCGGGCGGCGTCGGCGGCATCGGCGCCCTTGCCGGGGTCCGTACTCATTCGAACCACCTCTGCGGTGTCGCTGTCAAGTTGCGCCAGACGTGCTTGGCCTCCTGGTACTCGGCAAGTCCCGCCGGTCCCAGTTCGCGGCCGAAGCCGGACTGCTTCATGCCGCCCCACTCCGCCTGCGGCACGTAGGGGTGGAAGTCGTTGATCCAGACGGTTCCGGCGCGCATCCGGGCCGCCACGCGCTGGCCCTTGCCGGTGTCCTGCGTCCAGACGGCGCCCGCGAGTCCGTACACGGTGTCGTTGGCGAGCCCGATCGCCTCGTCCTCGGTCCTGAACCGCTCGACGGTGAGCACCGGGCCGAAGGACTCGTCGGTGACCACGGACATGCCCGGGGTGCACTCGTCGAGCACGGTCGGCGGGTAGTAGTAGCCGTCCCTCAGCGCCGGGTCGTCGGGGCGCGCGCCGCCGCAGCGAAGGACCGCGCCCTCGGCGATGCCTGCCGCCACGTACGCCTCGACCTTGTCGCGGTGCGCGGCGGAGATCAGCGGACCCGTGCGGGCGTTGTCGTCGAAGGGCCCGCCGAGCCGGATCCGCCGCGCGCGCTCGACCACTTCGTCCACGAACCTGTCGTGCATTCCGTCCTCGACCAGGAGCCGCGCACCGGCCGAACAGACCTGGCCCGAGTGCAGGAAGATCGCCATCAGGGCGTAGTCGACCGCTGTGTCGAAGTCGGCGTCGGCGAAGACGATGTTCGGATTCTTGCCGCCGAGCTCCAGGGCGACCTTCTTCACCGTGGGGGCCGCGGCGGCCATGATGCGCCGCCCGGTGACGAGCCCGCCGGTGAACGACACCATGTCGACCCGCGGGTCCTCGCTGAGCGGCGCGCCCGCGGTGGGGCCCGCGCCGAGGATCAGGTTGGCGACGCCGGCGGGCAGCCCGGCCTCGGTGAGCAGCCGCATCAGGATGATGCAGGTGTGCGGGGTCAGCTCGCTGGGCTTGAGGACGAAGGTGTTGCCCGCGCCGAGCGCGGGGGCGACCTTCCAGGCGGTCTGAAGGAGCGGATAGTTCCACGGAGTGATCAGGGCGCACACCCCGACCGGCTCGTGCACCACCCGGCTGTCCACTTCCGAGCTGCCCGCGTCGACGACGCGGTCGGTGCCGCCCGCCGCCGTCAGGTTGCCGAAGTAGCGGAAACAGTTCGCGATGTCGTCCATGTCGTACTCGCTCTCCACGAGCCGCTTCCCGGTGTCCAGGGATTCGGCGCGGGCGAGTGCGTCCTTGTCGCGTTCGAGGAGGTCGGCGACGCGCAGCAGCAGGCGGCCGCGTTCGGCCGCCGGGGTGCCGGGCCACGGCCCGCGGTCGAAGGCCTCACGCGCCGCGGCGATCGCCGCGGACGCGTCCTTCGGCCCGGCTTCGTCGACGGTCGCGACCAGGGTGTTGTCCGCGGGGCAGCGGATCTCCCGTACCTGCCCGTCCTGGGCAGTGGTCCATGTTCCGCCGATGAAAAGCTCCGGCATGACGGCTCCTCGGGGGTGGAATGCGCGGGTGCTCCACGAAAGGACGCTAAGGAGAGCGGGGCGCGCTCGCACCGCAAGAGCCGCTATTCGGCGCATTCACCCCCCCTCCGCCCCGGTCGGCCCCGCGGGATCCGGCGCCCTCGAAGATCGTGCGCCCCGCACTCCGTTAGCCTGAGGGCACGATGAACCAGCTGAGCACGTCATGGGGCGCGTACGACCTCACACGATTCCCCGAGGACCCCCGCGATCCGCTGCGCGCCTGGTCCGCCGCCGACGCCTACCTGCTGCGGCATCTCGCGGGTGAGACAGGCGGGACCGGCGAGACGGGCGGGACCGGTAAGACGGACGAGGGGGGCAAGCCCGTCGACCTCTCGGGCTCCGTGGCCGTCGTCGGCGATCGCTGGGGCGCGCTGACCACCGTGCTCGCCGGACATCGGCCGACCATGATCACCGACTCGTTCCTCGCGCGCGAGGCGACGCGGGCCAACGTGGCACGCGCCGGGTTCGCGCCGGACGCGGTGCGGATCGCGACGACCGTCGACGCGCCGCCGAGCCGGATCGACGTACTCCTGGTCCGCGTGCCGAAGAGCCTCGCGCTCCTGGAGGACCAGCTGCACCGGCTCGCGCCCGCCGTGCACGCGGGCACGGTCGTCGTCGGCACCGGAATGGTCACCGAGATCCACACCTCGACGCTCGACCTGTTCGAGCGGATCATCGGCCCTACCCGGACATCGCTGGCCCGGCAGAAGGCGCGGCTCATCTTCAGTACGCCGGATCCAGAGCGCGACGCGGGCCCCAGCCCCTGGCCGCGCAGCTATGTACTGGATGCCGACTCCGGGGCGGGCGCGGGGCTGACCGCCGTCAACCACGCGGGCGTGTTCTGCGCCGAGCGCCTCGACATCGGCACCCGCTTCCTCCTGCAGCACCTGCCGACCGGCAGGGGAGCCGCGCACATCGTGGACCTGGGCTGCGGCAACGGCGTGCTCGGCACGGCCGCCGCCGTCGCGGACCCCGAGGCCACACTCACCTTCGTCGACGAGTCGTACCCCGCTGTCGCCTCGGCACAGGACACCTTCCGCGCGAACGCCGCCGACTCCACGCGGGCGGAGTTCGTCGCGGGCGACGCGCTGGCGGCCGTACCCGCGGGGACGGTGGACCTCGTCCTGAACAACCCGCCCTTCCACACCCACCAGGCGACCTCCGGCGCGACCGCCTGGCGGATGTTCAGCGGAGCACGTGCCGCGCTGCGCCCCGGCGGCGAGCTGTGGGTCGTCGGCAACCGCCACCTCGACTACCACGTGAAGCTTCGCAAGCTCTTCGGTAACTCCCAAGTTGTCGCGGGGAACCCGAAGTTCGTGGTCCTGCGGGCGGTCAAGCGCGACCGCTGACGCGGCCTCGGTCGGTACCTCAGGCGATACCTCAGGCGTCGAAGGCGGTCGCCCGCGTCACCTTCTCCCACGCGGCGATCTCCGCGCGGACCGCGTCGAGGTGACCGATGACCGCGTCCACGGAGTCGTCACCCAGCGGCAGACGCAGCGGAGTGTCGTCGGCGTCGAGCGCGGTGATGACCGCGGCGGCGGCCTTCGCCGGGTCGCCGGGCTGCTCACCGTCGCCGCCCCCGACCATCGTGCGGGTGGCGCCCGCCGTCGACGCGTAGTCCGGGATCTCGACGGGGCTGGCGCTGGTGTTGCCGAACAGGTTGGTGCGGAAGGCGCCCGGTTCCACGACCAGGACCTTGATGCCCAGCGGCGCCACCTCCTGGGCCAGCGCCTCCGACATCCCCTCCAGGGCGAACTTCGTGCCGCTGTACGCGGAGAACCCCGCGAACGACATCTGCCCGCCCATGCTGCTCATCTGCACGATCGCTCCCGAACGCCTCGCCCGCATGTGCGGAAGGACGGCGCGGATCAGCGCGGCGGGACCGAAGACGTGCACGTCGAACAGGGCGCGCAGCTCGGCGTCGGAGTCCTCCTCCAGGGCGCCGACGTGGCTGCGGCCCGCATTGTTCACCAGGACGTCGATGCGGCCGTGCCGGTCGATGACGTCGTTCACGGCGGCTTCCGTGCCGGCCGTGTCGGTCACGTCCAGGGTCAGTGCCTCGACCTGGCCGGGGTGGGCGGCGACAAGGTCGTCCAGGGACGAGGCGTTGCGTGCGGTGGCGACGACCACGCCGCCCGCCGCGACGGCCGCCTCGGTGAACGCCCGCCCGAAGCCGCTGTTCGCGCCCGTCACGAGCCATACCTTCGACATCTCGAACTCCCGTTGGGTATAGGCCGGTTCATCCGTTCCCGGCTATGTGGATCATCCTGCGGGCGAAACGGGTGGCCCGTCCAAGACTTGACGTGATAGCTGATGGTTATGGACCTTCACGGCAGTGGCGTACACGTACACGGCAGGGACGTGCACAGCAGGGATCTGCGGTACTTCGTCGCGGTGGCGCAGGAGTTGCACTTCACGCGGGCCGCCGAGCGGCTCTTCGTCTCGCAGCCCGCGCTGAGCAAGCAGATACGTGCGCTGGAACGGCAGTTGGGCGCCGAGCTGTTCGTGCGGGATCATCGCGGTGTGCGGCTCACCTCCGTGGGGGCTGCTCTCCTTCCGCACGCCCGACAGGTGCTTGAGGGCTGGCAGACGGGCGCGGAAGCGGTGGAGCGGGCGAAGACCGAGGAGCGGGCCACGCTCTTCGTGGGCATGAGCACGAGACCGGCCCGTGGCGGGCTGCTCCCGGCGGTGCGCTCCCGCTTCAGCGAGGCCCACCCGGCGGCCACGATCCGGCTGCGGCAGGTGAGTTGGGAGGACGCGAGCGCGGGCCTCGCGGACGGCACGGCGGACGTGGCCTTCATCTGGCTGCCGCTTCCCGACCCGGAGCGCTACGAGTGGGTGGTGGTCGCCGAGGAGCCGCGTCATGTCGCCCTGCCCGACACGCACCGCCTCGCGGACCTGGACGAGGTCGACTTCGCCGATCTGGCCGACGAACCCTTCCTCGCGCTGCCCGAGGGTGCGGGCGCGCTGCGCGACTACTGGCTGGCCCTGGACGCTCGCGCGGGCCGCCCGCCCCGTATCGGCGCGGAGATCGCCAGTACCGACGAGACGTACGAGGCGCTGGTGGACGGCCGTGGTGTCTGCCTGGTGGCCGCGGGCAACGCGCCCCTGATCACCCTCGGCGGCGTCGTCACGCGCCCGGTCCGCGGGATCACGCCGAGCCGGTTCGCTCTTGCCTGGCGCGCGGGCGACGACCACCGCCCGCTGGTGAGCGCGTACATCAAGGCGTGCGGGGAGGCGCTGGGGCGGGCGGAGCGGTAGCCCGCGCAGCCGCCACGAGGTGGCGGACGAGGTGGCGGGCCAGGGCGTCGGGCGAGGCGTAACCCGTCGTCCCGCGACGTATCTCGTCGCAACCGTTGACCTTGCTCCAACGCCCCCTTACCGTTTCGGCGTTCGGAGTACCGCATGTTGTTCGAAATAACGAACATACATCGATGTGCGGGGACGTCCGCATCATGGAGCGCCGACCCGCCCACCAGGGAGCCAGCCGCATGAGCCGCAGTGAAGTACCCAGCCGTAGAAACCTGTTGCGAGGAACCCTGGCCGTCGGCGCCCTCGCCGCCGCGCCGGCCCTCGCCAAGACACCCGCTCACGCCGCGTCCCGGGTCGCCGCCTACCGCAACCCGCTCGTCGAACAGCGCGCCGACCCGCACATCGGCCGCCACACCGACGGCCACTACTACTTCACCGCGACCGCCCCCGAGTACGACCGCATCGTCCTGCGCCGCTCCCGAACCCTGCGAGGCCTGACCCGGGCGGACGAATCCGTCATCTGGCGGCGGCACACGAGCGGTGACATGGGGTCGCACATCTGGGCGCCGGAGCTCCACCACATCAACGGCAAGTGGTACATCTACTTCGCCGCGGCCCCCGCCGACGACGTGTGGAAGATCCGCATCTGGGTCCTGGAGAACACCAACGCCAACCCCCTCAAGGGAAGTTGGACGGAGAAGGGGCAGCTCACCACGGCCTGGGACACCTTCTCGCTCGACGCCACCACCTTCATCGTTCCCCAAGCTCTCAACTCCGTTCGAGCAGGGGAGGCCCCAATCGGCAGCCGCTACCTGGCCTGGGCGCAGTACGAACCCGGCATGGACAACAACACCGGCGTCTTCCTGTCGCGGATGGCTAACCCCTGGACCCTGACAGGACCTCAGATACGCCTCACCACACCCGAGTACGACTGGGAGTGCGTCGGCTTCAAGGTGAACGAGGGGCCGTCCGTCATCCAGCGCAACGGCCGCGTCTTCCTCACGTACTCGGCGTCCGCGACCGACTTCAACTACTGCATGGGGCTGCTCACCGCCGACGCGCGCAGCGACCTCATCGACCCGGCATCCTGGTCCAAGTCGCCGACCCCCGTCTTCACCAGCAACGACACGACCAAGCAGTACGGCCCGGGCCACAACTGCTTCACCGTCGCCGAGGACGGCCGCACCGACGTCCTCGTCTACCACGCACGCCAGTACAAGGACATCGTCGGCGACCCGCTCAACGACCCCAACCGCCACACCCGGATCCAGAAGCTCGGCTGGAAGGCGGACGGAACACCGGACTTCGGCATCCCCGTCGCCGATGCCCTGGTGGCGTGAGAGCAGTGGCAGCCGGGGAGACGCGCCTCAACCCGTCGTCCAGCTACGAAGCTTCTCGGGGTTGCGTACGACCCAGATGTGCTTGATCCGGTCCTCCGCGACCTCGAACGCGAACACCGAGACGATGACGCCGTCCTGCTGAGCCACCAGACCTGGCTGGCCGTTGACCGTACGCTCCAGGAACGTCATGGTGTCGGGCCTGCGGCGGGCGATCTCGATCCAGGTGCGCGCGATCCGCTCGGCGCCTTCGATGGGGCGCGGGAAGGTGATGGCCAGGCCGCCGCCGTCGGCGATCGCCGTGGCGTCGGGGTCGAGCAGGCCGATCAGGACGTCGATGTCCTTGGCGTCCCAGGCCTGCTTGAAGTTCCTGACGACAGCGGTGCGTTGGGCTGCCTCCGTCGGGGAAGGCCGCGCGGCCCGGATGCGGCGTCGGGCCGACGAGGCCAGCTGGCGGCATGCTGCCGGGGTACGGCCGACGATCTCGGCCACTTCGGCAAAGGAGTGGCAGAAGACGTCGTGCAGGATGAACGCGACGCGTTCGGCCGGAGTCATGGATTCGAGCACGACCAAGAAGGCCAGGCTGACCGACTCGTCCAGGGTGACCCGGTCGGCCGGATCGGCCGTCGCACCGCCCGCCCGCCCGCTGTTCCACTCCGAATGCGCGGGCAGTGGCTCGGGGAGCCATTCGCCCACGTAGGTCTCTCGCCTGGCCCGTGCCGAGCCGAGCAGATTGAGGCAGATGCGGCCGGCGACGGTCGTCAGCCAGGCGGCGGGGTTCTCGATGGCGTCCTGTTGCTGCCGTGACATGGCGTACCAGCGGGCGTACGTCTCCTGGACGGCATCCTCGGCCTCGGCCAGAGAGCCCAGAAGCCGGTACGCGAGATTGATCAGTTGGCGCCGCTCGCTCATGATCACGTCCAGGCCCGAATCGGGCCGGCCGTGTCCTCGCTCGGATCGGGTGCTCATGGTGCCGACGGCTCCCTTCGTCGTGTCTGCCGCTACCGGTTCGACAACGCAGCGCACCGGAATGTGAGGCCAGGCACCCGGCCTCACATTCCGCGGGGCCGTCTTGTCGAACTGCTGAGACGAACACAACACCCCGCGAGCAGGGAGCTCACCATGACGACCTCGACATCGGCAACGCTGTTCAGCGAACCGGCGCCCGCGCAGCGTCTGGAGCGGGCGGCCGCCGCACTGGCCGCACACGGTTTCACGGTGGAGATCCTCGACGGCGGCGCTGCCGCGCGTACTTCAGCCATGCGCGGGGCACCGCTCGCTACCGGGACATCGCAACGCCGAAGGAGAGGGTGCGGGCCGAGATTCTGCACTGACAGGTGAAGCGCGATCCGCAGAGCTGAGCGGAGCGTGTGACAAGTCAAGGGTCCGCCACTATAGGGAAGGTCGGAGTTGCCATGCCTACGCAGCGCGAGAGGGACGAAGCCGAGATTCGTCGGCAAGTCGGGATGATCGCCGAGGGGCTCCAGGCCAAGGATGCCGAGATCCTGAAGAAGCTGTACGCAACGGACATCGTGTCCTTCGACATCGAACCGCCGCTCCAGAGTGTGGGAGTGGAGGCGAAGCTCAAGAACTGGGCGCCCGTGTTCACGTTCTTCGAGAGCGTGAACTACGAGGTGCGCGAACTGACCCTCACCGTGGGCGATGACGTGGCCTTCGGGCATGCCTTTGCTCGTCTCAGCGGCACGCTGAAGGACGGGACGGCGATGAGCGGCATGTGGGTCAGGGGCACGTACTGCTTCCGGAAGACCGAGGGGGCGTGGTTGATCGCGCACGACCAGGTCTCGGTGCCTTTCGATGTCACGAGCGGCGAGGGGGTGGTCGGCCTGGAGCCCTGACGGGCCGTGTCATCGAGTGGGCTGGAGGAAGGGACGTACGAAGGAGCGTACGAACGCGTTGCGGAACTTCCCCCGCGGGTCGAGGCGTTGGGCCAGGGCGGCGAAATCGGCTGCGTGCGGATAGCGGTCGCCGAGATCGGCGGGGTCCGCGCCGAACACCTTGCCCCAGTGCGGCCGGGGCGCGAACGGCGCGAGGCGCTCCTCGACGAGCGCGACCACCGGGAGCACGGCCGCCGCGTCCGGCACCCAGGTGAAGTGGAACGCCACGGTGTCCCGGCCGTGGGCGGGGCTCAGCCACTGGATGTCGGCGGCGACAGTGCGCACCTCGCAGACCTGGAGGACGGGCGCCACCCGGTCCCTGAGGGCGTCCAGGGCGTGCAGCGCGGCGAGGGCGTGTTCGCGCGGCAGCAGATACTCCGACTGGAGCTCGGCTCCGCTGCTCGGCGTGAACTCCGCCCGGAAATGAGGGAGGCGCTCATGCCACGACCCCGGAACTCCCAGCTGCTCGGTGCAGTTGACGGCCGGCATGCCCGGCACCGGATGCCGGGGTTCGTTCACGGGCGCCGCCCACGGGAAGCCGACGGCGGCATCGTCGCGCTGCTTGAGCCACACCTGGTTGAAGCGCGGTCCACGCCAGTTGGTGAACAGACTGACGCTGTACGCCGCCGACGTCACCGCCTCGAAGTCGAGCTCCGCCAGGGGGAGTTCACCAAAGACGTGCTGGCTCACCGTATAGAGCGGTTCCAGGTCGAGGGTGAGGGCGAGGACCACGCCGAGCGCGCCGAGCGAGACCACGGCGCCGTCGAAACCGTCGTCGCCGCGGCTCAGTACACACGTCTCCCCGTCGGCGGTCACCAGCTCCACCGAGCGCACGACCTCCGCGAGGGACTGGTTGCCGTTGCCCGAGCCGTGTGTCCCGGTGGCGACCGATCCGGCCACCGAGATGTGTGGCAGCGAGGCCATGTTGGGCAGGGCGAGCCCGTACGAGGCGACCTGCCGGGCGAGTTCGGCGTACCGCACGCCGCCCGCCACACGTACGGTGCGCGCCGTGGTGTCCACGTCGATGGACGGTTCCAGGGCGGCGAGCGACAGCAGGGCGGTGTCCGCATTGTCGCCGTCCACGTCGGCGATCCGGTTGAAGGAGTGGCCGCTGCCGAGCACCCGCACCTGGCGGCTGCCCGCCACGAGGGACCGCAGGGCGTCCCGCGACGCGGGCCGGTGCAGTTCACGGGCCGAGAAGGTGATGTTCCCGGCCCAGTTGGTCACGGCAGCCGCGGCACCGTCCCGGCCCGCGGTCACAGCGTCGTTCATGTTCGGATTCCTCCCTCATGGCGGCGGGGAGCCATCGAAGGCCTCCCCGCTGCCTCGTCCCTGTACGTCAGGCCGGGTCTTGGTGCGTCACGCCGATCCGCGGATCACGAGCTCCGTCGGCAGAATGACCGCGGCCGGGTCCTCGCCGCCGATCTGCGCGAGCAGGACCCGCACCATCTCGGCGCTGATGCGGTCCCAGGGCTGGCGGACCGTCGTCAGTTCGGGGCGGGCGGTCAGGGCGGCGGGCGAGTCGTCGAAGCCGCCGACCGCGACGTCCTGCGGGACGCGGCGCTCGGCGTGGTCGAGGGCGGTCAGGACGCCCTGCGCCATGAGGTCCGACGCCACGAACACGGCGTCCAGATCCGGTGCTTCGGCGAGGAGCCGGGTGGCGGCGGCCTCACCACCGGCCCGGCTGTAGTCGCCGGACGCGATGAGCCGCTCGTCGACTCCGATGCCCTCCTCGGCGAGGATCTCCCGGTAGCCCGCGAGCCGTTCCACACCGCCGGGGGTGTCCAGCGGCCCGGTCACCGTGCCGATGCGGCGCCGCCCGAGAGAGAGGAGATGGCGCACCATGTCGCGGGCGCCGTCCCGGTCGTCCGCGGCGACATAACTCATCTTGGAGGCTTGGCCGATCGGCTTCCCGCACGCCACCAGGGGAACCCCGGCCTCCCGCAGCTCGTCCGCCACGGGGTCGCCGGAGTGGCTGGAGACCAGGAGCACCCCGTCGACGTGGCCCGCGGTGATGTAGCGCATGATGCGGCGACGCTCGTCCGGGGTGCCGGCCAGCATCAGGAGCAGCGGGATGTCGTGTGCGGCGAGCGCCTGCGTGCAGCCCCGCAGCAGCACATTGAAGTTGGGGTCCTCGAAGAAGCGCTCCTGCGGTTCGGTGAGGAGGAAGCCCACGGAGTCGGAGCGGCCCGTTATCAGCGAGCGGGCGTGCCGGTTGACGACGTAGCCGGTCTTGCGGATGGCCGCGTTGACGGCCTCCTGGGCGGAGGGGCTCACATAGTGTCCGCCGTTGAGGACGCGGGACACCGTGCCGCGCGACACACCCGCCTCGCGGGCCACGTCGTGGATCGTCGGCGGCCTGCGCCTGCCCCCCGTTGCGTTCATGGTCACGACTTTACGGCTCCGGACAGCAGGTCGAGGCTCCAGAAGCGCTGGATGACCAGGAAGAGGGCGATGAGCGGCACGACGGCCAGGAGTGCGCCGGTGATCACGAGGGTGTAGAGCGCCGGGGTGTTGGAGCCCTGCTCCAGGAGCGTGAACAGGCCGAGCGTGAGGGGGAACTTCTCGTCGTCGCTGAGCATGATGTAGGGGAGCAGGAAGTTGTTCCACACGGCCACGAACTGGAACAGGAACACCGTCACCAGGCCTGGCACCATCATCGGAAGCGCGATCCGAGTGAAGATCCGCCACTCGCTCGCACCGTCCATCCGCCCCGCCTCCACGACATCGCCGGGCACGGCCGCGGAGGCGTAGATCCGGGCGAGGTACACGCCGTAGGGCGAGAGGACGAGCGGCGTGAGGACCGAGGCGTACGAATCGGTGAGATCGGCTTTCGCGAGCAGTAGGTACTGCGGTACGGCCAGGATCACCGGCGGCATCAGGACGCCCGCCATGAGGATGTTGAACACGCTCTCGCGGCCTCGGAAGCGGTAGACCGCGAGAGCGTAGCCGCTGACCGCGGAGACAGCCGTGGACAGGAGCGCGCCGAGACCGGCGTAGAGGGCGGAGTTGCCCATCCACCGCCAGTAGATGCCGTCGCGGTAGGCGGACAGGTCCGTGACGTTGTCGGCGAAGCCGCTGCCGGGCCAGAACGTGAACGTGGAGAACAGTTCGCGCCCCGACTTGGTGGAGGCGATCACCACCCAGAGCACGGGCAGCAGGCAGTACAGGGCGCCGAGTACCAGGACGGCGGTCGGGAGCAGGGCGGTGCGGCGGGGCGGTGGCGGGCCCTGTGCGGTGCCGGGGGTGGTGCCCGCGGCGGGCGGGGCCTTGCGGACGGCGAGAGAGCTCATCGGGCCGCCTCCTTCTTGGTGCGGGAGTTCGCGGCGCGCAGGAACCCGAAGGACAGGACGAGCGTGGCGACGGCGATGATCACTGCGGTGGCGGCAGCCGAGTTGATGTCACCCTTGCCGAAGGCGTCCTGGTACACCTTCATCAGCGGACTCCACGTGGTGGAGACGGAGTTGGTGAGCGGCACCATCGGGATCTTGATCCGCAGCGCGATCTGCAGCTGTGAGCAGCCGTCCAGCTTCGCCGCTTCGTGTACCTCGGCGGGGATGGCCCGCAGCGAGGTGTAGATGACGATCATGTTGAAGCCGGTGCCGCCCCAGACCGCGATGTTGGAGAGCGCGAGATAGAGCGGGCCGCCGTCGAGCAGATCGGGCTGCGGCAGACCCAGTTTCCGTGACATCCAGAGCGTCGTCGAGGCGGTCCCGCCCCGCCGTGGTCTTGGCGTCTTCTGGTGGGACGCCACCTGGACCGTCGTCGAGGGCAACGGCTGGGACTCGACGGACCCCTCGACGGGCAACGCCTGGGAGAACCAGGCGCTCTTCGACTACGACGGAGTGCCGACCGAGGCCATGAGCGGCTTCGCGCACCGATGACCCGGGCCCGAGCGACCTGCTTGGTCGCAATGACTCAGGCCCGCATCACCACGGAGACTGAGTCAAGCCCGGGGAATCGGGACCCGCCTGGTCCCGTCCTGCCGGGCCGGTCACGCGCAGTGGCGCCTGCCGGGCCGGTCACGCGCAGTGGCGACCGTGACGCCGCCCGGGAGGTCCGGCACCGTCTTCTACGATCAGGGTCCATGAGCCCCCGCCTGCTGATCTACAGCCGAACGACCGCCTACCGGCACGCGTCGATCCCCGCCGGAGTCGCCGCCCTGCGCGAGCTCGCAGCCGGGATCGGCTGCTGCGCCTACGCGACCGAGGATCCGGCCGCCTTCGAGCAGGACCTGTCCGGCTATGCGGCGATCGTCTTCCTCTCCACCAGCGGCGACGTCCTCACCCCCGCCGGACGGGAGGCGCTGCGCGCACACCGGTCGGCGGGCGGCGGCTTCATGGGCGTTCACGCCGCCGCCTGCACCGAGTACGACTGGCCGTACTACGGCGAGCTCCTCGGCGCGCGCTTCGCCCGCCATCCCGCCTACCAGCCCGGCCGCCTGACCGTCGAGGACCACGCGCATCCCGCCACCGCGCACCTCGCCGCCACCTGGGATCTCACCGACGAGTGGTACGACTTCCGGGTCTCGCCCCGGGGTGCGGTGCGGGTCCTGGCCGCCGCCGACGAATCCTCGTACGAAGGAGGCGGGATGGGCGCCGACCACCCTCTGGTGTGGTGCCACGAGCACGGCGGCGGCCCGATGTTCTACACGGCGCTCGGCCACGCGGACGAGGCGTACGCGGACCCGGACTTCCGCGCCCACCTGCTCGGCGGCCTGCGGTATGTGACCGGACTCGGCTGAAGGGGCGGACCCGGGCATGGACTCGGGCATGGACCCGGGCATGGGTGAGCCCCCGCCTCACGAGGCGGGGGCTCACCCATGCCAGGTCCTGCGCGCGAGGTCCTAGAGGGTGCCGGAGGCGGAGATGGCGATCTCGGCCTTGGTGGCGCCGGACTGCGAGCCGAAGCTCTCGATCTTCTTGACGAGGGCCAGGCTCTCCTCGTCCGCGACCTCACCGAAGACCACGTGCTTGCCGTCGAGCCAGGTCGTGGCGATCGTGGTGATGAAGAACTGCGAGCCGTTGGAGTTGGGGCCCGCGTTGGCCATCGAAAGCTGGCCGGGCTTGGTGTGCTTGAGCTGGAAGTTCTCGTCGGGGAACTTCTCGCCGTAGATGCTCTTGCCGCCCGTGCCGTTGCCGGCGGTGAAGTCGCCGCCCTGGAGCATGAAGTCCGGAATGACGCGGTGGAACTTCGAACCGGCGTAGCCGAAGCCCTTCTCGCCGGTGGCGAGCGCGCGGAAGTTCTCCGCGGTCTTCGGCACGACGTCGTCGAAGAGGTTGAACGTGATGCGGCCTTCAGGCTGGCCGTCGATGGTGATGTCGAAATAGGCCTTGATTGTCATGGTCCTCATCCTGTCATTGCCCTGTCCCCACCCGCCAACCGAACCCCCACTGAGTCCGCCGTGAGCCCTCCGTGAGCCTTCCGTGATCTTCCCGAAACCCCGGTGACCAGGCACGATGCCGTCGGCACTCAGTTCACGGTCGAGCCGATGCCGGTGCTGCCCGTCGTCAGGAGCGTCGTCGCGGGCAGGACGCCGCTCGCCCGGCGGGCGCCGTACGCCGGGGTCGCGACACCGCTGTCCTATCTCGGTCGGCCTCTCGACACGGTCAGTCGATCTCTCGATATGGTCAGTCGACTTCTCGGCACGGTCAGTCGGTCCTGATCCTCATGAAAGTGATCGAATTCGCCGGGAACGTGTACGAGAACGTCTCGGACACACCCTTGAACGTCGAGGCCACCGGCCTGACCGGCGTCGCGTCCTTCGTGTTCTCCGCGGCCGGTTCCGCGGCGAGCGTGGTCACCTTCGCGGTCCGCTCGACCCGCGTGCCCGATCCGAGGCCGACCCTGGTGCGGGCATCGGAGCCCTGCGCGTTGACGACCTTGACGATGAGGTCGCCGTTGGCCTTGTCCCGGGTGACGACCTGGCGGAACGGCTCGGCGGGCTTGTCGTCCGTGAAGGAGCCCCACTTCTCGCCGTCGAGGAAGAGCGTCACCTGGCGGCCGCGCACCTCCACGCGCAGGTCGTAGCTGCGGCCCGTCTCGATGGTCGTCGCGTCCTGGACCATGGTCTGCTTCGCGCCGTCGACGGACTTCTCGACGGCCGACTGGCTGTTGTTCCAGCCGCCCAGGTTCCACCAGTAGTGGTTGCCGGAGTCCTTGACCCCGAAGGCGACCATGAAGCCCTCCTTGCCGGACTTCTTGGTGGCCCGCACGTTCAGGTCGTAGTTCTGCCAGCCCTTGTCGCCCGCCGTGACCAGGGTGTTCTCGGCGGTCTCGTCGGACTGCAGGTACGCGCCGTCCTGGACCGCCCAGGTCCCCTTGCCCGCCGCCTTGCTCCACCGGCCGTCACCGCCGGAGAAGTCGTCGGACAGGAGCGTCCCGCCGTCCTTGCCGGTGACCTTCACATCGTCGTACGCGGCGCTGGTGGCCCAGGTGGAAAGACCGACGGCGCCGGTGATGGGACCGGAGGCGGCGGGGGTGCCGGATGCCGTGGACGGCACGACCTCGTCGCCGACGTTGCGCATGAAGAGCTTCTGCGTCTCGTAGTTGGCCGAGCCCCATGACTGGTCGTTGTCGTACCAGATCATGTTCGGCTTCCACTGCACGTAGTCCTCGTTGGCGAGCAGCGGGGCGTACGAGGCGAGCTTGACGACGTCGGCGTTGCGTTCGAGGCCGGTCATGAAGGCGGCCTCGGACAGGGCGTTGGAGAACCTGTTGCCCTGCGAGGCGTATTCGCCGAGGAAGACCTTCGGGCCCTTGCGGTCGTAGGAGTCGTATCGGTCGTTGTTCTCCAGGAACCACTGCGGGCTGTTGTAGTAGTGCTCGTCGACCATCGCGACGTCGGCGTCACGGTTGAGCTGCCAGGCCTTGTCGAAGGTCGAACCGCTGTCGTCGGGGCCGGAGTTGGATATCACCGTGATGTCCGGGTGCTTCGCCTCGATGGCCGCGCGGAACTCCTTGAAGCGGGCGAAGAACTCTTCGGGGAGGTTCTCCTCGTTGCCGACTTCCAGGTGGGTCAGGTGGAAGGGCTCGGGGTGGCCCATCGCCGCCCGCTTCTTGCCCCACTCGCTCGTCGCGGGGCCGTTGGCGAACTCGATGAGGTCCAGGGTGTCCTGGATGTGCCGCTTGAGGAGCGCCGGGTCGTCGGTGGCCTTGTTCTGGCCGCAGCCGGTCACCAGAGCGGGCACGACGGGCAGCGGCATGGCGCCGGTGTCCTCGGCGAACTGGAAGTACTCGTAGTAGCCGAGGCCGTAACTCTGGTTGTAGCCCCAGAAGTTGGCGTTGGTGGCGCGCTCCTCGACGGGCCCGATGGTGTCCTTCCACTGGTAGGAGCGCTTGCGCTGCCAGCCGGACTTCTCGTCGTACGACTCGTGGGAGCCGGTGTTGACCAGGCAGCCGCCGGGGAAGCGCAGGAAGCCGGGCCTCAGGTCGGCGATCTTCTGGGCGAGGTCCTTGCGCAAGCCGTTCGTGCGGCCCTTGTAGGTGTCGCGAGGGAAGAGGGAGACCTCGTCGAGCGCGACGGGGGCGTCCGACGCGACCGTGATCCGGCCGGTCGCGGAGGTGCGTCCCGCGGTGAACGAGGCCTTGTACTTCGCCCAGCCGCCGTGTGCGGTGACCCGGCGGGCCGGGGCGAGGTCGCCGGAGGCGTCGCGCAGGCTGAGGGTCAGCGGAGCCTTCCGGGTCCCGCCGGTGCGGGCCCAGACCGAGAAGTCGTAGCGCTTGCCCTTGGCGACCGCGAGGCCGGTGTTGTAGCCGGTGTTGGTGACGGATGAACCGCCGCCCAGCGAGAGGTAATTGCGGTTACGGGCGTTGAGGCGCCCGTCGTCGTTCACCACCTCGGCGGAGCCTGCCGTGTCCCACGAAGTCAGCGGTGTGTAGGAGGGGTTGTCGGCGGTGGTGTACTCGAAGGAGCGGTTCTGGACGAGCTCGGCGTAGAGGCCGCCGTCCGCCGCGCGGTTGATGTCCTCGTAGAAGACGCCGTACATCGAGTCGTCGATCTTCGCGCCGGTGCGGGTCGGGTCGACGTCGATCGTGTAGTCGGTGGGTTCGGCCGCGGCGGTGGGTCCCGCGGCGAGCGTTCCGGCGAGCAGGGCTCCCAGGGTGAGCCCGAGTCTCCATCGTCTGCGTGCCATGCGTACCCCAGTCTTCGTGCGAGATTTCGAACGCTGATCAGTAGGCCGAACGGCAACTTAGATACGCGGAGGGCGGCCCGTCAACGCATTGCGCAGGAAGAGGCCGAGGCGCCTCCCGGGGTTCGGGATCTCGAACAACTTCCCGCGAATTCACGGGACTTCACTCCCGGCTCTGTCGGAACCGTTGACGCGCCCGGCGTTCAACTTTACGGTCCGTTCGAAGTTGCGAGCAGTGTTCGATATATCGGACAGAAGTGAGCCGCAATGTCACCACCCTGTCCGACGCGGACCCGGACGCCCGCAACACCCTCGCGGAGCCGGAGTGCGTCACCCCGCACGGCGTCAGCGGGAGCGCACTCCAGGACGGCACGTTGAGCGCCGTCCTGGAGCCGCTGTCATGGAACGTGATCCGGCTGGGGTGAGTCCTCGCCGCCCCGGGTCAGTGGGCGACGGGCCATCCGGAGCTCCAGTTCAGGAGGTTCACGCCGAGCTTGGGAGTGCCGTTGTCCTGGCCGTCGTAGTAGTGGTAGACGAGCAGGTCACCGTCGGCGTCCTTCATGATCGACTGGCCGCCGGGGCCGATGTAGCGGCCGTGGCTCTCCTGGACCGGAGTGCCGCCGTTGTTCAGCATGCCGACGCCGTTCTTGTCGACGTACGGCCCGGTGACACTGGAGGAGCGGCCCACCTTGATCTTGTACGTGGAGCCGGTGCCCGCGCAGCACGTGTCGTACGAGGCGAAGAGGTAGTAGTAGCCGCCCCGCTTGACGATGTAGGGCGCCTCGACGGCCTTGGTGCCGGTGGGGCGCGAGGCGAGCGAACGCCGGGCGGTGTCGCCCGCGTACTGCTTGCCCGTCGAGGGATCGACCCTGATCATCTTGATCCCGGTCCACCAGGAGCCGAAGGAGAGCCACCACTTGCCGTCGTCGTCCACGAGGAGATTCGGGTCGATGGCGTTGTAGTCGCTGGACGTGGTGGAGGTGTACACGGCGCCGTAGTCGGTCCAGGAGCCGGGCTCACCCGTGGTGGAGGCCGCGAGGCCGATGGCCGACTTGTTCGACCCGAACGACGAGACGGAGTAGTACATCAGATACTTGCCGCCGTGGTACGAGATGTCGGGCGCCCAGACGTCACCCGTGGAGTTGTAGTTGCTCCACCAGCCGGGCCGGGTGGGGAAGGCGGAGCCGTCGCGGCCGAAGTTGACGCGGTCGGTGGAGGTGCGCAGTTGCAGGCCGTCGCCGGTCGAGTAGAGCAGGTACTCGCCCGACGGGGTGCGGGCCAGGGTCGGGTCGTGCACGACGATGTCGCCGGTGACCTGGCCGGGATTGGGGTAGGCGGTGGCGCTGCTCGGGACGAGGGCGAGCAGGGCGGCGGCGGGCAGCGCGACGAGGGCTCTGCGCCGGAAAGGGGTGGGGGTGCTGAGGGAGCGGCTCACTCCGGGCTCCTTGCGAGTTGGTATAACTCCCCCTGTCCCGGGGGGAGTTGAGCGGAGGCGGTACGACATGTGGTTGCCGCCCGCCCCCGCGAGGTTGCCGCCCGCGCGTACTACAGCGCCGGATACGCGTTCTTCAGGAGCTCCTGGAACTGGGCCGAGAACCACTTCCCGGATATCGGCGCGTTCGCGAGCGCGCCGGACGGGTTGTTGCCGTTGCGGGGGTTGCCCCCGTACGTCGGGTCACACATGCGGTCGAAGCCCTTGCCCTCGTCGTTCGGGATCTCCTTGCTCGACCCGTCGGACTCGCCCGGCGGCTTGATCCACACGTAGGCGTCGATGCCGGCCTCCGGGGCGGTCCTCGGCCGCTCTCCGAGACCCGCGCCCGACTGGTTGCACCAGTTGCCGATGTGGATGCGCCGGTCGTAACGGCCGCCCTCCACATAGGTGTTCACGTCCGTGGTGGCGCCGGGGCCCGCGGGCCGTGCCGATCCGCCCCAGCCGTTGCGCGAGGTGTCGATCAGCATGCCGATGCCGGACCTGAAGCCGGCGGAGACGAGCTGGCTCCGGAACGACTGGGCGAAGGAGAGCTCGTCGACGGAGCGGTTCCAGTCGACCCACTTGGACTCGCGGACCGACCGGCCGTTGACGGTGTCGCCGATCTTGAAGTTGTTCTCCTTCAGGGCGCTGTAGTTGGCCGTGTTGGTGATGAAGCCGTGCACGTTGTCGACGCTGCCCCCGTCGGCGGTCGCCGCCTGGTACATGACCTGGGCGGACGCGGCGAAGTTGTCGTCCCAGCCGATCCAGCCGTGGTGACCCGCGTCCACGTAGTTGTAGACGTTCGGCACGGCGCCGAGCTTGCGAAGGGCGTAGCCGACGCCCTTGACGTAGTTGCCGTTGGCCTTCATCACGTCACACGCGGGCGTCGCGGTGGGGCGGCCGCCGGTGTTGGTGACCAGGTTGGGCAGCGAGTCGATCTCGACGGTCGTGACGATGCGCAGGTTCGCGTACTTCGAGTCGGCGAGGATCGCGGCGATGGGGTCGATGTAGTCGGTCTGGTACTTGCCGATCTCGGTCGGGCCGAGCTCGCCGTTGGACGCGAGCGCGGCGCAGTCCCGGCCGGGCAGGTTGTAGATGACCAGCTGGATGACACCCGCGCCCTGCTTGAGCGCCTCGTCCAGGTGGTCGCGCAGGCCCATCGAGTCGCCGGCGCCCTCGATCGCGGCGATCCGGTCCAGCCAGACGCCGGTGGGCTGCTTCGCGATGGCGCTGCCGCCCGGTTCGGCGGCGGCCTTCGCCGACCATTCGGGGTTCACGTAGGACTTGGCGCCCGCGTAGGGATTGTCGACGCGCGCCGCCGCTGCCCGGGTGGTCGTGCTTCCCGCGCTGTCGCTCACGGCGAGCGCGGTGCCGCCGGTCGTGGCGAGGACGGTGGCGAGTGTGGCGAGGAAGAGGGTGCGGGATCTGCGGTGCCTGGTGTGTGCGCGGCTCATGGTGGGGTGATTCCCTTCGGGGGTGGGGTGGACGGGTCTGTGGGGAGCTGGACGGGTCAGCCGGTGAGCGCGGCCAGATGGTCGCGCAGACCTGCGCCGAACGCCGTGGGTGTGCCGTCGTAGGAGCTGATCAGGGAGGGGCCCGACGAGCAGTCCCACGTGTTCCAGGTCCAGCCGAGATAGGAGGCCCGGTGCGCGTCGAGCCACTTCATGACGGAGTCGATGAAGCCGTGGGAGCAGGTGTTCTCGCCGATCTCGCCCGCCACGAGCGGGACTCTCGCGGCGAGGGGCGCGAGCGTGGAATCGAAGCAGCTCACGGTGGAGCAGGTGTTGAAGTTGTAGACGTGCCAGGCCGCGGCGAGATTGCCCGCCGGGTCCTTCGGCGCGTGCTCCAGCCAGCCGCTGAGATCGTTCGAGTACGCGATGCCCGCCGCGAGCACGAGATTCTTCGCGCCGGTCCCGCGCACCGCGTCGAGCAGGTCCTGCATGCCGGCGACCTCGTAGCCGATTCCGGGGCAGGTGCCGCCGTCCCGCCAGCAGTCCCAGGCCTGCTCGGTGGTGGGCGTCGCACGGTCCGGATAGGGCTCGTTGAACAGGTCGAGTACGACGGCCGGATCGCCCTTGAAGGTGTGGGCCACCGAGGTCCAGAACGCCGGGGTGTACCGCGCGTTCGGCATCGGCTTCTGGCAGCTGGCGTGCACGTCCGGGCAGCCGGCCGAGTTGCCGGTGTACTGGCCGTGGGACCAGTGCAGTTCGACGATCGGGGTCATGCCGTGGTCCTGGACGCGCCGGACCAGATCCTTGATGGCGGATGTGTAGTTGGCGCCCGCGTAGCGCGGGTCGATGTTGTCGGTTCCCAGCCAGCACTCCTCGTTGAGCGGGATGCGTACGGTGTTGGCCTTCCAGTCCGCGATGGCCTTTACGGAGGCGTCGTCGACGGGGCCGTCGAAGATGCCGTAGCCCTGGACACAGGCGAACTCGCCGCCGGAGCGGTTGACTCCGAGCAGCCGGTGCGTCGCGCCCCGGGCGTCGACGAGCCGGTTGCCGTCGGCGTGCAGCACAGGGGGCGGTGCCGCCAGGGCGGGCGCCGCGCCCGCCGTCGGCAAGGCGGAGGGCATCGCGAGTCCGGCGGTGATGAGGACGGCGCCCGCAAGGACGGCCAACGTGCGGAGCAGACGCGGGGGTCGGGGCATGAGCGACTCCTCGGATTGAACCGGAATCGCTCCCACTGGTGCCGTGGAAGCTAGCAGGAAGTCGCCGCCGAGAACAGAAAGGTTGGCGGGTTTCTCAGATTCTTCGGATCGCCGCTGTCGAATTCATTCGACAACTCCCTTTCGTGTGACGGCTCTTGACATCGCGGCGATTCGGCTGAACTTTGGGAGCGCTCCCACTGGTGCTCCATCTGGTGCTCCCGCTGGTCCTCCCACTCGTTTCCCGCTGGTCCTCCCGCTGTTTTCCGAGCTCCCCGAGCGGAGCTCGCCCCCGCCATCGAGCCGTCAGGAGTCATCCCGGCATGTCTGCGTTCCCCCATTCCCCCCATTCGCGCCGCTCCGGCCCCTCCAGACCGGAAATCAGCCGCCGCAACCTGCTCGCCCTCGGCGCCGGAGTCGCCCTCGCCCCCATCGCCGTGGCGCTCGATCCCGCAGCTCACAGCGCCCAGGCGGTGACCGCGGCCACCGAGTACGAACAGCGGTTCCTCGACCTCTACGCGAAGATCACCGATTCCGCGAACGGCTATTTCTCGCCGGACGGTATTCCGTACCACTCCGTCGAAACCCTCATTGTCGAAGCCCCCGACCACGGGCACGAGACGACATCCGAGGCGTACAGCTATCTGCTCTGGCTGCAAGCCATGTACGGCAAGGTCAGCGGCGACTGGACACGTTTCAACGCGGCCTGGGAAACCATGGAGAAATTCATGATCCCGACCCATGCCGACCAGCCGACGAACGGTTTCTACAATGCGGCAAAACCGGCCACGTATGCTCCGGAACACGACCAGCCGGCCCAGTACCCGGCCCGGCTCGACCCCGCGGTCCAGGCCGGTGCCGACCCGATCGCCGCCGAGCTGAAGAGCGCGTACGGCAGCGACGACATCTACGGCATGCACTGGCTGCAGGACGTCGACAACGTCTACGGCTACGGCGGCGACGCCGCGGGCCCCGTCTACATCAACACCTTCCAGCGCGGTCCCCAGGAGTCGGTCTGGGAGACCGTCCCGCACCCCACCCGCGACGAGTTCGAGCACGGCGGCAGGAACGGCTACCTCGACCTGTTCACCGGCGATGCCTCCTACGCCAAGCAGTGGAAGTACACCAACGCCCCCGACGCCCGCGCCGTACAGGCCGCCTACTGGGCCCACGTCTGGGCATCGGCCCAGGGCAAGGCGTCCGCTGTCGCGGCGACGGTCGCCAAGGCGGCCAAGATGGGCGACTACCTGCGCTACGCCCTGTTCGACAAGTACTTCAAGACCATCGGCGACTGCACCGACCCGTCCGGTTGCGCGCCGGGCAGCGGCAAGAACAGCTCGCACTATCTGCTGTCCTGGTACTACGCCTGGGGCGGCGCCACCGACACCTCCGCGGGCTGGGCCTGGCGCATCGGATCGAGCCACAGCCACGGCGGCTACCAGAACCCCCTGGCCGCCTTCGCCCTCAGCTCGTACGCCCCGCTGGCCCCCAAGTCGGCATCGGGCAAGGCGGACTGGGCCAAGAGCCTGACCCGGCAGATCGAGTTCTACCGCTGGCTGCAGTCCGCCGAGGGCGCCATCGCGGGCGGCGCCACCAACAGCTGGCAGGGCCACTACGCCAAGCCCCCGGCCGGCACCCCCACCTTCTACGGCATGGCCTACGACGAGAAGCCCGTCTACCACGACCCGCCGTCCAACCAGTGGTTCGGCTTCCAGGCCTGGTCGATGGAGCGCGTCGCCGAGTACCTCCACGAGACCGACGACCCCGCCGCGAAGACCGTCATGGACAAGTGGGTGAAGTGGGCGCTCTCCGAGACGAAGATCGCCGCCGACGGCACCTGCACCTTCCCCTCCACGCTGAAGTGGTCCGGTCGGCCCGACACCTGGACTCCGGCAAATCCCGGCGCCAACACGGGACTTCACGTATCCGTCGCCGACCGCACCAACGACGTGGGCGTGGCCGCCGCCTACGCCAAGACCCTCACGTACTACGCCGCCGCCACCGGCCACACCGCGGCCGCCACCACGGCCAAGGCGCTCCTCGACGGCATGTGGCAGCACTACCGGGACCCGCTGGGAATCGCGGTACCCGAGACCCGCGCCGACTACAACCGGTTCGACGACGGGGTGTACGTCCCGAACGGCTGGACCGGCACCATGCCCAATGGCGACACGGTCGACTCCGGATCCGACTTCACCTCCATCCGTTCCTTCTACCGCGACGACCCCGACTGGCCGAAGGTCGAGGCCTATCTCGCCGGGGGAGCGGCTCCGCGGTTCACCTACCACCGCTTCTGGGCGCAGGCGGACATCGCGCTCGCCATGGGCGCGTACGCGGAGCTCCTCGAACCGGGGCCGGGGCCGAAGTGAGCGCCCGTCCCGCGCGGGGCCGGAACGGGAAGCTGCTCGGCGCCCTCTGTCTGATCCCGGGTCTGCTGTTCGTGGCCGCCCCTTCCTCCGGGGCCGATGACGCCCATGCCGACGACGTCAAGGAGAAGGTCCCGAACGCGTCGTACACCTGGAAGAACGTCCGTGTCGACGGCGGCGGCTTCGTCCCCGGCATCGTCTTCAACCGGGCCGAGAAGAACCTCGCGTACGCCCGCACCGACATCGGCGGCGCCTACCGCTGGCAGGAGAAGTCCCAGACCTGGACCCCGCTGCTCGACTCCGTGGGCTGGGACGACTGGGGCCACACCGGGGTCGTCAGCATCGCGTCCGACACCGTCGAACCGGACAAGGTGTACGCCGCTGTCGGCACGTACACCAACGACTGGGACCCGGGTAAGGGCGCCGTCATGCGCTCGGCGGACCGGGGCAGGACCTGGAAGAAGGCCGACCTGCCCTTCAAGCTCGGCGGCAACATGCCGGGCCGTGGCATGGGCGAACGCCTCGCCGTCGACCCGCACGACAACCGCGTCCTGTACCTCGGGGCGCCAAGCGGCCACGGCCTGTGGCGCTCCACCGACTCCGGCGCCACCTGGTCGGAGGTGACCGCGTTCCCCAACCCCGGCGACTACCGGCAGGATCCGGGGGACTCGACCGGATACGCCTCCGACAACCAGGGCATCGCCTGGGTCACCTTCGACGAGTCCACGGGCGCCTCCGGCTCGCGGACCAGGACCGTCTACGTGGGCGTCGCCGACAAGGAGAACGCCGTCTACCGCTCGACGGACGCGGGCGCCACCTGGACGCGTCTCGCGGGTCAGCCCACCGGCCACCTCGCCCACAAGGGCGTACTCGACGCCGAGAACGGCTACCTCTACCTCGCCTACAGCGACAAGGGCGGCCCCTACGACGGCGGCAAGGGCCAGGTGTGGCGGTACGCGACCCGCACCGGCGAGTGGAAGAACATCAGCCCCGCCACCGACGCCGACACGTACTACGGCTACAGCGGGCTGAGCATCGACCGGCAGCATCCGGGCACCGTCATGGTCACCGGCTACAGCTCGTGGTTCCCGGACATCCAGATCTTCCGCTCCACGGACAGCGGCGGAAGCTGGACCGGCGCCTGGAGCTACGCCGCCTATCCCCAGCGCGCCAACCGCTACACCATGGACGTCTCGTCCGTGCCGTGGCTGTCGTGGGGCGCGAACCCGGCGCCGCCCGAACAGGCCCCGAAACTGGGCTGGATGACCGAGGCCCTGGAGATCGACCCGTTCGACTCCGACCGGATGATGTATGGCACCGGGGCCACCGTCTACGGCACCAGGAACCTCCGGCAGTGGGACAGCGGGGGCAAGTTCACCGTCACCCCGATGGTCAAGGGCCTGGAGGAGACCGCGGTCGACGACCTCGCGGCGCCCTCCTCCGGGGCGCCGCTGCTCAGCGCGCTCGGCGACATCGGCGGCTTCCGGCACACGGACGTCACCAAGGTGCCGCCCCTGATGTACACCGAGCCCAACTTCACCACCACGACGAGCCTCGATTACGCCGAGTCCGACCCGAACACGGTGGTGCGGGTCGGTCAGCTCGACAGCGGGCCGCGCATCGCCCTCTCCCGTGACAACGGCGCCACCTGGTCGGCGGGCAAAGAGCCCTCAGGGGTCTCCGGCGGCGGCACGGTCGCCGCGTCCGCCGACGGCAGCCGCTTCGTGTGGAGCCCGGACGGCACGGGCGTGCACACCAGCGGCGACCGGGGCGCCACGTGGACGGCGTCCTCGGGCATCCCGCAGGGCGCGGTCGTCGAGTCGGACCGGGCGGACCCGAGGACGTTCTACGGCTTCAAGTCCGGGACGTTCTACGTCAGTACGGACGGCGGGGCGGCCTTCACCGCGCAGGCGTCCACCGGGTTGCCCGCCGAGGGCGCGGCGCGCTTCAAGGCCGTGCCCGGCTCCAAGGGCGACATCTGGCTCGCGGGCGGAAAGGCCGGGGGAACGTACGGCCTGTGGCACTCGAAGGACTCCGGGGCGAGCTTCACCCGCGTCCAGGGTGTCGAGGAGGCCGACACCATCGGCTTCGGCAAGGCCGCGCCCGGCTCGGACCACCAGACGCTCTACACCAGCGCGAAGATCGGCGGCGTGCGCGGCATCTTCCGCTCCACCGACACCGGGGAGAGCTGGGCGCGGGTCAACGACGACGCCCACCAGTGGGGCTGGACCGGCGCGGCCATCACCGGTGATCCCCGGATCTACGGGCGAGTGTATGTGTCCACGAACGGCCGTGGCATTGTGTACGGGGACTACAACTCCCCAGGCTGACAGCGTCAGTCGAAGCGCTTCGACAGGCCTATGGACAGCGCATGGGTGTCCCTCTAGGGTCGAGGTGGCCCCAAGTCGAAGCGCTTCGCCACCGCCTCACGACCTGTCGATCTGTCCGGGAGAGCTGAATGGTCACGCTTGCCGAGGTCGCCCACCACGCCGGAGTCTCGGCCAGCACGGTGAGCTATGTACTCAGCGGCAAGCGGTCCATCTCCGTCTCCACCAAGGACCGCGTCGAGCGGTCCATCCGCGAACTCGGCTACCACCCGAACGCCGGCGCCCGCGCCCTGGCCAGCAGCAAGTCCAACATCATCGCGCTGATGGTGCCGCTGCGCACCGACATGTACGTGCCGGTGATGATGGAGATAGCCATCGCCGTCGCCACCACCGCACGCGCCCATGGGTACGACGTGCTGCTCCTGACCGGCGAGGAGGGCCCCGACGCGGTCCGCCGCATCGAGGGCAGCGCGCTCGCCGACGCGATGATCCTGATGGACGTGGAACTGCACGACGAGCGCCTGCCGCTGATCCGCGAGATCGCCCGGCCCGCCGTCCTCATCGGCCTCCCCGCCGACCCCACGGGTCTGACCTGCGTGGACCTCGACTTCGTGGCGACCGGCGCACAGTGCGTCGAGCACCTCTCCGGGCTCGGCCACCGGGAGATCGCCGTCATCGGCGAGGCGCCCGCCGTGTACGAGCGGCACACCGGGTTCGCCGAGCGCACTCTGGACGGGCTGCGCACGCGGGCCCGCGAGCTCGGCCTGCGGGTGCTGCACCGGCCCTGCGAGGGGACGTACGACGCGCTGGCCGCGACGCTCGCCCGGATCTTCGACGAACGCCCCGGCACCACGGGGTTCGTCGTGCAGAACGAGTCGGCCGTGGAGCCCCTCCTGAGCCTCCTGCGCCAGCAGGGCCGCGCCATCCCGGAGGACGTCTCCGTCATCGCGATCTGCCCCGACCAGGTCGCCACCCAAGCCTCGGTGCGCCTCACCTCCGTCGCCATCCCCGCACAGGAGATGGGGCGGCAGGCGGTGGAGCGCGTCGTCGCGAAGCTCCGGGGTCAGGGCGTCGATGAAGTCGCCCTGATCGCACCGGAGCTGACGGTCCGGACCAGCTCGGGCCCGGGGCCCGCGAAGGGCTGACCGCGGGGGCGGGTGGCGACGGGCGCGGCCGACGAGGCGCCGATTTCTGTTATCGGTGGCCGCCCGCCCCGTCTCCTGGGTGATCGCATCCTCAGCCCCCTTCGCAGTATCAAGGAGCCCTCCCCATGGGTCAGGACAACAGGCATCGGCTCAGCCGTCGCGGCATGCTCAAGGTCTCCGGCGGTCTCGCCGCCGCGGGCGCCGTCGGTGGCGCGGCGACCAGCGCCCTCACCGACGAGAAGGCGGCCGCCGCCCCCGCGGCCTTCGCCCACCCCGGCATGCTGCACAACGCCGGCGACCTCAACCGCGCCAAGGTGAAGGTCGCCGCGGGCGCCGCGCCCTGGACACCCGGCTGGCAGAAACTGACCGCCAACGCGCTCTCCGCGGCCACCTGGAAGGCCAGCCCCCGGGATGTGATCATCCGCGGCGGCACCGGCCAGAACTACCCCACCCTCTACCGCGACATCCACGCCGCCTACCAGAACGCCCTGCGCTGGCGGATCGCGGCCTCGGCGGCGCACGGCGACTCCGCGCGCGACATCCTCAACGCCTGGTCGGCCACGCTCACCCAGGTGACGGGCAACGCCGACCGGTTCCTGGCCGCCGGGATCTACGGCTACCAGTTCGCCAACGCCGCCGAACTCATGCGCGGCTACAGCGGGTTCGACCTCGACCGGTTCAAGACGATGCTGCTCAAGGTCTTCTACCCCCTCAACGACGACTTCCTGAGGAACCACAACAACGCCTGCGTCACCAACTACTGGGCCAACTGGGACCTTTGCGCGATGGCGTCGGTCATGGCGATCGGCATCCTGTGCGACGACAGGGCCAAGTACGACCGGGCGGTGGAGTACTTCAAGAACGGCGCGGGCAACGGCTCCATCAAGAAGGCCGTCCCCTTCGTGTACGACGGCGAAGGCCTCGCCCAGTGGCAGGAGTCGGGCCGCGACCAGGGCCACACGATGATGGGCATGGGTCTGCTGGGCGCGATCTGCGAGATGGCCTGGAACCAGGGCGACGACCTCTACGGCCACGACGACAACCGGTTCATGAAGGCCGCCCAGTACGTCGCCAAGTACAACCTGGGCCAGGACGTGCCGTTCACCAAGTACACCTGGGGAACGGGCCAGAACTGCGCCCACCGCGAGCAGACCGTCATCTCCGAGGCGGGCCGCGGTCAGGCCCGCCCGGTGTGGGACCTCCTCCACTTCCACTACGCGCGCCGCCGCAGGCTGTCCGTGCCGTACATCACCGCCCTCGCGGAGAAGGCCAGGCCGGAGGGCGGCGGTGGTGACTACGGCCCGAACAGCGGCGGGTTCGACCAGCTGGGCTTCGGGACGCTCCTGTACGCGAAGTAGCGGCGGTGCCGACCGGTGGCGGGGCGGGGGAGCTGCCCCGCCACCGGCCGCGCGGAACCCCTCAGGGGGTGGACACCACCGGACGCGGCGCCTTCGCCATGCCGGAGCCGATGAAGAAGCTCGGGTGCGGGGGCTGGTTGTACGCCGTGTTCTGCCAGGCCAGCGCCGTGCGGTACTGGATGTCGTGGAGCAGCGTGGTGATCTTCGTGCTCGTCTCGTGCGGGGTGGAGTAGATCCGCAGCGCCTTGTTGTCCGAGGTGCGCCACACGACCTCCTCGCGCCAGTCGCCGAGGATGTCGCCGGAGAGCGCGGGGGTCGCCTTCGTGCTGTTGTCGGACGCGACGGACGCCCCGGTCAGCAGGCGGGTCTCGCCGCCCGTGCCGTACTTGTCGATCCGGGTTCCGTCGAGTAGCTCTCGGGTGGTGTCGCCGTCCCACCAGTTCACGAAGTTGACGCTGGAGGGCTCGCGGCCGACCGAGGCCCCGGACGGCGAACGCAGGGTGCTGTCGGCGGCGGACCACGACTCGGCGCCCGGGGAGCCGGCGTAGATGTCGGCGGACACGCCCCGGCCGTTGTCGGAGCCGGACGCCGTGGTCCACAGGCGCTGCCCCGTGCGGGCGTCGGCCAGCCAGGAGCCCGGCTTGGAACTGTCCTCGGACACCTTGAAGTACTCCAGGCCCGCGCGCGAGGGGTCGAGGTCGCCGACGTGCCCGGCGTCGCCGTGCCCGAGCTTGGTCGTCCACAGGCCGCTGCCGTTGTCGTCGACGGTCATCGCGCCGTAGACGATCTCGTCCTTGCCGTCGTCGTCGACGTCCGCGACCGACAGACTGTGGTTGCCCTGGCCGTCGTACCCCTTGCCGCTGTTCGTCGACGAGTTGGTGTCGAACGTCCAGCGCCGGGTGAAGGCTCCGTTCCGCCAGTCCCAGGCGGCGATGACGGACCGCGTGTAGTAGCCGCGCGCCATGATCAGGGACGGCCTGCCGCCGTCGAGGTAGGCGGTTCCGGCGAGGAAGCGGTCCACACGGTTGCCGTAACTGTCGCCCCAGGAGGAGACGGTGCCGCGCGCCGGTACGTAGTCGACCGTGTCGAGTGCGGCGCCGGAGCGGCCGTCGAACATGGTCAGGTACTCGGGCCCGGCCAGGACATAGCCGCTCGAGTTGCGGTGGTCGGCGGACGAGCTGCCGATCACCGTGCCCGCGCCGTCCTTCGTGCCGTCCGCCGTCTTCAGGGCGACTTCGGCCCTGCCGTCGCCGTCGTAGTCGTACACCTGGAACTGCGTGTAGTGCGCGCCCGAGCGGATGTTCCTGCCCAGGTCGATGCGCCACAGGCGGGTGCCGTCCAGCTTGACGCCGTCGATGACGGTGTTGCCGGTGTAACCGGACTGGGAGTTGTCCTTGGCGTTGGTGGGCTGCCACTTCAGTACGAAGTCCAGGGCGCCGTCCCCGTCGAGATCGCCCACGGACGCGTCGTTCGCCTCGTAGGTGTACGCCACGCCGTCCGGGGTCGTGCCACCGGCGGGCGGCGTGATCGGCACGTCCTTGTATCCGGCGCGGAACTGCACCGCGTGCACGGAGTCGCCCTGCTCGGCGCCGTCGACCACGGCGCGCACGGTGTAGTCGGCGCTGTTCGGCGCGCCCGCGTGGAAGTAGTTCGTCGAGCCGGTGACCGGCGAGGAGTTGACCTTCGTACCCCCTCGGTAGATGTTGAAGGCCACGTCGTCGTCATCGGTGCCCAGCCAGCGCCAGCTGACCAGGTTCCCGGCGTCGGTGTGCACGCTCACCACGCCCCGGTCAAGGGCCTCGGCCTGGCGGGTGGTCGCCGCCGACGAGGTGGACGACAGGGCGATGAGCCCGCCGGCGGCGAGGGCGCCCGCGACGACGGCGGTGAGCAGGACCCGGCCGCGGGCGCGCCGTGCTCTTCGGCCCCTGCGGCGGTGGGGTTCGGCGTACGGGTGCTCGGGCATGGGGTGCTCCTGCGGGAGAGGGACAGTGCCTCGGCTGTGTCGCCGCGGGGCGGGCGAAAGGTTGCCGCCTGTACGAATCCGTCGCCGCGAAAGTTTCTGTTATCCGCGCCCCTCTCCGCGCGTCTCCCCTCATGGCCTGGTCAGGTACAGTTCCCGGCCCGCCGACGGGGGGCCGTACAGAGGGACGCGAAGGAGTGGAACAGCGGTGGAAGAGCCCCGGACACGCGGTCTGGTCGAGGCCGCGCGCGCCGGTGACCGGCACGCACTCGACGAGCTGCTCACCGCGCATCTGCCGCTGGTCTACAACATCGTCGGCCGGGCGCTCGACGGCCATCCGGACGTCGACGACATCGTGCAGGACACCATGCTGCGCGTGGTCCGCTCCATCGCCGAACTCCGCGATCCGGACGGCTTCCGGTCCTGGCTCGTGGCGATCGCCATGCACCGGATACGGGACCGGGCGCGCGCCGCCCGTTCCCGGCAGACCGTGCCCGCGTCGGACCTGGAGCGCGAACCGGCCGACGCCGGCGGCGACTTCGCGGGCCTGACCGTACTGCGCCTCGGCCTGGAGGGGCAGCGCCGCGAGGTAGCCGAGGCCACCCGGTGGCTCGACCCGGAGGACCGGGAGCTGCTCTCGCTGTGGTGGCTGGAGGTCGCGGGCTCGCTCAGCAGGCCCGACCTCGCTCAGGCGCTCGGCCTGACCCGCCAGCACACGGCGGTACGGGTACAGCGGCTCAAGGAGCGCCTGGAAACGGCCCGTTCCCTCGTACGCGCCCTCGACACCCGTCCGAGGTGCGCCGCGCTCGCCGGGGCCACCGCGGAGTGGGACGGGCGTCCGGGATCGGTGTGGCGCAAGCGCATCCTGCGGCATCTGCGCGGCTGTCCGTGGTGCGGTGGCACTGCTCCCGACACTGTCCCTGCGGAGCGGCTCCTCGCGGGTCTCGCGCTGGTGCCGATTCCGGCGGGGTTCGCGCTGCACGCGCTGGCGGGAGTGCTCGGCGGGGGCACGGCTCAGGCGGCCACGGCCACGGCCACGTCCACGGTGACGGGGGCGGTAGCCGGGGGGCAGGCCGCTGCCGCCGACCCGGTAGGACTGACCGGCCACATCCTCCAGTTGCTCGGCAAGCCCGCGGTCGCCGCCACGGCCGGTCTCACCCTCGTCGCGGGCGGTGTCTACGTGGTCCACGACCACCAGGACCCGCCGCGCCCGCCCCGTGCGGCTGCCCCGACCCCGAAGGCGAGCGCGTCCACCGCTCCCGTGACCACGCCACCCGCCGCATCGCCGAAACCGAGCCGCGAGCCCGAGGACGCCCCCAGTTCCAAGTCCAAGCCCAAGTCCGAGAAGTCGGCCCCGCGTTACGGCAGCGTCGTCGACAGGGCCGAGCCCGCCCCCGACCCGTCGGCCCGCCCCAGCACGCTCCCGCACCGCCCGGAGACCGGTCTGACCAGCTCGGCGGGGCCGAAGGCGGTGATGGTGCACCGGGGCGACAGCGTCACCCTGCGCGGGCGCGGTTATGCGCTGGTCCGCTGGCAGATCATGCCCGGTGAACGCGCCGGCGCGCTGGTCATGCCCACCTGGACCGGCCTGAAGGGCAAGCTCTTCCACGTCGCGTCCGGCGGCGGGCGGCGCATGGACGACCAGATGCCGACGGCGACCGACCGGCCACACACCTGGATGGGCTCGCCTGACACCGGTTTCACCGTGCTGCCCGAGGGCGCTCAACAAATGTGGCAGAACGAGTACTACTATCTCGACGGCGAAGTGACACTCCGTCAGAATGAGCGTGGCGCCGACTACAACCTCATCGTCCAGCCCACGGGCCGGGCCGCGGTGACCGGCGACATCATCCAACCCCCCGACCCGGCACGGGGGGTGGTGCGCTACGGCCGCGTACGGGACACCGGGACCGACGCGGCACCGGTCCCGCAGTACCTGAACAGGGCCGGATGACCCCGTACCGCTCGGCCCCTGGCCTTGGTTCCTTGGCTCGGACCCGACTGGGGTTCCGGACGTTGTTCGATCTATCGCACAGACGTTGCTATGCTCGCGCACCGCGCCTCGGCGGCACGGGGGCCACCAGCGCGCGTGCGGAGCCGCGCAGGCACAGGAGAGAGGTCACCCGTGGGGACAGCCGTCGACGACGCAGCCGCCGCGGAGTTCCATGACTTCTTCGAGCGGCACTACGCCGAACTGGCGCGCCTCGCCCACATGTTGACCGGCGAGAAGGATGCCGCGGACGATCTGGCGGCGGACGCCCTGGTCGCTCTCTGGCACCGCTGGGACCGGGTGCGCGCCGCCGATCACCCGGCCGCGTACGCCCGTGGGGTCGTCGCCAACATGGCGCGCACCCGCATCCGCAGCGCCGTCCGGGAGCGCCGCCGGGTGGCGTTGTTCTGGGGGCAACGGGCGGAGGGCGTCGACGACCCCGACGTACCCGCGGTCGTCGATGTCCAGGAGGCGTTACGTACCCTGCCGTTCCGTAAGCGGGCCTGTGTGGTCCTGCGGCACGCCTTCGACCTGTCGGAGAAGGACACCGCGCTCACCCTCGGCATATCGGTCGGTACGGTGAAGAGCCAGACGTCCAAGGGAATGGCGGAGCTGCAACGGCTCCTGGGCGAACTGGCCGCGTCGCAACTCGTGGGAGGGAGGCAGTGATGGACGACGTACGGGGGCACCTGCACGATGCCGCGGCCGAGCACCGCCCCGACCGGGAACGGATGCTCGCCCGGATCGAGCGGGGCATGGAGCGCGACGCCGTCGGCCCCGGCGCCCCGTCCCGCGGCAGGCTGCCACGGCCCGCCCCCTGGCTGCGGATAGCGGGCACGACGGCCGCCGTGGCCGGAGTCTTCGCGCTCGGCGGTTACGCCGTCGCCTCCGCCGTCCAGGGCGGCGATCCGCCGCCCCGCACCGTGGGCACACCCGCCGCCCCCGAATCACCGGCCGCGCCAAGTCCCGCCGCCTCCGAGCCGGACGACGAGAACGCCGGGCCGAGTGCGCCCGCCGAGCCCACGCACCCGTCGGGCAGGGCCACGACGGGCGCGCCGGACAGGGGCACGGACCAGGACGCGGACCGGCCGCCGAAGAAGTCCCAACCCCCGCCGTCCACCGGGCGTGTGGCGCCGGACGCCAAGAGCGTCGAGGACGGCTACCTCTGGAGCGACGGCTCCATCGACCCGCAGAGCAACGACTTCTGGGCGCAGAGCACCCTCACCTTCAAGACCGGGAAATCCCTCACCGCGCTCACCGTCGAACTGCGTGTCGCGCAGACCGGCGGGGTCGCCGACGCGGGCAACTGGCGTTCCCTGCCCGCCGACGACTTCACCGTCTCCGTACGCGAGCAGGGCGGTGAGCTGGTCTACCGCTGGACGCTGAAGGAGGGCCGGACCGTCCCGGCGGGGGAGCACGTCTTCGCGGGCCAGTACAACCACGCCGAGGGCGGCAGGGACGCCGGCGAGGACACGTACGCGGCGGAGGCGACCGCGTCGGGCCAAAGGACGGCGGTGCGCGGCGACTTCGCCCGCACTTCCTAGCCTTCTGAGTCGGGAATTCTGTTCAGATGCATAGGCCTGGTCCATGGCGCGGGCCCGGCTTCGGCACTGCCCTGAGGCGGACGACGCTTGGTATCCCGGCGGAAGTGGGCCCGTGGCCGCAGACGCCGTCGAAGACGGCGAGGCCCCCTCTGCCTCGACGAGTACGAGGCCCGCCGTCGCGTTCTTCGGGAAGGACAAATGCCCACGCCTGCGGCGTGGAACCACGCCGCACCCACCCAGGAGAGCAGGCCGCCACGGCTGCTCAGCGCTCGGCGTCCCGTTGCGTATCGCTGTCGGTGCTGTCGGTGCTGTCGGTGCTGTCGGTGCTGTCGCTCTCCGCGCTTCCGTGCTCCGCGAGGAACTCCGCGACCCGCCTGTCCTCCGTTCCGCGCCGCGCTATCCGGCGCGCGGTCCATGCGGTGCCCCCGCAGACGACGAGGACTACCGCAGTGATCAGCACGGCGCGGAATACGGTCGACAGCCCGAGGAGCGACGACAACCCCATTCCGATGAACACGCCGAAGACCAGGCCCACAGAGCCCCACACGATCGTGACGGTGTTGGTCAGCTGCCGTTCCGTGAGATTTTTGTCGTAGTAGTCACCCCGGATGGGGTAGCGACCGCTGGTGTTGCCGGTGCCGCCGGGCATGCTCATTGCTCACCGCTCCGTACTCGTCGTCCAAGGGCGGTAGTGGTTACCGGACCCCGCTGCTCCGGCTGTGATCAGGAGCAGAGTCAGGGCCCTTCCCAACTCCTGGGCCCCCACACCTCTTGGTGGTCTGTTGACCGCGGCCCTGCCCCGCAGTCAACAAACCACCGCCGGAGCGCCGAAGAAACTCTCGGCGGGGCGGCAACCTTCCGCATCCGGGCGGAGACCAGCAGACGCAAGGTCATCCCCCCAGCGAAAGAGCGGTCCCCATGACCACGCAACGAGCCGAACTGCGCAAGAGCGGCAAGCGCCGCCTCACCCGCCGCCGCGTCGTGGGCGCGGCGGGCGGCGCCCTCCTGCTGACCGGCGCCACCCTGGGCGCCGACGTGCTGCTCTCCCCGGCGGGAGCAGCGACCACCGCGGCCGCCTGGCCCACGCCCACCGGCGACAAGGCCGTCACCAAGACCATCGAGGTGTCCGGCACCTACGACGGCGGACTCCAGCGCTTCTACGGCAGCGGAGACCTCGGCGGCGACGGCCAGGAGGAGGGCCAGGACCCGATCTTCAAGCTGAAGGACGGCGCAGTCCTGAAGAACGTCGTGATCGGCAAGCCCGCCGCCGACGGCGTGCACTGCTCGGGCAGCTGCACCATCCAGAACGTGTGGTGGGAGGACGTCGGCGAGGACGCGGCCAGCTTCAAGGGCACCTCGACCAGCTCCGTCTACAACGTGACCGGCGGCGGCGCGAGGAAGGCCGACGACAAGGTCCTCCAGTTCAACGGCGCGGGCAAGCTGAACATCTCCGGATTCCAGGTCTCGGACTTCGGCAAGCTGGTCCGCTCCTGCGGCAACTGCTCCAAGCAGTACAAGCGCACGATCACCATCAACGATGTGGACGTGACCGCGCCCGGCAAGTCCCTGGTCGGCATCAACACCAACTACGGCGACACCGCGACCCTGAGCAAGGTCCGCATCCACGGCGACAGCAGCAAGAAGATCAAGCCCTGTGTCCGCTACACGGGCAACTCCTCGGGCGCCGAGCCCGTCGAGACGGGCAGCGGCGCCGACGGCACGTACTGCAAGTACAGTGCGTCGGACATCAGCTACCAGTAGCGGCCGTCATACCCGGGCCACCAGCGGCCGACCGGCCGGTCACTGGTGGCCCTTCGCCGTGTCCGGCAGGGGCGTCGGAGTGACGTGCGCGAGCAGATCGTCGACGAACGCGCGCAGTCCCTGGACGTAGGTGTCCCCGGCCGCCAGCGGAACCCACCGGTCGCCGATGGCGGCCGCCGGCGGGGAGAGCGGGCCCGCCGCGGCACACCACCGCTCCGGCGCGAGCGCCACGCCCGCCGCCCTGGGCGACGGCTACGCGCTCGGTCTGCCCCTCGGCGCCGGACTCCTGGTCGCCGCCGCCCTTGTCGCCCTCACGGTCCTGCGACGGACCGCTCCACCGGCACAGGCCGAGCGGACCGATGGCCGTGACCCGCGCATCACGCCCTTGGCCTCCAGCCAGTCAGGTAGCCGCCCCGCGTAGCCGACTGGGCCTGTACTCGGGTGAGTTGGGGGCGGTTCAGCGGAACCGTGACAGTGGCCCCCGGCCCCGTGTTGCGGTACTCGGCGAACCGCTGGTCCTGCCAGGGATAGGCGTCACGCATGTTCGCGTACGGGGCCACCGCGTCGATGCCGTGCCCCAGGTGGGTCTCGCGCACCGTCAGCATGGGACGGGCCGTCGTGTCCGAACTGGGCACCCAGGGGCGGGCCAGTTCGTAGTACGCGTCCGGGGCGCCGCTCGTCACCCGGCTCCGGGTGACCAGGTAGCCGCGCGGGTTGGCCGCCGCGGTGGACGGCGCGAAGACGAAGCCGTACGGAGCCGCTGCCAGGTCGCTCCGGGCGAGTGTGTGGAAGCGGCAGCGCTCGAAGACCGCCGTGGCACGGCCGAAGACGAAGTCGACGTCACCCTCCACATAGCAGTCGCGGAAGTACTGGCGGGCGAAGACGCCCAGGTCCGCCGTGTCGGCGTAGAGGGTGTCCTGGTGGCCCAGGAAGCGGCAGCCGAAGAACGCCGAGCGGTCGCCCGTCACCTTGAGGGCGACGGCCTGGGTTCCGGTGCAGCCGGGGTGGTCCGCCCGCAGCCAGTCGTTGGCGAACGTGAGGGCGTGGGCGGTGAAACCGGCGGCCCGCACGGTCGTGGTGGCCGAGCCGCTGGTGCCGTAGGTGCCGGACCCGTCGGGCTTCGGGGTGCCCGCGGCATTGTCGTACACGATGACCGTGTCGCGCGGGTCGCCGCTCGCACCGACGAGCGTGAGCCCGGCACTCGTCTCGGGCACGGTCACCGTCTCGCGGTACGTTCCCGGGGCGAGGACCAGCGTCCAGGACGTACCGGAAGCGGCGTTCACGGCGGCCTGGACGGTGGTGTGGTCGCCGCGGCCCGCCGGGTCGACGTACAGCGTCCGACGGGTGGGGCGCGGCCCGGCGGCGCGGGCGGGGACCGTGGTGCCGAGGGCAAGGGCGGCGCCGCCACCCGCGCCCGCGGTGAGCAACGTACGTCGGCTGAGGGGTGTGGGGGAGTGGTGCGAGGGCATGGCTGATCCTTCGCTGTGCGGCTCGGTCAGGAAATGGTGGAGGGGAGAGAGAACTCAGCGGTGCCGCTTGCCCGCGCCCGCCTCACGCCCGAGGAGTCCCGGCAGCTTGCGCGGATCGTCCACCCGCGTCCGCAGGGTCGGCGTCCAGCCCGCACCCGACTGGAGGGTCTCCTGCGGGATCTGCGCGTTGTGGACGGCGATGAGATCGACGAGCCTGCCGTTGACGTAGTTGGCGTCGGCGGTGACCGGCGCCTCCTTCCACTTCTTGAGGATCTTCCCCGCGCCGACCCCGCCCGGGAGCGTGAACGCGTTCTTCTGCGCGACGAGTTGGGACTCCTGACCGATGCCGAAGGAGTACTGATAGCCGCCCGCGGGGACCACATAGTGGTTGTTGTACGTGTCGACCTGCCCGAAGCGGACCCGCGGCGCCCGCTCGACGATGTCCCTGAAGACGTTGTGGTGCAGGGTGACCCGCAGCCTGCCCCGGTCCGTGGCACCCGCGCTGTCGCTGTTGCCGATCATCAGGGTCTTGTCGTGGTCGGCGAAGACGTTCCAGGAGACGGTGACCAGGTCGGCACCGCGTACGACGTCCAGTTCGCCGTCGTGCTGCTGATAGATCTCGCCGTAGTGGGACGGCAGTGAACTGTCGGGGTGCTCGCCGTCGGTGAACGTGTTGTGGTCGACCCACACATGCGTCGAGCCATGGACGACCATGCTGTCGTACTCGGAGTTCCAGGCCCCCCTGTCCCCGTCCGTGGGATCCCACTGCGGGAAGCAGTCGAGGGGGCTCTCCAGCGTCAGGTTGCGGACGACCACGTTGTCCACGCCCTGGATCTGCAGGCTGCCGCCCACGATCCCGGCGCTCCTGCCGACGCCCACGATGGTCGTGTCGGCGGGGACGTACGCCTTGATCGCCGCGCCCTGCCGGGTCGCCGACGCCGCCCGCAGGTCCTCCTGCGCGCCGCTGACCGGCGTGTCGTACCCCCACACCGCGGGGTCGTAGTCGGCGAGGTACTGGTCGAAGTCGTAGCCGTCGGCCTCGAACGCGGCGCAGCCCTCGGCCGTGGCGTTCAGCGTGCCCTTGACCTTGACGATCCGGGGAGCGCCCGCGTCGTCCGCGAGCGCCGCGCGCAACTCCTCCCAGGTGGTGACCGTGTAGGTGTGCGCGGCATCGGCCCGCGCGCCGCCGGTGGTTCCGCCGTCGGCGGACGCCCAGCCGTCGCCGCGCGGCAGCACGTCGCGTGCGACCGCGGCCGAGGCCGGCGCGCTCGTGACGGCCACGACGAGCGCGGTGCACCCCGCGAGCAGGGTGAGAGATCTGCGTACAGCCGTGCTGGTCGTGCGCGTCGTTCTCGTAGCCCTCATCGTTACGGTCCTTCCGGCCAGGTGATCCAGGAATCGGGTATCGGGGCGTCGAGCCGACGCACATCTCGCGGTGCGAGCACTGTGCGGTGCAGCAGTTCGGCCGCCACCAGACGCGCCACGGCGATCGCGCCCGGCGGATTGAAGTGCGTGTTGTCCTGCTCGGTGGCGGTCCAGTTGAAGTACGCCTTGGTCTCCTCGACGCCGAGCTTCTGCCACAGGGCGAGCGACAGGGCCTGGACGTCGAGCAGCGGCACGCCTTCGGCCTCGGCGAGCGCCCGCATCGCCGCCGGGTAGTCGCCGTGGGTGGGCAGCGCGGTGCCGTCCGCGTCGAACTTCCTGCGCTCGACGGCGGTCGCGAGGACCGGCCGCGCGCCACGGGACCGAGCCCCGTCGACGTACTGCTTCAAGTACTCCTGATACGTGGACCAGGGCTCGGTGTAGCGCGTCGGGTCGCCGCTCTTCTCGTCGTTGTGCGCGAACTGGATGAGAAGACGGTCGCCGGGTCCGATCGTCTCCAGGATCACGGCGAGGCGCCCCTCGTCGACGAAGCTCTTCGAACTCCGGCCGTTCACAGCGTGGTTGGCGACCCGCTGTCGGTGGTTGTGGAGGAAGAAGGGAAGGGCCATGCCCCAGCCGGTCTCGGGGGCCGCGTCGGTGTACTTCTGCGCGGCGGTGGAGTCCCCGGCGATGTAGAGCGTGCTCGCGGGAGCCGCTCCGGGAGTCACTCGTCCTGAGTGGCTGAACGCCGCCGGGTCCGCGGCCACCGCGAGCGGAAGGCTCGCGAGGGCCGCGACCGCACGGCGTCGGCCGACGCCGTGCGCGGGGCGCGCTGTCATTTGTTCTGTTCGTTCCACTCGGCCTGAGCCTTGTTGAGCTGCTCGGCGAGAGTGTCGAGGAAGTCCTTCGCGGACATCTTGCCGAGCAGGACCTTCTGGTAGTTCGGCTCGTTGTCGGCCTTGCTGATGGTGTTCCAGTCAGGCAGGTAGTACGGCAGCTGCACGATCTTCAGGGAGCCGTCGTTGAGCGTCGCGGCGGCCAGCTTCGTGGGCTCGGCCGCGTTCACCCAGGCGTCCTTGGAGGCCGCGGTGTTGGCGGGGATGGCGCCCGCCGACTTGTTCCACTTGCTGTTGGACTTGTGCGAGGCCGCGAACTCGATGAACTTCCAGGCCGCCGCCTTCTTCTTGCTGGACTTGAACAGGCCGAGCCCGTCGACGGGGTTGGAGACCTGGACGCGTATGCCCTCATCGGTCGTCGGGTTGGGTAGGCCGCGGAACTTGCCCTCACCGAGTGCCTTCACATGGTCCGTGTAGGAGCCGAGGTTGTGGCTGAGCATGCCGATCTGGCCCGTGTCCCACTGGGCGTTCATCTTCTTGAAGTCGTTGTTGACGTCGGCCGCGGGGGTGTTGTTCTTGTAGAGCGCGACGTACTTCTTCAACACCTCTACGTTCTTGGGGTCGTTGACGGTGGTCTTGTCGCCGTCCCAGAACGATCCGATGCCGGACTGGCCGTATGCCGCGTCGAGGGCCTGGGCGATGGAACCCTCGCCGCCGCGAATGGTGTACCCGAACTTGTTGTCGCCCTTGGCGGTGAGCTTCTTCGCCGCCTCGTAGAACTTGCTCCAGTTGGTGGGGGCGTCGAGGCCCGCGGACTTGAACAGGTCGGTGCGGTAGTACAGCACACCGTTGCTCGCGGACGTCGGCACCGTGAAGAGCCGGTTGCCGCCGCCCGCCGCCCGGACGCTGTCGACCATGCCCGGGTTCAGCTCGCCCTCCAGGGAGCTCCCGCTCAGCCGGTCCTCCAGCGGCTCCAGGGCGTTCTGCGCGGAGATCCCCGCGAGCATCGCGGCACCGACCCCGCCGACGTCGGGAAGGCCGCCGCCCTGGATGGCGGTGTCGTACTTGGACTGGACGCTCTCGGCGGGGATCGGCACGTACTTGACGTGGATGTCCGGGTTCTGCGCCTCGAAGTTCTTGATGATCTCCTTCCAGACGTCGGTGCGGACACCGCCGTTGTTGTCCCAGAAGGTGATCTCGCCCTTCCCGGAACCCTCCTTGCCCTTGTCCCCGCCGGACCCGCTGCCGTCGTCGCCGCAGGCGGTGGCGGTCAGCGCGAACGCGGCGGTGAAGGCGACGGCGGCCACCGCGCGACGGCTTCTGTCTCTGTTTCTGCCTCTACGGATGGTGATGTTCATGGCCGGCTCTCTTCTTCAGATGTGCGGGTCGGGAGGTGCGAGGTGCTGTGGGGTCAGGGGGCGATCGCCGTCTGCGGTCCGGAGAACTTCTTCACCAGTCGCGGGACGGCCGCCGCCGGGTCGAGGTCGTAGGCGTAGAAGGCGCGCGGGTCGAAGGCCGTGCCCCACGCGTCGTGGCGTCCCGTGGTGTTCCTCACGATCGAGCCGCGCTGCACCAACTCGGCCGTCGCGTCGGCCTGGTAGGGGTGCTGTACGTCCTCGTAGAAGCTGTTCTCGATGACCATCTTCGTCTTGCCGCGCGCCCAGTTGCCGTACGTCCACACCGGGTCGCCGTCGGTGACCTGCGCCGACACGTAGTTGTTGTAGAGGTGCGCGTAGGCACAGTTGTCGGCGGACGGATTGCGCTGCTTGGTGCCGCTGAACCAGTTGTGGTCGATGGTCACCTGCGTCTTGACCTGGTCGGTCCAGCCGATGCCGAACGCCTTGTTGTGGTTCTCGAAGCGGTTGTACGAGACCGTGATGTACTCGCTGTCCTTGCGCAGGTCGATCAGGCCGTCGCCCATGCGCGTGAGCCGGTTGTGGTCGATCCAGACGTGGTCGACGGAGTCCATCTGGATCGCGTCGAAGTCCTGCGTCTTGCCGTCCCAGTCGCCGTCCACGTACGAGTCGCGGATGGTCAGGTTGCGGATGATGACGTTGCTCGTGCCGGGGTTCAGATGGAGCTCGCCATGGACGATCTCGCCGGTTCCGCCGACGCCGACAATCGTCTTGTCCGAGGCGACCACGATGTCCGAGCCGAACGGCTCGACGGCCACCGTGCCCTTCACGCGGATGACGTAGGGCTCGGCGGCGCCCGCGTACTTGGCGAGCGAGGCCCGGTCGGTGACGGTGACGACCTTGCCGCCCGCGCCCCCGGTGGTGCCTCCGGCCAGCGAGGCGAAACCGTGCGGGGTGCCGGAGAGTCGGTCGTGGGCCGGGGCGGCCGGGGAGGCCGAGGCTCGCGCCGGGTCGTGCACGGTCGTCAGGCCGAGGACGACGGCCAGCGCGGCCACCGCCGCGAGGGCGCGGGCCCTCGGACGTCCGGTGCTGCTGTGCAGGTGCTGCTCCATTGCGGCTCCCAACGGGCGTACGGGCAGGATCAGTCAGGCGGGGTCAGGCGAGGTCAGGCGGAGTCAGGCAGCGGTGATCCGGAAGTGCGTGAACAGGGCCGTCCCGGCGCCGTCCCGTCCTGCCGGCGCCGTGGCGAACAGGCCGAGCAGCGCGCCCACCCACCGCCACGGCGTAGCGGTGAAGACCTGCCCCGATGGCCGGAAGCCGTCGCCGGTGTCCGCCGAGAGGCGGCAGCGTGCGCCGTCCGTGATGTCGATCCGCAGCCGCGCGGTGCCGTCGGGGGCGGGGCGAGGACGCTCCGCGTCGCGTTCCCGTTCGGCGACGGACTCGGCGAACCGGTGGACGAGGCGGACCGCTCCGTCGCCGTCGCGTTCGAGGCCGATCCAGTTGAAGGCGTCACCGAGCACGGCGAGTCCGGCCCTGGCTTCGTCCGCGGTGCCGTCGAGGCGCAGGCCGACCTCCACGGTGCACGGCGTGAGCGGAAGACGCTGGGTCAGGACGTGCGGCAGGCGGCGCAGGTCGTGGGCGTCCGCGGACCGTACGCAGCTCAGGCGCAGACCGTCCGCCGCGTGCGAAGTCGCCCAGCCGTCGCGGGGGTTGGCGGACCACTGCCACTGGCGGCCGTGGCGTCCGCCGGGAAAGTCGTCGTCGGTGGCGGGCGCCGACACGGGCTGCGGCGGCAGGTCGGGCTTCTTGTGTACGCCGACGGGGGTGCCGCCGTCCCCGATCACCGGCCAGCCGTCCGTGTCCAGGTGCAGCGGCTGGAGGTGGACGACACGGCCGTAGGCGCCGCGCTGCTGGAAGTGCAGGAACCAGTCATCGCCGGACGGGGTGCGCACCCAGCCGCCCTGGTGGGGCCCGTTGACGTCGGTGTCGCCCTGCTCCAGGACGATCCGCTCCTCGTAGGGACCGTGGAAGGTCCGTGAGCGGAAGGCGCCCTGCCAGCCGGTCTCCACCCCGCCGGCCGGGGCGAGGATCCAGAACCAGCCGTCGTGACGGTAGAGCTTGGGCCCCTCCAGCGTGAACCAGCCGGGGAGCCGGTCGCCGTCGACCAGCACCTGTCCCTCGTCGAGGAGTTCACGGCCGTCGGGACTCATGCGATGACCGGTGAGCCGGTTCTTGACGCCGGAGCGCGACTTGGCCCAGGCGTGCACGAGATACGCGTCGCCGTGTTCCTCGTCCCACAGCGGGCAGGCGTCGATGAGCCCCTGGCCCGCCTTGACGAGGTGCGGGGCGCTCCAGGGCCCGCGAATATCGGGGGAGTTGACCTGGAACACGCCGTGGTCGGGGTCGCCCCAGAAGATCCAGAACCGCCCCTCGTGGTGCCGGATCGAGGGCGCCCACACCCCGCAGTCGTGCCGTGGCGCGGCGAACGACTCGGCGGGTTCCAGGCGCTGAAGGGCGTGCCCGATCAGGGTCCAGTTCACCAGGTCGCGGGAGTGGAGCAGCGGCAGTCCCGGGGCGCGCCCGAAGCTGGACGCGGTGAGGTAGAAGTCGTCGCCGACGCGTACGACATCGGGGTCGGACCAGTCGGCGGCGAGGACGGGGTTGCGGTAGGTCCCGTCGCCCAGGTCGCCAAGTCCGGGAGCGGAGCTAGCGCGGCTCGCGTTCACGCGGTCACCGCCTTGCGGACGAGCCCGGCGGCCTCGGCCCGGCTCGGGCGGCCGTCGGCGACGACGGTGATGACACGGCGTACGACGGTCTCCCCGGGGCCGATCGGCAGGCGCCGCGCGTGCGCGAGCGAGGAGCCGACACCCGGATACTCCGCGGTGCGCACGAACCACGGGTCGCGCCGTGTCTCGGGCGTCGCCCCGGCGAAGACGAGGGTCCAGCCCTGGCCCGCGAGGGCGAGCCAGTCGGCCGTTGCGCCATGCACGGCGGCCTCGCCGTCGGCGTCCGCGGTGAACACCTGCGGGGCCCGCGTCTCCTTGGGGGCACGCCAGAAGAAGCCTCCGTAGGCGGCGCCGGGGCGGCCATTGGTGGCGGGGCTGCCGATCGAGATCTCCGCGTCGGCAGGGTTGGTCAGGGAGAACGTGAAGTCGAGGGCCCAGGCGGACGTGGTGAGGGGCGTGACGGCGACGGTCCGCCGCTCGCGCAGCAGCTCGCACTCCCCGTCGAGCCAGCCGATCTCCTCGACGAATCCGTCGGGGTCGCGCAGCTTGAACTCCAGGTGGCGCTGTTCACCGTGGTTGTCGAGCTGGGTCGGCCCCTGGTCGCGTACGTAGGTGCGCCCGCCCCAGAAGTTGCGGCCCGCCGCGTCGGGCACGGCGACACCCACGCCGAGGTGGTGCGGGTGGTCGGCCGGGCCGGACTCGGTGACGGGGAGGCCGCCGAAGGTGCGGACGGGGTGGAGGTAGGGGCGGGGCGCGAGCCGTGGACCGGCCGAGGGGTGGATGACGTAGCGGCCTACGGGGCGGCCCGAGCAGCGCAGCATGAGCGCGGAGTCGGTCGCGGTTCTGTTCATGGCGTTCTCACCTCGGTGGGGTCTCGGCGGTGGGGGTGCGAGAGGCGGAGGGCCCGGCGGTGGGGGCGGCCTGGGTGTGAGGGGCCGGTCGGGCGGCGGGCCGGGACGCGGGCGGTTGCTCGGGCAGCGCCCAGAACGTGCCGAGCTCCGCATAGCCGCACAGCGTGTCGGCGCTCGCCGCGACGAGCTCGTCGATGCCGTGCACGACGCGGCGCCGTACGCCTTCGTGCTCACCGGGCACACTGCGCCAGGCCTCGACCGGCAGCGGGTGCGGATCGGGTGCCAGGCGGATCGACTCGACGACCTTCATGAAGGCGCCCGTCGACGCCGGCGGCACCAGCAGCTCCGCACGGCCCGCGAGATGCTCGACGAGGTTCTCCAGGAGATCCGTCCGCCCGTGCAGGACCTCATCGGGCCCGTGCCCGGCGCGCTGCACGAGCACCCGGTCCTGCTTGTACCAGAACGTGATGCGGCCCTTGGTGCCGTGGACGATGACGTACGGCTCGTCGGGACGCTCGGCGCAGAGGGTCGCGGCGACCCCGATACGGCCGCCGCGCGCCGTCGTGATCCCCACGAAGGAGGTGTCGTCGGACTCGATGGCGTTGGCGCGGAACAGCTCCGTGTCCACCCGCGTGACGTCCTCGGCTCCCAGGGACCCGTCGACCGCCAGGGCGGTGGCGACGGCGTGGGCGAGGGGGTTGGTCAGGACCCCGTCCACGACGTCCACGCCGCCCAGGCGGCGCCGCCCCGCCCAGGGCGCACGACGGTAGTAGGCCTCGTCACGCGCCCAGGCTCCGGCCGCGCCGACGCCCACCGGCTCACCGATCACCCCGTCGGCGACGAGGGCGCGGATGGCGGGCACGGCGTGCGAGCCGAGCGACTGGAAACCGACCTGGCAGGCCACGCCCGCCGCGGCCACCGCGTCGGTGATCCGCCGGAAGTCGGCGTACGAAGGGGCGGGTGGCTTCTCCAGGAGCAGGTGCACGCCCCGCGCGGCGGCGGCGACGGCCAGGTCGGCGTGGGTGGGGATGGGTGTGCAGATGACGGCGACGGCGGCCGAGGTGGCATCGAGCAGACCGGCGAAGTCCGGGGACTGGGCGGGCTCACCCGGCACCCCGTCGAGCTCGGCGCCGGTCAGCGGGTCGAGCTCACAGATCCCCACGAGCCGTACGAGACCGACCTGTTGGAGCCGGCGGATGTTCTCCAGGTGCCATCTGCCGTGCCCGCGCGCACCGGCGAGGACGAGCGGCAGCGGGGTGCGGGGCGCCGCGGGCCCCGGGCCGCGGTTCATCGGATCCTCCCGCTGAAGGGCGCGCTGCTCATCCCTTCACCGCCCCGGCGCTGAACCCCGTGACCAGCCACTTCTGGATGAAGGCGAAGACGATCACCACAGGCAGGGCGGCGATGACGCCACCCGCCGCGAGCGCGCCGAGGTCGACGCTGTCGGCGCCCATCAGGGTGGCGAGGCCGACCGGGATCGTCTGCTTGTCCTGGTTGGAGAGGAACATCAGAGCGAAGAGGAAGTGGTTCCAGCTGTGCACGAAGGCGAAGGAGCCGACCGCGATCAGCCCCGGCCGCAGGAGAGGCAGGACGACGGCGCAGAAGGCGCGGAAGCGTCCGCAGCCGTCGACCCAGGCGGCCTCCTCCAGGGAGTACGGCACGTTCTTGATGAACCCGCTGATCAGGATCATCGAGAGCGGCAGCTGGAAGACGGCCTCGGCGATGATGACGCTGCCGAGCGAGTTGATCATCTGGAGGTTGGCGAAGATCTGGAAGAGCGGCACCAGCATCAGCGCGCCGGGGATGAACTGCGAGCACAGCAGCGCCAGCATGAAGCCGCGCTTGATCTTGAAGTCGAAGCGGGCGAGCGCGTAGCCGCCGGCGAGGGCGACGAGCGTGGTCATGAGCATCGACAGGAGGCCGACGATGAGGCTGTTCTGGAAGAAGAGCGCGAAGCTCCGCTCCGTCCATACCTTGTCGAAGTGCTCGAACGTGATCGGCCAGGGAAGCAGCGAGGTCGAGCCCGCGGGGCGGATCGCGAAGAGCAGCATCCAGTAGAAGGGGATGAGGGTGAAGAGGAGGTAGAGGCCGAGCGGGAGGTAGATCTGCCAGCGGGGGGCCTCGTCCCAGGGGCGCCGCTTGGGGGCGCGCGGGCCGTCGGCGCGGGGCTCGGCGGGAGCGGTGGCACCCGCCATGTCGGCTTCCCTGTTCAGGTGCTGCGTGGTGCTCACTTGTCCTGACCTCCGAACTTGCTCAGCCGCAGATAGACCATCGAGCAGAAGAGGAGGATCACGAACGCGATGGATGTCAGCGCGGAGGCGTAGCCGAAGTCGTGCGAGTCGACGGCGATGGACGCGATGCGCAGTGGCAGGGTCGTCGTCTCGCCCGCGGGTCCGCCGCCGGTGAGGGTGTAGAGCAGGTCGACGTTGTTGAACTCCCACACCGCGCGGAGCAGCGTGGAGAGGATGATCGCGTCCTTCAGGTGCGGGAGCGTGATGTGGAAGAACTGCCGGAAGCGGCTCGCGCCGTCCACCTCGGCGGCCTCGTACAGATCCTTCGAGACGGACTGCAGGTCGGCGAGGATGAGGATCGCGAAGAAGGGGACACCGCGCCAGAGTTCGGCGACGACGACGGCCGGGAAGACGGTGCTGGTGTCCGAGAGCCAGGACGTTCCGTACGAGCCGATCCCCATGTCCGCGAGGTAACGGGTGATGCCTGTCTGCGAGTTGAAGATGAGCAGCCAGATCGTCGAGGTGAGCACGCCGGAGACGGCCCACGGCGAGAAGACCATGGCGCGGGCCATCGCACGGCCGATGAAGGTCTGGTTGACGATCAGGGCGAGCCCCAGGCCCAGGAGCAGCTGCAGGACGACCTCGACGACCACCCACTGGAGGCTGAAGCCCAGCGTCTGCCAGAACTGCGGGTCCTTGGTGAACGCGGTGACGAAGTTGTCGAATCCCGCGAAGCCGTTGCGCCAGGGCTTGGTGGGGTTGTAGTTGCGCAGGCTGTAGTAGAAGACGCTGATGACCGGGTAGGCGATGAAGCCCACCATCAGGAGTCCGGCCGGCGCGATCAGCAGATACGGGAGGCGGCGCGGGGTCGCTCCCGTTCGGCGCCGGTGCGCACCCGGCATGCGGCGCCGGGGCGGTGGCTGCGGTGGCGCTTTCGCCACAGCTGAGGCCATGTCTGCTTCTCCGTTCTCATGGGCGGCACACAGTCGGCGAGATGAAGCGCTTCGCAGACGTTGTTCGAAATCTCGTACAAAAGAAGGGCGAGTCGGGGAGAGCGATCAGGAGGGCTCAGCCCACGTACGGGTCGGGAACCTCGCCCTCGCGGGCCAGGAACGCGAAGTCGCAGCCGGTGTCGGCCTGGGTGATCTGCTCGCTGTAGAGCGCGCCGTAGCCGCGTCCGTAGCGTGCGGGCGGCGGCGTCCACGCGGCCCGGCGACGCTCCAACTCCTCATCGGACACGTCGAGATGGAGCGAGCGCGCCTCGACGTCCAGGGTGATCAGGTCTCCCGTACGGACGAGGGCGAGCGGCCCGCCGACATGCGACTCGGGAGCCACGTGCAGCACACACGCGCCGTACGACGTGCCGCTCATCCGCGCGTCGGAGATCCGCACCATGTCGCGCACCCCCTGCTTGAGCAGATGATCGGGGATCGGGAGCATCCCGTACTCGGGCATGCCGGGACCGCCCTTGGGGCCGGAGCCGCGCAGTACGAGGACGTGGTCGGCGGTGATGCCGAGCTCCGGGTCGTTGATGGTGCGCTGCATCTGGCGGTAGTCGTCGAAGACGACCGCGGGGCCGGTGTGCCGCAGCAGGTGCGGCTCGGCGGCGATATGCTTGATGACGGCGCCGTCCGGACAGAGGTTCCCGCGAAGCACCGCCACGCCGCCCTCGTCGGCGAGGGGCTTCCCACGGGGGCGAATGACCTCGGGATTGTGCACGACGGCGCCCGCGAGCTGCTCGCGCAGGGTGTCGTGGGCGACGGTCGGGCGGTCAAGATGAAGCACGTCCGTCAACTGGGCCAGGAAGGCGGGGAGTCCGCCCGCGAAGTGGAAGTCCTCCATGAGGTACTGCCCGCCGGGGCGCAGGTTGGCCAGGACCGGCACGGTCCGCGCGATCCGGTCGAAGTCGTCCAGCGTGAGACGCAGGCCGCTGCGGCCCGCCATCGCGATCAGATGGATCACGGCGTTGGTGGAGCCGCCGAGGGCCAGCACGGTGGCGACCGCGTCCTCGTACGCCTCAGCGGTCAGGAGCCCGGACAACTTCAGGTCCCGGCGTACGAGTTCGACGATCCGCATCCCGGACGCCGCCGCCATCCGGTCGTGCCCGGAGTCCACCGCGGGAATCGAGGAGGCGCCGGGCAGCGTCACGCCGAGCGCCTCGGCCGCCGCGGTCAGCGTCGACGCCGTACCCATGGTCATGCAGTGGCCGGGGGAGCGGGCGAGGCCGTTCTCCAGTTCGGCCAGTTCGCAGTCGCCGATGAGACCGGCGCGCTTGTCGTCCCAGTACTTCCACATGTCGGTGCCGGAACCGAGCACCTCGTTGCGCCAGTGCCCCGGGAGCATGGGCCCGGCCGGCACGAACACGGTCGGCAGGTCGACGCTCGCGGCGCCCATGAGCAGGGCGGGCGTCGTCTTGTCACAGCCGCCGAGCAGCACGGCCCCGTCCACCGGATAGGACCTGAGCAGCTCCTCGGTCTCCATGGCGAGGAGGTTCCGGTAGAGCATCGGAGTCGGCTTCTGGAAGGTCTCCGAGAGTGTGGAGACGGGGAATTCGAGGGGGAAGCCGCCCGCCTGCCACACCCCGCGCTTGACCGCCTGGGCGCGGTCGCGCAGATGGACGTGGCAGGGGTTGATGTCGGACCAGGTGTTGAGGACGGCGATGACGGGCTTACCCAGGTGCTCCTCGGGCAGGTAGCCGAGCTGGCGGGTGCGCGCCCGGTGGCTGAAGGACCGCAGGCCGTCCGTGCCGTACCACTGGTGGCTGCGCAGTTCGTCGGGCCTCATATCGCCCACGCCTTCACGAGCGCCGCTATCTCCTCGCGCCGCTCGTCCGGCAGGACCCGGCTCGGCGGGCGCACCTCGCGGCGGCACAGACCGAGCGCGGCGAGGGCCTCCTTGACGACGGTGACGTTGTCCGCGGACTGGTCGGCGGCGCGCAGCTCCTCGAAGCGGCGGATCCGCTCCCAGACATCCATGGCCGCCGGATAGTCGCCCGCCCGCAGGGCCTCCAGCATCCGGAGCGACACCTCGGGCGCGACATTGACCAGGCCCGACGTGAATCCGGTGGCGCCTACGGCCCAGTACGCGGGGGCGTACAGCTCGGCGAGCCCCGCCACCCACACGAAGCGATCGAGCCCCGCGTCCCGCGCGAACGCGGCGAAGGCGGCGGCGTCCGGCGTCGCGTACTTCGCGCCGATCACGTTCGGGCACAACTCGCCCAGGTCCGCGAGGCACTGACCGGTGAGGCGCGGATTGCGGATGTAGGGCACGACACCGAGCTCGGGCACGGCATAGGCGACGGCACGGTGGTAGTCGACCCAGCCGTCCTGGGACACGTAGGGATGCACCGGCTGATGCACCATCACCATGTGTGCGCCGGCGTCCCGCGCGTGCCGGGCGGCGGCGATCGCGGTCGGCAGGTCATGCCCGACGCCGACGAGCACGGTGGCGCCGTTCCCGCTCGCCTCCTCCATGGTCAACTCGGTGACCAGGCGCCGCTCGTCGGGGCTCAGGGCGTAGAACTCGCCGGTGTTTCCGTTCGGCGTCAGGGTGCGCACCCCGCCGTCGACGAGGCGCCGTACCAGGGCGCGGTAGGTGTCCCGATCCACGGAGCCGTCTTCGGCGAACGGGGTCACCGGGATCGCGACGACATCGGCGAGGGCCGAACGCAGCTCGGCGAAAGTGGAGTTGTGTCCGGGTCCGGTCATGAAAGCTCCCCCTCCGGGAACGCCCGCCGCACGAACGAGGCGATGTGGTCATGGAGTCCGCGGGCAGCCGCGTCGGCTTCCCCCGCGAGCGCGAGCCGCAGGATCTCCCGGTGCTCGGCCGCCTCCCGCTCCCAGGAGGGCAGGGTCGCCCAGGCGACGGCGGAGACAAGGGCTGCCTGGTCGCGCACGTCGTCGAGCATGCGGGAGAGCAGCGGATTGCCGCACGGAACGTAGAGCGCGCGGTGGAACTCCCGGTTGGCAAGCGAGCGTTCGGCCGCGTCCGCCGCGGTGTCGGCCCGCTCCAGGGCGTCGCGCGCCTCCTCCAGGAGGGCGCCGGACCGGACGGTGCGCCGCAGTGCCTCCGGTTCGAGCAGGAGGCGTACGTCGTAGACCTCCTGCGCCATGGCCGCGTCCACCGTGCGTACGGTGGCGCCCTTGTACTGGCTCATGACGACGAGCCCGGTCCCGGCGAGTGTCTTCAGCGCTTCCCGTACGGGCGTCTTGGAGACCGCGAACTGGGCGGCGAGTTCGGTCTCGACGAGTGGCTGGCCCGGGGCCAGCTGCCCGGTGAGGATGCGGTGCTTGACCGCCTCGAGCACGTACTGCGTGCGCGAGGGGATGGGGTGGGGCGCAAAGTTCATCGATGCTCTCAGTCGTCGTGCAGCCGTCGTGCGATCTTCGTGCAGCCGTCCTGCAGTCATCGCGTATCGCGTCTCATATATGACGTACGAAGTACGACGCGATGAAAGTAGGACGCCGACAGGCCCACGTCAATGTTTCGCGCAGGAAAACCCGTTCGAGATCTCGGAGTTGGGCCAGTGGGCTCGAAGCGCTTCGATGGCGGGTCCCGCCGTCCCGGAGCCCGGCCCGGCTACGAGAACCCGCGTATCAACACCGACGAGACCGCGCTCTTCGGGCTCGCCGCCATCCAGCCCTTGGTGTTCTTGATCCACTTGAGGATCGGCAGGATGTCGACGGTCCCGGACGAGGAGTCGGAGGTGCGCAGGAAGGAGAAGACCTCGTAGTCGTAGTCGTACTCGGTGTCCCAGATGTCGTACGACGAGTTGTTTCGGGTCCGAGTCCGTCGGCCAGGCCCAGTTCAGCGTCGAGGACCAGTCGATCGAAGGAACCTGGACCCGTCTGCTGACCGGCGAGACCGTACAGGGCCCCGCGTCGGCGACTGGCTGAAGGACCTCGCCCTCCTGGTCACGCCGGACACGGACGGAGCCGAGATCACCGTGCCGGACCTGGACGGCAGGCCCGCTGTCGTCTTGCGCGCGGTGCGGGACGGCGAGGAGGCCCGGGTCACCTCGCAAGGGGCGGCCTGCACCTTCCGGGTGCGGACGGTGCAGGGCGGTACAGCGCTGTGGCACCGCCGGGGGACCGGCGGTGCCACAG